>NZ_JBFAAJ010000038.1:0-61790 GCF_040639695.1 Amycolatopsis sp. NPDC023774
GCCCTCGAACACCAACGGCTCGAGCTGCGCGCGCGCCGCGTAGACCGCGGCCGTGTAACCGGCGGGACCCGACCCGACGATGATCAAGTTCCTGATTTCCTCGGCAGCCACCCGTGAACCTCCGCTCGTAGTGACCTGTGCACTGGTCTCAACACGATCGTAGGTGGCGGTGTTCCCGACGGTGACGGCCGCTACTCACCCGTCCCGACCAGCGGTTATTTCTTGCCGACGACCTTGTCGAACAGCTTGTCGGCGTGGCCCGGTCCGCAGTCGGCCCCGAAGGCCACGAGACGGAACTGCGCGAGCTGACCCGTCGTGTAGATGACGAGCACGCCGGGTTTGCCGTCGACGGTCACCGGCCGGACGCCCTCCGGCCGCACGTCCGGGTCCAGACCGGCCGCGCTGACGCACGCGTCGAGGCGCTGCTCGTCCTGAAGCGGGCCGAAGTCGCGGACGCCCATGGCTTCGCCCAGCAGCGCTTCCGCCCCGTTGCCGTCGCTGCCCACGGACGGTCCCGCCGGTGCGGGAGCCGCCACCCCCGCGGTGCCGCTCTCCGTCGACGTGCCGGGCACGGCCACGGCGATCGCGACGATCGCCGCCGCGGCCGCCGTCAGAATCCCCGCGCCCCAGCCGAGCCGCTTGTTCCGCCGCCGCCGTGCTGCCGCGAGGTCCACCACGGACGCCACGCCGGGCTCAGCCGGTGCCGGCACCGCACCCGACCCCGCTGCCGGAAAAGAGGCGGCCTGCCGGGACGCGGCCTCCGCGGCCAACGCCTGGTCGATCCGCGCGGCGTACTCCGCCGGCATCGGCGGCGCCGGCTCGTCCGCCAGCGCGGCCAGGTCCGCCGTGGTCGCCTCGAGGGCTTCGATGATCGCGCGCGCTTCGGGATCCGCCTGGACCCGCGGCCACAGCCGCGCCGCCTCGTGTTCGTCCAGCACCCCGGCGTGGAGGTCGGCCAGCACGTCGACAGACCAAGGCGGACCGACGGTCCCGCCGGCCCCCCAACTCTCGTCCGTCATCGTGCCTCCCCGTTCCCCGGCGAGCGGTCGGCTCGCCCGGCACTCCGGGACCCGTCCGAAGTGGCGCTCCTGCGTTTGCTTTCGTGAGTTGGGACGTTCGCATTCGCATCCGGGTTCCGCAGGTGCCCCAGAACCTTCGCGAGTTTGCCTCTTCCTCGCGCGCAGCGGCTCTTGACCGTGCCCTCCGCGATGCCGAGCAGCTTCGCCGTCTCGGCTACGGAGTACCCCTCGACGTCGACGAGCAGGATCGGCGCGCGCTGCTCCTCGGGCAGCTGCTCCAGCGCTTCGCGCACGAGCAGGCTCGTCTCCTTCTCGGACATCGAGTCGCGCGGCGAGGCCGGCTCGTTGAAGCCCGCCTCGGGCAGGGGAACGGTGGGGCGCGCCTGCTTGCGGCGGATGCGGTCGAGGCACGCGTTGACGACGATGCGGTGCAGCCACGTGGTCACCTGCGACTCGGCTCGGAAGTTGCCCGCCGCGCGGAAGGCCGAGATGAACGCCTCCTGCAACGCGTCGGCGGCTTCCTCCGGATCACGCAGCGTCCGCAGGGCCACGGCCCACAGACGGTCCCGGTGCCGCCGGACGAGTTCGCTGAACGCATGCGGGTCCCCGGCGGCGTGCGCCGCTATGAGATCCGCGTCCGTGGGAGCTGCAGCCGTCACCCGGCAGAGCCTACTGAGTGGGAGATGTCGGTCACCCCGCAGGCAGGAAGCTCACGTCTCCGATCTCGCTGATGAAGCCGCCCTCGCTGTCGTCGCCCAGCTGGGTGATCCACACGACGAAGTACTGGCTCTCCGTCGGCGTCTCGAGGTTGATCGTCGTGTCGGTGCCGTTGAGGTCACCGGTGCCGACCACCTTGGTGTCGGCCAGCTTCGGGTTCTTGCTGTCGGCCGAGCGGATCTCGATCTTCGTGCCGGGGCTGTCGGCTGCGATCTTCACCTGCGCGAGCTTCACCGGGTCGCCGAACTGCACCACGAACCCGACGCCGGGTTTCAGCACGGGCAGCTGCTGCTGGTACTGGTCGGTGCGCCAGACCGTGCCCGGGTCGCCGTCGATCGTGTTCTTCACCCGGCTGGAGTTGTCGCCCGAGCCCTTGGGGTTGTAGATCGTGGCTGTCTTCGGCTCCACGGCCTGGCCGAGCTTCGGCGCGGCCGGCGACGACGGCGGGGGCGCCGCCGAGTTTGCGGCCGGCGGAGCGGTCGGCGTGGGAGTGGCCGCGACGTTGATCGTCGGGCCGCTCGCCTTGGAATCGCCCTGGAACAGGTTGATCAGCATCAACCCGCCCCACGCCAGGATCAGCACGGTGGCAACGACCAGCACGGTCACGCCGAACGCCAGCTTCCGCCGCCGCGCGACGTCCTTCACCGGCTTCTTCGTGGTCCAGATCGTGCCGTCGGCCTCGGTCGTGGCGTCCTCGCCGACGGCCTTGATCAGCTGCGTGCGCTCCTCGGCCTCGGCGGCTTGGTCGAGCACGCGCAGGATGGCCGAGCTCGTGCGGATACCGCCGTTGCCGCCGTCCTCGATCGTGCGCACGGCCAGCGAGGACAGCTCTGGCGACACGGCCGGGACCAGTGTCCGCGGCGGCACGACGTGGCCCTGCGGGGTCAGCGGCGCCGCGGGGATCGCGGGCGGCCCCCCCGGCAGCGCCCAGCGTCCCGTGAGCAGCAGGTAAAGGACGGCACCGAGGGCCTTCACGTCGTCGCGCAGCGTCGCGTCCGGCAGCGGGCCGGGGAACGCGAGCTTCAACACGCCGTTGGGCGTCAGGCGCAGCCGCTGGGGGTGGTCCAGACCGAGGACCAGGCCGTTCTGGTGCGCGTGCTCCACCGCTTCGGCGAGCGCCTGCACCATGCGCGCGGCCGCGGCGGGCGCCACCGGCCGCTGCGCGACCAGGTCCACCAGGTCGCTGCCCTTGGTCCACTCCGCGACGACGACGCCGAGAAGTCCCTCGTTCGAGGTCACGCCACTGCCGAGACTGAGCACGTCGAGCACCCGCGCGACCCCGCCGTGGCCGAACTTCGACGCGTGCGCCGCGCGCTCCAGCGTCCGCCGGGCCAGCCTCGCGGCCTCCGGATCCGCCGGATCACCGACCAGCAGCGTCAGCGCGACATCGCGTTTGAGCTGCCCATCGCGCGCCCGCCACAGGTGCGCGGCGGCTCGTTCGTCCACCCCGAACTGCGCGAGCAGGCGGTACCGGCCGTCGCCGACGACCCGGCCCGGGGCCAGCGAACCGCCCTGGGCACGAATGCCCGCACGGTTGGCCTCCCCTGCCTGTTCGCTCCGTCTCGTGTCCACCGCTTCTCTCCCGCGTCGCGCTCCCGCACCGAGGGTACCCGGATCAGGTCTGGAGGAAGCGTCGTCAGTCGTGAATCAATCGTTACCCGCGCTTGATCAATCGGGTGATTCTGGATGTGGCCGGCTTCAGCTCCTCCACCTTCAGGGCCATGAGCACGCCGAACGAGACGCCGATGCCCACGATTCCCTGCAGGAAGAGCTTGATCCAAGCCTGCACAGTCGGGCCGAGAGACGACGGCACGACCAGCCCGGCCACGTACGCCGCGGCGACGCCGAGCACGCACGCGACCACGGTGAAGAGGATCACCCCGATGATGCGCTTGCTGCGCAGGTTGCCGAGCGTGACCCACAGCCAGACCTGGCCGAGCACCGCGCCGACCACGTACGTGAGCGCGTTGACCATCATCACGCCCAGCACCACGTTATCGGGCGACAGGAGGACAGGGCACAGGTACAGCAGCGGCACCTTGACCAGCGTCATCACGATCATGATCAAGGTCGGCGTGCGCGCGTCCTTCATCGCGTAGAACACGCGCATCTGGAGCATGACCAGCGCGTACGGCAGCAGGGCGAACGACGAGACCGCTAGCGCCTCACCGAGCCGGGTGGCGCCTTCCAGCGAGCCCTTGCCGAACGTGAACAGGGCGACACCGATGGACGAGCCGACGATCGTCATCACCGCCGAGATCGGCAGCAGCGTGACGGTGGAGATCCGCGACGCGTAGGACAGGTCGCCGATCAGCTTCTTGTGGTCGCCGTCGGCGGCGGCGCGGCTCATCCGCGGCATGATCGCGGTGAGCAGTGAGACGCCGATGACGCCGTAGGGCAGCTGGAACAGCAACCACGCGTTCGTGTAGGCCGTGACACCGCCGGGCGCGCCATTGGTGAGCACGCGGGTGGTGATCGTGTAGCCGATCTGGCTCACGCCGACGTACCCGATGACCCACAGCGCCAGCCCGCCGAACTCCTTCATCCGCTTGTCGATGCCCCAGCGCCACTTGGGCCGGAAACCCGTGCGCAGCAGGGGCGGGACAAGGATGATCGCCTGCGCGACGATGCCGCCGGTCACGCCGAGACCCAGGGTGAGCACCTTGGGGTCGGTGATCGACGGGTGGTCCGTGTCGATCGAGCCGGGCATCACCCACACGACCAGGATCGTGAAGATGACCACCACGTTGTTGATCACCGGCGCCCAAGCGGTCGGGCCGAAGATCTGCTTCGCGTTGAGCATGGCCGAGAGCAGCGCGAACACACCGTAGAAGAAGATTTCGGGCAGCAGCAGGTAGGCGAAGGCCGTGGTCAGGCCGGAGCTGGCCTGACCTGAAGAATCGACGTACAGCGATGTGAAGGCCGGCGCGGCGATCACCGCGATGAGCGTGCCCCCCAGGAGCAGGGTCAGCCCCACAGTCAGCAGCCGCTGGGCGTACGCCGCACCGTGGTCCGGATCGTCTTGCGAGCGCACCAGCAGCGGCACCACGACACTCGTGAGCACACCGCCGATGAGCAGCTCGAAGATGATGTTCGGCATCGTGTTGGCGACGTTGAACGAGTCGTTGGCGATGCCCGTGCCGATCGCCGCCGCCAGCAGCAGCTTCCACAGGAAGCCGGTGATGCGGGAGATCAGCGACGCGATCGCCATCCGGCCGCTGGCCTTGGCGATCGACGGCGTCTTCGCCGGCACGACCGGCTGTTCACCGGTGGAGCCCGGTTCGGTGGGCTGGACCAGCGGCGCGTCGCCGATCCGCGGCATGACCTGGGTGGCCAGCGCGTCGTACGGGCGCATCGAGTCGGGGTCGGCCACCGGCCAGCGCGAAGCCGCCATGGGGACGCCGGCGGTGCGCGGGATGAAGCGGGTGGCTTCGGGGTCGCGCAGCGCCTCTTCTTGCCACGGCCGGATCGGCGCGCCCGGACGCGGGCCGCGGCCGCGGTGCGGCGCGGGGGCCGGCGGCAACGGCTGTGGCCCGGAAACGGGACCTGAAGCCGGAGGCGGCAATGGCTGTGGCCCGGAAACGGGACCCGAGGCCGGAGGCGGCAACGGCTGTGGCCCGGAAGGCGGACCCGAAGGCTGTGGCAGTGGTGGCCCGGACGGCGGTGTCCCGACCGGCATCGGCCCGGACGGCGGTGGCCCGGACGGTTGCGGCAGTGGCTGCCGGCCCGATTGCGGGGGTGGCACCGGGGGCACGGGTTGCCGTCGCGTGGGCGGCGGCGGTGTCGCCTGGGCGCGGGACGCCTGGCGCGGCTGTCCCTGCTGCGCGGGCGGAGGTACGCGGCGCTTCGGCCGCTCGTCCGGAGCCGGACGCTGCGGGCGCTCGGTGCGCTCTTCGGCGGGGACCGGCAGGTGGCGCGTGCGCCCGTTGGCCGGTGGCGGCTGGCGACGTTCGGGCGGCACCTGGCCCTGGGGCGGCGGCTGCCGCCGGCCTTCGCGGGCGGCGCGGCGCGGCTGTTCGGTGCGTTCGCCGCGCCGAGGAGGCGCGCCGTCGCGCCGAGGACGACTCGCACGCTCGGGTGGTAAGCCCGGGTCTCTGTCCAACGCGCGCCCAATCCTCGGTGCCAGGGTCCCTGCCATTGTGGCAGCGGTCGACCCAGGGTAATCGGGAACTGCCTCCGACACCCGGTTCCCCGAGGACTCAGCGCGATTCGGCCCTGGCGGTCTGGCCTTCCTTGACCCGCCGGTAGATCCGCCGCGACGCCAGGAGGAGCAGGGCACAACCAGCGACGACGGTGATGATGATCGTGATGGGGCCGTACTCCGTCGAGGTCAGCTCGAAGCGCGCCGTGCTGCCGAGCTGCGTGCCCGCCGGGGTGGTCAAGGACACATCCACGCTGAGGCGCCCGGCGCGCAAGGCCTCGATCTGCAGCAGCTCGTTCTTGCCGCCCTTGGCCGGGAAGAACCAGTTCTGCACCTGCTCGGGGCGGATGCCGACCTCGTTCTTCAGCGCGATCTGCGCGGTGATGCCCACCGGGAGGTCGTTGCTCACGAACACGGGCAGTGGTGACGAACCGGACGCGAGCGCGATCGTCTGCTTCGGCTGTTCGACCGTCACCTGGTCGCGGATCGCGGCGAGCTCGGCATCGGCGTTCGCGCCGGCCGCGCTGCCCGAGGGGGTGCGGTAGGCCGTGGACGCGCCGCGCACGAGGGCGTCGCGCACCGGCGCGACGATGGACTCCGGCGGCACGCGGCGGGTGGTGTCCATCCGCATGGCCGAGAGCAGGCCGGCGGCCTGGCCGTCGAGGTCCGTCAGCGCGTCGGCGACGTCCCCGCCCCCCGACAGCGGCTGGTCGTGGGTGCCGGCCGCGAACGACGCCGTGCCCGAAGCGTTCTGGTCCAGCAGGTCGGGCAGCGACGTGCCGCCGGCGACGCCGCCGGGGCCGAGGAGCCGGCCCACGTTCTGGAGGAACGCGGTGAGCTCGCCCACCGGCACGTCCCAGCGCCGCGGCGGCGCGACGAGCAGCTGAGTGCCCGGCTCGATGCCGGTGCGGCCGAGGCCGGCTTCGAACGCGATGGCGGCGAGGCCGTTCTGGCTCGCGATCGCGGGCTGCGTCGCGGCGCCGACGGTGGTCGGGGTCTGCGCGTTGGGCGCGGAACTCGTCATGGCGCCGGCGATGACGCTGTCGATCGGCTGGGCGCGCAGGCCGCCGGGCAGCGAGACAGGGCCGGTGACGGGCGCGTCGGCCTGCAATTTGGAGCCGTCGGTGAGCACGGTGTGCACGCCGGCCGCCGACATCGCGGTGAGCGCCTGGTCGTCGGGTGTGCCGTCGGGCCAGAGCACGCCTTGGCGCGGCTGCGTGTGCAGGAGATCGCGGATCGTCGCCTCGCCGCTGAGCGCCGTGCTCAGCAGGCCGCTGTCCGGCGTGCCGGTGGCGGAGCGGACCTTGCCCAGCGTGGTGAGGTCGGCGTCGGCGAAGGGCAGGGCGATCACGCAGTGGCCGTTGACGAGCGTGCGCAGCTGCACCAGCCAGTCCTGCGCCATCTGCGAGCCCTTGCCCGGCGCGCCGGCGACGACGTAGCCGCCGGTCATCGCGTTGACGGTGCGCAGCAGGTCGGGGTCGACCGCGAAGCACATGGACTCGCTGACGGTCGGGTCGGCCTGCTGGGCCGCGCGGGCCGCCGCGACGAGGGAGTGCAGGCGTCCGTTCGGGCTCAACTCTGCCGCGAGGGTGTCGTCGGTGAGCGTCAGCCGGCCGCCGTACGGGAACGACTGCACGTGCGGCGCGCTGTCGGTGATGGGCCACAGCACGCTGACGTCGGCGTGCTTGCCCGGCGTCGCCGACTTCCCGGGCGCGGACAGCACCGGCATGAGCAGGCTCACGGCCGCGAGCCGCGCGGGGCCACCGAACTCCGGCGTGCCGTTGACGTTGACCAGCATCGGGTACACGCCCGGACGGCTGAGCTGGCCGCCGCGCAGGCCGTCGAGCGGCACGCTGACGTCGAGGTGGGCACTCTGCCCCGGCTCCAGCGACTCGGTGAGCGTGGTGAAGTCGGTGAGCGGGCTGTCCTGGATCGGCTCGCCGGCCAGCACCCCCTTCAGCTCGCGGTCGCCGGTCAGGCGCTCGCCGACCTGCAGCCGCACCTGCGGACGGGAGATGCGGCGGTCGCCGATGTTCGTCACGGTGCCGGACACGGTCAGCGTCTTCGCCGACGTGGTGATCACGCGCGGGTTGAGCTGGTCGAGGTCGAGCCGCAGGCGCGGGGGCTCGGGGCTGGCGGCGTCCTGGGCCTGCGCGGGCGCGCCGAGGAGGGCGGCCGCTGCGAAGACCAGCAGGGACAGGAAGAAGGCGGCGGGCCGCTTCACTCGGGTGCTCCCTCTCAGGCGCGCTCGTCGTGCGCGAAAAGTTCTTTGGCCTTGCGGACCAGCTTGCGTTCGTCCGCGTAGGCCAGCGTCGTCTCCAGCTCGGCCAGCGGCACCCACGCGACCTCGGTGACCTCGACGTCCTCGTCGGAGAGCTCGCCACCCGTCGACTCGAGCAGGAAGTGGTGCACGGTCTTGTGCACGCGGCGTCGTTCGGCCACGAACCAGTAGTCGATGGTGCCCAGCGGGCGCAGGACCTGCGCGGAGATGCCTGTCTCTTCCTTCACCTCGCGCATCGCCGTCTGCTCCACCGTCTCACCGTCCTCGATGTGGCCCTTCGGCAACGACCAGAGCAGTCTGCCGTGCCGGTCGAGGCGGCCGATCAGCACCGCGTGTTCCCGCCCGACGTCGACGACCAGTCCGCCGGCCGACGTCTCGTCGACCGTGGTCAGGCGCCTGCCTCGCTGCCGCCTGCGCCGGCGGCGCGGCTTCGGCGCTCCGGCGCGGCCGGCAGATCCAGGCATGCTGCGATGCTAGAGCAAACGGTTGCCCAGGTACGCTGGCTCTCCGTGTCCGTGTCCGACGGCGTCCGTAGTAGTGGACGCCACTTCCCGTTGTCAGCTAATGGTGGGATGAAGTGAACAACCTGGTCGCCCAGCAGAACGCGGTGACGGAACTGATGCGAGTGTCCCCCCTGGCCGATGAGCTGGCGGAGCGGTTCGCGCGAGCCGGCCACAGTCTCTACCTGGTCGGTGGCAGCGTGCGCGACGCGCTGCTCGGCCGGCTCTCGAGCGACCTCGACTTCACCACCGACGCGAGGCCGGACCGCGTGCTCCAGATCGTGAGCGACTGGGGTGACGCCGTGTGGGACGTCGGCATCGCGTTCGGCACGGTCGGGGTCACCAAGAAGGGCACCACCCTCGAGATCACCACGTTCCGCGCCGACAGCTACGACCGCGTCGGGCGCAACCCCGAGGTCACCTTCGGTGACACCATCGAGGGTGACCTGCTGCGTCGCGACTTCACGGTCAACGCGATGGCGATCGACCTGGTCACGAAGACGTTCATCGACCCCCACGACGGCATGGATGCGCTGCGGCTGAAGGTGCTCGACACCCCGGCGACGCCGCAGGAGTCGTTCGCCGACGACCCGCTGCGCATGCTGCGCGCTGCCCGTTTTTCCGCGCAGCTCGGCTTCACCGCCGCACCGCGCGTGGTCGAGGCGATGACGTCGATGGCGAGCGAGATCGAGCGGATCACGGCCGAGCGCGTGCAGGCGGAGCTGTCGAAGCTGATGCTCGCCGCCGACCCGCGGCCCGGCCTGGAGCTGCTCGTCGACACGGGCCTGGCCGATCACGTGCTGCCCGAGCTGCCCGGCATGCGCCTGGCCATCGACGAGCACCACCAGCACAAGGACGTCTACCAGCACTCGCTGACCGTGCTGGCGCAGGCGATCGCGCTGGAGACCACGCACGAGCCGGCGTCGGGACCCGACCTGGTGCTGCGGCTGGCCGCGCTGCTGCACGATGTCGGCAAGCCGGAGACGCGCGAGTTCCTGCCCGGCGGCGGCGTGAGCTTCCACCACCACGAGGTCGTGGGCGCGCGGATGGCGCGCAAACGTTTGCGAGCGCTCAAGTTCTCGAAGGAGATCGTGGAGCAGGTCTCGCAGCTCGTGTTCCTCCACCTGCGCTTCCACGGCTACGCCAACGGCGAGTGGACGGATTCGGCCGTGCGCCGCTACGTCACCGACGCGGGCGACCTGCTGACGCGGCTGCACAAGCTCGTGCGCGCCGACTCGACCACGCGCAACCGCAAGAAGGCGGCCGCGCTGCAGGCTACGTACGACGACCTCGAGCGGCGCATCGCGACGTTGAAGGAGCAGGAGGACCTCAACCGGGTCCGCCCCGACCTCGACGGCAACGAGATCATGCGGCTGCTCGGCCTCAAGCCGGGTCCGCAGGTCGGCAAGGCGTGGAAGTTCCTCAAGGAACTACGGCTGGACCGCGGTCCGCTGGACCACGACGAGGCCGTGGCCGAGCTCAAGAAGTGGGCCGAGTCGGAGGGCATCGCGCCCACCGAGTGATCTCGCGCTGCGGGCACGGGTGATCACCTTGGGGTCGTCGCGGAGCCTTTCGAGCGAACACGAGTCGAATTCGTGATCGCGAATCCGCCAAGATCCCCCTTTGGCCTCTGGAACGCGGCCCGGTGAGCGGGAATACTCGCTGCCCCGGGCGCTGCCGGAGGGGGCGCGCCCCGAACCGGGGAGATCGATGACGGCGCAGGCAACTGAGGACCAGGACGGCCGGCCGCCTCGCACGTCGAGCTTCCTCGTCACCCTGTTGAAACGCGGCACGCCCGCGCTCGCGACGGCGACAACCGGGCTCACCGACGAGATCGCCGACCCGACGCCGCTGCGGGCGTTCAAGCGGATCTCGCGCATGGCGGGCGCGGTCGACGCCAGGTACAACGACGGGCTGCTGCTGCGCGCGGCCCGGTACGTGGTGCTGGTGCCGCTGGCCTACCGGATCGTGGCCGTGCCGGGCGCGTTCGGCGCGTTCGTGTCGGCGCACGGTTCGACCGGGGTGGTGCCCGTCGCGCTGGTGGCGTTGTGCTCGATGGCGATGAGCGTGTTCGGGATCTACTGGATGCTGCGCTCATCGCCCTTCCGTTCCGACCTCGCGGCGCGGCTGCTGGTGGCCGACCTGATCATCACGGTGGCGTTCCAGCTGGTCATCGGCCTGACCGAGCCGACATCGGTGTTCCACGACGCCCTCGGGGTCGCGGACAAGCACCTGCTGGGTGACATTGCGCTGCTGACGCTGGCCATCGGCATCCCGTCGGGGCTGGCGCTCGCGGCGCTGAGCCTGCCCGTGCGGCTGCTGTCCGATTTCCTCAACAGCGGCTCGGCGAACTTCGCGCAGGCCTGGTCGCTGTACCCGACGATGTTCGGGGTGCTGTTCACCGGCATCGGCGCGCTGATCCTGCTCGGCCTAGGCACGCGGCTCGCGCTGGCCTACGGCATCCGCAACGGCCGGCTCGCCGAACGCGCGCAGCAGCACCGGATGCTGCACGACACCGTGCTGCAGACACTGGAGGCCATCTCGCTCGGCGGCACCGGCGAGTCGGCCGACCGGCTCGTGGAGGTGCAGCGGCTGGCCCGCGCCCAGGCGATGGAGCTGCGGCAGACGATCGAGACGGCGGCGGCGCAGCGTGACAAGGAAGCGTCGCGGCCCCTGGGCGAGAAGCTCGCGGCGCTGGCGGCGGAAATGGCGCGCGACGGCCTGCGCGCGCAGCTGGTGATCGCGGAGCTCGACGAGGACACCCTGTCGGAAGTGCGCCAGATCGCGCTGCGCGACGCCGTGCGCGAGTCGTTGCGCAACACGATGAAGCACTCCGGCACGGACAAGGTCGTCGTGCGCGTGGAGGAACGCGACGGCGGCATCGCGGTGATCACGCGCGACCACGGGCAGGGGTTCAGTCCTGACGCGCGGAACGCGGGGTTCGGCATCAGCCAGTCGATCAACGCGCGCCTCGGCGAGGTCGGCGGCACGGCGCTGGTGGAGTCGACGCCCGGCAGCGGCACGCGGGTGACGTTGTGGGTGCCGTTCTGATCGGCCTGCTAGACACGAGCGTGTGATCCTTGCCGATGCGCTTGCCGCCTACCGTGCCGGAGACGTTTCGCGGGCTCTTGAGCTCGCTTCACAGGCTGATTCACCGTTGGGCGCCGAGCTTTCCGCGTACCTCGCGACCGACGGCTCCGGGCCGGTGTACGACCAGCCCGTGGCGTTCACCGCGTTCATCCGCGGTGGTGGCAACGTCTCGCTGTACGAGCGGCTGAGCGCTGCGCTGGCCACGAAGTACGCGGCGCTGCGCCCGGAATCCTTGCTGGACCTCGGTTGTGGCGACGGCCTGGCCGTGGTCCCGGCGCTGACGCAGTCGTCGTTCCGGCCGGTGCGGATCGACCTGGTGGAACCGTCGGCGGCTTTGCTGGCAGACGTCGATCTGCCCGGCGCGAACCGCTTCGCGGCGACGGCGGAGAGCTTCCTCGGAGCGAACGGTTCCACGTGGAACCTTGCGCAGTCGACATTCGCGATGCAGTCGATGACGCCCCCGGTGCGGGCCGCGGTGCTGCGCGAACTGCGGCCGCGGACGGGAACGTTGGTGCTGGCGGAGTTCGACGTCCCGGGTTGGACGAGGGGTCGCCGGAGTTTCTGCAGTCGCTGGTGACGCGATACGAACGCGGCGTCGCCGAGTACGGCGATCAGGCTTCTCTTGTCGCGCAAGGCTTTCTGCTGCCTGTGCTGCTCGGCGTCGCCGCGGGTGCGGAGCGGACGAACTGGGAGCAGCCCGCGTTGGCGTGGGTGGCTCAGCTTGAGCTCGCGGGTTTCACCGACGTTGTGGTGGAGCCGCTCTCGGACTATTGGTGGTCGCCCGCTGTGCTCATCACCGCGCGTGGTTCACACGCGGGATAGCGCCCCCGACTCCACGTGGTGCGCGATCGGCCGCGGCAGCAGGTAAGCGGTCGCGCCGCCCGGCTGGGGGCCCCACGGGGCCGTGACGCCGGTGAGCACGCGCAACGTGCGCTGCACCCGGTACTCGTGGCGCTCGCGTTCGCGTTCGGGAGACAGCGATGTCTCGGCGAAGCGCGTGCCGGAGGGGTGGACGAGGTTGCCGGCGTCGTTGCCGAAGCGCAGGACCGTGGTACCGGCGGGGAGGACGACGACGCGTTTGCCGCGGAAGAAGCTCAAGGGCGGCTCGCCGCGCAACGGCAGGATCGGCCAGTCGGCGGGTTGGTCGGACTCGTCGGCGGCGCGCGGCGGCAGCATCAGCAGCGTGCCGAGAAGGAAGCGGGCGGCGTCGGCCAGGCTGCCGAAGGCGACGGGCGCGACGGCCGGCGGGCGGGAGACCTCCCAGCCGTTCTCGGCGCGGCGCAGGGTCCATACGTCGGCGACCGGCACCTCGTTGGCGCCGATCCGGTACGCGCTCGTGGGCACGCCGTGTTCGGTCAAGCGCTGGTGCAGCAAGGTCAGCGTCTCGGCGGCGTGCAGGTCGAGGCCCAGGTCGTCGCCGCGGAGGGCGCGGGCGAGGCGGCCGTCGTCGGGCAGCTCGGATTCCGAGCGCGTCGGGCGGGGGGTGCCGAGGATCTCGGCCTCGGCTGTCGCGCGGACGAGCTCGCGCACGAGCGGCGGACGGAAACCGGCACCACGAATGTGGTCCACCAGCTCGGGCTCCGGCGGTACGCCGTACTTGCGCAGGTAGTGCGGCACGGCCGCGGGCCACACCCAGGTGCCGTCGGTGTGGAAGGCGTGTGGCACGTCGGGCGGCGCGCCCGGGGTGAAGATGTCGTGCTGCGGCTGCGGTCGGTGCAGCACGAGCGGCGCGCGGAACAGGTAGTCGAGCACGCCGCGCAGCTGGTCCGGCGGCACCGGGGGCCGGTTGACGACCGGGCGCTCGTTCTCGTTGTGCGCGTCGACCACGCGGGCGTGGCGGAAGGTGACGTCGAGGGGCTGAGCGGCTTTCGCGGCCAGCCACTCGGGCAGCTCCTTGGGCGGACGCGGGAACTGCGCGAGCTCCACGGCATACGATTCGGGCGCGGGCCGACCACCGTCGTTCGGGGGGACGCGCCACGTGGGCTCGTGCTCGGAATCGAAGTCGAAGTCGAACTGCGCCTCGGTGTCGAGCGTGAAGGTGCCCTGGAACCACGTACCGGTGTCGGGCGAGTACATCGCCGCGCGCAGCCGTGCGAACAGCGCGCTCAGCTTCGGCGGCGCGGACAGCGACACGGACACCGGTCCGTTCTCGTCGCCGACGGCGCGGACCTCCAGTTCCGCGTAGTCCCCGACCTGCCGGAACTGCGCGGCGACGCGCGTCCAGCCGCCGGGCACGGCGCGCAGCGTGCGGCCGATCGCGCGCAGCAGGGCACCGTGGTCGGCGCCGAGTTCCGGGCGCGGCTCGCCCTGGTCACGGCGCAGCTGCCACAGGCCCGTGACGCGCTTGGCCTCGGCGGTCGTCGAGAAGTCGGTGAGGCCGAGCTGCGCGGCGCGCGCCGGGTCGTGCTGCGTCCAGCGCAGCGTCAGCTCCTTGCCGTCTCCGGGCGCGACCTCGAACAGCTCGTCGTCGTACTCGCAGTACGTGCGCAGCGTGAACGTCGCGGGCACCTCGGTGGCCAGCACCACGCGCGCCGGGCGGCCCTCGTGCTCGCGGTCGAACCCGTCGGGCGCCTCTTCGTCCGGCAAGACGGACAGCAGCAGTGTGCCGTCGGTGGTCGAGCGCTCGGCCGCGAACGTGCGGTCGTCCAGCGTCGCGTACAAGCCGTCCGGGCGGTCTCCCGCCTCTACCCGGTAGCGCACGTCAGGTTCCTCCCCAATTTCCCCCGGTGACCGGGAAAGAACTTAGTCGACCGGGTAACGCGTGAACCAACCCTCGTCACTCGGTGAGTCGGGGCCGAACTCGGCGAGCGCGTCGTCCGCCAGCCTGGTGATCACGTCCCGGAGTTCGAGCCGCTCCAGCCAGCTGACGCGCAACGCCGCCTCGCCGTACATCGCGCCGACGAGGTTGCCGCACACCGAACCAGTGGAATCGCTGTCGCCGCTGTGGTTCACGGCCGCGAGCAGCGCGGAGTCCGGATCTTCGGTGGTCAGCGCGACATACACCGACATCGACAGCGCCGTCTCGCCGACGTTGCCCTCACCCAGCTCGGCCAGCCGCTCCGGCGTCGGCTGCCCGGACATCGCCAGGGCCTGCGCCATCGCGGCTTCCTGCTCCTCGTGACCCGGGTGGCGCACGAGCTCGGCGCGCGCGGTCGCGACGGCGTCGAGCAGCGGCGAACCGGCGAGCAACTGCTGCACGATCACGGCGAAGGCGCCGGCCGACAAATACCCGCTCGGGTGACCGTGGGTCAGGGCGGCGAACTCGGCCGCGAGCCGGAACACCTCGGCCGGGGCGGCGGACCACAGCGCGACGGGCGCCACCCGCATCACACCGCCGCAGCCCTTCGAGTTGTTCACCGGCCGCGAGACGCTGCCGCGCACGCCCGAGCGCCCGTACGCCTCCAGCTCGCCGAAACACGTGAGGCCCGGCGCGCGGCGGCTGAACAACGCGGCGTGCGTCACGAGCTCGCCGTCGGGCGCCGCGAGTGGGGAGTGCGGGCCGCGCGCCAGCTCCCACGGCACGCCCTGCGTGTGCAGCCAGCGCTGGTAGGCCAGCTGCACGGACTGCACCACGTCGGCGCTGCCCGTCCGCCGTTGCTGAGCGTGGGCGCGGATGAGCGCTTCGAGGGTGAAAAGCGTCATCTGCGTGTCGTCGGTGAAGCGCCCTTCGCCGCCGTACGCGGGGATGAAGTCGGTGATGCCGGCGGGCCCGGTGAGCTCGCGGATCCGCTCGATCGAATCGAACTCCGTCTTCGCGCCGAGCGCGTCGCCGATGGCGCCCGCGAGCAGGCAACCCCTCAGCCGCTGTGCCTCCATGACCCCATCTTTTCGAAGCCCCGCGGCGTCAGTGCCGCGGGTAGCGCTGCACCCACTCTTCACCCAGGAAACTCAGCGCGGAGCGGCGGTCGAAGTGCCACAGCGCGTCGGTGACGACCTGTTCGATGAGGTGCCGCAGCTCGAGCTGCTCGACCCACTTCTGCGGCAGCCCGGGCACGCCCACGCGGGCGCCGAGCAGGGCACCGGTGATCGCCCCGGTCAGCGCGCTGCGCCCGGAGTGGTTCACGGCGCGCAGCAGGGCTTGCTCGGGGTAGTTCTCGAACCCGGACAACGCGGCGAACGCGCGCCCCAGCACCGAAAGCGTGCCTTCGCCGTCGCCGATGAGCTCGGGCATCCGCAGGTCTGGCAGCCCGTGCTCGCCGAAGAACGGCACCGACTCGGCCACCATCGCCTTCACCGGCGCCCACTCGGGGCCGCTGACGAACGTGGTGTTGTGCTCGGTCAAGATCTCGCGCGAGAGGTTCCACACGGGGTAGCTGAACGCGTCCTTCGTGAGCACCGGCTCGAACAGCCAGGCCAGGTACGTCGCCACCGACAGGTCGTCCTCGTGCGGGTGCGTCACGCCGACGAGGTCGCGCACGGCTTGGCGCACGCCACCGCTGAAGCCCGTGCCGGGGCCGGCGGCGATGAGCGTGGCGGGCAGCGCGGCGATCAACGACGTCGGCCCGGTCAGCGGCACAGCCTGCGGAGATCCGGTGACCAGCGCGTGGTAGGCGTTGAGCTCGGCGTCATCCGCGGTGCGGCGGACGTGCAGGTCGGGCACCTTCACGAGCCAGCCGTCGGCGTCGTCGTACGGCGCGCCCTGCGTGTGCAGCCAGCGCAGCAACGCACCGCGCACCACCGACGGGAACTGCTGCTCGACCTCACGCGACTCCGGCTGCTCGCGGTGCGGGCTGCGGATCACGGCCTCGGTGTAGAACAGCAGCCGCTGCGTCAGCGAGCCGATGCGGCCCGGCTGGTCGAACGCGGCGGGCAGGTCGGCCACACCCTCGGACCCGAACTGCGTGACGATCTCGTCGAGCCGCATCCGGTCCACGGCCATGCCGAGCGCCTCGCCGAGCGCGAAGCCCACGTACGCGCCCGCGACGCGCTGCCAGCCGTAGCGGAAGTTCTCGAGGTCGCGGTCGGGATACTTGCCGAACGCGTCCAGGCGCGGGATCACGCGGCCGAGGTTGTCCCACCCTGGCACGAGACCATTGGTGCGCCAGTCGTTCGGCTTGCTGCGCGGCGGCTCCGCCATCGCGAGGCGGTTGAGCCACGACTGGCCCAGCACGGTGCGCTGGCACTCCTCGGCGGTGAGCTCGAAGCCGTGACGGCGCGCGTTTTCGGCCGCCGCCAGCGGCACGGCCACCGGTTCGGGCAGGCCCATCCGGGTGGCGGTGTCACTGGTGAGGCGCTCGAGGTCCTCTTCGGCCTCGGGGCCGCGCCCGTGCCGGTCGATGCGCGGCTCGTGGCGTGGGAAGCGCTTGGCGATTTCCGTGAGGTCCTGGCCTGAGACGTCCTCGAACGTCGCCGGGCCGCCGTTGATCACGAGGTTCGGCGGGTGCTCGAACTCGGCCAGCGTCGCGAGGTCCACGCGCCACCAGAAGTGCTCGCGCGGCGGGAAGTGGCGCGTCGCGCTGAACACGCGCAGCTCGTTGCGCTCTTCGGAGAAGTAGAAGCGGTCCGTGGCGCCGGTCTTCGGGTCGAGCGGCACGAAGACGTCGCAGCGCAGCAGGCCGATGAGCAGCTGCTCGCGCGTGAGCCAGCCGACGCTGGCGAACGCGAGCAACGTCTCCAGCGTGTTCTCCGGCTTCGGGTAGCCGCGGCGGATCGGGCCGGCCTTGTACTCGGGGTTCTCGCGCTCGTCGCCGGTCTGGCGTCCCTCGTCGTCGACCTTGACCCAGCCGGCCACGGCCTGCAGCGGCACGCCGAGCTCGCCGAACCCGGCCTTGACGTACTCGGGGTCCACGACTTCGCGCCAGCTCTCCTGGCCGGGGAACGCCACGGGGATGCTCAGCCCTCCTGGGGTCGGGGGTGCCTGGCGCAGCTCGCCGTCGGGCTCGCGGACGACCACCGACGGCGGGGGGAACAGTTCCTTGTCCGGGCGCCCGTCGTCAAGGAAAGCGGTGGTGTTGTACGGGATCGACCAGCCTTCGGGGATGCGCAGCACGCGGTCGTGGTCGACCCGCAGCCCACCAGGACCGGCGATCTGGGGACCGTGCACAGCGCGTAGCCAGTTCACGACCTTTTCCATCGCTTCCGCCGCTTCCACCTACTCGATCCTCTCCAGGCTTCCGTCGGACTCGTGCTCCGCGATCGGCTTGGGCAACACGTACGCCAGTGCTCCGCCCGGCAGGTTCGCCCAAGGCACCGTGACTCCGGTGACCACGTAGAGTGACCGTCGTAGGCGGTAGGTGTGCGCCACTCGTTCCCGTTCGAGTGGCAGTGACGTCGTGGCGAACCGTACCTCGCTGTGGTGGACCAGGTTGCCCGGTTCCTCCCCGAAGCGCAGGACGACCGTACCTTCGGGCAGCCGGGTGAGTCTCTTGTTGCGCAGCAGGGTCAGCGGCGGGTCACCCGCGGTCGGCTGGATGGGCCAGTCGTCCACTTCCTTCGCCGTCTCGAGCGGGGTTTCGCGTCCGCCCGTCCGCCGCGCCGGGTGCAGCAGGAGCGCGCCGAGCAGCTGCTGGGCCGCGTCGGGGAGGCGCTCGAAGGTCTGCTCCTGGCCGGCCGCCGAGGTGACGGTCCACCCGTCGTCGCCCCTGGTCAGGCACCATTTACCGGCCTCGACGGCGCCGATCCGGTAGGCCTGCGGCCACACCCCGAACGAACCGAGCCGCTGCACGAGCACCACCAGCAGCTGTTCGTCGGCCAGGTCCGGGTCAGGACTGGTCTCCAGCTCGGCGGCGATGTCGCCGGCGGTGCGCTGCCCGTCCTCGGGTTCGGGACGCGGCCGCGGGCGGCCCAGCAGGTCGGCTTCCGCCGTGCGGCGCACGAGGTGCTCGACGTACGGCGGCTGGAACCCCAGCTCACGGATGTGCGCGGCGAGCTCCGGTTCGGGCGCGATGCCGTGGTGACGCAGCTGGTGGGGCACGGTCTCGGGCCACAGCCACGTGCCGTCGGTGCGGTGCGCGTCGCCGACCAGCGCTTCGCGCTCGAGGTACTGCAGTACGAGCGGCAGCTCCTCGTCGGCCAGCGGCTCGCGCTCCTCCCCCACCTCGGCGGGGCGGGCCCGGCGGAACTCGACGCCGAGCGGCAGGCCGGTGCGCAGCCGCCACCAGTCGGGGATGTGCTCGTCCTTGCGGGGGAACGCCTCGAGCTCGTCGCGGTAGGCGCCGGCGTCGGGCGGGGTCGTCCACTGGGGTTCGCCATCGACGAAGAAGTCGAAGTCGAACGTGCCGTCGGGCGCGAGCACGAACCGCGCCTGCAGCCACGTTCCGCGGCCCTGGCGGTACATGCCCGCGCGCAGCGCGTGGAACATTTCGAGCAGCTCGGGGCCGGCCTCGGTGTTGCGCGGCTGGACTTCGGTGTGGTCGCCGACCTGGGCGAAGCCGATGCCGGCGGGCGCGCCCTCGTCGGGCTGGTGGGCGCGGATCAACCACCCGATCTCGACGAGCCGGCCGTGTTGGTCGGACTCGGAAAGTGGTGGTTCCACAGGTCTCAGCACATCCGGGTGCGCGGCGTTAGTAGCCGCGGCGCCGGTGCTGCGGCACGGCGCTCCGCGGAGGCAGCGGTCCTTGCGGCTTCACAGCGCCCTGCGCGGCGGGGCTCTGCGGCGCCGTACGCGGGCGCACGCGGCGCGGTGTCGGACGAGGGGACGGCATCTGGTGCGGCGCGGCGTCGGTGAGCGGGGCCTCGGCGAGCTGCTGCACCAGGGCCTGGACGGTGAACGCGAGCTGGGCGGGAGTGGTGCGCTGGAAGGTGTCCGGGGCGAACTCCAGCCGGCCCAGCGTGCCGCCGCTGCCGACGGTGGCCCGGACCAGCCCGTCAGGAGACGTCAGCACTGCAGGAGCGGCTTCCAGGGCGCGGTCGTCCCCTGCGGTACTCACGGTGGCCCCCCGCGTCGGTTGCACTCGCCGGGGTTCACCCGGCTGGGTCACGCGTCACTCTAATGCCAATGCGACGACCACTGGCCCCGTTCGGCCCAACGGTTTGCGGCAGCGAATCAGTTCGGCTGGTCCGGTACCGCGCGGCGGCGCGCCACGAGGTAACCGGCGCCGCCGAGGAAGTAGCAGATCGTGGCCGCGATCATCAGCCCCGGCGAGTACCCGTTGTCCGGGATGAAGACCGCGCCGATGGCCACGGCGGCCACCTGCGTGATGTTGAACAGCGTGTCGTACAGGGCGAACACCCGGCCGCGGGCCTCGTCGGCGACGTCGAGCTGGATCGACGAATCGACACACAGCTTGAGCACCTGGCCCGCACCGGTGATGAGGAACGACGCCAGCACCGCCAACGGCAGGACCATCGGCAGCCCGAGCGCCGACTGGGCGACGGCGGCCACCAGCAGCGCGCCGAGGATCGCGCGCAGTCGGCCGAAGCCGCGGATCAGCCGCGCGGTGAGCAGTCCCGCCACGAGGATGCCGGCGCCGGCGAGCGCCGCCATCTGGCCGAGTCCGGGCAGGCCGGCGCGGAAGACCCCGTCGTCGGTGAAGTAGTTGCGCATCAGCAGCACGGTGACCAGCAGCGAGATGCCGTAGGCCGCGCGGTGGGCGAACAGCGCGATGAACCCGGCCGTCACGCTCGGCGCGCGCCAGGCGTGGCGGGCGCCATCCGCGAGACCGCGGGCGACGGCGAGGAACGGGTTCGGCGGCTCGTCGACGACCGTCGGCCCGAGCACTCCGCGCGTGAACCGCCGGGCGATCAGCGCCGAGATGAGCGCGCCCAGCGCGGCGAACGCCGTCGTCTCGGCCGAGCCGAGGTTGTCCGCCCCGAAGACCGCGCGCAGCAAGATGGCGCACCCGCCACCGACCACGGCCAGCGCAGAGCCGAGCGTGGTCGCGAAGGCGTTGGCGGACACGACGCTCGCCGCCGGGACCACGTGCGGCAGCGAAGCGGACAGACCCGAGCCAATGAAGCGCGACAAGCCTTCGGCCAGCAGCGCGAGGGCAAAGAGCCCAGGTCCGCCGAGGCCCGTGCCCACGGCGGCGGCCGACGCGAGGATGGCGATCACCCGCAGCAGGTTCGCGAACACGAGCACGCGCCGGCGATCCCACCGGTCGAGCAGCGCGCCCGCGAACGGTCCCACCACGGAGTACGGCAACAGCAGCACCGCGAAGCCCTCGGCGATGGCCAGCGGATCGGCGGCGCGCTCGGGGTTGAACAGCACGGCGCCCGCGAGGCCCGCCCGGTACACCCCGTCGCCCCACTGCGCGGCGAACCGGGTGTAGAGCAGCCTGCGGAACTCGCGATCACGGACCAGGAGCTTCGGTCCGATCCGCTCCGTTGTCGCGCTGATCGTCACGGGGGCCAGCGTAGCTACGGGGTGAACGGCTCAGAAGGTCCTAATGAGCGCACTTCGCCCAGTGGGCCGGCGGCATTTTACTGAGCTGTGACGCCTCTGGTGGACTGCGCAGGGGCGTGAAAGCGTTTTACGTAGAGGACAGACATCCGACTGTCGTCGCCAAGAGAGGGGTGTGGCCATGACCGGCGCCGCGTCGCGGTTGGTGGGTGCCGCCGAAAAGCTGCTCGGAGCTGATTTCCCGCTGCAGATCCGGGCGTGGGACGGTTCCCAGGCCGGTCCGGAGGGCGCGCCCGTGCTCGTGGTGCGCAACCGCCGCGCCCTGCGCCGCCTGCTGTTCAAGCCGGGTGAGTTGGGTCTGGGCCGCGCCTGGGTTTCCGGCGACCTCGGCCTCGAAGGGGACCTCTACACCGCGCTCGGAGCCATCGCGGGGCTGATCTGGGAGCGCGACGAGGCGGAGAGCGGTGGCGTTCTCAGCGCCCTGCGGGACCCGGAGGTGCGGGGCGCCATCGGCGAGCTGCTGAAGCTCGCCGGACCACCGTTGCCTCCTGCGCGGCCGCCCGAGGAGGTGCGCCGGCCCCGCCACCTGCACACCCGGCGCAGTGACAAGCGGGCGATCAGCCACCACTACGACGTGGGCAACGAGTTCTACGAGCTCGTTCTCGGCCCGTCGATGGTGTACTCGTGCGCGTACTGGTCCGAAAGCAGCACCTTGGAGACGGCTCAGCGCGACAAGCTCGAGCTCGTTTGCACGAAGCTGGGCCTGCGTGAGGGGCAGCGGCTGCTCGACGTCGGCTGCGGCTGGGGCTCCATGGCGCTGCACGCGGCACGCGAACACGGCGTGCGCGTCGTCGGCGTGACGCTTTCTGAGGAGCAGGCCACGTACGCCCGCAAGCGCGTGGCGGAGGCGGGCCTCACCGACCGCGTGGAGATCCGCGTGCAGGACTACCGCGACGTCTCCGACGGTCCCTACGACGCGATTTCCTCCATCGGCATGGCCGAGCACGTCGGAGCCGAGAGCTACCTGGAGTACGCCCGCGACCTGTATGCGCTGCTCCGTCCGGGCGGCAAGCTGCTCAACCACCAGATCGGCCGCCGGCCGCGTGCGGACGAGTCCGAGTACCAGCTCGACGGGTTCATCGACGCCTACGTCTTCCCCGACGGAGAACTCGCGCCGATCGGTACGACCGTGACGCAGCTGGAGCGCGCCGGGTTCGAGGTGCGCGATGTCGAAGCGCTGCGCGAGCACTACGCGCTGACCCTGCGCCGCTGGGTCGCCAACCTGGAAGCCGGCTGGGACCGGGCCGCGCGGCTCGCCGGAGCCGGCCGCGCCCGCGTCTGGCGGCTGTACATGGCGGCCTCGGCGCTCGCGTTCGAGAACAACCGCATCGGCGTGAACCAGGTCTTGGCGGTGCGGACTTCGGACGAGGGTACGTCGGGTCTGCCGCTGCGGCCGCGGACGTGGCACGGCTGAGAAGGGTTGGCGGCCGGCGCACTTGGTCGCCTCTCGGCGGCTTGGCGCAGTGTGGCTCCAGCCGAACTGGTATTCCACAAAGGCTGTTTTTCAGTGAGCCCGGGGGACACGGAGTGCGCCGGCCTACTGTTCTCAACGGGGCACGAGTGGTTGGTGTTCCCGTGCCGAGGAAAATCTCGTGGCGGGAAGTGGGAGGATTGGAGGCGTGCCAGCGGACGCCGAGGTTGAACCGGGAACGCTCCTGGTCGCCGCACCCACGATGTTCGACCCGAACTTCAAGCGGACCGTGGTGTTCGTCATCGACCACCGCGACGAGGGCACGCTCGGCGTGGTCCTGAACCGCCCGAGCGACGTCCCGGTGCACGACGTGCTGCCCAACTGGGGCGGGCACGTGGCGGAGCCGCAGTCGGTGTTCGTCGGCGGACCGGTGGAGAAGAAAACGGCTCTGTGCCTGGCCGCGCTGCGCACGGGCGAGACAGCGGCGAGCGTGCCCGGCGTGATCGCCGTGCGCGGGCCGGTGGCGCTCGTGGACCTCGACACGGACCCGGAAGCGCTGGTGCCGAAGGTGCGTGGCGTACGCGTCTTCGCCGGCTACGCGGGCTGGGATTCCGGCCAGCTGGCGGGTGAGATCGAGCGCGACGACTGGGTCATCGTGCCCGCGCTGCCGAGCGACATTCTGGCCTCGCCGAATCGCGACCTCTGGGGTCAGGTGCTGCGCCGCCAGGGCGTGCCCATCGCGTTGCTGGCCACCCACCCGGGCGACCTGCAGCGCAACTAGCTTTCGGCGTCGACCTTCTGGAACACCCCGCAGCCACCCGAACCACACGCGCAGCCGGCGCAGCCCGCGGGGGCGGCCGGAGCCGGGGCGGGCACGGTCAGCGCGGCGCGGGCGCCGAGCACCCCGCCGCCGACGACCAGCACGAGCATCCCCACTACGCCGACGAAAGCGGCGGCGATGATCCCGGCCGTGGTGCCCGTGGCGATGCCCGCCAGCCCGGCGATCACGCCGACGGCGCCGCCCGCGAGCGTCGGCACGCTCGCCACCCGGTTGGCCAGCTTGAAGGCGGCGTCACTGCGCAGCGAAGCCGCCGTGCGGACACCAGTACCGCTTTCGCGGGTCAGCCGTTCGCGGAAGCCGAGGAAGCCACCCCAGCCGACGACGAGACCCAGCACGATCGGGACGAGCGCGATAGCGAACACCCCCTGAGGATAAGCGTGACCTCGCGGCAACGTGGTGGATACCCTCGTCCGTTGTGCTACACGCCATGTCTTCGTCCCAGCGACGCCGCGCGCTCACCGCTGCCCTGATCGGGGCACTGCCCCTTTCCCTGCTCGCCGTCCCGGCGGCGAGTGCTGCGGAGAGTCACGCCCGCCCCGTTCGGCTCATCGGCGAGCAGATCGTGGCAGACGCCCTTCAGTTCCAGGGCACCACCGTCGGCGGCCTGTCGTCGATCGACTTCGACCCGCGCACCGGCGGGTACGCCTTCATCTGCGACGACCGCTCCGCGATCAACCCCGCCCGCTTCTACACGGCGAAGTTCTCCCTCGACGCCCACCACCTCGGCCCGGTGACGTTCACCGGCACGAAGCCGCTGCTGCGTCCCGACGGCACGCCGTACCCGCCGCTCGCACAGAACGACCCGACGGCGCCACAGAACGAGCAGACCATCGACCCCGAAGAGCTGCGCGTGGACCCGTGGACCGGCGGGTACACCTGGTCGCAGGAAGGTGACCGGCCGGCCGACTCGGTCATCCAGCCCTCCGTTCGCGAGGCCGCCCGGGACGGCCGCTACGTGCGTGACCTGCCGCTGCCGGCCGACGAGAAGATGACCGCCGACGCCGGTCCGCGCCGCAACTACGTGCTCGAAGGCCTCGCCTACACCGGGTTCGGCGCGCTGCTGGCCAGTGAGGTCGAGGCGCCGCTGCTGCAGGACGGCCCGCCGCCGACGCCGACGTCCGGCGCGCTTTCGCGGGTCACGCTGCAGGCGCGGACGGGCCAGGTGCTCGCGCAGTACGCGTACCCGCAGGAGAAGCTGTTCGCGACCCCGGTGCCCGCCGACGCGTTCGCCGACACCGGCGTGTCCTCGATGCTCGCCGTGAACCAGCTCGATCCGGCGAAGTTCCTCATGATGGAGCGCTCGTTCGTCACCGGTGTCGGCAACAAGGTGCGGGTGTACGAGATCGACACGTCCGGTGCGACCAACGTGCTGAACGTGAAGTCGCTCGCCGGCGCCAAGGGGATCAAGCCGGTGAAGAAGAAGTTGATCGCCGACTTGTCGGACTACGTTTCCGCGGTGGACAACGTCGAGGGCATGACCTGGGGCCCGGCGCTGCCGAACGGTGAGCGCAGCCTGGTCTTCGTGAGCGACAACAACTTCTCCGCGACGCAGGTGACGCAGGTCATCGCTTTGGCGGTCCCGTCGGAACGGCTTTGACCACCACGTTAAAATGACTCTATGAACACGGCTCGGCTGCTCCTTGGCCTGCCGCGCTGACTCGGCCAACCCTTGGCCCGGCCCGCGCGGCGACCCCTCATGCCTTCGGGCTTGAGGGGTCGAGTTGTTTCTGGAGTGGTCCGATCACGGAGGAAGACGGCGATGACAGAGTCCACGGCGCCCACCCCGACCACGGGTGACGGCGCTCCCGGCGCCGAGAACACCCCGCCGCACCGCTACACCGCGGAGCTCGCGGGGCAGATCGAGCGCCGCTGGCAGGACTACTGGTCCGACCACGGCACGTACCACGCGCCGAACCCGACGGGCGCGCTGGCGGTCGAGGGTGAGCAGGTGCCGTCGGACAAGCTGTTCGTGCAGGACATGTTCCCGTACCCGTCCGGCTCGGGCCTGCACGTCGGGCACCCGCTGGGCTACATCGGCACGGACGTCTACGCGCGCTACCACCGCATGATCGGCCGCAACGTGCTGCACACGCTGGGCTACGACGCGTTCGGCCTGCCGGCGGAGCAGTACGCGGTGCAGACCGGCACGCACCCGCGCACCACCACCGAGGCGAACATCGCCACGATGCGCAGCCAGCTGAAGCGCCTGGGTCTGGGCCACGACGAGCGCCGCTCGATCGAGACGATCGACCCGGACTACTACAAGTGGACCCAGTGGATCTTCCTGCAGATCTTCAACTCCTACTACGACGAGGAAGCGCAGAAGGCGCGCCCGATCGAGCTGCTGGAGAAGGCGTTCGCCGCGGGTGAGCGCCCGACGCCGGACGGGCGTGCGTGGAGCGAGCTGAGCGACGTCGAGCGGCGCAAGGTCATCGACGACCACCGCCTCGTCTACATCTCCGAGGCGCCCGTGAACTGGGCGCCCGGCCTGGGCACGGTCGTCGCCAACGAAGAGGTGACCGCCGACGGGCGCA
This sequence comes from Amycolatopsis sp. NPDC023774, assembly GCF_040639695.1. Lineage (NCBI taxonomy): Bacteria > Bacillati > Actinomycetota > Actinomycetes > Pseudonocardiales > Pseudonocardiaceae > Amycolatopsis > Amycolatopsis sp. NPDC023774. Next base: position 25,875 of record NZ_JBFAAJ010000038.1, read on the forward strand.
GCGACCGGGGCAACTTCCCCGTGTTCCGCAAGAACCTGCGCCAGTGGATGATGCGGATCACCGCGTACGCCGACCGGCTGGTCGACGACCTGGACCTGCTGGACTGGCCCGAGAAGGTCAAGTCGATGCAGCGCAACTGGGTCGGGCGTTCGCAGGGCGCGCGCGTCGCGTTCGCCGCCGGTGCTTCCGGGGACGAGAAGATCGAGGTCTTCACGACGCGGCCCGACACGCTGTTCGGCGCCACCTACATGGTGCTGGCGCCCGAGCACCCGCTGGTCGACAAGCTGACGCCGGCCGAGTGGCCCGGTGAGCACCCGCAGGTGTGGACCGGCGGCGCGAAGACCCCGGCCGAGGCCGTCGCGGAGTACCGCCTGGCGACGTCGCGCAAGTCCGATCTGGACCGTCAGGAGAACAAGGAGAAGACCGGCGTCTTCACCGGCGCGTATGCCGTGAACCCGGTCAATGGCAAGGAAATCCCGGTCTTCATCGGCGACTACGTGCTGATGGGCTACGGCACCGGCGCGATCATGGCCGTGCCGGCGCAGGACCAGCGCGACTGGGACTTCGCCACGAAGTTCGAGCTGGAGATCGTCCGCACGGTCGACCCGGGCGAGGGCTTCGACGGTGAGGCGTTCACCGGCGAGGGAGCGGCGATCAACTCGGCCAACGACACCGTCTCGCTGGACGGCATGGGCGTGGCCGACGCGAAGAAGACGATCATCGCGTGGCTGGAGGAGAACGGCCACGGCGAGGGCACCGTGCAGTACAAGCTGCGCGACTGGCTGTTCGCCCGCCAGCGCTACTGGGGCGAGCCGTTCCCGATCGTCTACGACGAGAGCGGGCTGCCGATCGCGCTGCCCGAGGACCAGCTGCCCGTGGTGCTGCCGGAGGTCGACGACTACTCGCCGAAGACCTTCGACCCGGACGACGCCGACTCCGAGCCGTCGCCGCCGCTGTCGCGCGCGACCGACTGGGTCGAGGTCACGCTGGACCTGGGCGACGGGCCGAAGAAGTACCGCCGCGACACCAACGTGATGCCGCAGTGGGCGGGTTCGTGCTGGTACCAGCTGCGTTACGTCGACCCGGACAGCCCCGACGTGTTCTGCGCGCCGGAGAACGAGGCCTACTGGATGGGCCCGCGCCCGGCCGAGCACGGCGTGGACGATCCGGGTGGCGTGGACCTGTACGTCGGCGGCGTCGAGCACGCGGTGCTGCACCTGCTGTACTCGCGCTTCTGGCACAAGGTGCTGTACGACCTGGGCCACGTGTCTTCGAAGGAGCCGTACCGGCGCCTGTTCAACCAGGGCTACATCGAGGCCTACGCCTACAAGGACGAGCGCGGCGTCCACGTGCCCGCCGACGAGGTCGTGGAGCGCGACGGCAAGTTCTTCCTGGGTGACGAGGAAGTCACCCAGGAGTACGGCAAGATGGGCAAGAGCCTGAAGAACGCCGTCACGCCGGACGAAATGTCGGACACCTACGGCGCCGACACCTTCCGCGTGTACGAGATGTCCATGGGCCCGCTGGACATGTCCCGGCCCTGGGCGACCAAGGACGTCGTCGGCGCGCACCGCTTCCTGCAGCGCCTGTGGCGCCTGCTGATCGACGAGCAGACCGGTGAGCTGCGCGTGACCGCAGACGACCCGTCGGAGGCCGATCGCAAGCTGCTGCACCGCACCATCGCCGGCGTCCGCGAGGACTACGCGGAGATGCGCTTCAACACCGCGGGCGCGAAGCTGATCGAGCTGAACAACCACCTGACGAAGGTGTACGGCTCGGCTGCGGGCACTCCGCGCGAGGTGGCGGAGCCGCTGGTGCTGCTGCTGGCCCCGCTGGCGCCGCACGTCGCCGAGGAGCTGTGGCACCGCATGGGCCACGTCGACTCCCTGGTCCACGGCCCCTTCCCGGTCGTCGACGAGAAGTACCTCGTCGAGGACTCGGTGGAGTACCCGATCCAGGTCAACGGCAAGGTCCGGGCACGGGTGACGGTGCCGGCGGATGCCGCTTCGGAGGCGGTGCAGGCGGCGGCTCTGGCGGACGAGAAGGTGGCCGCCCTGGTGGGCGACAAGACGCCGCGCAAGGTGATCGTGGTGCCGGGGCGGTTGGTCAACATCGTGCTGTGAATCGGTGCGTTCCGGCCCGGGTCCTGTGCCCGGGCCGGTAACGTGCTTGCCGTGCGTAGTCGATCGCTCACTGTTCTTCCGCTACTGGCCACTGCCCTCGCTCTGACCGGCTGCGCCGTAGCGCCCGGCCCGGCCCCGGGCAAGCCGGCACCGACCCTGCCCGCCGACTCGGTGGCCTACGACCAGTTGCCGGTGATGACCACGCGGCCCAACGTGTTCCCGGGCACGTGTGCGCAGTTCGAACAGAACGCGCAGCTCCGGGCCGCGTTCGAGGTCCAGAAAACGCAGTTCAACGGGTACCAGAATTTGTGCTCGCTGACCCGCGCCAGCGGCCCGACCGCGTTCGTGGGCGCACTCGATCCGAGCGACCGGGTTCCGGATCCTTGGGCGGGTACTTGGGGCGCCTACTCATACACGCTGCACCATTTCCGGCGAACGTTGCTCCAGGAAAATCGCTATTACGCGGTCGACAGCCTCGACGTGAACGGGTGCACGGTTTCGGTCAACACCGGCTCGAAGCAGGTCCTCGAGGTCTCCATCCAGTTCAACGAGAGCGGCGGCGAGCTCGTGGGAGACAGCGTCGACGCCGACCGGCGGATCGCCGCGAAGTCCTGCCCGGAGACCGAACGCCTCGCCGAGGTGTACCTGGAGATCGTCGACCCCGGCGGCGGCTCGCTCGCCCGTTAAGCGGCTTCCCGCGTGCCGGCCCGGAAGATCGCGACCGCGGCCAGCCCGAGCCACAGGACCAGCGAGGTGACCAGCGCGATCACTCCGTGCTGGGACACCCCGCTGAGCTGCCGCGCGGGTTCGATCGGGTCGACTCAGCCGGCGAAGTCGATGTTGCCCTGCAGGATCGTGAACAGCAGCGACACCAGCACGTAGGTGGTGATCGCGCCCGCGGTGTTGGGGATGAGCCAGCCGACCGTCACCGCGAGCAGGGTCATGCAGAGCGCGCCGATGAAACACGCCGCGACGACCATGCCGGGCCGGAAGGTGAGCAGGTTTTGGATGTCGCGCGCGTCGAGGCGGCCGGAGTAGAACGTGAACGTCATCAGGACGTGGACGCCGCCGATCAGCAGCCACGCGCCCACCGCGATGGTGGCCTGCGCGAACACGTATCGCATCCGCGAAGGCTGCACCAGCAACGTCGGCTGCGAGCTCCGGTAGTGCCACTCGGCCGCGATCAGCGTCACCAGTGTGAGATCGACGAGCGCCGCGGCGAGCCGCACCGTCAGGAACACCGGGCCGAGCTGCCGCTGAGCGTGTTGGGGCGTGACGAGTCGACCATGAACATGATCGACAAAGCGACCAGCCCGATGGGGGCGGCGATGAGCAGGATCTTGTCGGCCGGCGTGGCGGCGAACTTCCGCAGCTCGACACCCACCACCGTGCCGAACGAAGCGCGCTTCGCGGCACCTGTCGCCCACGCCGGCTGCTGCGGGACCTGCGTCTGCATCGGGATCATCGCGGACCTCCCGTGAGGCGGAAGAAGAGCTCTTCCAGGTTCTGCTGTTCCTCGGCCAGCCCGAGCACCCGCACCTGCGCGGCGAACGCGATCTCCGAGACGCGCTCGGTCGCGGCGGCGACGGAAAGGGCGTCGGGGCCGGTCTGGCGGACGTCGAGGCCCGCGCGGTGCAGGGCGGTGCCGAGTTTGGGTACGTCGTTGGTGCGCACGACCGTCCGCGCGGGGCCGGCGAAGCTCGCGAGCGGACCGTCGGCGACGACGCGGCCGTGGCCGATCATCACGATGCGGTCGGCCGACTGGTCCACTTCGGACAGTACGTGGCTGGACAGCAGCACGGTGCCGCCGCGTTGGGCGTAGCCGCGCAGGAGTTGCCGCGTGGAGCGGATTCCTTCGGGGTCGAGGCCGTTGATCGGCTCGTCGAGGATGAGCACGGGCGGATCGGCGAGCAACGCGTGCGCGAGTCCCAAGCGCTGGCGCATGCCGAGGCTGTACTTGCCGATGCGCCGGTTCGCCGCGTCGCTGAGCCCGACCTGAGCGAGCACCTGGTCGGCGCGCGAGCTGGGCAGGCGCATCAGCTTCGCGCCGTTCACGAGGTGGTGGCGGCCCGTGCGGCCGGGGTGCACGGCGGCGGCGTCAAGCAGCACGCCCGCGACGTGCCCCGGGTTCGGCCACTCCGCGAACCGCCGCCCGGCGATCGTCGCCGTGCCCGCGGTGGGGCGGGTGAGGCCGCAGATCATGCGCAGCGTCGTCGACTTCCCGGCGCCGTTCGGCCCGAGGAACGCGGTGACCGTACCGGGCTGCAGCGCGAACGACACACCGTCCATCACCCGGCGCCAGTCGTAGTCCTTCGCCAGCCCCTGGACGTGCAGCAACCCCCGGCCCTCCCCTTCAAGATCCGAAGGTGAGCTTGTCACAAACCGTGTCCGGGCGTGCACGAAACCGAACCACGGGTGCCTGGCGAAGGGCGGGTGTTCCGCCGTGCGCCCTCGCGGCAACAACTGATATGTAGTGGTGTTTTGTCAAGGGCAGGGTGAGACGCCGTCGGGGAGCGACCTCCGCGGCGTCTCGTGCTTCGTCGTTGCGTGTGGGTGGTGAGCGTGTCGTTGGCGACGCGCGGTCAGACTGATATGCGCGGGTTGGTTACCGCAGGACGGGTTTTCGGCTGGAGCTGCGCCGCGTGTCTAGGGTCGAGCGTGGCGTGGTCGTCGATGGCGGCGACGGGCTGCTCATAGTTGTTTCGCGGGTCGCTCCGTGCGCTGCCACCACCGTGTGCGGCGACGAAGCGGCGTGGTGGGTGCTAGTCCATGATGGCGAGGGACCAGCACCAGCCGGCCAGCTCACGGGCGATGGCGACGTTGGCGATGACCGGTCGTTTGCGGCGCAGGTCGAACCTGACCCAGCGTTCGTGCAGGCGGCGGTTTCCGGTGTCGCCGCGGTGCTGGGCCGCGGCCGGGGCCAGTTTCCATCGGGCGCGCAGGCCGCTGCCGATCGTGTAGCGGGCGTGGTGGTGCCAGGCGGCCTCCACGAGCAGGCGGCGCGCGTGGGTGTTGCCGGTCTTGGTGATCGAACCCTGAACCCGCGACGTCCCGGAGGAGTGCTCCGAGGGCACCAGGCCGACGAACGAGCCGATACTGGCACCGGTGAACCGGTGCCAGTCACCGATCTCGACCGTGAGGGCGAACCCGGTCAGCAGCGACACCCCGCGCAGGCAACACAGCCGACGCACGACGGCAGTGAACTCGCTGTCGGCGGCCATGTCGATGATGGCCGTGTCCAGACGATCTCGGCGAGCGGTGATCGCCAGGACCGCGTCGTAGTCGGACTCGAACGCGGCCCGTGTCGCCCGGGAGTCGAAGTGCTGCCGGCGCAGCCAGGCATCGTGCGCTCCGGTCCAGGCACGACCACCCGAGTAGACGATTCCATGCCGCAGCAACAGCTTCGAGAGCCGATGCCGGACCCGCATCAGATCACCCCGGGCGTCCTCGCGAGCACGAACCAGATCCCGCGCGGCCTCCCGCTCCACCGAAGGCACCGAGACCGGGGTGACCTCACCCAGGCGCAGCAGCCGGGCCAGGTGCACAGCGTCCCTCGCGTCGGTCTTGACCCGGTCACCGGACGGGCGCTGCAGCTTCGAGGGCGCCGCAACCACACAGTCGATCCCGGCATCCGTCAAGGCGCGATACAGCCCGAATCCCGTCGGCCCAGCCTCATACGTCACCGCAACCGGGCCATCCCACTGCTCGACCCAGGACCGGACGTGATCATGCGAGGGCGTCAACCGCGCCCGCCTCAGCTCGCCTGTCACACCATAAATCGCCGCAGACACGACCGAGCGGGCATGGACATCGAGCCCCACACTCGTACGCTCACCAAGCACCGGGGCCTCCCACGTATGTCGGATAGGCCGAGCACGCAGCCCCTGCCCAGCAACCCACGAATGTGCGCGAGCGAGGCCCCGGCCCGCAACCGTCTCACCGCGAGACAGTCACCTCATACCGTCTAGCCGGCGTACAGCCCCACGTCGCGGGCCAGGTCGGTGAGGATGGCCTCGAACAGGATGTCCGGCTTCGACACGGGGATCGGGTAGTTGCCGAACACCTCGAGCGTCACGTGGCCGTAGAGGCGCGCCCAGAACTGGATCATCAGGTAGGTGAGCCCGAGGTCCAGCTTCTCGGGCGCGATCGCGCGGCCCGACTCGCGGAGCACGGTGAGCAGTTCGCTCTGGAACGCGGTGAGGTCGTCGCGCAGCTCGGGCGGGACGACGTCGTTCGGCGGCATCACCAGGTCGTGCGTGGCGAGGACCTGGCCGGCGGCGGCGAGGAAGATGCGGCCGAACGGCTCGTCGAGGCGGTGCAGCGCGCTGCCCGCCGTGGTGCCGACGCCGCCCGTGGGCGACGCGAACACCAGCGTGAACTCCTTGGTGTGCGTGAGCGCCCACCGGCGAAAGCCCTTGCAGATGGCGAAGAGCTGCGCCATGCCGTCGTCGGGGAGCACGGCGACGTCCTCGGCGAGCTCGGCGGCGAGGTCGGCGATCACGTCGAGGCGCAGGTTCTCCACCAGGTCGTCGCGTGATTCGTAGTAGCGGTACAGGGCCGGCGCGGTGATGCCCAGCTCCCGGGCGATCGCCCGGAGCGTCACGGCGTCCGGACCCTGTTCGACCAGCAGTCTCCGGGCGGTCCGGCGGATGTCCTGCTCGGTAGCCGCTCGCGCGCGGCCCCTTCGCGTGGGGCTGCTCATCCGGACATTCTAGGTGGTCGGCACCGTCGTTCCCGTAACAACGCGGCCGGAGAGCAGCCGGGCCTGCAGATCGGTGAGCGGGCGCAGCACCCACATGACCACCACGACCATGCCCAGCGCGCACCAGAAGTGCACGAGCCAGGCCCCGGCGAGCGACGGTCCGCCCCACGATTCGCCGGCGGTCGAGGGGTCCCAGAACAGGCCGTAGGTCGCGATGCGCCACACCAGGAACCCGATGAGCAGCGAACAGGGGATGGCCACCACGCTCACCCCGGCCGCGGCCAGGTAGCGAGGGGTCCCTTCGCGCGGCGGGACGTCCAGGAGCCGGTCCGCGAGCAGCTGCCGGGCGCGTCTGCCGCCGAAACAGGCGGGCAGGGCGAGGAGGGCGTAGGCCACTCGTTTCCAGTCCGAGATCTTCATACGCTCGACGCTAGGAGTCGTTGAGCTGCGAAAACACCCGGACGTCCGCCGAACGGGGTAGGGAAACCCCGACCGCCTTCTGTCACACTTCGTCCGAGATGGACGAAATCACCACGGTCACCTACCCCGCGCCCGTTCCACCGGACCAGGTGCGGCTGGCGACGTTGCTGCTGCTGGTTCCGGGGCTCCTGATCGCCGGCTTCGGCGGCGTCCTGATGACCGTGAGCCGCGCCGGTCTGTACGCCGGCTCAGTGATCGCGCTGGTCGGGCTCATGCTGCTGGGCTGCATTCCCATCGGGCGCCGCGGCATGCGCAAGGAGCGGCTGAGCGTCGAGGTCGCGTCGCGTGGCCTGCGGTTCCCTGTTCGCGACGCGCGACTGGTGCTGCCGTGGGACGACTTCAGCGCGGTGGTGCTGGTCGAGAAGCGCAATCGGGTCGAGGTGTACCTGGTGCCGACCGACGAACAGCGGTGGGCGGGCAGGTTCAGCCGCCGCGGCCCCCAGGGCTTTGTCCTGTCGACGTTGTTCGACCCCGGTGAGGCCCACCGGTTGGCGGCCGCGGTCGAGACGGTGCGGCCGGGGTTGGTGCGGTGGCCGTCGCTGGAGGTCCGGCGCGGCGGGTTCGGTCTGCAGCGCGCAGCGGTGACGGTGGTGCGGTGGGCTTCGGTGAAGCGGGCACCCGCTGCCGGCGAGAGCGTGACGGTGCGCGCGAGCAAGGCTTCAGGTGCGCGCCAGGCGGCGATCGGGGGCACGGTGGCGTTGCTCATGGCGGTGCTGATCGCGCGGACGTGGCTGCCGGTCACGGTGCCCGGGCTGATCGCGGTCGCCTTGTGCGTCGGCGCGCTGGTCTGGACGCGGCACCGCGGCACGCGGGGTGTGTTCACCGTGGACGGCCACGGCGTCACGTGGATCCCTCGGTACGACAACGGGGTCGTGGTGCGGCGCGACGAGATTTCGGCTGTGGCGGCCGAGGCGGGTGGCGTCGTCCGCGTGACCCCGCGCGACGGCGGTGATTTCGTGCTCGCTTCGGGTGTTTCGATGCCGGCCGCGCGGGCCGTGGCCGCGCTGGTCGGGGCGCCGCCGACGCCGATCACTCGGGGGGCTACGTGATCGGCGCCGGCGACCCGATGCCCTCCCCGGTGCGCTTCCGGTCGGGGCAACGCCACTGGCTCAAGGACAGTGACGATCCACAAGAGCGGAACCCGTGTCAGAAATGACGCGTGGGGGACATGGATCCCCCGATCGAGTGACGGGCAGCCGCTGCTCGCCTGATTGTCGCACTGGGCGCCGGATAAGTTACAAAAACCTTCACTTTTGCGCACGGACGGTGTGTGACCTGCGCCCGAGCGCAGTCGTGGCAAGGTGTCGGCCATGTGCGCAGCCGTGCTGGTGGTGGGTTCAGCCAACGCCGACCTCGTCGTCCCCGTCGACCGCCGCCCGGCCGGCGGCGAAACCGTCCTGGGCGGTGACACGGTGCTGTCCCCGGGCGGCAAGGGCGCGAACACGGCGGTCGCGGCGGGCCGGCTGGGTGCGGATGTCGCTCTGCTGGGTGCCGTTGGTTCGGACCCGTACGGCGCGCTCCTGCGGGATTCCCTGTCGGGCGCCGGTGTCGGGACTGAGCACCTGCGGACCGTCGACCGCCCCACCGGCATCGCGTACATCACCGTCACGCCGGACGGCGAGAACTCGATCCTGGTCTCCCCCGGCGCCAACTCCGCCCTGACGCCCGCCGACATCACCGACGAGGCTCTCGCTGACGCCGCGGTTGTGGTGCTGTCGCTGGAAGTCCCGCTGCCGACGGTCGAGCACGCCGTCCGACGCGCGGCTGCCGCCGGTGCGAAGGTGCTGCTCAACCTCTCACCCGCCGCGCAACTGTCTCCCGCGACGCTCGGCGCGCTCGACGTCCTGCTGGTCAACGAGCACGAGGCCGCGTATCTGCTCGGCTCGGACGACACCGACCCGCGAAAGCTGCTCGAGCTGGGCCCGCGCGCGGCCGTCGTCACGCTGGGCGCGAAGGGTGCCGTGGTGGCGGCCGCCGACGGGGTCACGGAGGTCGCGTCGCCAAAGGTCGAGGCCGTCGACACGACCGGCGCGGGCGACGCATTCGCCGGAGCGCTCGCGGCCGCCCTGGCCGAGGGCGTCGATCTCGTCGATGCGGCGCGGCGCGCGGTGAAGGTGGCCGCGATCAGCGTGACCCGACCTGGGGCGCAGCCGTCGTACCCGACGTCCGACGAGCTGGAATGACCCGCGGCGTGGCGGTGTTGTCCGTTGTATGGGCGATTCGTTCGGTTCGGCCTGGTGGCGGGGGTACGCCGCGCAGCTGAAGGCGATCGCCGACGCCCGTCGTCCCGACGCGCTGGCGCTGTTGCCGCTGGACGAGACGCTGGCGGCTCTCGGCAAGCAGGCCGAGACTGACGAGGGCGTCCGCGATGTGCCGGTGACGCGCGTGGTCGGGACCGTCGCGCGCGTCGGTGACTTCGACCGGCACTTCCGGCCGCTCAACCGCGCGCTGCGAGGGCGGTGGGAGGCGCTCGCGAACACGGCGGCCGACCTCCCGCCGGTCCGGCTCGTGCGCCTCGGTGAGCTGTACTTCGTGGAGGACGGGCACCACCGCGTGGCGCTCGCCCGGGCGCGGGGCGCCGTGACGGTGCGTGCCCAGGTGCACTTGATCTGCACCGTCGCGTGCGCGCTGAGCTGCCTGACGCTGGCCGACCTGCCGTCGAAGACCGCGGAACGGCTGTTCCTGGAACGCGTGCCGCTCGACGACGACGTGCGCGTGGGCTTGTGGCTCGACGAACCGGCCGACTGGTTCCGGCTCGCAGATTCGGCGGAGGCCTGGGGTTTCCGGCAGACTTTGACTGGCCGCCCGCTGCGCAGCCGCGAAGAGCTGGCCGACGCGTGGTGGCACGAGGAGGTGCGACCGGTGCTGGAACGAGTGCGGGCTCGGGGACTGTGTGCGCCACCCCGCGATATCGAGACGTATCTGAGCTATGGTCTAGACCATGCCTGAGAGCCAGTCCGCCGCCGGCGTGACCCTGAGTGGTGTCGCGGTGAGTCCGGGGCGCGCGAGCGGTCCCGTCGTGCGTGTTGCCGAGCCGTTCGGTGAGCCCGCGAGCACGCCCGCACCGGCCGACCCGGCCGTCGAGGCCGCCCGCATCGAGCCCGCCGCGCGGGCCGTCGCGGAGCGGCTGGAGACGCAGGCCGAGACCGCGACCGGCGAGGCCGCCACGATCCTCATCACGACCGCCGCGATGGCCGCCGACCCCGCGCTGGCCACGCAGGCACGACAGCTGGTGACGGAGCAGAACCTGCCCGCGGCTCGCGCCGTCTACCAGGCCGCCGAGGGCTTCGCCGAGGCCTTGGCCGCCGCTGGGGGCTACATGGCCGAGCGGGTGCGTGACGTGCGTGACGTGCGCGACCGGCTCGTGGCCGAGCTGCTCGGCGTCGCGCCGCCCGGGGTGCCGGAGCTCGCCTCGCCCAGCGTGCTGGTCGCCCGCGACCTGGCGCCCGCCGATACCGCGGGGCTGGACCCGGCGAAGGTGCTCGCCCTGGTCACCGAGGAGGGCGGGCCCACGAGCCACACCGCGATCCTCGCCCGCGCGCTCGGGATCCCGGCCGTCGTCGCCGTGCGCGGTCTGCTCGAGCTCGACGCGAAGGCGCTGACTGTCGACGGCGACACGGGCGTCATCCAGCTAGCCGATCCGGCGGCACCCATCATCACCGCCGTCGCGCAGGGTCCCGCGGAGTGGAACGGCACCGGCGCCACCGCCGACGGGCACGTCGTCAAGGTCTACGGCAACGTCGGCTCCCCCGCCGACGCGCAGGCGGCCGCCGAAGCGGGCGCCGAAGGCATCGGCCTGTTCCGCACCGAGTTCAGCTTCCTCGACGCCCCGGCGGAGCCGTCCGTCGAGGAGCAGCGCAAGGCGTACGCGGCGGTGCTGGCGCCGTTCCGCGGCAAGCCGGTGATCGTGCGGACGCTCGACGCGGGAGCCGACAAGCCGCTCGCCTTCCTCAACCCCGACGACGAGCCCAATCCGGCGCTGGGCGTGCGCGGGCTGCGCGTGGCGTTCGACCGGCCCGACGTGCTCGACCGCCAGCTCGAGGCCATCGCCGGGGCGGCCCAGGATTCAGGCGCGCTCGTCTCCGTGATGGCCCCGATGGTCGCGACGGCCGAGGAAGCCGCGTGGTTCGCCGAACGAGTGCGTGCGGCCGGCATCGAGCGCGCCGGCGTGATGATCGAGATCCCGGCAGCGGCGCTGTCCGCGCGGGAGATCCTGGACGTCGTCGATTTCGTGTCCGTCGGCACCAATGACCTGGCCCAGTACACGTTCGCCGCAGACCGCCAGCTCGGCGCCGTGGCGAAGCTGAACGACCCGTGGCAGCCCGCGCTGCTGCGCCTGCTCAAGCTGATCGGTGACGCGGCGAAGGCGACGGGCAAGCCCGCCGGCGTGTGCGGCGAAGCGGCGGCCGACCCGCGGCTCGCCGTGGTGCTCGCGGGCCTGGGCCTCACGAGCTTGTCGATGAACGCGGCGGCCGTGCGGGCCGTCGGCGCTTCACTGGCCACGGTCACGCTGGCCGAGGCGGAGGCGAAAGCAACCAACGCGCTGGCCGGCGCGGATCCCGTCGCGGCACGCGCGGCAGCGAACTGAAAGACGGAGCCGGACCCGGCCGACGGATGGAAACCGGGTCCGGCACCGCACCGCTGGTCAGCCGAAAAAGCCCCGCCGAGGGTTGCGGATGACCAGCGAGCCTCCGTGGATGCGGCCTGTGATGACGTAGCGCGGGTTGCCGGCCCGGCCGTTGCTGCCGGTCTTGTCGTCGAGCGAACCGAACTTGATCTCGGTGATCGCGTTGTAGTCCACCGCGGCCTGCGGCGGGATGATGATCTCGACCGAACCCCACTTGGCATCCAGCTCGATCTCGACGACCGGCGTCGACACCTGGGCCTCGGTGAAGTCCAGCTTCGTGCTGCCGTACTTGTTGCGCACGACCATCGCCGGCGGCACCAGCCACGGCCCGCCGCGCTGCAGCGACGAGTATTTGGCGTTGAGCTCGAGCCGCTGACCGGGCACATACGTGCTGGTCGGCGGCTGGTAGGCGGGGTAACTCGGTGCCGCCTCCGGGTGCAGCAGCCCCGGCAGATCGGTGAGCACGGCGTTCAGCTCACCGCGCGTACGCGACGCCAGCGCCTTGTCGGTGCGCTCCGTGAACTCGTCGAGGTTGAGCATTCCCAGCCCGATCGCCTTCTGCAGCACGGCGACGACGTGTTCGCGCTCGTCGTCCGACACCCGGATGTCGCGTGCGGTCAACGGCTTCGTCTCGGTCGCGGTCTCCGCGCCGGTCGTCTCTTCCTCGGCCATGCAAACGATGGTAGAACCGTATTTCCCTCGTCAGATCGGGGAAAAACCCTGAACAGACCCGTATTTCGCGCCGGCGTCGCCCTCGTTGCGACGAGCTTCCTCCTGGCCGCGTGTACGGGCGGGGCCCCCGCCCCGGCTCCGACCCCCCAGGCCACGGCGGTGCCCCGGCCGAGTGGCCCGCCGCCGAGCGGGCTCACCGGGTCGGTCACCACCGGCGGGATCGACGTGCAACTGCTGCTCGCCACGTCGCCGCCGACCCTGTTCGACGCCGACACCGGCGCGAAAGGCCCGGTGCCCGACGTGCCGGGCGGCGATCGGCTGGTCGGCGTGCAGCGCGTCGGCCACACCCCGGTGATCCTCACCTCGCCCCCGTGTCAGCAGGTCTGCCAGCCCTTCGACGTCTACGCCTACGCGGGCGTGGCCACGCCGCTCGGCCAGGCGGTGAGCCTGGCGCCGGGCGCCGACGCCAAGAGCGTGTGGGTCATCCGCCAGGACGCCCCGGACAGCTGCCGGCTCGAGCACGTGTCGCTCGCCGGCTCGGCGCTGGGCGGCGGCAACGTGGCGAGCTGCACGACGATCCTGCGGGAGGAGACCTCCCGCGGCCTGCTGATCACCGTGAACAACGGCACCGCCGAAACCGTCGACGTCCTCATCGACCCCGACACCGGCCGCACCGTGCAGCAGGCCCCCAGCATCCTCGCCGCGATCGGCGACCGGCTGATCCTCGGCGGCCTCACGGACCTCACGGTCGTCGACCTGCGCGACGGGAGCCGGAAGAAGATCCAGCCGCCGGTGGTCCAGAGCAATCCCCGCGTCGTGCCGAGCCGGGACGGCACCTTCGCGGCCGTCGACTTCGGCTCGCCCGCGTGGCACAACTCCGACATCCAGACCCGCGACGTGTGGCTGCTCGACCTCACGGACCTGACCTGGCAGCAGGCACCGTCGATGCCGTTCTCCACCGACAATCTCAAGCACTCGTCGCTGGACTGGACCGACGACGGCGACCTCGTGCTCGACGACGGGGTCGTCGCGGCCTGGCACCCGGGTGAACCCGCGTGGCGGCTCGGGAAAGCCAAGCTGACCGGCGCCCTGCAGACAGCCGCAGTCAGCGCTTCGTAGCGGTCAGTCCTCGTCGAGGCCGTGTTCGATGGCGTACCGCGCCAGCTCCACGCGGTTGTGCAGCTGCAGCTTCCGCAGCGTCGACTGCACGTGGTTCTCCACCGTCCGGTGCGAGAGGACCAGCCGTTCCGCGATCTGGCGCGCGGTCAGCCCCTTCGCGACCAGGCGCAACACGTCCGTCTCCCGCTCGGTCAACCGCGGCGGCGCCGGCTCGGCGGACGAAGGCGCGTCGGCCATCCGCCGGTACTCCCCCAGCACCAAACCAGCGAGACCCGCCGTGAAGACGGGATCTCCTTCGGCCGTGCGGCGAACGGCGTCCACCAGTTCCGCCGCGGACGCCGACTTCATCAGGTAGCCCGAGGCGCCGGCCTTCACCGCCTCCAGCACGTCGGAGTGCTCGCCGGAAGCCGACAGCACCAGCACGCGCGTGTCCGGCAGCTCCGTCGTGATCTCGCGCGTCGCGTCGACGCCGGAGGTGCCATCGAGGTTGAGGTCCATGAGGACGACGTCCGGGCGGACCGTGCGAGCGATGCGGACGGCGGCGGGGGCGTCGGGCGCCGTGGCCCGGACGTCGAAGCCGTTTTCCCCCAGGTCGCGGGCGACGCCGTCGCGCCAGATGGGATGGTCGTCGACCACCATCACGGAAATCGTCATCGTCCGCCCCTCGTGTTGTCCGGCACGGTCTTGTTATCCACGGCTTTGTCCGGCACGGCCTTGTTCGGCACGCGCACCTCCCACTCCGTGCCGCGGCCCGGAGCGCTGTCCAGGGCTGCGGTGCCGCCGAGATCGCGCACCCGGCCCCTGATGGACTCCACCACACCCAGGTGCCCTTCGGCTTCCGCGCGCGCCAGCCGGCCTTCGGGAATGCCCGGGCCGTCGTCGCGGATGCTCACCACGACCTCGCTGCCCAGGTCCTCCAGCAGCACCCACGCGCGGGCGTCCGGTCCCGCGTGTTTCTCCACATTGGACAGTGCTTCGCGTGTGACGGCCACCAGTTCCGAAGTCACGTGCGCCGGCAGGTCCACCGTGCCCGCCGGTGTCGCCACCTGCACCGTCGGCGTGGCCAGCAGCTGCAACGCCGAACGCAGGTCCGCGGTCCCGTTGCTCGCCACCGCCCATGACGGCTCGGTGGTCACCAACGCGCGCAGCGCGATCTCCTGCTCACCCGCGAGCCGCGCCAGTTCGGCCGCCTCGCCGCCGACCTCCAGGCCACGCCGGCGGACCCGCGCGAGCACCTGCAGCACGCTGTCGTGGATCGAGCGCGCGAGCCGTTCCCGTTCGGCCGTCGCGGCTTCCGTGCGCAACGCCAGCGCGAGCGCCTCCGCCGAGCGCCGCGCCGTGGTGGCTGCCATGCCGACCAGCACGCTGCTCGCGCACAGCAGCACGCCGTCGCGGAAGACGTCGAGGTCCAGGCGTTCGCGCGCGATGCCGGTGCCGACGGCGACGACGAGTCCCGCCAGCACACCACCGCCCGCGCCGAAGCGCGTCGCCGCCGCGATCGGTCCCACCGCGGCCCACACCGTGGTGATCAGCGGCGCGGCCTCGGCGTACTGCGTCGGCGACAAGATGAAGGGCGACAACAACATCAGCCCGGTCGTCAGGACGACGTCGAGCACCACCAGCCACCGCCACCGGCCGCCCTCGCGCAGGTACGCGACGCCCGACACGAGCGTCCACACGCCCATCGCGCCGACCGCGGCCCACGCCAGCCACGCGCGCTGGAACTCACCGCCGTGCGCGATCACCACGCCGAGCGCGAACGCCCACGTGACCACGCGCAGCAGCACGACCCCGCGCCACAGCGGCGTCGCCGGGTCGCGGGTGGCCGGCGTGCTCACTTCTCCTCGTCGTCGCCCCGAGTCGGCACTTCGGCGTCGTCGGAGCCCGGTTCGGCGTCGTTGGGTTGCGCCGCCTGGTCGTGGAGCACGTCGACGGCTTCGGGATCGGGATCGTGTTCGTGGAGCAGCGACCGGATGCCCGCGTTGAGCACGGCCAGCAGCGGCACGGCCAGCAGCGCGCCGGCGATGCCCGCGGCGACGAGGCCGGTGGCGATCGCGAGCACCACGGCCAACGGGTGCAGCCGCACCGCGCGCCCGAGCAGGAGCGGCTGCAGCACGTGGCTTTCCAGCTGCATCACACCGATCACGATCGCCAGCACGATCACCGCGCCGATGAAACCTTTGGTCACCAACGCGATCAGCACCGCGACGCCGCCCGCGATCACCGCACCGATGATGGGGATGAACGCGCCGAGGAACACCAACGTCGCCAGCGGGATCACCAGCGGCACACCGACGATCCACAGCCCGATGCCGATGCCCACGGCGTCGACCACGGCCACCGCGGCCGTCGCGCGGATGTAGCTGACGAGCGACGCGAAACCGCGGCGCCCGGCCACGTCCACGCGCTTGCGCACCCGCGAGGGGATGCCGCGCACGAGGAACGACCAGATCTGGTTGCCGCCCGCCAGGAAGAAGATCGTGACGAACAGCGTGAGCACGAAGCCGGTGAGGATCTCCCCGACGGTGCCCGCCGTGGTCAGCGCGGTGTTCGTGAGCGAGGCCTGGTTGTTCTGGATGAAGCCGATCGCGTTGCTGAGGAAGTCCTGGATCTGCTCCTGGCGCAGGTGGATCGGGCCGTTGGTGAGCCAGTCCTTGATCTGGTTGAGGCTGTTGTTCAGCTGTTGCTGCAGCTGCGGCAGGCCGCTGGAGAACTGCGTGATCACGAACGTCAGCAGGCCGCCCAGCACCGCCAGGCCGGCGATCAGCACGATCGCCGTCGCCAATCCGCGCGGGAAGCGGACTTGCACGAGCTTCTCCACAGCGGGCGCGAGCAGAGCGGCGAGCAGCAGCGCGATGGACACCGGGATGACCACCGCCGCCAGGTAACCCATCAGCCAGACCACTGCGTACAGCGCGGCGATCACGACGATGAACCGCCACCCCAGGGCCGCGGCCACCCGCAGTCCGCGCGGGACAAGGCCGGTGATGTCGGTGTTGTCGGTGAGGAACGGTTGCTCGCGCCGTCCGCGTGGTGGCTGGCTCACGAAGTCCACCGTATCGGTCCGCCCTGTCAATCCGGGCGAATCGCGGTGCTGCGGACGGCGGCGCGTCCGCCGGTTCGCCCGAAGTGGCGCTTGACAGCCGACTGCGGAGTAACCGCGCTCCGCCAGTGATGATCACCGAACGTGAGATCGGGCCACACTCTGCGTTGTTCACACGATGGTGGCATCAAGTCGTGTCAAGGATGCGTGACGGGTGTGGCTCCTGGTTTTCTCGGTCGCACACCCGGCGATGGGGAACGCAATTCCGACGATTCCCGGAAAGCCGAAAAGCCCGAAAGTTTTTCCGAGCCATACGTTTTGAGTTGAGGAGAAGCACGAGTGACGAACGCGGCGAACGAGAGGCGGGACGCGAAGCGCGTCGGCCGTCTCGCGTCGCGTGCGCTCTTCGTCCTCGGTGGCGCGGTCGCCGCGACCGCCGCCGCGTGGGCCGTCTCCTCCTCCGCTGCCTCGGCCGACACCATCCAGGCCGATGAGGTCGGCGCCAGCGTCACCCCGGTGACCGACGCGACCGTGGCCAACCTCGGCGACGTCACGCGCGGCGTCTCGCAGTTCGCCGGCAACGTCGCCGGTACCGCCGCGGGCGCCGTGCAGAACGTCTCCGCGTGCGAACAGGACGCCACCACGTGGTCGGAGCCGGGCCACGACCGGCCGATCTGCTCGCTCGACCCGCGCGATCACATCGGTGGCCCGCACCGCGACCAGGTGCGCACCACGGCCGACCACGAGGTGTCCGGGCGCGTCAGCGACGCCGTGACAGACCTCGGTGAAGACGCCGTGCTGCACCCGGCGTCGCGCACGCTCGGCGCGATCGAGCACATCGCCCGCAAGCCCGAGGACACCCGCCGCGTGATCGACGAGGCCACGGCCCCGTCGCCCGAGGCGCAGGACTTCGGCCGCAAGGTGTGGGACCTGCTCGACCCGAGTCACACGGGGTCGCTGGCCGACCTCCCCGAGCTCCCGGGATCGCCCGTCGAGCCGGCCGCGCCCGTCTCGGCCGCGACCGGCACCACCGGTGACACCGCGCAGAACCTCGGCGCCGCAGCGGTTTCCACCTCCGACGCGCTGCGGGCGATCTTCTCCCGCTCCGTGCACGAGGACTTCGCGGCAGCAGGCGACAGCGTCGACACGCCTTCGCGTGGCGACCACCGCAACCTGCCCGACCCGTTCTCCCCGGCGCAGCTTCCGATGGCGCCCCCCTCCATCCCGACTGTCCCCGGCGGCGGCAACAACACCGCCCCCGGTGGTCACCTCGACGGCCTCAACTTCGGCGTCCCCTCCTGGGTCACCGCTGCCGTCGACAACGCCGTGGCGGGTTCGACCCGTGCCGGTGTGCGGCACACGCCGCTCAGCCCGGGCGAGCAGCCCGGCGTCACTCCTGACTGATCCACCTCACCCGCGGGGTCGCTGACGCGTCCTGAAGCTCGAGCACCTTCGTCGTGCCTGCTTCGCGTCACCGACTGAACCCCGCGGGTTTTCTCGCGATGCGCCCTTTTCCGCGCTCGCACTGCACCACCCCTCTGGTGCGCATTTCCCCTCGATGAACACGGCGAAAAGCGCACCTCCACAAGCCCGCAAGGGAACCCGAAATGAAGGAGAAAAACCCCATGCAGACCTGGGCAAAGCGCGGACTCCAGACCGCGTTGGTCACGGGTGGGTTGTTGATGCTGGGCACCGGCATCGCCTCGGCCGACGAAAACGTCAACCCTGACACCCCGGCCTCCCCGCTCGACCTCAACGTCACCGTTCCGGTCGACGTCGACAACAACGCCATCGGCACCCCGCTGGGTCAGGTGGACGTTCCTGGTTACCAGGGTGAGGTCAGCACCAAGCCCGTCACCTCCGCTGTGAAGGACGCGCTCGCTTCGGCGAAGGCCCCCGGCGGTGCGGCGAGCAACCTGACGGACAGCCTGCCGAAGGCCGACGCGCCGCGGCAGCTGACGCCGACCCACGACGCCCTCAAGGGCAACAAGGTCTCCGGCGACCTGGTCGTGCCGATCCAGATCGTCGACAACGCCGTCGGTGTGCTGGGTGACGCGAACGTCGACGGCAAGTCGCACGAGCAGAACTACTCGCACAACCAGGACATCGCGACCTCCGGCAAGAACTCCGGGCTCGCGGGCAACGTCGTCGCCCTCGACTGGGCGCTCCCCGTGCAGCTGGCCGGCAACGGCGTCGGCCTCGCGGGCGGGTCCGGCGCGGTGCACGGCGGCTCGGCCAGCCAGAGCACCACCGAGACCGGCAACATCGACACCACCGGCAAGGGCTCCGGCCTGTCCGGCAACGTCGTCGCCGGCCAGTTCGCCACCCCGGTGCAGGTCACCGGCAACGCCGCCTCCTGGATCCTGGGCAACGGCTACAGCCAGTACACCGCCGACACCACGGCCACCTCGGGCGGCTCCGCGCTGACCGACGGCAAGGGTGGCGCGGGCACCGGCAACGTGGTGGGCGCGCCCATCGCCTTGCCGGTGAAGTTCAACGGCAACGCCGGTGGCGTGTGGGGCTCGGACGCCGACGCGACGTCCTCCTCCTCGGCCGACGCGAAGGCGGGCGACAAGCGGCCGGGCAGCCTGGCCGGCACGCCGACCTACCTCGAGACCGACGGTGACAAGTCGTTCCTCGGCGGCAACGCCGTGGCGGCTCAGCTCAGCCCGATCGCGAACGTCGCGAGCGTGGCGGGTTCGTGGATCGGCAACGCGACCACGGGCATGTCGCCCGAGCGTTCGGTCGGCAGCTCGCACTCGAGCACCGTCGACTCGGGCGGCTTCGTCAAGACCTCAGGCCAGCAGGCCGCGGGCGCGGGCAACGTGGTCGACCCGGCCGTGGCCCTCCCCGTCGAGGCGTGCGGCGTCGGCGGCACCTACATCGGCAACGCGCACGCCGCGTGCGACAACACCACCGACGCCAACGCAGGCAACGGCAGCTACACCCGTGGCAACGACACCGTGCTGGGCGGCAACGTCGTCAACAGCCAGGTGGCGGGCGCTCCCGAGGTGCACGGCATCGGCGGCAGCCACATCGGCAACGCCTCCGGCACGTCGAACGAGACCAAGACCGTCACGGCCGGTGGCTACGACGGCAGCCAGGGCAACGACTCCTCGGGCTCGGGCAACGTCGTCCAGGTCCCGGTGGGCGTGCCCGCCGAGGTCTTCGGCGTGGGCGGCTCGTTCATCGGCCAGGGCTCGGCCGACGCGCACGAGACCAAGGTCGTCCAGGGCGGCGGCGGCGGCAACACCGCTGACGACAACGGCTTCCTGAGCTCGAACCTCGGTACCGTCCCGGTGTCGGCCCCGGTGCAGGTCTTCGGCATCGGCGGCGCGTTCGTGGGCCAGGGTCACGGCAACGCGACCGGCGACACCACCTCGGGTGCCGGCGCCGACACGCACGCGACCGGCACCAAGGGCGCGGGCGCGGGCAACATCATCGAGGCCCCGGTCTCGCTGCCCGTCCAGGGCCACGGGATCGGCGGCGCGGTGGCCGGCATCGGCACCGCGCAGGCCGACAACCTGACCGACTCGACCGCGGGCGGCCACGCCAGCACCGACGGGCAGGGCGGCGGCATCGCCGGCAACATCATCAAGGCGCCGGTTGCCGGTGCGGTGAACCCGTCGGGCCTCGGTGTCGCGGGTGCGGCGCTGGGCCACGCGGCCGGTTCGAACGACGTCGCATCGACCGCGGGTGGCGACTCGCAGACCAACGGCGACGCCGGCGCGGTGGCGGGCAACGTCATCGGTGCCGACCCGCTGGCGGCCGTCCCGGTCGTGGCGGACTCGGTGTCCGCGGCGGGCGTGTCCTCCGCCGACAGCATGAACACGCAGGACGTGACCGCTGCCGGTGACGACACCACGTCGGGTCTCGAGGGCTCGGTTTCGGGCAACATCCTCGACATCCCCGTCAGCGCGGTGCCGCACGTGGTGACCAACGCCGTTTCCGCGGCCGGTGTCGCCCACGCGACCGGTGACAACAACATCACCGCGACCAACGGTGGCACCCCCACCACCGACGGTGACGGAAGTGCGCTCTCGGGCTACAACTTCTACCACCACCTGCCGGTCAACGTCCCGGTCTTCGGCGTCCCGCTGGAGCTGCTGGGCACCGCGACCGCGGAGGGCACCGACAACACCGTCGTGTCCGAGCCGTCGATCGACACCCCGCTCGGCAACGAGCTCGGTGCGGCTCAGCTGCCCGCGCTGCCGGCTCTGGCGTCGCTCCCGACCTCCGGCGCCACGCCGGGTCTGCCCGCGCTGCCGGCCCTGCCGGACGCCGGTGCTCTGCCGGGCCTGCCCGCCATGGCGATGCTGCCGGGTGCCGAGCGCGCCGACCTGCCGGTCAGCGGGCTGTCGGCTCTGAACGAGCTGGGCCAGCTCAAGGGCGCCACCTCCCTGCCGACCGTGTCGGGTCTGGGTAGCGGCGTGCAGCTGCCGGGTCTGCCCCTCGGTGGCGAGCGCGCCGACGCTTCGGCTCTGCCGGCGCTGCCCGCTCAGCTCCCGGTGAAGGCGAACCTGCCGACGCTGCAGCAGCTCCCCGCCGTGACGGCGCTGCCGGCTCTGCCGGGCGTGCCCGCCACGCTGCCGACGTCGGGTGTCCCGGCTCTGCCGACCGCGGGTGTGCCGGCTCTGCCGACGCTGCCCGCCGTCCCGGCGCTGCCCGTGGCTCAGGTCCCGGCGCTGTCGGGCATGGACTCCTCGCCCCTGGCGATGATCCAGCAGCTGGCCGCGAAGGTGACCGGCTTCTTCAAGAAGTGAGCACCTAGCCAACCCGAAACGGGCCCGGAAGCAGCCAGCTTCCGGGCCCGTTTTCTTTGTGCGTCAGGAAAATTCGAGCGAGCGCTTCGCAAGGCCGTGCCAGAACCCGTCGATCACGGTGCGGCCGGTCGTCTCGCTCGCGCCGAGCGTGACGAACAGCGGCGCGAAGTGCTCGATGCGCGGGTGCGCCACGGCGGCGGCCGGGGCCTTGTGCTGGAAGTCGAGCAAGGCGTCGACGTCGCCTCGGTTGATGACCTCGTCGCCCCAGTGGTCGAACTCGGTGGACCACTGCGGCGGCGTGCCGTCGGTGCCGTCGGTCTCGCGCATGGCGCTGAGATTGTGGGTGAAGAAGCCGCTGCCGATGATCAGCACGCCTTCGTCGCGCAGCGGCGCGAGCTTGCGGCCGAGGTCGAACAGCACCCGCGGGTCGAGCGAGGGCATCGAGACCTGCAGCACGGGGACGTCGGCGTCGGGGTACATCTCGACGAGCGGCACGTACGCGCCGTGGTCGAGACCACGGTCCGGTGCATCGTGCACGGGGGTCGTCGAGTGCAGCAGCTTGCGCACCTTCGCGGCCAGCTCCGGCGCACCCGGTGCGGCGTATTTCACCTGGTAGAAGCGGTCGGGGAAGCCCCAGAAGTCGTACACGAGGGGGACGGTCTCGGTCGCCCCGAGCGTCAGTGGCGCCTCTTCCCAGTGCGCCGAGACCACGAGGATCGCCTCGGGCTTCGGCAGGTCCGCGGACCAGCCGGCGAGCTGCTTGGTCCACCTCGCGTCGTCCGCGAGCGGCGGCGCACCGTGGCTGAGGTAGAGAACCGGGGTGCGGGCCATGGGTGCCTCCAGGTGTTTGAAACTTCAACTACTAGAGTACTCGACGTCGGGCGGCCCGGGGATATTTCGTCAGGTGAGGTTTCAGCCATTTGTCCGAGGGCGCGGATGGTGGTGAGGTAGTCGTCCTCGTCGGTGCCGTGTGTGGCCCGGGCGCGCAAGGCCTCGACAAAGCCCTGAAGCCGTTCAGGGTCCAAGGAGGCAACATGGCCCACATCTCGACGAGCTGCGCCACCGCGGCCGGCTCACCTCGGACCACCAGCTCACCGCCCGAAGGCCGGGAAGCCCACCAAGAGATCGAGGCGAAAGTCCGGTGGCCGACGTCGAACGCGCCATGATCGCTACTCGCCGGAGCCGGCAGCGCCGTGCCCTCACCTGCATCGCCCGCGACCCCGGCCGGCATGTGGTCGACCCGGTGATCGAACTGCTCGATGTCGTCGAGGACTTCGCGGACCGTGGCGATGCGGCCACCGTCACGTCGCCGGCCACGGCTCTGGGCGTCGACCAGCCGCGCGCCAGCCGCCTCGTCGCCCGCGCCGTCGACCAGGGCGACCTGCACCGCGAAGCCGACCAATCCGACGGCCGCCGTACCGTCCTCGCCCTGGCCCCGGCCGGCCGCGCCCGCCTGGACGCGCCGCACACGCTCGCAGAACTGTCCTCGCGGAGGCGATGTCGCCGTGGAGCGCCGACGATCGCGCGACGTTCGCCCGCCTGCTGACGAGCTTCATCACGAACTACGAGGCACTGGGCCGCTGAGCCGCACGGTGGCGGGGTGATCGACATGGACGACCCTGGCCGGGACTACGCCGCCCGCGCGGGCGCCGAACCTTTCGCGTCTCCCGACCAGATCCGCGTGGCCCAGGCCGCCGCCGCTGCGGCACCACACGCGGCCGCCCCGATGACCGAGCACCTCTCCGACCACGGCGAACTACTGCCGACGCGGTACTTCGACACCCTCGGCGTCTGGTACCTCGCCACCTGGCGCCGCCGCGACGCCGACCCCGACCAGTTCACGCAGGCGCGCGCCGTCGCGGCCGTGCTGGACACCGAGCTCTGGTCCGACCCCGGGTCGAGAACGCGATCACGGTCGGCTTCGTGGAGATGTTCACCTACCTGCCCGCGTCCCAACAGGCCGCCGCCACGGCGACCTGCCGCCCGCCCTGCTCGCCGAGTACACGGCGATGGCCGCCTGGCGCCCCAGCTGAACCGCCCGCGCCGCGCGGCCGGCTGCCGATCTGCCTATCTTGGCTGGTCAGCCGGCTTGATGGCGGAGTACAGCAGCATGTCGACCCGCCGACCGCTGATTTCCTGGTGGCTGCGGAGCAGGCCTTCGCGCTGGTAGCCCGCGGCCTCGGCCGTGCGGACCGAGGCGACGTTCCACGGTTCGATGTACAGCTCGATCCGGTGCAGGTCCGGGATCGACCAGGCGAACCGCGTCAGCGCGGTGAGCGCCTGCCGCGCGAACCCCTTGCCGCGGTGGGCGGGGGCGATGGCTTACCCCGCGGCCGGCGGCGCGGGCGGTGAGGTGCAGGCCGATCGTGCCCAGTGCTTCGTCGGTGTTCGCGGACGCTATGCAGAACGCGTAGCCCAGCCCGGCGTCGAGGCGGTCGTGCTGTCGCCGGAGGTACGCGCGGGCGTCGTCCAGGCTGGAGTTGCTGCCGAGCGAACCGATGGCCGGGATGTAGGGATCGGTCGACAAGTCGAGGATCATGTCCACGTCGCGGTCTTCGAACGCGCGCAGTCGCACGCCGCCGAAGGTGGGGACCGCGTCGGACAAAGCGGCTAGTCGTGCGCGAGATCGGCGAAGCGGCTGTAGTGCAGCTGGTGCGCCACGACGATCGTGCTTGTCGGGCCGGCGCGGTGCTTCGCCAGGATCAGGTCGGCTTCTCCGGCGCGGGGGTCGTCACGTTCCCAGGCGTCGGGGCGGTTGATCAGGATGACGATGTCGGCGTCCTGCTCCAGGGAGCCCGACTCACGGAGGTCGGAGAGCATCGGCTTCTTGTCGGTGCGCTGTTCCGGACCACGGTTGAGCTGGGAGATCGCGATGACCGGCACTTCGATCTCCTTCGCGAGCAGCTTGAGCTGCCGCGAGAACTCCGAGACTTCCTGCTGCCGCGACTCGACGCGCTTGCCCGACGTCATCAGCTGGAGGTAGTCGACGACCACCAGCTTGAGGTCGTGGCGCTGCTTGAGCCGGCGGGCCTTCGCGCGGATCTCCATCATCGTCATGTTCGGAGAGTCGTCGACGAACAGTGGCGCCTCCGAGACCTCGCTCATGCGGCGGGCCAGGCGGGTCCAGTCGTCGTCGGACATCTTGCCGCCGCGCATGTCGGCGAGGCGGATCTTGGCCTCGGCCGAGAGCATGCGCATCACGATCTCGGTGCGGCTCATTTCCAGCGAGAAGATGACGCTGGTCAGGCCGTGGCGGATGGACGCCGAACGCACGAAGTCCAGGCCTAGTGTCGACTTGCCGACACCGGGGCGCGCGGCGACGATGATCATCTGGCCGGGGTGCAGGCCGTTGGTGAGCTCGTCGAAGTCGGCGAACCCGGTCGGGATGCCCTGCGACTGGCCACCGCGCGACGCGATCGCGTCGATCTCGTCCATGGTCGGCTGCAGCAGGTCTTCGAGGGCGACGTAGTCCTCGCTGGTGCGGCGCTCGGTGACGTCGTAGATCGCGGCCTGCGCGCGGTCGACGACCTCGTCGATGTTCGCGCCGTCGGCGGCCGCCGCGCCGTAGCCGTACTGCACGATGCGCGTGCCCGCTTCCACGAGCCGACGCAGCACCGCCTTCTCGGCGACGATTTCGGCGTAGTAGCCGGCGTTGGCCGCGGTGGGGACGGTCGCGATGAGCGTGTGCAGGTACGGCGCCCCGCCGACGCGGCCGAGCTCGCCGCGGCGCTCCAGCTCCGCCGACACCGTGATCGGGTCGGCGGGCTCGCCGCGGCCGTAGAGGTCGAGGATGCAGTCGTACACGGCCTGGTGCGCGGGCCGGTAGAAGTCGCCGGGCCCGAGCGCCTCGATCACGTCGGCGATCGCGTCCTTCGACAGCAGCATGCCGCCCAGCACCGATTGCTCCGCCGCCATGTCCTGCGGCGGCTGCCGGTCGAAACCGCCCGGACCCGGGTCACTGGGCCCCGGGTCGGAGTCCGCGTCGTACATCGGACCGCGGTCGTCGGTCAGCGCCACCGCCCCGGACACCTCCTCGACCGGCGGGCAAAGCCGCGGTCATCCCCTGCCACTCGTCACGTCCTGTGCCGAACGGTGCCGCGCAAGCCCTCCTCGTGCGAACACCTGTTCGATTATGCCGGATCCTCTCCGACTTTCCCAGCCCAACCGCCGGGCCCTCTTGATGATGGACCGACGTCGCTCTCACCGATGACTTGCCACGCCGGGCGCCACCGTGAGTGCTGGCCGAGGGCACGCTAGATCCCCCGGACGGACGAGCGCAATTCCGGGTGTTGACCGTCCTGTGGATAACTTGTGGACGACTGGAGGTAACCAGTCACAGGTAGCCGTCACGCTGTGGACAAGATGGGGACAGTACTGATCAGCTTCAAAGAATCCGCAGGTCAAGGCCTGTGTAGAGACTGTGGAGAACTTTGTCGAAACCCGTCCGGCGTGTCGCGTACGGTGCGTCGTTCGGCGTGTCGCGCATGCGTGTGCACACCTGCCTGTGGATGAGTGCTACGGAGCGTAGAGGCGTGCCACGGTGGGCTGAACGACTGGACACGCGATCGCGCACCGGCGGTTCGGTGCTCTGAGTAACCGCTGAGTGAGAACGCGCTGGTAAGCCGGTTCGCAATACGAAAACCGGGTGGGGTTCACCTGACGGCCACCTGAACGTGCCGCACTCGAAACCCCACCCGGAGTAGCGCTCTGACGGGTCAGCCCAACGCGCTCTGCGCGGTCCGCAACCGATCCCCGATCGCCTTCGGCGTGCCCGGCGTGAACACGATGAGCGAGTCGTCCCGTCCGGGCCGCTCCTCCATCAGCCAGCGCCCCTCGGCGGTGTCCACGAAGTTGATCGGCTTCGGAATCCGCCGGCGCCGCCCCCCGTTCGGCCGCATCGCGACGTACAACGACCCCGCCCCGGTCCGCGGCGCCTTGAGGATCCGCTGAATCTCCTTCAGCGGCGCGAGCGCCTCGTTCCGCCCATGCCCGGTCTGCATAATCGAGCGCTGCGACACGTCCTCGGACCCCGCGGCGTGGCCGCTCTCGAACTCGGACTTGCTGGTGACCAGCGGCTGTCCCGACGCGCCCTGGCCTGCGGGCAGGAGGTCGAGGAACGTCGGGAGCAACAGGTCCGGCCGCTGCCGGACCACGGTGACCGTCTGCTCTCCGATGACCCGGAGCAGCGCGAACCCACCGCCGTTCCCGCTCCCTACCAGCACGGCGTAGTTCGAGGGGCTGCCGTCGTCGAACTGCCCGTCGAACCACCCGTAGTACTCGATCTGCGGGTGGCAGATCGACTCGATGAGCGCCAGCAGGTCGCGGTCCATGCCGCGTGGACCCATCAGCCCGATCTCGGTCAGGACCTTGTTCACGTCCTGGTCGATCGTCCGCTCGGCATCCGGGTCCAGGAAGACCGGCATGTCCGCGATGACCTGGTGCGGCTCACCGCCCCGGCGCTTGATCAGGTTGAACAGCGTCGGGAGGGTGAACTTGTTCGGTTGATCAAGGGTGATCACGTCGTTGGGCCTCATTCACCGATCACGGGTGGCGCGGTCAGCTCGTCGGTGCCGAACAGCTCGTTGGCATCCTCTTCGACGAGGTACTTGGTCTGGTGTTCCTCGTCCTCGGTGCCCTTGCCGCCCTTGGCGCCGCCCGCACCCATGCCGCCCATCCCGGACGCGCCGGCCTTCCCGGCCGCGCCTCCCATGGCACCGCCACGCACGCCTGCGCCGGCCGCGCCCTCACCAGCGCCGAGCCCGCCCGCCGCACCGGAGGCCGCGCCCCCGGGCCCGAAGCCGCCGCCGAACGCACCCGGCCCGAAGCCCGCGACCGCACCCGGACCAGCGCCGCCGCCACCGAACCCGCTGCCGCTGCCGCTGCCGCCCCCGGCACCTGCGCCGAAACCACCACCCGGGCCGAACCCGCCACCGGCACCGCCCGGACCGAAACCGCTCGAATCGAACGACGACGGCGTGTAGCCCTGTGCGGTGGTGCTGTCCGAGCCCGTGGGGTTGTAGGTCCCGGTCGGGATGCCGGTGTTGTTGGGGTTGTGGGGATCGTTGACGCCCGTGTGGCTTGTCTGGAAGTCAGTCGGCTTCGCGTCGAACTTGGGCATGTTCGCGGGGTTGAAGCTGCTCGCGCCGCCACCAGGGCCGCCGCCCACACTCGGGACCTTGCCGCCGCCCCCAGGTCCGCCCGGCACGTTCGGGCTTCCGGGGTTCGACAGGTTGTTGCCCTGCCACTCGCTGTACTGCGGCATTCCCTGCGCGTTCGCACCGGAGGCGTTGAAGTAGTTGGTGTACGCCTGAACGTTGGCCGTGCCCACCTGGTTGTATTTGTTGATCTCGTCGTCTTTGTCGCTGAACGGGTTGACGCCGTCCAGGAACCCGGCCGACGGTGGATCCTTGGCGATCTCCTGCACCTGGCTCTTCACGGTTCCGAAGCAGTCGACCTGCGTGTTCAGGTAGGTGTGGCTCTTCTGCAGGTTGGTGGCCGAGTCCTGCAGCCATAGGCCGAGAGGATGCGCTCCAGCCTGCGCGGCGCTCGCGCCGCCACCTTGCCAAGCGGCGTCCATGGCCTTGTTCAGTGCGTCAATGTGCGTGGCGCGGGCCGTATGATCCTTCTCCAGGTCGGCCGCCGCAGCGACACCGTCCTTGAGTGAGTCGGCACTCCCGGGGTGGATCTTCTCCCAGATCGTCCGAGCGTCGATCGACCTTCCACCAAGATTGGCTTGGGCCTGCTGAGCCTCTGGCCCACCGCTCAAGATTCCCACCAGGCCGCCGACGACAGCGCCAACACCGGCGCCGACCGCGGTACCGACACCGGGCACGACAGAGCCGATTGCGGCACCGTAACCCGCGCCGATCGCCATTCCCTTGACTTCTTTGCCAAGTGTGTTGGCTTCACTCCCCATGATGAGCCACTCCTTCTGGCGCCATTGGTTTGATGACGGTCATGCCGCCCCTTTGAGGTGCTGGACCATTGCCTGGCCCACCTGCTGTGCGATCGGGCAGGGATCCGACTTGTGAGCGCCGACGTTGATCACGGTGCCGACCGAGACGGCGAGCTGGTCGGTGATGCCGATCCACAGCTGGCACGATCCGTCGGAACGGTCGTCGCTCTTGTCGGTGAATACCGCCGGATACCCCTCGATCGTGACCGGGGTGAAGTAGGCAGCGGACGCCTTACCTGAATAGATGTCGGAAAGCCCATTCTTGTTCTGCGGCAGCGCGCCGATTCCCACGGAGTTTTCGGCGTTTCCGGAGGATTCCCACGTGCACGCCTTGGGAGATCGGTCGTCGAGCTTGCCCTCGGGCTTCAGCCCCACCTGTGCGGCTTGGCTCGCACTCAACACCGAGCACGGATCGTTCAGAACCGAGTCGGTGGGCAGCGGTGCGGGTACTTTGAGCGCCGGGTCGATGCTGCTGCCAGCGGAGCTTGTCGAGTTCGCCGCGCTGGACTGGGTGGGCGAGCCGCCGTTGCCATCACCGCTGCACGCGGCGAGCGAGCCTGCCACGGTGAGTGCAGCGGCGGCAGAGGCAACGAAGCGGGCTGTGCGGGGCAGCATGGGGCGCTCAGACTCCAGTCTTGTTCATGGCGTCGCGGGTCTCTTGTTCTTTGACAGTGATCTTGTTCTTCGCGGCTTTTAGCGCGGTGATGTAGTTGGTGACGTAATCGACCATGGCCTTGTGCTGCGTCTTGAGTGTCGCGCCCGAGGGATTGGCGCCGGTGGAGACGAAGTCGGCGCTCGCGAACTCGTCGGCAGGAGCCTTTACCTCGGCGATGCGCTTCGCTCGCAGCAGGTCCGCGTTCATCTCCTGAAGCAGGTCTTCCCACTGACGGATGACGCCGTCGACCTCGTCCTCGCTGAACTGGTACCCGCCGGCAGTCCCGTAATTGCCAACCTTGATCGGCGCAGGTGGTGGGACTTCGGACATCGGCGTTACCCCCTTTGGCTACCTCTCGCTCCCCAAACGGCGAGATCAGCAGGTTGGATGGTAACGCACGGCCGTTGGTTCCCGCTCGGGTTCAGGCGAGTTCGAGAGCAGGTCGAAATCGATCTTGTGATGGCTCGGACCAGCAGTTCAGGACGATCCGGATTGGGCTTTCAGGTGCCCGATCATCGCGGCCGCGAACTTCTGCGCCAGCCCGCACGGGTCGTTCTTGTTCGGCCCCGCGGAGATCTGCGGGATGATCGAGACCGCGAGCTCGTCGGTGACGCCGACCCACGGTTGACAGTTGCCGGACGTTCTGCCGTCGTGGATGTCGGCGAGAGCGCCCGGGTAGCCACTGATCGAAACGGGCTCGAAGTAGGCTGATCGGGCCTTCTGGCCGTAGATGTCGCTGATTCCGTGTGGGTTCTGTGGAACGGCACCGATGCTGATGGAGTTCAGCGGGTTGCCTGAGGATCTGAACGAGCAGCTGGCAGAAGTCTCGTTGACCGGTCGACCGGGGTAAGCCAGGCCGACTTGGGCCGCTTCGGCTGCAGTGAGGACGCTGCACGGATCGTTGAGCAGGCCGTCTGTGGGGAGAGAACGGGGGACGCGGGGCCGGAGGCGGCGGCCGAGGTGGTCGGCGTGGCGGGTTCCGTGCTTCCGCTGCACGAGGTCAGGAGGGTGGCCGCGACCACCAGTGGGACGAAGCGGCGTGACATCGCGGAACCCCCGGCCTGCGAAACCTCAGCAAGATCAGCGGCGAGAATAACGCAATGAATTGACGCGGTTTCGGTTCGCACCATCAGTCACCCAAAAGAGAAGCGCCCCTCGGGTCGGAACCCGAGGGGCGCTTCGTCAGAACAAATCCGTCAGACCGAAGTCGCCTTGACTTCGAGGCGGACGTCGACCTTCACGTCGGGGTGGAGGCGGGCGTTGACGGAGTGCTTGCCGACCGTCTTGATGTGGTCGCGGAGGTCCAGGACGCGCTTGTCGAGGAGCGGGCCGCCCTGGGCCTTGATCGCGTCGACGATCTCGCCGGCGGTGATGGAGCCGAAGAGCTTCTTCGAGCCCTCCGCGGCCTTGCCTGTCAGCTGGATGGCGCCGAGGCCCTCGAGCGTCGCCTTGATCTCCTTGGCGTGGTCGAGGTCGCGGATGCGCCGGGATTCCTGCGCGCGCTGGATGGTGCGCACGTTCTTCTCGGCACCCTTGCTGGCCACGATGGCGTAGCCGCGGGGCAGCAGGTAGTTGCGGGCGTAACCGTCCTTGACCTCGACGATGTCGCCGGGGCCACCGAGGTTCGCCACGTCGGTGGTGAGAATGATCTTCGCCATGACGAGCCTCCTCAGCGAGCGGTCGAGGTGTAGGGCAGCAGCGCCATCTCGCGCGAGTTCTTCACCGCGATGGCGATGTCACGCTGGTGCTGGCTGCAGTTGCCGGTGACGCGACGGGCACGGATCTTGCCGCGGTCGGAGATGTACTTCCGCAGCAGGTTGGTGTCCTTGTAGTCGATCAGTTCCGGGCGGCCCTTCTTCTCGGCCTTGCAGAAAACGCAGACCTTCTTCTTGGGCTTACGGATGGGTGGCTTGGCCACTGTGTTCTCCTGGATTCAAATCTTGAGGTGTAAAGGTGCGAGATCAGAACGGGGGTTCGTCGGCGAAACCGCCGCCGCCACCGCCCGCGGGCGGAGCGGAGCCCCACGGGTCGTCGGCCGGCATGCCGCCGCCACCGCCGCCTCCGCGGTTACCGCCGCCACCGCCGCCGCCGAAGTCACCGCCGCCACCGCGGCTGACCTTGTTGACCTTCGCCGTGGCGTACCGCAGCGAGGGCCCGATCTCGTCGACCTCGAGTTCGACGACGGTGCGCTTCTCGCCTTCCTTGGTCTCGAAGGACCGCTGCTTGAGCCGTCCTTGCACGACCACACGGGCGCCGCGGGTGAGCGACTCGGCGACGTTCTCCGCCGCCTGGCGCCAGATGTTGCAGCGCAGGAACAGCGCCTCGCCGTCCTTCCACTCGCCGGACTGCCGGTCGAGGGTGCGGGGGGTCGACGCGACCGTGAAGTTCGCGACCGCCGCGCCGGACGGGGTGAAACGCAGTTCCGGGTCGGAGGTCAGGTTTCCGACCACCGTGATGACGGTGTCTCCAGCCACGGGGACGTCCCTTCGGCTCAGGCCTTGGCGGCGACGGGCTTGGCCGCGGCGCGCTTGACCTCGCGGCGCATGACCTTGGTGCGCAGCACGGTCTCCTGCAGCGACAGCTGACGGTCGAGTTCCTTGACCGCGTCGGAGTCGGAGTTCAGGTCGAGCAGCGCGTAGATGCCCTCGGCGTGCTTCTTGATCTCGTACGCCAGGCGACGGCGGCCCCAGACGTCGACCTTCTCGACGCTTCCGCCCGAAGTGCGGATCACGTTGAGGAAGTTGTCCAGCGTGGGGGCGACCGTGCGCTCGTCGAGCGTGGGGTCCAGGATGACCATTACCTCGTAATGGCGTGACATAACCACTCACCTCCTATGGGCTCGCGGCCACGGACTGTCCGTGGCAGGAGGGTTTGTCCAGGTAAGAGTACCTGGGTGTACCGACCGAGCTGTCAGGAGGCCCGGCGCAGCGCCCAGGTGCGCACCAGCCCGGCCGTCACGCCCGCCAGCACGATCACCGCGAGCAGCATCGGCAGCTGGATGTCGGGCGCGTCGCCGGAGGTCGCGAGCGACTCCGCGTTGCCGGCGTTGCGCACGTCCGGGCTCTGGCTCTGCGTGTCCTGGCCGCCGGTCACGGGCGCGGCCGAGCCGGGCAGCGTGCCGTTGGCCGGGTAGCGGATGCCGGGGGCGACGGCCGTGCCGGGCGTCGCGGTCGGGATGCCGTTGTAGTCGCGCTGCGGGGCGGTGCCCGTGGCCCCGGGGATCAGGTTCGCGAGCGGGCCGCTGTCCGAGCCCGGCGAGGACGAGGGTGAAGTCGACGGCGAGCTGCTGCTCGGCGAGGTCGACGACGAGGTCGGCGGCGTGTAGTTCGTGGCCAGCGTGGTCAGGCCGCAGTTCGACGTGACCGAGCTGGTGATCGCGTCGAGGACCTGCTTCTTCGTGTCGGCGCTCCAGCCGAGCGCGGCGTTGCCCTGCAGAGCCTGGTTGACGGCGCTGCCGATGGTCTTGCCGTCGATGGTGCCGCCCGAGGAGCTGGGCACGGTGCCGACCGTGAGCGTTTTCGCGGCCAGCGCGTTGGCCACGCCGTCGGGGTCCACGCCGTTGAGCGGGATGAGCCACAGCAGCGACTGCTGCTTCGCCGCCGCGGCCTGCTTCGCGAGTGCGCTGACGGAGGAGCCCGGCAGCGCGACGGTGTCGCCCATGCTGCCGCTGACCGAGCCCGTGCACTGGTTGGCCAGAGTCGTGGCCGCCGAAGCGGTGCCCGAGCCGAGGAACGCGCCGCCGGTCACCAGGGCGGCCAGCGCGGTGACGCTCAGTGCACGCCGGGTTCTCAGCCAGGTGGGGTTCTTCGGCACGAGCGCTGTCCTCCAGGATCTGCGGGCGTCAACCATCGCGACAGGTAGAACGAATGGGACCCCGAAAAGATACTGGTGAGTCGGCCTAACTCGCAGCGGCCATTCGGCGGAGCACCCAGGTCCGGACCAGCCCCGCGCTGACTCCGGAGAGTGCAAGAACTGCCACCAGCACGGGCCAGTCCAACCCGTTCGTGTGGTTGTCGCCGGTGGGCGGTAACGCCTGCGCCTCGCCCGCGTTCTGCACGCTCGCGTTCCCGGCCGCCGGCTGACCCGGGTTGGCGAGGCCGTACTGCGGCGCGTACCCGGGGATCTGGCTTCCGTAGCGCAGTGCGGGCGACGGCGAGAACAGCCCGGCCATGGCCATCGGGATGTCGCTGTAGTCGCGCATCGGCGCGTATCCGGTGCTGAACGGCAGGTTCGAGAAGTTCGCGAAGCCTGGGAACAGCGACGCGAGACCGCCGCCACCGCCCGAGAGCGGCAGCAACGGGCTGTTCACCGGCGGGATCGGGGTCTGGCCGGCGGGAGTGCCGCCCTGCGGCGCGCCGGGGCCGGTCGCCGGCGGCTGCTGCGGGCTGCCGGGGTTCTGCTGCGCGGGTGTCCCGCCCGTCAGTGCGCGCTGCGTCGAGTCGACGCCCTGCTGCAGCGTGTTCGTGGTTCCCGAGACGGTCTTGTCCAGCGTCCCCGCGGCGGGCGCGCCGACCACGGGCACCGGCGCGACGACGGTGTCGACCACGTTCACCGTGACCTTGCAGACGGTGCCGAGCAGCGCGTTGACGGTCCCCGTCAGCACGCCGGACACCTGGCCGACCACACCGAGGTCGAGCGGGATCCCCAGCAACGGCGTCGTCGCCTCGACCTTGTCACCCGGCTTCGCGGTGATCGTGGACCCGCACGGCGTGGTCAGGGTGTCGGCGGACGCTGTGGCCGGCGCCGCGAGCGCGGCCGAGCCGGCCAGCACGAAAGCGGCGGCTCCCACCGCGGTGGCCCTGCGTGTGCGGTGCTGCCTGGCCATCGAGCCCTCCGCCGCGTCCGGTCCGAACCTGTCTCCCCTGGACAACGACGGTAACGGGAACGAGTGACGCCCGCTCAGCCACCGATGTCAGGCATTCGGGTGGAAGCGGCCGTCACCGCTCGTGTCGATCAGGCGGTCTTGCGGCGCAGCCACGCCCGCACGAGCGCCGCCGCGACGATGGCCAGCGCGAGCACCGCGATGAGCATCGGCAGCTTCGCCGGCGGCGTCACGGCCGGCAGCGCCTCGGCGGTGCCCGACTTCTTCGCGTCGACGGTCGGCACCTGGTCCGCGGGCAGCTGACCGGGGATGACCTGCGTGATCACCGGCGGCGCCTGCACGAGCCCGGACGGCAGCATGGCGGCGTTGGTGAAGATGCCCGCGATGGAGTCGAGGCCGGACAGATCGCCCGAGCCGGTGATCACCGGGTCGAGGCTGCTGCCGGGACCGCCGGGCTCGCCCGGTCCACCAGGCCCGCCAGGCCCGCCAGGTCCACCGGGCGGCGTGCCGGGAGGCGCCCCGGGAGGATTGTCGTCCGGCGGGTTGTCGGCGGGCGGCACGATCGGGGCGGTCACGCTGCCGACCAGGCTCTGCGTGGCGTTGCCGACGCCGTTGGCCGTGTTCTGCGCGAGCGGGCAGACGGCGTCCGTCGCCGCGTCACCGACCACCGGCACCTCGCCGACACCGAGGCCGCGCACGACATCGCCCACCGGGAGCGTGAAGAGCGGGTTGCTCCCGTCCGACTGCTTGGCCTTCGAGTCGAGGCCGACGGTGAGGCGATCGGGGGCGTTGAGCGGCGCGCCCGCGTCGAGCGACAGGCCCTTACCGGACTTGCCGTTCTGCAACGTGGCCGAGCAGTCGCCGTCGAGCGTGGGGCTCGGGTCCGCGGACGCCGTGGCGGGGAGCGCGAGCGCGGCCGAGAGAACCGGCAGCGCGACGGCGATCCCCAACGTGGTGATCCGGGCGGCGTGCTTCCCCATGCAAAACCCCTCCGTCGGCCCGAACTGGATCACGGAACGCGCTCACGGTACTCCACGAGCGTCACCAACTGGGGCGTCAGGTGCGGATTCACCCGGGGGTAGCGTGCTGGCATGCAGATTGGCGCCCATGTCCGCGACGACGATCCACTGGCCGCCGTCGCCGAGCGAGAAGCCGACGTCGTCCAGTTCTTCCTGTCCGACCCGCAGGGGTGGAAGGCTCCGAAACCGCACCCGTTCGGGGACGCCATCAAGGAGTCGCCGGTCGAGGTGTTCATCCACGCGCCGTACCTGATCAACGTCGCGTCGCTGAACAACCGCATCCGCATCCCGTCGCGCAAGAACGTGGCGCAGCACGCCACCGGTGCCGCCGCGATCGGTGCGAAGGGACTCATCGTGCACGGCGGCCACGTGGGCGCCGGCGACGACGTGGCCGAGGGGCTGGCCAACTGGCGCAAGCTCTTCGAGCGCGAAGCGGAAAAGGGCGGCTTCGCCGTGCCAATCCTCATCGAGAACACCGCTGGCGGCGAGAACGCGATGACCCGCGAACTCGACGTGATCGCGCGCCTGTGGGACGAGGTCGGCGAGTTCGGCGCCGGGTTCTGCCTCGACACCTGCCACGCCTACGCCGCCGGCTGGGAGCTGGCCGACGCCGTGGAGAAGGTCAAGGCCATCACCGGTCGCATCGACCTGGTGCACCTCAACAACTCGCGCGACGAGTTCGGCTCCAACCGCGATCGCCACGCCAACGTCGTCGGCGGCGACGGGACCATCGACCCCGAGCTGCTGGCCGACGTCGCCCGCAAGGCCGGCGCGCCAGTCGTCGTGGAGACGCCGAGCGAGGGCCAGGCGGCCGACATCGCCTACCTGCGCAAACAGACCGCCTAGTACTGCAACGGCAGTTGCTGGTGTTGTGGTAGATCATCCTGGTGGTGGTCGATGTGGTGATGGATCAGCTGGACGGGGTGCATGGGCGGA
>NZ_JBFAAJ010000039.1:0-58744 GCF_040639695.1 Amycolatopsis sp. NPDC023774
CCGGAGATCCGGCGGGTGATCTGCTCGACCAACGCGATCGAAAGCGTCAACGCCCGCATCCGCCGCGCCGTCAAGGCCCGCGGTCATTTCCCCAAACGAGCAGGCCGCGCTCAAGTGCG
Organism: Amycolatopsis sp. NPDC023774; assembly: GCF_040639695.1. Lineage (NCBI taxonomy): Bacteria > Bacillati > Actinomycetota > Actinomycetes > Pseudonocardiales > Pseudonocardiaceae > Amycolatopsis > Amycolatopsis sp. NPDC023774. The sequence continues at coordinate 120 of NZ_JBFAAJ010000039.1, forward strand.
TCTACCTGGCAATCATGAGCCTGGACCCCACCGGCGCCGGCCGCAAACGCTGGACCATGCGCTGGAAACCCGCATTGAACGCCTTCGAGATCGCCTTCGACGGCCGCCTCGCCGCCGGACGCAAGTAGTTCACTCAACCCGAGTTACACCGCTCGTTTGACAGACCCGGATCCACGGGCTGTTCGGACCTGGGAAGCCCGCCGATCACGAGAGGGTAGGGTCGATCACGAGCTCCTTCACTAGTTTCTCGTCGATGGTGCCCCGCCATCCACCGTGTCCAGTGCCTCTTGTTCATGTGATAGCCCGGGATAAGTGACCTTGAGATCGCGGACAACGGCGCGCTGACGTTGTTCGTTTCGAAGCTGTAGGCATGACGAACCTCTTGAAGGTGGTCTCGGTGCGGGCTGACCACACGTGGGGACACAGCCCGGAGGACGTGCTGGGGTCCAGCGCGGACGATGACCTCAACGCGACGACGGCCAGTACCGCCGAGTGCCGCGAACGTCCCGGAGCCGTGACCCACCGCTTGATGTACCGCTTGTTCCGTGCGCTCGGGACCGCCGGCCTGTCCCCTGAGGTCTTGCGGCGGAAGGCACAGGGTGGCAGCGAGCAAAAAACTCGAATATCTGGAGTAGAACCATTCTTCCAGTCAGGGGATCCCGGGCTTGAGGAATCTCGCGAACGCGCTCGGGTAATAGGTTTAGCAATCGTCGGCGGTCCGCCCGTTTTGAACAGGTGAGGGCGGACTGTTTCACGTCGGAGAGGGAAACACTTGAATCGAACTCAAGTGATGCAATTCTTCGAAGTGGAAGATTCGGTAACCTCAAGGTGGGTATGAGTCCAGCTGCAGTGCTGAAAATTCTGGCGGCGGAGAATCCTGCGCGAGTGACGAGTTAGCGGGTATCGGTGTGAACGAGGACGTGGCGGGTGGGTCAGGATCGCACGTCGGACCGGTCGACGGCGCGGGCTGCGCGGTACGCGAACGCGATGATCGGGCCGAGGGTTGCGCCGCCCGCCCAGTAGGCGCGCCCCGATGCGGAGGCCACGCAGTTGCCGACGCCGTAGAGGCCGGGGATCGGCGCGCCGAGGTCGTCGAGCACCTGCCCGTCTGGGTTGGTCCGTGGGCCGCCCTTGGTGTCCAGGGTGCCGCCGGTGACGAGTGCCGCGTAGTAGGGGCCGGTGTCGCTGATCGGCCACATCGTCGGGTTGATGCGGCCGGGTTCTTCTCTCACCGGTCCGTTGAACACCAGCTGGATCGCGGTATCTCCCCGGGCGAAATCCTCATCCTTGCCGTTCGCGGCGAAGCCGTTGAACCGGTCGATCGTCCCTGGCAGGTTTTCTTCGAAATCGTCGGCGAGCGCGAAGCCGCCCGTTTTGGCAGCGAGGGCCGAAAGCCGCTCGCGGATTTTCACCGTCAGCTCGGCGAGCGTCTGAGCCTTGATGACGTGGGCGTCGTCGGTTCCGGGCGGGACGATCAGCCGGCCGTACTCGTCGCTGGCGGAGTGGTCCTGGCTGCGTTGGTCCCACAGCTGCACGAGCACCAGGTTCGGGTAGCTGCCGGTAGCCGGGTCCCAGCGGAAGAACGTGCGCGCGGCTTCGTTGTAGGGCTGCTTCTCGTTGGTGACGCGCTCGCCGTGACGGTTCACGAGGATCATCGAATCGCCGGCCACCGAGAACATGCCGACCAGATCGGATCGCCCAGCCTTCTCCAACGGCACCGGGCACATCCAGGCGTGGTTCATGGTGCCGAGCTGCGTGCCCAGCGGCGAAGCGATGCGCACGAAATCGCCTTCGTTCGTCACGGCCGCGCACCCCGGGTAGGCCGGCACGCCGAGGTGGTCACGGCGCAGCTGGTCGTCGTGGGTGAACCCACCGGTCGCGAACACCACGCCCTTGCGCGCGAGCACCCGGACGGTGTCCCCGGCGTCGGTCGTGGCCTCGACCCCGGCGACACGTCCGGCGTCGAGGATGACCCGCTGGACCCGGTGCCCGGTGCGCACGTCCACTCCGTCACGCTCGGCGGCGGCGGACATCTGCTCGACCGCGCGCGCACCGCCGTCGGACATCGACTCCCGCGCATCCGCCGGTACCAGCACGCGCCCCTTGGGCGCCTTGTCCTCCGGCAGTTCCGACCAGTAGTCCGGCACGTCCGGGCAATGCCGGTAGGTCAGCGCGCCGCGTTCGGCGAGGAGCTCGGCGGCGGGGCTCGCGCTCTCGTGGAAGGCGCGCACCATGTCGGCCTCCCACTCGGTCAGGCCGGCCGTCGGGCTTTCCGGGTCGTACCTGGTCGGCTGGGAAAGGCGCGCGACGTAGCGGAGGAAGTCCTCGAACCGGTCTTCGATTCCGAGGGCGCGCATGGGCTCGTTGTTCGGCACCCAGTACCAGAACGCGGCCTTCTTGACCGTGCCGCCAAGCTCAGGCGCCTTCTCGAGTAGGACCACCTCGTTGCCGAGCCACCTGCCGAACAGGGCGGCGGGCAGGCCGCCCCCACCGCCGCCGACCACGACCACATCGGTTTCGACGTCCGCGGACGTGAGAGGTGCGGGCCGGGCGCTCTCCCTCGGGGCAACTGAATCGATCGTCATGCGCCCACTGTGGGGCGGCCCCGCGTTGCGCGGTTGTCTCACAATGAGACACCAGGGACACGGGGTCCGTGGAAGAGGATGGGAAGAGCGCGGAGCGCCGGTACGGTGAACGAAATCCGGTGAACACAATGGAGTGACTACGGATGGGCTACGAGATCGAAACCCGGGACGGGCTGGCCCGCCTGCGCCAGGCCAGGGAGCTCTTCCTGACCGAGCGGCGGTTGCCGGAAGACCTGCCGACGTGGTTGTCCGCCGCGTGGCGCCGTTCGTGGTTCGCCGAGCTGGACGTCACCCGCGACCACGTGCCCGCTTTGCCCGTCTCGCTGGACACCCCGCTGGTGCGCGCCGCGACCCCGGTTCTGGCCAAGCTCGCCGACGACCTCGCCGGGCTCGGGGCCGCGCTGGTGCTCAGCGACCGTCACGCTCGCGTTGTCGGCTGTTGGGCCGACGACGAAGCAGTGGGTGCCCACCTCGCCCGGATCGACACCCGTCTCGGCACGGACCTGTCGGAACGCTCCACCGGGACCAACGGGATCAGCCACGTCCTGAACACCGGCGGTCCGTGCGTGATCGGGGGGCCTGAGCACCTGTTCGGGCTGTACCAGAACACGGTGTGCGCGGGCGCGCCGGTGACCGACCCGGTCACGAGGAAGGTCAGCGGCGCCGTCGCGGTGGTGTGCGAGCTCGACGCGCCGTTGCGGGTGCTGCACGCGGTCGTGGCCACGGCGACCGGTGCGATCGAGACGGAGCTCGTGCACGCGGCGTCGGCGCACGAGCACCGCCTGCTCGAGGCTTACCTGCGAGCCGGGCCGGCCCAGTACCCGATCGCCGTGCTGGACGGTCGGACCAGGCTCGTCAGCGACTCCGCCGCCGGCTTGCTGCGGCCTCGCGACATCGACACCCTGGAGTCATACGCGATCGAGGCGGCGCGCGACGGCGCGCTGCCCACCACCGAACTGATCCTCGACGACGGGGTGAAGGTCCGGCTCAGGCTCGCGATACCCGGCGACAGCAGGGGTGTGCTGATTGTCGTCGAGCCGCCGCGGCCCCGCGCGGGGCGCCGGCGCGGCAGGCTTTCGCTGTTCGCGGACGCGGGGCTGGCGGGTACCTCGCCGGCCTGGCGCTCGCTCGAACGTTCCGTGGCGCGGGCCGGCACCCGGCCGATGTTGCTGCTCGGCGAGCCGGGGGTGGGCAAATCCGGCGTCGCGCGAGCGGTCCTCGGCGATTCTGCTGTCCTCGAGGCAGCGGACGACGACGCTTGGCTGGAGGACGTCGCCGACGCGCTGGCGACACCCGCCGTGCTGTTGCGTCATGTCGAGCGCTTGCGGCGCAGCCGAGCCACCCTGCTCGCCGCCCTTCTCGCCGAGGAGCATCCCGCGCGGGTGATCGCGACGTTCACCACCGGCACCGGTTCGGGCTCCCCGGAAGTGCTTCGTACCGGCTGGTCGCCGGTTGAGATCCTGGTTCCGAGCTTGCGTGAGCGGACGGCCGACATCCCCGAACTCGCGCAGCGGTTCGCCGCGGGCGTGTACTTCACGCAGGACGCGCGCTCGACGCTGCAGCGCCACGACTGGCCGGGCAACCTCGCCGAACTGAAGGCCGTGGTCGCGTCGGCGGAGGCGGAAGCCGGTGGGCCGACCGTCGGCGCACGCCACCTGCCGGGACGCCTGCGCTCTTCACCGGCCCACCCACGCCTGACAGAGCTGGAAAAAGCCGAGCGGCTGGCCATCTCGGACGCGCTGCGCACGGCGAACGGCAACCGCGTCCAGGCGGCCGCACTGCTCGGCATCGGTCGCGCGACGCTCTACCGCAAGCTGCGCCGCTACGGACTGGGGTGAACACGCGCCGGCCTCGTCCTCCTACGGATCCCCTCAGCACCGCGGCTGCCGTCTTTCACGAGGGCTGGGTTCCTCCCGAAAGGTCCGTCCGTAAGCGGTCCTGGGCATACGAAGCCTTGTCGACACCTTCCCGAGCGACCTCAGGCTCCAAGCCGCGCTGGTCTCGGCCCGGCGTCAGGCGCAGGCACGGGCGACCGTTTTGCTGAAGCCACCACAGATGATCGAACTGCTGGCCGATCCGGGGCGACGGGTGATCCGGACTCCGCTGCAGCTGGCCGAACCGCTCAGCGACGGACTGACCGAGATCGAACGCGACTTGCCGACCCACTCGAACCTCTTGTGGGACTGCGGACGTGAGCCGGTGCCTCCCGGATCTCCGAGGGGTACGTGCCGCCAACTGGTCTGGCGACCCAACTCGAAGGGACACTTGCTGCCTACCTCGTTCACGAGTTCACCATCCGGCTGGTCTGCCGAGCCGTGGTGATCAACCGCGAGGTCGTCGTCAAGCCCACCGACGCGGGTGACTCAGGGGAACGACCGGACCTCCTCGGGCAAGCGATTGCCTTCGAAGGCGAACTCGACGCTGCCGAGACTGTGAGCGTCCCGGTGGAGATCAAGGGCTCGTGGCACACAGGCCAACGCAAGGAAGCACGTCGGCCCTGAACCCCTTTTGGAGACTCTGCGCAGTCAGGCAGGCGAGATCTTCGAAGAGCACGTCCTGACGATCACGAGAGCGGCCCCAAGCTAGTCCACCAAGAATTATCCGGCCAAGGCCGTTCTCAAGCTGACCTGGGGCGACGTGGACGCTGACGCCCGATATGGCGTCGGGGGAGTCGGCGGTCTACGTGTGAAGTGCGGTTTGGAGCAGCCGTTCGTTGATTCGGGCTGTCTCGGCGAGCGTGCGGACCGCCGCCGGGAGAGGGCGGATGTGTCTTGCCACCGGAGGGCAGCCCTTCATCGCCGGTGAGTAGAGAGAAGGGTGTACTCATCGGAGATAGCGGGTAGACACGCCAGCGCGGGGCGGTCGACTCAGCGATCGCGAGCGTCCGGCCTTCGCGCAGGACAATGGTCGTCTTTGATGCCCCGCAAGGAAACTCTCTACTGGCTCCGCCGCAAAACCGGGCGCGCTGACCTGGCGGGGCCGCTGATCGACGCGGGTAATCCGGAGTTCGCGAAGAGGGTGCGCGGCTACCAGAGTCAGCTGTCGCTGCCAGCCGAGGCGAGGGAACGGCGAGCTGAGTGGTGCGCAACGACATCGCCGCAGGTCCCGTCGTAGAACCGCACGCGCGTTCGAAGCTCGACGACCGTCTGGCGAGTTTTTCGTGGATCGGGGGGTCGCACCGGCGATCACCCGCGATCCGGGTTCTAGGGGGTCGCGCCGAGGGCGGTGACCAGCACATGGTTCGCCGCGCTGAGCCGCGGAAAGCCGGGGATCGGGCCGTGGTCCGCCACTGGTGCTCGGGTCCCCCGCTCGAGTGCCTCGGCGAACCGGTCGAGCCCGCACAGGAACTCGTACCCGCGATCCAGTGGCGGGGCGGGCCGGTCGAGGGGGATCGCGAGCGCGAGCAGCGCCATTTCGTCGGCGGCGTAGGTGACCTGGGCGGCACGTTCGGCTCGCCGGTCCGGCAGCCGGTCGGCTCGCGCGTCTTCGGCGATACTGCGCAGGTCCAGTACGGTTTCACGCAATCGGCCGCGGGGTTCCTCCGCGTCGCCGACGTCGAGCCAGCGCCGGCGGAACACGTCCGCCACGATCCGGAGGGTCCGGGCCTGCACCTGGGGCAGCCGGGCGGCGGTGGCGCGCGGCCACAGCACCATGCGCAGCACGACGGCGAGCGCCGCACCGATCGCGGTGTCCAGCAGCCGCGCGCCGAGGGCGCTGCCGAACTCGGCACCCGGCACGGCCAGCTCGTACTGGAACAGCGGCATGAGCGTCACGAAGGCGACGCCGACGCCGTAGACCACGGGCAGGAACAGCTCGGCGACGAACTGCGCGACGATCGCCACCAGCACGATCACCAGCGGCGACGGCGCGCCCGCGAACACCGCGGCCGCCAGCGCGACACCGCCGGCCGTGCCCAAAGTCCGGTGCAGGGATCGGCGCAGCAGCAGCGTCACGTTCGTCGCCTGCAGCACCGCCGCCACCGTCAGCCCCACCCAGTAACCGTGGGCGAGACCCAGCAGCCGGCCCACCAGCACCCCGATGGCGACCGCCAAGCCGATGCGCACCGCGGCAGGCAGCGCGACCGCACGCGGAGTCAGCGCTTGTTTGAGCTTTGCACCGGCACCGGGTTCGGTCACTGTCGTGTCACCGACGCCGTGGCCGGCGAGCACCAGGTTCGCGTCGTCGAACGCCCGCGCGAGGCCGGCGTGGCCGGGCGGGGAAGCCGGATGTCCCCGGCGGAGGTCGGCGAGCTGCGGCCGCCACGACTGCGCGGCGAGCGGCGTGCCGGCGTCGAACGAGACCGACAGGGCGGCGGCGAGCATCAGGTCCGCCGCCGCGAGCGAACGTACTATCTCGTCGGAGCCGACCCCGGCCTGGCGGGAGGTTTCGAGCCCGCGGCCGAGCACGCCGACGGCCTTGGCCCGGGTGTCCGCCGCCGCAGGGGTGCCTGCCGTCCGGAGGACGTCCGCGACCGCGTCCCATGCCTCCTCCACAACGTGCCCGACGCCGGCGCCGGGCCCGACCACACTGGACACGACCAGCCCGGTCAGGGCGCCGGCCGCGACGAGCGCGCCGTGCACCAGCGCTTCTCCCGGAGCGACCGGCTCGCCGGAGGCGACGAGCACGGCCAGCACGATCAAGTACTCCCGCGGCGGCGGCACGCGCAGCGCCAGGCACACGAAACTCGCGCCCGCCGCGACCAGGCCGGCGAACGCGATCGACACCCACGGCACCCAGGCCGCCAGCCCGCTCAGCGGCACCAGCAGCGTCAACGCGAGCCCCACGGTGGCGACCACCCGCAATCGGTGCCGCCTGGGCGCGTTCCCTGCGTACGCCCCCGCCATCCCGCCGAGCGACGCGATCGCACCCAGATCCGCCCGGCCGGCGAGCACCCCGACCAACAGCGGCACGCCGACGCTGGCCGCCCCGCGCACCCCCAGAGGCCACCTGGTCACGAACGCCTCCGGCAACGCGCGCAGTGTCGGCATGGCAGGGTCCTCGGCGGTCCGGCGGGTTCGTCGCAGCCACCGTAATCGCACACGGCGCCGCATCCTCAGCAGGTAGCCGCTGGCCGTCGAGCACGGCGAGCTTCTGGAGCTCGTCGTGCTCGCTGCCGACCGCAGACCGCTCGGCCCGTCGAGGTGCCGCGGGTGTGCGGGATGGAAACTCCGGCCCGCGCAGGGGGTGGCTCTGCGCGGGCCGGGGGTTCGGCCAAGGGCATCGTGCCCGCTGGTGATGGCGATCGACGTCGACGGCCAGGACGTGCTGGGGTGCCGATCGTCGTGGGGCGGTGAACACGCGCCCGTGGCTGCCGTTCGGCGAGGTGTCCTCCATGACGGTCGTTCGGCGACGTAGCGGCTGCGGGCTGGCCCGGGTGCCGCTCGGCGAACTGGGTGACGTGGCAGGCCAGGGCTTGCCGGGCGCGGTCCGCGGCTGCGGCGACCTGGTTGCGCTGGGCTCGCCAGGCCGCCAGCTCGGTGACCAGGGCGGCCACGGCGAGCAGGAGTGCCAGCACCGCGGCCGCGCTGGTGACGCGGCTGGGGCGTGCCCGCGCGAGTGGCGAGGCCGCGGTCCGCAGGTCGAGGGCCGCGCGGCTCCAGATGGCGGGCCGGCGGGCGGCGCGTTCGAACTCGGCGGCCGTGGTGTCCAGCGGCGACCGGCCTGTCGGGTCGGTGACGTGGGCCAGGACCAGCAGCAGGTCGCCGGTGGCGTGGGCGATGCCGGCGGAGTCGGTGGCCAGCTCGGCGCGGGCCTGCTCGGCCGCGGCGTTCCACGCGCCGCTGCGCCGCTCCTCCAACCGGCGGACCGGGGCCGGCGGAGGCAGGGCGCTGGCCCACCGCTCGGCCAGCTGGACCGCGCTGGGTGAGGTCGATCAGTACCGCCTCGCCCTTGCGGTAAATCGGTGCTGCGGAACATCAAGAGCGGCGTCGGGCGCGGGCGGAGTCGAGGCCGTTGCGGGTCTTGCGGGCGATGTCGCGTCGGCGATCTTCGGCCAGCGCGAGCGCCAGGTCGAGGATGAGGTTGCGTTCGGTGTGCTCACCGGCGGCGATGCCTTCGAGGACCTTGACGGCGATGCCGCGGGGAGAGCAGGTAGGAGGCCTTCGAGGAGGTCGCGGGCGAGCCGGTCGACTTCCTGCACGGTGAGCATGTCCCCGGAGCGCATATAGTCGAGCGCGGCCGTCAGCGCGGGCCGGGCGTCGACGGCGAGCTTGCCGGAGATCTTCTCCTCGAACACGCGCTCGCAGATCGAGTCGAGCGCGTCGTGCTGCCGAACGGTCTACCAGTGCAGACAGTCGTCGACGGGGTAGGGCGCCGCGATCGCGGCGCGCAGATCGCGCCCGAGGCCGGCGGCGGTTCGTCGGCCGCGCGGCGGGTGGCCCAGAGCGAGGATGAGGTGGCCCTGGGGCACCCATCGCGGACCTGGCCTATGGGGCGGAGGAGGTGTCGGCGCCGCGGACGATGTGGTTCGGGCCGATGTCGATCTGAAAGACGTCCATCGTGCGCAACACCGCGATGATCAGCCCGGCTGCGACCGTGGCAACCGTCGCTGTGAACTGTGGAGGTGGCGCTGCCGGCCGCTGCTTGACCGGCAGCGCCCTCGCGCGCCGCGCGTGCGACGCACGGTCCTCGGGCCGCCCAGGGCTCCGTCCGGTTTCCGTCGGCTACTTCCTAAGTTCGGTTGCCTTGCGGTGTGCCGCTGCGGCGGAGGCAGCTGCCAGCGTGCTGCCTTCGGCGGCCAGGGCGTCCAGCACGAGCGCGCGGCGCTCGTGCCAGGCGGCCCAGGTGTCCGGCGCGGCGGCGGTACCTGGGCGGGTCAGGTGCAGCGCGCCGAGCTCACTCAAGGTGTTCGTCGGTTTTCCTTCCTCGTGCGGGGGTGTTTCGTACCCATTCAGAGTGGCTGGCGGCTTCGGGGTTCGCTTCGGAAGAACTACGGAAGAGTTACGTACGCAGCGTCAGAGGGGTCTCAACCCCGTGCGTGTGGATCAGGCCGATCCGGCGGGGAGATCGGCACGGCGCTGGGAATAAGCGAGAAGCGGGGCCCAAGACGAGCGGGGCGGCGGGGCCGCCCCGCTCGTCCTTGTTTCGGCGGCCGTCGACGATGCGGAACACGGCAGCGCAGTGCGTCTGGGACGGCATCGTGTGTTCGCAGTCCGCGACGTCCACTCAGGAGCGCCCAGCGCGCACCGCCCGCACTGTGGCTTGAATGATCTCCGCCAAGAAGGCCAGGACGTCATCGCACTGGGAGCGGACCGCCCCCAGCCCACGAAGGCGCCGCGTCGACGTTCCTGAGCCCGTGGCATCGACCAAGTCCAGTGCGTGAACGATCTCCGTGCGGGCAGTGAAAAACGAGCGAAGGTCGTCGACAACCTTGTCGCTGACCGCTGATCGGTGAGGTCGAGAGCATCGCGGACGGCAAGCAGGTCGCTCGTCGCTTGCAAGCTGGGCGTGGAGATCGCCTACACGTACAACTCCACGCGCCTGCTGCGCGGATCGCGATCAAGTACCGCCTGTCGCAGTTCACCGGTCACTTTGCCGTTCGCGTCCAACCGTAGGCCGACGCACTTCTTGAATTGTTCGGCAGCGCTGTCCGTCGCGACGAGTATCGGCAGGTGTCGCGGAGCAGCCTCGTCAGGCATGCGTCCAAACCGCTGGAGGTGAAGACCAGCGCCGCCCGCAGCAGGTCCTGTTGGTCCGCTGACAGCTTTCCCGGAGTCTCTTCCTTCGCCTGCTGTCCCTTCGCCAGCAGAACGTGCAGCGCGTCCAAAGGCCGCTGACGCTTTGATGCGCGGCAACGCGTCGGCTGCGAGCGTGCAATCAGCCCCAGCTGGGCGCTGAGGCGGTTCAGCTCTTTGTGGAAGCTCTCGCGCATGTCCCGACCGTGTCCCTCGTCGGGCAGCCGAATGCCGGCCTTGCGGTGTTGTGGCGACACTCGCGTAGTGCGGCCCACCGGCAGGTGCGGGGGAGATCCCTGCCGGCGGGTCCGCCGCGCGCCATGCCGCCGCGCCGCGGGTCCATGATTGTCGTCGCGGCGCGGGGTACCGGCGTCGTGGTGTTACAAGATCTTTTGTGGTGGATCGTCTGCGTCCGCGCGTTGCACCTGCGCCGCTCGGTGTGTTTCGCGCGGGAATGTTTGGGTAGGCCCGGGGCGGCGCGCCGGCGAAGACCACAGTGCGGTCTGCGGTCTGGAGGGGGCGTGTCCGCAGGTGGCCTCGCGGTCAAGCGGAGGCTGTGGGGCCGCCGTGCGGTTCGGCGGGCAGGGTGGCGCGGAATTCGTCCAGGAATGCTCGCGCGACGTCGCGGAGCTTGACGTTGGTGTCCTGAGACAGCGTCACGAGCACGCCGAATGCCTCCTGCGGGCTGCAGCGGCGCTGGGCCATCAGCGCGCCTTTGGCCTGCTCGATCACCACGCGGTTCTCCAGAGCCTCCTGCAGCTGCCGGTTTTCCTCGGCGAGCACCTCCGAGGGATCAACGTCCTCGGCCGCGTGCCGAGGAGCTGACACCGACCAGGCTGTTTGCTGAGGCTGTGACTCCACCATGGACATCGTCGCTCCCCTCGCTCCGCTGATCACCCCGCCACGCAAGGACGCCTCGAATTTACCCCGTCGGGTGGTCGCGTCAAACCGACGTTCCCGCTGGTGGAGGTTCGGGTATTCATCCGGAAGGAGGTCGCGTTGGGCGCGCCCGACGAAGAGGGAGGAAGGCGCGTGAAGGGTGCCGTCGAGAGCTACTACGAGGCCGGCCAGCGGAAGACCAAGATCAAAAATCCGCCACATGGCAACATCCCTGGCTGACACGCCGCTGCGAGGTTGCCCGGCCTCGCGGTGCGGGCCGGCGGTCATCGACCGGGCAATGCCACCCGGGTGTCGGGCAGCTCGTCGACAAGGTCGCCGTGCTCGTCGACGCGGTGCAGCACGTCGTCGGCGGTGAAGGTCAGCTCGGCCGGGATGCGGCAGGCGCGAACTTCGTCCCAGGTGAAGGGGGTGGAGGCGGTCCGGGTGTCGCGGCCGCGCAGCGACTACGGAGCGATCGTGGTCTTCGCGGCGTGATCCTGGGACCAGTCGATGAACACCTAGTTCACGCGCATGTCCTTCGCCAACTTCACCACCACCAGCTCAGGCTTTTCGCTGTCGAGCTGCTCGGCGATCGCTTTGGCGTAGGCGGAGGTGCGGTTGAGCCGGCGGGTGCTGACGCCGCAGCAGACTTTACCGGACTACCGGGTGTCGCGACGCATGTAGCCGCGTGTCGATCGAGACTCTAGCGTCGCGTTTGGTTGAGATGTCGGAGTGATCAATCCATATCTGGCGCGGCGGCGAGGTGGTCGACGCCGAGGACGCGGCTGAGGGAGCGGCGGAGTGCGCGGAGAGCGTCGTCTGCGTTCATCCGATTGGCCCTGACTTCGTCGCCTGCAGCGTGGGCGAGGGCGAGGAAGGTCGCTACCAGCCAGGTGGCTGGTAGCCGGGGGTCGAACGCGCCCTCGTCTTGGCCCAGGGTGATCAACTGCTTCAGGCGGTCGACGATCGGCTGGTGCTGCTTGCGGGTGGCCTCGCCGGTGGCTTGCGTGGACGGGATCTCGGGCAGGGTGTGGCGATTCCCGGTCTGCCACGCGACGGTGAGCAGGCGGTCGAGCGCCGCCGCGGGGGAACCGTGGTCGATGTCGGCGGCGTCGATGGCTGCGACAACATCGGTCAGGGCGCGCTGCTCGACAGCGTGGATCAGGGCCGCTCGGGATGGGTAGTGCGTGTAGACGGTCTGACGGGTGACGCCGGCGGCGGTCGCGATCTCGGTCATGCTGGCGCGGGGTCGGTCGCGCAGGATGATCGCCGCCGCGTCGAGGATCGCCGCGCTACTGCGCTCGGCGTCTGCCCGGCGATGCTGGCGCGGTGAATGAGGAACTCCGTTTGTGGACATCACTGTCAATGTTAGCAGGCTGCCGCGCGTTTTCGGCGAGTCGGGCTCGCACGACAGGATCAAGCTGAAGACGCTACTTGTCTGTACAGGTACCGGGATGGCACGCGTCGAAGAGCAAGGACGAAGAATTCGGGGTGACAGCAACTTTGACAGCTATGTAAGCTATCAAGATGAAGCTCGACAGCATGGGGTTCGCCGACTGGGTGCGTTCGCACGCGTTGTCACTGGACACCCTCGATCCCGACGCCGGCCTGGACGACCTCGAACCTGTGCGTGAGCTCATCGGCAATGCCCGCGTCGTCGCCATCGGTGAGGCCGCGCACCGTGTCCGGGAATTCTCCCTGGTGCGGCACCGGTTGCTGCGCTTCCTGGCGGAACGCTGCGGTTTCACCGTGCTTGCGTTCGAGGCCCCCACCGTCGGGTCAGGCGCAATCGACGCCTGGCTGCACGGCGGAGCCGGAACCGTGGCCGAGATCGCCTCCCGCGCCAGCATGGTGGGTCTGCTGGAGTGCCGCGAGGTGCACGACCTGCTGGCCTGGAGCCGCGCGCACGACCGCACGGCGTCCCGTCCACTGCGGTGGCTCGGTACCGTGCCGGGCGGAGGATCGCCGCTGCCCGGGCTTGAGGCGGTCGCGGGCCATCTGCGGTCAGCCGACCCCGATGCGTTGCCGCTGCTGGAGCAGCCGGCCGAACGGGCGCGGAAGTATCACGACAGCGAGATCTTCACGACGCTGAGCCGCTACGCGGCCCTGGAACCGGGCGACCAGGACGTCCAGACCGCCACGCTGAGCCGCCTGCGGTTTCGGCTTGAGACGATGGCCGTCAGCCAGCGCGGCACGCATCGCGAGCAGGAGCACGCCGCGGCGCTGCGGCATCTCGGCTTCGCGTGGCGTCTGGACCACTTCCACCGCGACGTCGCTGGACGTGGCCTACCCGTTGGCTCAGCCGCCCTCGACGAATGCATGGCCGAGGAGGTCCTGCAGCTCATCGAGGACGAGCCGGAGACCCGAGTCGTGCTTGCCCTGCACAACGTGCACATCCGCAAGGTGCCCCTTGCAGGTCCCGCCGGGCTGTTCCCGCCGGCTACCACCTCGCCCAAGCTCTCGGCGACGACTACCGGGCCATCGCCGTCACCGGCAGCCACGGTCGAACCGTCCGCGTCCGCCGCGCCCCTGAACGCTTCCCCGGGTTCGAGGTCTCCGATGTCCCGCTGCCGTCGCTCACCGAGCACGCCATCGAGAACGCGTTCGAGAGTCAAACCGCACTCACCATCGCCATCCTCAGCGCCGCCCGCCGCGACATCAACGACGCCGAATCCGTCCAACAGACACGAATGGAGGACTACTGCATGAACGTCCCCGTCTTCGACGCCTTCGACGCGGTCGCCCATACCCCCCGCACCAGCTGCACCGACTACGTCGCCACCCACTCAGCACGCCGGGCCGCGGCCGAGCCACCACCCCACAATCGACCCATCCTCGAGGAGTCCCGATGAGTACTGCGTCTACCCACCCGACATCCGCGTCGTCGCGGCTGAAGCATGTGTTCTACAAAGCGGCGACGAAGATGCATGCGGCCGTGTTCATGAGGTCCAGAGGACGGGTGCTCGGCCACGCCATGGGCATGCCGGTGGTCGGATTGGTGACGATCGGCAAGAACACAGGTGAGCGGCGGATCACGACACTCGCTGCGCCGATCGTCGACGACGACCGCGTCGTCCTGGTGGCCTCCTTCGGAGGGGACGACCGGCACCCGGCCTGGTACCACAACCTGCGCGCCAACCCCCGGGTCGAGGTCACCCTGCGCGGCACGACGCGGCCGATGGTCGCGCGCACCGCCGCGGGAGACGAGAGGACCACGCTCTGGGAGAGGAGCGTCGCGGTGTACTCCGGGTACGGACGGTACCAACAGCGCACCGATCGCCGGATCCCTGTCGTCATCCTGGAACCGGTGGACGCGTCGGGTCGGCCTCGTGCCGGATCGCGGTGACGTCCCGCTCAGCCTCGTCGAAAACCTGCGTCCTCGTCCCAGCCGAGAACGGCGTCTTGTGGCGCCATCGTGTGTACCTCGCTTCGCGGTGCAGGGCCCGGTCCAGGAGGGATGCCGGCGGGTCGGCGGGCGGTTACAACAGGAGCTCTGGAACGCCTTAACGGCGGCCGGATCACCCTCGGCCGCGTCACCTCACCTGCGGCCGTTGATAACCGAGTCCTCGATCAGCGCCCGCAATGACCACCGCCGAGGCCTACGCCGCCTTTTCCTACGCCGCGGTCGCGAGTGGCCAGTAGTCCTCACACCATCGCTGATCGATCCGTTGTAGTGGAAGAGTCCAGTGCCAGGAAGCACGGGGTACAGCGGCTCCCAGCTCGAGACCGTGGCCACCACCGCGGGGTCGGTGAGGTGATCGCGCATCTCGAGGCCGAGCCTGACGAGCTGATTCCACCGCCGCAGACCGCGGATGTCCGACCGGGGCAGCGAAGTCCAGTTCGGACTCAGCCGTTCGGCCTCCGCGAGCCGGTCCGGCGCGACGTCGGCCAGGATCAAGCCGATGACCCGCTGGGGCGCGAACGCCGCGTCCGGCACGGAAAACCCGGCCTCCGCGAGCGCGAGGGCCAGTACCACCCGCCGCCCCAGCAGCTCCTCCTCGTCCATCAGCCCGCGCCGTGCCAGAGGGGAGAACAGTTCGTCGGCCGCACCCACGTACCGGCGGACCTCGGTGGCCGACAACCGGTCCTGATCGGAGTCCGGCTGCTTCAGCCGCGTGGTCACTGCTGGTATGAGCAACTGCACCAATCCTCGCCAGTTGCGCGTGTCGTCCTCGAGGCGCCCGCCGGCGAGCCACCACTGACTCATACAGGCAGGCGCGTGCGGGCCGGCCGCTACATCGCGAAGCGCACCTACGTTCCGGCGCGCACGGCGTTACCCGAAAAAAGCTTGGCGACGCCGAGGTTGCTGAGTGCGGCCATGGAACGTCCCCCTGTACGGAGAAGTGGACATCACTGCGACCGCGAAAGAACTGGCGCACTTGGCAAGAGCGGCTATGCGAGAAGGCTGCGCGCCTGCTCGGCGAAGACCCGAACCGGGAACCATTGGAATTGAGAAAACAGACGGTGACGGCTGTCCGCCATGATCGATCCGGCGTCGAGTCCCCGGTTGAGCGAGTCTCAGAAACGATCGTTCGCGAGACACACGTGGCTGATCGACGTTTCGCAGGAGAGATCTGTAACGCATGCCGCGTCCGCGCCAATGTCACGTTCTCGGTGGTTTGCGATACGGTCTGGACCATTCTGCGGGTCAGCCTGTTACGTTCCACCAGGCATTCGGTTGCTCGCCGGGCTGCTCGACTGTCGCCCGGTCGGCCGCGCCCGCGGTGGCGGGGGCGGCCGGTGTGGTCGGGAGGTCGAACAGCTTTGGAAGTCGGGCGTTCACCAGCTCGTCGTCCGCCCGTTCGTGCTGTATCACGCGGACCACGCGCGCTTGCTGCGCCGGGTCGTGCAGGTTCGCCCGCCGGCGGGCGCGGCGCACCTTGCGCGTCCACCGCGCCGCGGCCGACCACCGGCGCTTGCCATCGCCCTGAGGTTTGCCCTCGCTCAGCAGCCGGGCGTACCGGTCGGCGGCCCGCTCGCGGCGACGTTGCAGCGCGTCCCGCTCCGGCTCGCCCAGCCCCGTCCAGGACAGTGCTGCATCGCGCAGCTCGCGCAGCAGGCGGCCAAGGTAGGACAGCTCGGTGGTTGTGCCGCTGTGGCGGCGGGCTTCGCGGACGTCGACGCCGAGGGCCTGATGGATCGCCAGCAGGCCGAACACGGCGAAGACCAGACGCACGACCAGCTCTCGCGGATCGATGTTCAGCGCCACCGCGACAACCGCCTGGCCGCCGAACAGCATCCACAGCAGCGCCCGGGCCTTACCGAGGCCGGACCGCCCACCCTCAGGCCGGGTGAGGATGTCGCGCATCTCCAGAGCCGCTGACAGCAGACCGATCTCGATGAGCAGGAAGACCACGGCGGTCTCCCACGGGTGGAAGTGCAGCACCTGGGTGAAGTACCGGGCGGACGTGTCGCCAGACAGGAACAGCGCCCCGGCGAACATCGCGTACCAACCCTTGGCGTGCAGCGGCGACCCCGCCTGCACCTCGACGGTCCGCTTCGGCGCGAGCGCCACCAGCACACTGCCGGCTGCGAGCAACACGACCACCGCGCCACCGGCCGCGATCAGACCGAGCCGCCAACCCGGGCCCTCGATGAACCACGCGAGCCAGCCCGGTGCCGCGTTGAGCAGCCGGAGCGCGATCACCAGCGCCAGCGCCACGAAAGCCACCAGGCCCAACGTGACCATGGCCCCGCCAACGGAGGCGCGCCAGCCCGTCCGACGCGCGCGAGTCTCCACGGGGACGGCTGCGAGCGAGGGCTCGGTGGGCACCTCTGCAGTCGGCTGCCCGGCGGGCTGGTCATCGGTCGACACGGCAGGCGCCCGGTCAGCTAGGGCGGTCGGCGCGACCCTGGGAGCCTCGACGTCCTCCTGGTGGAGCGGCAACTGGGGGTCTGTGTGCGGCTTTGACGGGGCGACCCGCGCGTCGAACAGCGGATGGGGCCGGTCAAGGCTGGTCGGGTCGGCCCGACCGGCGACAGGATCGGCCTCAACCTGCGGAGACGTCATGCGCAGCTCCTCGTTCCTCTCGATGCCTGCGGTTTGCTCACCCACCAGGGACCTCGGCTCCGGGCGGGCCGGTCGATTGTGGCCGGACTCCCCGCCCGCGTCCGGTCGGGGTAGGGCTTTGCCGGCTGGTTCAGCCTCGACGACGCGGTAAAAGCCGTGCAGTGGGATTTCAACCGCACCGCACTGTGGGAACTGGACCACCGACTGCGCCACAGCCTCGTTCGCCGCCTCCCCTGAGCGACAGGCGTGGCCGGACGGAAGCGGCACGCAGGACTGAGCTTGCCCACGGCAACCGGAGCAAGGTGGTTCATCACGGGCTAAGCCGACAGCGAACGTGTCCGTTATGCGGCGTGTGGACCCTACGCTGGACGCATGCCCTCACTGTTCGAGCACGCCGGCGGGGAAGCCGCCCTGCACCGGTTGGAGCAGGTTTTCTATGACAGCGTTCTGGCGGACCCGCTGCTGCAACCCTTGTTCGGCGCGGGACAGCCGCGCCACGTCGACCACCTGACCTCGTTCACGGCCGAGTCGTTCGGCGGGCCGGGCCGCTTTTCGCGCGAGCTGGGGTTCGCGCACCTGATCTCGGTCCACCGCGGACTGAAGATCACCGAGGACCAACGGCAACGGTTCGTGCAGCTGTACCTCGCGGCCCTCGACTCGGCGGACCTGCCCCGCGACCCCGCCTTCCGCGAGGCCGTCCGTGAGCACGTCGAGTTCGGCTCCCGGGTGGCACTGCAGAACTCCCACGCCGAATCCGACGACGACCTCCACCCCCTGCGCGAGGTGCCCCGGTGGACCTGGGCGGGCGACGATCCGCGGTAGCCAGGCAGGAACTCACCGGGCCAGGCTGGTGGCGTGGCATCATCGCGCCGCTGTGACCACACCACCACGACGGCGAGATCAGCGAGCTGACCGCGAAGCCGGTCCGGGCGTATCTCCGACATCGCTCGGGGTGGGCCTGAACCCGGCGTCTCCGGCCGCGAGAACATCCTCATCCGCGGTCTGTTCGATCGACGACCGCATGACGTGATGCTTGCCGCATGGCTCCGCGAAGTTGACTCCGAGCCACTCGCGCCATCGCTGGACATCGCCACGACGCGCCGCCGCTGGCTGCGCCTCACGATGCCGCCAGGCCGGAGTGGGAACCGAAGTTGATCACCGTTACCCTCGCGGCATGAGCGAGGAGATGAAGCTCGCGGAGGCGCTGGCGCTGCGTGCCGACGCGGCGAAGCGGATCGAGCAGCTGCGCACGCGGATCGTCGCGAACGCCCGCTACCAGGAAGGCGAGCCACCGTCTGAGGACGCGGCCGAGCTGCTCACTGAGGCCGGGACCGTCCTGACCGAACTCGAAACGTTGATCCGGCGCATCAACCGGACCAACGCGCAGACCCCGCTCGGCGACGGCACCGTCACCGACGCCCTCGCCCGCCGCGACGTGCTGCGCCTGCGCCACTCCGTGCTCACCGCCGCGGCCGATGCCGCGGCTGGGCGCGGGCAGGGTGTCGGGCGCCAGCTGCGGTCCGAGCTCAGGCAGCTGGCCGCCCTCCCGGTGGCCGAGCTGCGCGAGCAGGCCGACCGCGTCGCCCTCGAGCTGCGCCACCTCGACATCGACATCCAGCGCACCAACTGGGAGGCCGACCTCCTGCACTGACCGGCGGCACGGAAGCAGGTAACCGCCCGGGGAAAGCGAGCACAAGCCGAGCCGGCGGCCAATCCGGCTCCTGGTGCGTGGCGGGCAACGCAGGGGTTCGATTCCCCAGTGGACAGCGCAGCCCAGCACCGCGCACAGGTGACCGCGCACGCGGCACACTTCACCACCACGTGCTGGTTCCCCGGGAAGGTGAGGGCGGGCAAGGGGTTTTCCGTGTCAGGGCAGGGGGCAAGCTCGCCCTCCGGCCCGCGCAGTTGTGAGAGGAACCTGGGTGCTGAGCCGAAAAGGCCATGCGTGAGCGTTCCGTTGGCCGCTAATGTGACAGCGCTGTTGTATCCCGGTGTAAGGACGCGCTGATGGCTGGGCTGTGCCCCGAGATCGAACCGTACGAGCACGGCCTGCTCGACGTCGGCGACGGGCACGAGATCTACTGGGAGACCTGTGGGAACCCGGCCGGGAAGCCCGCGCTCGTCGTGCACGGCGGCCCGGGCTCGGGCTGCTCGGCAAACCTCCGGCGCTACTTCGACCCCGAGCGGTACCGGGTCGTGCTTGTCGACCAGCGCGGCTGCGGCCGCAGTACCCCCCACGCCGGCGCCCCGGTCGCCGACCTCTCGACTAACACCACCGACCACCTGATCGCGGACTTCGAACTCCTCCGGACCCGGCTCGGCATTGAGAAGTGGCTGCTATTCGGCGGTTCCTGGGGCTCGGTGCTCGGCCTGACTTACGCTCTGCGCCACACCGAGCGGATCAGCGAGATCGTCCTGATGGGCCTGGCGACCGACCGCCACCTCGAGATCGAAATGCTCATCCGCGGCCTTGGCGCCTACTTCCCGGAAGCCTTCGCCAAGTTCCGCGAGGGCGTTTCCGAGAACGAGCGCGAGGGCGACCTGTCCGCCGCCTACCACCGACTGGTGATGGACCCGGACCCCGCGGTCCACCACAAAGCGGCCGCGGATTGGTGTGCCTGGGAAGACGCGATGCTGCCGGGCGTGCCGCCACACGACGTCTACGAGGACCCGACGTACCGGCTCTGCTTCGTCCGGCTCGTCACGCACTACTTCAGCAATCGGGCGTTCCTCGAGGACGGCGTCATCCTGCGTGAAGCGGGCAAGTTGGCGGGGATCCCAGCCGTGCTGGCGCAGGGTGTGCTCGACACCGACAACATCGTCGGCACACCGTGGCTGCTGCACCACGCCTGGTCCGGCAGCGAGCTGGTGATGCTGGACAACGTCGGACACACGACGACCGCCGCGTCGATGCAGGACGTGCTGGTCAGCGCGACGGACCGGTTCGCCCAGTGACGGACGGCCTGCGCGGCACCCCGGGCGCACGTGCCGGCGCAGGTTGTGCTTCAGGCTGCGTCACCGGTGTGCTGTGGAGGTCTGGGCCGCGCGCGAGCGAGCGGTGGCGATCAGCTCGTCCAGCAGGTCGCTGTAGCTCAGTCCGGCAGCCTGCCACATGCGCGGGTACTGAGACGCGCTGGTGAATCCCGGAAGTGTGTTGACCTCGTTGACGACCCGGCGGCCGTCAGGGCGGAGGAAGAAGTCGATCCGCAGCAGCCCGGAGCAGTCCAGCGCGCGGAAGAGGCGCACCGCGTCCTCGGCCAGCCCCGCGCCGGTGGCCGGGTCGACGGTCGCCGGTACCTCGAGCACCGTCGCGCTGTCAGCGTATTTGGCCGTGTAGTCGAAGAAGGAGCGGCTGTCGGCCAGCCGGATCTCCAGGGGTGGGCTTACCTCGAGTTCCCCATCAGGATGCTCGAGAACCCCGAGATCGATTTCTCGGCCGGCGACCGCCGCCTCGACGAGTACCTTCTCATCACTCTTGCGGGCAGTCTCCACAGCCGCGGGGAGCTCGGCCCAGTCGTCGACCCGGGACACGCCGATGCTGGAGCCGTCCCGCGCCGGTTTGACGAACACCGGGAGTCCCAGTCGTTCGCGGTCCACCGGCGCCACGTCGACCTCGCCCCGGCGGAGCACCACCGAGTCACTGACCTCAAGGCCGATGCCGGCCGCGATCTTCTTGGTGTATTCCTTGTCCATGGACAGAGCGCTGGCCGCTACGCCGTTGCCCACAAAGGGAATGCCCAGCGCGTCGAGAAGCGCTTGAAGCTTGCCATCCTCGCCGAAGGGGCCGTGCAGAACGGGGAATACCACGTCGCACCGGCTGAGCTCGTGAAGCGTAGCGAGGATGCTGGCGGCCGGCGTCGTGTCGCCGGCATCGAGGAAGTGGTTGTGCTGCCAATCCAGGACCGCGTCGATCGTGCCCAGCTCGGGCAGTGGTGCGGTGGTCCAGACACCGTCGTGGTTGATACGGACGGGCATGATGTCGTATCGCGACCGATCCAGGCTGGTCAGAATGCCGGCGGCCGAGCGGACCGACACATCGTGTTCTCCGCTCTGCCCGCCGAAGAGAACAGCCACTCGGATTTTCTGGTCAAGCACGGGATGGCTCCTTCATGTTCCGGGGAGCGCACGAGATGTAGTGACGTCGTACCCGAAGGCCAATGCCGGTCACGATCTCATGCGGGAGTGTTCCTGCCCATCGGGCCCATTCTGCGACGGTCGGTTCGCCGTCTGTGCCCGGTCCGAACAGAACGACCTCGTTGCCGGTCTGTGCGGTTGTGTCGCCGAGGTCGACGACGAACTGGTCCATGGCGATGCGGCCCGCAGCCGGGTGGCGGCGTCCGGCGAACCACACTTCTGCCCTCCGGGCCGCGGCCCACGGCACGCCGTCCGCGTAACCCAGCGGCACCAGCCCAAGGTTGCCTTCGCGTTCGGTCACGTACTCGTGCTCGTAGGAGACACCGCTGCCCGCGGGCACCCGCTTCACGAGAATCAAGTTGGCGCGCAGCGTCATCGCGCCGCGTAGCCCGTAGACGCGGTTCGGGTGTGGCTCCACGCCGTACAGCCCGATGCCGGGGCGAACGAGGTCGTAGTGCGTGTCCGGCGCGCCGAGAGTTGCCGCGGAGCCGGCGAGATGGCGGAACTGCGGCCGTAGCCCGGCGCGGCGCGCGCACGTGACGGCTTCGTCGAAGAGCCGTAGCTGCGTGTGGACCGAGGCTGCGGCCGCATTTGTGCCGCTGATCAGGTGTGACCAGACGCCACGGACGTGGACGTGCCCTGCCTTCTCGAGTGCCCGGGCCAATCGCACGAGTCCGGGCCACTCGTCACTCGGCGCGCCGTTGCGGCGCAACCCGGTGTCCACCTTCAGGTGAACGGCGGCGGTGATCCGGAGCGTCTCCGCACTGGTAGCCACGGCGCGCAGGTGGTCCGACGACGACACCGACACGTCGATATCGGAGAGCAGGGCAGGACCGAAGTCGTCCTGCGGGGTGTGCAGCCAAGTGAGGATCGGGGCCGTGATGCCGTCGGCACGCAAGTGCAGTGCCTCGGCAGTGGTGGTTACCCCGAGCCAGGTCGCGCCGGACGAGAGCGCGGTGGTCGCCACTGGGACAGCTCCGTGGCCGAACCCGTCGGCCTTGACGACTGCCATCACCTGGGCCGTGGTGCTGTCGGCGAGAAGCGCAGTGTTGTGCGCCACAGCATCAAGGTCGATGGCGGCATGCGCGTGTGGCGACACCATAGAACATTCGAGTGACATCAACGGCGATCTTCACTCATATGGAGGACATGCGGGGCCTACGGTGCGCAACTATGACCGCAAGTCCCTGCTTCGCTTGTACTAACGGGCTCCGGTCCAGCGAGACCTCGACCTGGGCGTGGTGACTCGGCATCCTGCACAGGTGGAACCATCCAACTCCGTGCAGGCCCTTGCCTCCTTGACGTCCATGCTGACCGGCTCTGCCGGGGACTGGACCTCGGCGCGTGACCGCGTCACCTTTCCGTCCCGGGCGCAGGTGCTGGCGCTCGCCGTCTCGGTGTCTCGCGCCGTGCCCGGCAACATCATCGAATTCGGCACGTGGAACGGCGCATCCACCAGGGTCCTTCGCGACGAGCTCTGGCAGGCCAAGATCTGGGACCACCGCCAGCGCCGCAAGCAGATCTTCGCATGTGACTCGTTCGAAGGCCTGGCCGAGAACTACGAACACCTCGCGAAGGGTACGTTCGCGACGATCGTGCCCAAATTGCGCGGGGTCCGGATCGTCAAGGGCTTCTTCGAGAACTCGCTGACGCCGCAGCTCGCGAGCGAAGTCGGACGGATCAGCCTGGCCCACTTGGACGCGGACCTCTACGGCTCGACCGTGACTGCGCTGAACTGGATGACCCCGATGTTGCAGCCAGGTAGCGTGCTGCTGTTCGACGAACTTGTCGGTGAGGATCCTGCCGAGGCGCGGGCGCTGGTGGAGTGGCAGCAGAGCACCGGCATCCGGCTGGCCATGCTCGCGTTCTTCGGCCGCGAGCCAAGCGGCAAAGGCGACATGACCGACCGCCGCGCGATCTTCCAGGTCGTGGGCGAGAAAACACTCCGCAAAGCGCCGCCGCTGTTCCCGATCAGGTTGCGTCGGCGCCTCGCCGCTACGTGGTGAGTCACCTGCCCGGTGACCACCTGGACTGGTTAATCGCTGGCAGTGCCCGGCGCTGGACGGGCAGGGGACGCCTCGTTCGTTGAGTGACCCGGCGATGCTGGCGACACTATGCCCGGCGAGACGTTGCGGGTCCAGCTGACGTGGGCTGCGGTGCGTGGGTCGGGGGAGAGGCGTTGGAGGCGTCGACCCGGCGGGCGTCGGCGGGGTCGGCGTCGACGAGTTGGTAGCCGTAGGGTGGTCGTCCGCCGAGGTATCGGCCTTGCTGGGTGGCTTGGTTGTGCATGGCCGCCAGGATGCGTGGCAGGCGCGGAGGACTTCGCGTTGAGATTGAGTTGCCAGCAGCGACATCAGTGCCCGGTGATCACGGTCGCCGAGGTCGGCTGGGTCGTCTGTTTCGGGTAGCCAGAGCTGGATGCCGTGCTCGGTAACCGGCACGCGTGTGAGACGGCCTCAAGACCGCCGAGCAACAACGCATCCTCACCACCAACGTCCGACATCGCCGGTGACCACTTCTCCGTCTCGGAGGCCAACCGGATGGCCGGCTCGTGCTACCTGTTCCTCGGGCTCAGCAAGCTGGCAGAAAAGCCGCTGGCCGCCGCGGCTGACGCAGTGACCGGGAAAAAGTCGTCGGTCGGGGTTGGCCTTGACGACTCCGGCTGATCGCCAGACGTCGAGTGCGGCTTAGGCCGCGCGCCGCTTGGTCGGCGCCGTTAAACGAGGGGATGTGGCCGGCGGCGCCGGGCGGGGTCACGGCTTCGGTGTCGTCGAGGATGCGCCAGACTCGGTCGCGGACGGCGCGCTTCTCCTCGTCGATCTGTACGTCTCAGTTGTACCGCGCGAGTCGGCGTCTACGCCCCAGACATCGGAGAGAACAGTCGCTCGACGGCAGTCTCGACCGCGGCGTGGTCGCGCCATGGGCGGAGTTCCTGGCCAGCTGTGAACGCCACGTTGAGGCCACCACAGCCGCGGGTGACTTCGAGCTCGTCGATCGCGCGGTGCAGTGCGTCGACGGCACCATCGACTTCGCCTTGCCGGAGACGGGCCAGCGAGAGGTTGCCGAGCACGATCGCTTGCGAATGGCGTTGGCCTCGGCGACGTGCAGGAGCGCGAGTCCGCTCGGCGCGGGGCTGACGGGTTCGGCGAGGGAATCTGCTGCCTGCGCGACGGCCAAGCCCGCGGCGGCGTCCTTGTTCTTGCCTGTGCACTGCGAAAGTCGCGCTGGGTGAACGCGGCACACCTTGGTGGGAACACCACTCTGCCGACCGGCGGCAACGCTGGCGCCACGGGCTCGACGAGCGCGAGCCCACGGCGACGGTGGCCTCGCCGTCCTCATGATCACCACTCGCGGTGCGCGGCGGTGCGAGGCCGCCGACCCGCAGAGCGGCCGGTGACCATCGTGCCCGCCGGACACGAGCCGGGACGGAGAACGAGACCGTGTCTTCATGGTCGGCCGTGTTCGAGCCAGGGGACGAGGTGGTTGAGCAGGGCGAGCCGCCCGCGGTTGGGGACGGAGTGGAGCGGGTGTCCCGCGATGCCCCAGCTCGTCAGCAGTGTGGTCGCGGCGGCCCAGCCGGTGGCCGCGGCCCGTTCCATCAACGCGACCGGCAGATCGATCCGGATCCCGTCGCCCGCCAGCACCAGTCCCGGGGTGGTCGTGGTGACGGTCGGACGGTTCGCGAAGCTGCCGATCCCGAACAGCGGACAGTCCTCCCGCCAGAGGGTGATCTCGCCGACCGCACGGGCGGTGGCGATTTCCGGGTAGATCCCGCGGAGCTGTTCGTCCATCTGCTTCGACAGGGCGTCGACGTCGGTCGTGGTGGCGGCGTAGGCGTGCAGTTCCACGACGGAACCGCCGGTTTTCCGCGCCCAGCATCGTGCTTCGCTCTCGTAGCGGTCGAGGACGCTGATGTTGTCCACCGACTGGATGCCGCCCGTGCCCAGGAACGGTGGCCGTCCCGCAGCCACCGCGCGGTCGAGCCACAGCCTGCGGACGAGAAAACCAGGCGCGGCGCGGAGCCCGGTGACCTTCCTCCGCCAGGCGTCGGTGCCGAGGCGCGGCGACGCCTCGACCAGCGACTGCAGGCCGCCCACCTCGCACGCCAGCACGACGGCGTCGAATTCCTCTTCTGCCCCTGCAGTGACGCGGAAAAAGCCGCGGGACTTGTCGATGTTTTCGACGTTCGTTCGGAGATGGATCGCCACGTCTCGGGCGGTCAGGTATTCGGCCAAGGGCGTCCACAGCGACTGGGGAAACGGGTCGGCCGGCACGTCGAAGAGCAGGCCTTCGCTCGACCCCAGGAAGTACAGGTGGAACATCACGGCAAGTTCCGCCGCGGACAACTCGCGCGGATCGGCGAAGAAGCTTCGCGAGAACACTGCGAACGCCAGGTGCCGGGCCGCTTCGGGGAATTTGATGCGCTCGAGGAAGGCCGCGGCTCCGACGTGGTCGAGCCGCTGGTAAATGCCGGGCACGTCGACGGTCGCCAACGGCAACGCGGCGCGTCCGTCGAGGGCGAGCAGATCCCGGAGCCGGAAAGTGGGGCTGCGCAAGGCGAACGCGAGCGCGTTCAGCAGGGGGGTGGTGGGCAGACCGTGGAAGGTGTCAGTTCGTCCTCCGGCGTCGAGCAACGGGTAGTCCTCGAGCGGGGTGAGCCGTTCGAACCCGGGGTCCGTGCGGCTCAGCAGCGCTCGCAGGTTGTAGTACTGCCGGAAAAAGGCGTGAAAACCGCGGCTCATCGTGACGCCGGTGCCGTCGGGCAGCCGGGTCGGCCAGCCACCGGCGCGGCCGCCGAGGTGCGCTTCGCGCTCATACAGCGTCACCTCGGCTCCGCGTTCGGCCAGTCCGGTCGCCGCGGTGAGGCCTGCGATGCCGGCACCGACGACAGCGACGCGGGGCCGCCGGTCGAGCTTGCCGGCGGAGTCGAGCCCACCCGGGGCCGGGTGGACCACAAGCCGGCGATCACGGCCGAGGGGTGCGCTCACGGGATCTCCCCGGGCCGGATGCCGACGACGGTGTGCACGATCCCGCGCTGCCAGCCGGGCACGGTCGCGCAGCGGGGCGCGGTGAAGCCGGCGGCGGCGACGCGGGTGGTCAGTGCGCTGATGCCCTCGAATCGCAGGACGCTCCTCCGGAGGTGCCGGTAGAGCGTCGCGTCGCCGGTGGTGATCTTCCCCAGCGGGATGATGATCGTGGCGCACACGCAGTTCCAGACGATCCTGGCCCGTCGGGAGTCGGCGACGGAGTACTCGTGCAGCGCGATCGGCGCGCCTGGACGCAGCAGCGCGCGCAAGGTGCCGAGCTGGGTGTCCGGCTCGGCGAGATTGCGGATCAGGTAGGCCGCGAGGACCGCGTCGAACGGCCCGGTGATTCCCGAGCGTCCGAGGTTTTCGATCGTGCTGTGCACGAATCGCACGTTCGGCGGCCAGTCTTTGCGCCGCGCCTGTGCCAGCATCGCCGCCGACCCGTCGAACGCGGTGATCTCGGCTTCCGGCAGCACGTGGAGCAGGGCCGCGGTGGATGCGCCGGTGCCGCACCCGGCGTCGAGCACCCGCAAGCCCGCGCCGTCACCGGTGAGGCCGAGGCGCCGGGCGGATAGTCGGAGGTGGTCGTGGTAGCCAGGATTGGCACCGACGAGCCGGTCGTAGAACGCGGCCTCGGTGTCGAACGCCCCCGGCACCCGCGCACGGGGCAGGCCGTCTTTGGCGAGCCGGTTCACTCGGGGTCCTCCTTCTGCGCGGCGCGCTCCCACAGGAGCAGGACGGCCGTCACCAGTGCGTACCCGAAGAGGAAGTCCTCGATCGGGATGTCCCAGGGGAAGCGGAGCCCGGAGATGTGTTCGGGGGCGTATCGCACGATCGCGCGGGAGGTCTTGGTCAGCCATCCGTCCACCGGGATCTGGAAGCCGGTCACGACGGCGATGGTGATCCAGTAGCCGGGCTTGCGGAACA
Source organism: Amycolatopsis sp. NPDC023774 (assembly GCF_040639695.1). NCBI lineage: Bacteria > Bacillati > Actinomycetota > Actinomycetes > Pseudonocardiales > Pseudonocardiaceae > Amycolatopsis > Amycolatopsis sp. NPDC023774. The sequence continues at coordinate 27,355 of NZ_JBFAAJ010000039.1, forward strand.
GGCCGGTCCGCAGGGCCAGCAGCTCCAGTGCGACGACCGCGAGCACCGCGGCGACCGCGGGCACGGTGTAGCCCCAGGGGATCATCGCCGCATCCGCCGCGCGGCGCGGTGCCGCAACGCCGTCAGCGTCAGGCCCACCGCCTCATAGGTCAGGACGCCGCAGATCGGGATGACGACGAAGAACAGAACCTCTTCGAGCGGGATGCCGAATGGTGCCCGGATCCCGGTGAGGCTCTCGGGCGCGTAGTCCCACACCCCGCCCGCGATGGCGAGGGCGTCCCACACCAGGAACACGAGTGCCACGGGCACTACTGCGCGGGCCAGCCGGCGCGGGCGGCGGTACACCCGGGCTCCCGCCAGTTCGAGCGGCAACGTGACCAGGACGCATGCACCGAGCACGGCCAGGTATTCCAGCTTACCCACGGTCACGCTCCCGCGGGCGGTAGCGGCGAAGAGTTTCGCAGCTGCAGCCACTGGGCTCGGCCGAGCGCGCCGGCCGCGACCGCCAGCCGACGCCGGCGCGGCACTACCGCCCGGTGGGCGAAGACGTTGTACCCCGCGCGCTCGATGCGGTCGAGGATCTCCGCGTAGAGCCGGGAAGCGGTGGCCACGCAGGCCCTGGACACCGGATGCAGCATGGCGATCCCCGGCCGCGCCCGGTCGTAGAGGGTCCGGGTGACGGCGATCTGGGCCGCGAGGGCCTCCCGCACCCGCCGGTCCACGAGGCCGCGGTCGGCGCACCAGCCCAGCCGGTCGCGGTCCACACCGAACGCGGCGAGCTCGTCGGCCGGGAGGTAGACGCGGTCGCGGGCGAGGTCCTCGCCGACGTCGCGCAGGAAATTGGTGAGCTGGAACGCTTTACCCAGCGCCGCGGCGTGTGGCGCCGCCTCGTCGCGGCCGGTGACGGTGCCGAGCACGGGCAGCACCTGCAGGCCGATGACCTCCGCCGAGCCGTGCACGTACTCGTCGAGCGCCGACCGCCGCGGGTAGTCGGTCACCGTGAGGTCCATCCGCATCGATCGGAAGAACGCGCGGAAATGCCGGTTCGCGATCTCGTAGCGAGCGGAGGTGTCGATGACGGACGCGAACAGCGGATCGTCGCTGTGACCGGCGGCAAGTGCCGAGAAGAACCTTTGTTCGACCGTGTCGAGTTCCGCGGTGATGGTGGCGGGGGTGGCTCCCGCGGCCGGCTCGTCGACGATGTCGTCCAGCCACCGCGCGAACCCGTACAAGGCGTGGACGGGAGGGCGCTGGGGCGGAGACAGCAATCTGGTCGCGAGAAAGTAGGTGCGGCCGTGGCGCGCGTTGAGCGTCCGGCATCGCTGGTAGGCCGACCGCAGGGCCGGGTCGTGGATGCCGGCGGCGTCGAGTTCCTTGCGGGTCATCGCGGGTCCTCCGCTCCGCGGCGGGGCGCGGACCCGGTGATGCGGTCGGCGGCCAGTCGCCCGGACAGCAGCACGGTCGGCACACCGACGCCGGGTACCGTCCCGGCGCCGGCGAGCACGACATTCTCCGCGCCTCGCGGCAGGTTCCGCGGCCGGAAGGGTCCCGTTTGGCCGAACGAGTGCGCGTAGCTGAACGGCGTGCCCGCGACCATGCCCCGGGCGGCCCAGTCCGCCGGGCTGATCACGTGCGAGACGTCCGCTTCGAGTCCCGGCAGCAGGCGCTTGCGGACTTCGTCGAGCAGCGCCGCCGCGGCCGGGCCGGCTGCGCGGCTCCAGTCGATCGGCCCGCGTTCGAGGTTCGGCGCCGGTGCGAGGATCGAGAACAGGTGCCGGTGTGCCGGGGCCAGCGCCGGGTCGCTCGCGGTGGGCCGGGTGATGAGCAGCGACGGGTCGCTCATCTGCCGTCCCTCCGTGATCAGCTCCCGGAAAGTCGCGGCCCACGCGTCGCCGAAGGAGACGGTGTGGTGCCCGACGTCGGGCCAGTCCCCGGCCGCGCCCACGTGCACGACGAGCGCGGAGGGCCCGGGGGAGAGTCGGAGCGGACGCAGCGGGGCTCGGCCGAGCAGCCGGTAGCTCTCGGGTAGTTCGCCGGTGAGGACGACGGCGTCGCACGGGATCCGGTCTCCCGAGCCGGTCAGCACCGCCGACACCCGTCCGCCGCGCCGTTCGAGCGTGTCAGCCCCTTCGCCGTAGCGGAACCGCACGCCGGCGGACTCGGCGGCCGCGGCGAGCGCCCGGGGCAGGGCGGCGATTCCGCCTTCGGGGAAGTACACGCCGCCGACGGTGTCCATGTAGGCGATCACGGCGTAGAGCGCCAGCGCCCGCATCGGTGATTCACCCGCGTAGAGGGCTTGGAAGGTGAACACGCGGCGCAGTCGCTCGTCGCCGAGGAAGCTGGAGACCTTCGGGTCGAGCCGGCGGAACCCGCCGAGCGCGACCACCCGGGCCAGGTCGCGGGAGACGAGGCCCAGCGGCGAATCGATGTTCGACGCGACGAACCGGTCGAACTCGGCCCGGTAGAGCCGCGTGAGCCACCTCCGCAACCGGCGGTACCCGGCGGCCTCGGCCGGCCCGGCGAAGTCGCGGACCGCTTCGGTCATCTCTTCGGCGTCGGAGTGGACCGGCAACCGGCTCCCGTCGGCAAACCAGGCGGTGTAGGCGGGATCCAGCCGGCGCATCGGCAAGTACGTGGTCATCTCGGCGCTGCCGCCGGCGAAAGTGTCCCGCACGATTTCGGGCATGGTCAGCACGGTGGGCCCGGTGTCGAGGCGGTAGCCGCCCAGCTCCAGCCGGCCGACGCGGCCGCCCGGGCCGGGACCGCGTTCGACGACCGTGACGCGCCGGCCGCGCCCGGCCAGGTGCAAGGCCGCGGAAAGTGCCGAAAGGCCGGCGCCGACGACGACAATTCGATCGGTCCTGCCCGGTACTGTCCTCATCGGACACGCTCCGTGCAGCGTGCCGCGAGCACGGCGAGCGTTTCGGCCATCCGGGCCGGCACGTCCGCACTGTCGATCGCATCCAGGGCTCTTCGCACCTGATTGTCGATCAGCTTCTCCAGCTGGTCCGGCGCACCGGACGCGGTGATGGCGTCGCGCATTGCGACCACGGTGTCGTCGTCGACGGCGTCGCTGCTCAGGAGGCGCTCGAGCTCTCGCCGAAGCGTGGTGTCGGCCATCGTGACCGCGAGCGCGACGACGCTGGAGGCCTTCCGGTCGCGCAGGTCCTGTCCCACGGGCTTGCCGGTCACATCCGGGTCGCCGAAGACGCCCAGGACATCGTCGCGGAACTGGAAAGCCTCGCCGACCAGTCCGCCATAAACACCGAGGGCACGGGAGACCCGGGCGTCGCAGCCGGCCAGCGCGGCGCCGAGCTCCAAAGGCCGCCGGACGGTGTAGTTGCCGGACTTGCGGCGGAGTACGTCCAGAACCGCCTCCCAGCTCGGCACGGTTCGGGCGTCGTTCACCAAGTCGGCGAGCTGTCCGGTGGCCAGTTCCGAGCGCATGGCGTCGTAGAGCGGCCACCCGCGCGACAAAGTTGCGGCCGGTAGCCCGCTTTCGCGCAGCATCTGTTCGGACCAGACCAGGAACAAGTCGCCGGACAGGATCGCCGCGGACTCGCCGAAACGGGCCGGTGAACCACTCCAGCCGTGGTCCTGGTGCCAGCGGGCGAACTGCGTGTGCAGCGCCGGTCTGCCGCGGCGCAGATCCGCAGCGTCCATGACGTCGTCCTGAGCAAGGGCGAAGCAGTGCAGTAGCTCGAGACTGGCGACCGCCCGCACGGCGGCGTCATCTTCCGGCGCGCCGCAGCACCAGCCGACGTAGGCGAACATCGACCGGAGAAACTTGCCACCGCGTACGAACTCCGGCAGCGCTGTGACGGCGAGCGTGCCTTCACACCGGCCGGTGAACTGCTCGTCGCAGCGGCTGGCGACGAACTCACCTACGTTGGCGGAAAGTCCCTCACCGAGCGCGGTCAGCCAATCGCGGGGACCGGCCGCTGCCGGGATGACGCTCTCCGCCGTGGTCGCCATCCAGTTCCTCTCCGTGTCGGCCGGTCTGTTCACGCGGAAGTTCGCCGGCTCCCGTCGGGACCGGTTACCCCGGGCGCGGCCGGGTATGCGTATCGGGGCGACCGACTTCGAAGACGGCCCGCAGCGGATGCGGGGCGCAGACAGGAGCGTGGTGCATGAGGTTCAGGCATCGGCTCGACCGGCGGTGGCCGGAGGGCTGGCCGATCCGTCCTTTCGGGGAGCCACGGTGGGCCGCGCAGCGACCGACGTTCGCCGAATGCAGTCCGGCTGTGATCGACGCCGCCGTGGAACGGGCCGAGGCCCGGCCGTCCGGGAACTGGTACGTGCTGGCCGCGAGCCGTCAGGTCCGGCCGGATCGGCCCTTCGGCCGGCGCATCGGCGGCCGGGAACTGGTCGCCTGGCGTACTCGCTCCGGCGACGTACGGGCTGGGCCGGGAACGTGCCCCCACCTCGGTGCGCCGCTGGCCGAGGCCCGGCTCGACTGCGATGAGCTGGTGTGCCGCTGGCACGGCCTGCGGGTCGGCGACCGGCGACGGGCGGGCTGGTCGCCGCTCCCGGTTTTCGACGACGGTGTGCTGGTCTGGGCACGGCTGGATCAGCTTGGCGGCGAACCGCCGACCGCGCAGCCCGCCGTCCCGGCCCGGCCCCGGCAGAGCGGCAGCGTGGACGCGGTGGCGACCGTGACAGGCGCGTGCGAGCCGGCCGACGTCGTCGCGAACCGCCTCGATCCATGGCACGGCGCCTGGTTCCACCCGTACTCGTTCGCTCGGCTCAAGGTGCTCGAAGCACCCCTCGGCACAGACGTCGACGACCGGTTCCTCGTCGAGGTGACCTTCCGGCTGGCGGGGCGATGGGGAGTACCGGTGGTCGCCGAATTCTTCTGCCCCGGCCCGCGCACCGTGGTGATGCGCATCGTCGAAGGTGAAGGAGTGGGCAGTGTGGTCGAGACCCACGCCACCCCGTTGGGCGTCGGCGTGGACGGGCGGCCGAGGACTGCGGTCATCGAAGCGGTTGTCGCGGCTTCCGAGCGGGCCGGGTTCGCGGTCGCGCGCAAGGCCGCCGGTGCGCTTCGCCCGCTGATCCGCCGCACCGCCGAGCGCCTCTGGCGTGACGACCTCGCCTACGCCGAGCGCCGCTACTTGCTGCGCACGACCGATCCTGTCCGGGGGACTCCTGCCCGATCCTCGGAAGCCGGGGATGACTGAGTCGAATACCACCAAGCCCGATGGTCGTTTCACGCCGCGTTCTTGCGCCCGATCGGCTCAGCAACACCCGCTGGAGCCGCAGAGTCGGACTTGCCTGCCTTGGTTTCGAGCGACCGGAGCGACCGGACGTGCTGGCACGGCCGCCTTCGGTGGGCGCATCGGAGGCGCGCGGCGGGGGAGGACGCACTTCGCGAGCTGCGGACCCGTACAGTTCGATGATCTTGCTGCTCTGCAAGATGGAGACCAGGAATCCTTTGATCAGCACGGCACACAGCCGGTTCAAACCCTCGTCCAGCAGTATCAGGCCCGTCGCGTGGGAAAGCCGGAGGTGACCCTCGCCCGAGTGCCCGTACTCGGAGCCGAAGTGGACGAGGACGCCGCCCACGGCGAGCCCGGCGCACCAGCTCCTCGGCAGATAGTCCACTTCGGACTCTCGGGAACGCGTAGAAGGCGCGACATGGCACCTCGACCTCGGCCCCTGGCAGTCCGGAAAGCCGTTGCACCACACGGTCGCGACGTTCCCGGTGAGCGATGACCAGGCCCGCAGCGAACGCGCCGCAACGGCAGCGCGGCGTCCTGCACTACGGTGGGCTGTGCTGGTTGTTCGAGGGTGGGCGTGCCACTTGCCCGGAGGAGCTCCGGTACAAGAGCCTGGATGTTGTCGTGGAGCCGAGGTTGGTCGTGGCGCCGCGTGAGAGATTCAAGCCGGGCTGGAATCGGACGGTCCCGCGTCATGGATGAGCGTTCCGCGATGGGGCTGATCGAGAGGGCGCACGCCGAGACCTCGCGACGGGCGTCGGCGTTGGCGCGGCAGTGGGACGAGATTGTGGCGGCCTCGGAATTCACCAGTGGCGACGACGAACACGACCCGGAAGGCGCTACCATCGCCTTCGAACGAGCGCAGGTCCAGGCACTGCTGAGACATGCCCAAGATGAACTCGTGGCACTCGGCCACGCCGCCGAGCGGGTGCACGCGGGCGTCTACGGGACCTGCGAACGCTGCGGCGGCCCGATCTCCGAAGGCCGGCTCGCCGCGCTGCCGGCGACGCGGACCTGCATCGCCTGCGCGAACCGAATGTGACGCAACCACTCCACGGCAACGCAACGCGTCAAGACCCGTTCCTTCGCGTTGAACCACCACCTCGCTCGGCGGTTCAAGGTCGGCCGGGTCGTCCTCGCGGGCGACACTCGTGTCCGCCGGTCGGGGGCCAGGGCGGGAGCCTCGCCGTGCAGGACGGGTACGAGCTCGCGTGGCGGCTGGCCCTGGTGACCGACGGCCGGGCCGGAGCCCGGCGCCGCCGGACGCCTGGGTGGTCGAACGCCGGTCGATCGTCGACATCACCCTCGACATCGTGACCAGCCCCGGGCATCAAAGTGCCCTGTCGGCACGCGAGCGCTCCGGCGGCCATCAGTTCCTGCAGGCTGCGCACTTCGAAGGAGGTCAAAAAGAGCTCCGCGCCGCTGCCTTCGAATTCTGATGAATCCGCGGTACCCAAGCTTTTCCGGGCGATCGCTGGGGGCGGACTGGGAAGTCTTCTGCCGACCACCGACACCGGACGTCCGGTGTACCGGAGCCGTTCACGTCGCCGCCACGAGGTCGGCACCTGGGTGCGGCACGCTCGCCGAGGTTTGAGCGACAGAACGGACGAGACGGACAGATGACGACGTTTTCTCTGGATCGGCGGCGGTTCCTGACGCTGGCCGGTGGCACGGTCGGTGCGGTGGCGCTGGGGGCGGGGCAGCTCGCGGAAGCGGCGGAGCTGGACCCCGCGCCGTTCACTCTGGGGGTGGCTTCCGGCGAGCCCGACCACACGAGCGTGGTGCTGTGGACGCGGCTCGCGCCGGACCCCCTGGACGCGGCGACCGGCGGAATGCCGGCCGAGCCCGTGCAGGTGACGTGGGAGCTGGCGCGCGACGAAGGGTTCCGCCACGTGATCGCGCGCGGGGCGGTCACCGCGGTGCCCGAGTCGGCGCACACCGCGCACGTGCTGGCGACAGACCTGGCGCCGGATCGGTGGTACTGGTACCGCTTCACGGCTGACGGCGTCCGCAGCCGTACCGGCCGCACGCGCACGCTGCCGGCGCCCGGGGCGAAGCCGGACGTGATGCGGTTCGCGTTCGTGTCGTGCCAGTCGTGGGCGGGCGGGCCGTACCCGGCCTACCGCGACCTGGCCGGGCAGGACCTCGACTTCGTCGTGCACCTCGGCGACTACATCTACGAGACCACCAAGGGCGGCCTCGACGAGTTCCGTCGGCTGCACGCGCTGTACAAGACCTCCCCGGACCTGCGCGCGGCACACGCGAGGTTCCCGTTCTTCCTCACCTGGGACGACCACGAGGTGCAGAACAACTACGCCGGCGACGTCGCGGGCGGCGCCGGGGACGGCCGGCCGTTTCTGGAGCGGCGCGCCAACGGTTACCAGGCGTACTACGAGCACCTGCCGATGCGCCCCGAGCAGCAGGCACACGGTCCGGACGCGCTGATGTACCGGCGGATGAGCTTCGGCCGGCTCGCGGAGTTCAGCATCCTCGACACGCGCCAGTATCGCTCCGACCAGGCGCTGGGCGACGGCCGCAAGGAACCGACCGGCGAGGTGTTCGACCCGGCGCGCACGCTCACCGGACCCGAGCAGGAGCGCTGGCTGCTCGACGGGCTCGCCGCGTCGAAGGCCACCTGGAACGTGATCGCGCAGCAGACCATCATGGCGCAGTTCGACTACGACCTCGGACCGGGCAAGATCGTCAACCTGGACCAGTGGGACGGCTACCCGCCGGCCCGCGCGCGCATCCTCGACTTCATCGCCCGCGAGCGGCCCGCCAACCCGGTGGTGCTGAGCGGCGACTGGCATACGCACTGGGTGAACGATCTCAAGACCGACTTCGACGACCCGCACTCACGCACGATCGCCACCGAATTCGTGGGCACGTCGATCTCGTCGGGCGCCGGCTGGGACGCCGACGTCCGACTGGGCCTGCCGGCGAACCCGCACGTCAAGTTCTACAACGGCACCTACCGCGGCTACGTGAAGTGCGTGGTCACCCGAGAGAAGTGGCGCAGCGACCTGCGGATCGTGCTCAACGCGAGCGACGCGGCGTCGCCCGCCTACACGATCGCGGCCTACGAGGTGCACGACGGCGTGCCGGGCGCGTATCGCGTCGACGACGGCGACGGCCTGGCCGGGGTGGTCACCGACCGCGCGAACGGCAAGCCGCTGGGCAATGTCGAGGTCGCCGTGCACCGGGAGGACGGGTCGCGCCTCGTCGCCGTCACGACCGACCCGGCCGGCGAGTATGTCGCCTTCGCCCCTGCCGGCGCCTACACCTTGCGCGTCAACGGGGTCGGCTACGACCTGGCGTCCGTGCCGGTGCGGATCGGCGCGACTGGCGGGTCCACAGTGGACTTCCGGCTGACGCGGTCGGTGGCCGGCGCGGCGAAGGGTCGCACGGTGCCCGGCCCGCAGTCGCAGGCCACCGCGTCGGATTTCGTGCTGGCCAACGACCTGCTGGCGCTGGCGATTTCGGCCGGCACCACCGACCCGCAGCTGCCCGGTGTCACGCTGGGCAAGCCGCTCGACCTCGCCGCGCTCGGGCACCTCGACCAGCTCGACTGGATGAACCTGCCCTACGCCTCGGCGGCGCAGCCGCGGGGCGGCAACGCGTGGCAGCAGCTGACCGTGCGGGCCACCGCCGTCGAGCTCATCTCGCCGACCGCGGTCCGGGTGACCGGCGCGAGTACCGCGGTGGCGGGCATCGGCGTGGTGACCACGTTCGGCGTGCGCACGGGCGAGCCGTGGGTGCGCGCGGAGACCGTGTTCACCAACACCGCCGACGCGGCCCGCACGTTCTGGCTCGGCGACGTCCTCGACCACGACGGCACCGGCCAGCGCAGCGGCATCGCCGGCCACGGCACCATCACCGCCTCCGCGCCCGCCGACTTCACCCCCACCGCCCCGTGGCTGGGCATGACCGGCTCCGACCGCCAGACCTACGGCTTGCTCTACGACGAACCGGGCTTCACGGTGTACGCGTGCGGCATCTGGGCCATGACGCAGCGGCAGATCACGCTCGCCCCTGGCGCCGCCTTCACCTTGGGCCGCCGCATCGCCGCCCTCGACAACGGTGGCGCGGCCGATCCGTTCGCGGTGCTCGCCGGTCTCTGATCGCCGGCCAGGGTGGGGCGCCGCAAATTCGGTGCTCCACCCTTGGCCTCTTCCCGGGCGTAACGGCGGCGTGCTGGCCCGGCGACCTCGTGCTCGCCGGGCCGTCGGCGCGGGTTCCGGCACGGTCATGCTCGTCCTCGCGGGGACGGCTGGCGCTGGGCGAGTCTGACTCGGTTCACCCGGCGTAACGCGTCGACCAGGATTGCCGGTGAGGTGGTGAAGCAGAAGCGCCGCCCTGTTCCATACCGGCTGATCGACCGCTATCCCGTGCTCGAGGCGGCACATCTGCCGCCGTTCGTGGGCTCCGGGGTCGACCTGCTCGGCCGCTCCTCGTTCCTGTCGACAACGACCCCCGTGCCATCGCCGCGCCGGGCGTTCGGGTTTCGCCGGTGTGAGTGCGGGCACCCGTCGGCATGATGAGATCGATTTTCCGCGGCCTCGCCGCGGGGGCGGCGGGTACGACGGCGTTGCACGCCGTCACCTACCTGGAAATGGTGCTGAGTGGCAGGCCGGCCAGCCGGACGCCGGAGCAGAGTGTGACCCGGCTGGTCGACTTGGCCGGCATCAGGATCCCCGCTGCGGGGCGGGAAAACCGGGTCTCGGGGGCGGGTGCGTTGCTCGGCATCGTGTCCGGTCTGGTGGTGGGGACGGGTTACGGCGCCATCCGGGCGGCGGGCTGGCGGCCCTCCGCGACGACGGCCGGAGCGGCCACCACCGTGGGCGCCATCGCCGTGTCGGCCGCGCCGATGGCGGCGATCGGGGTGTCGAACCCGCGCAACTGGTCGCTGTCGGACTGGGTGTCCGACGTGGTGCCACACATCGCGTACGGCTGGGTCATGACGGCGGCTTACGCGGCGATGTTCGACCGCGACGAATCCGGTTAGCCCGGGCGGACGGTCCGACCTGGTTCTGTCATCGGCTGCGGAGGAGTTTCCTGAGCCCCGCGACGACGAGGCCGCCGGCCAGCACCCAAGGTTCGGCCACGATGACCGGGTCCAGCAGGTGGTGCTTGACGTCCGCGCGTTTCTTACCGACCCGGGATGAAAAGCCGTGGCGGGAAACTCGCTGCGGAAACCGGTTTCGGTGACGGGTTGTCCGGGCGGACCGTGGCGAACGAGCAAAGGTGGTGTTCCCACGCGTCGATCCGGTCGGCGGCCAGCAGCAGTGCGCCGCGCGGGCCTCGCTGTACCTGCGGTAAGCCAGTTTGCGCACCGCGCCGGAGAGACCGCGGGGTGGGCCGCGCGGCCGCCAGGCAGCGCCGGCAGGCGCGGTCGGGGACAGCTCCGGGTACAGCGGGCCGAGGTCGAGGAGGATCGGTCCCGCTGCGCAGTCCTCGGCACAGCGCCTCGCCGGCCTGCTTCTCGAGGAGTGGCGATTCAGGCCGCCGCTGGCGTACGACCATCAGTTCGGGGCTACCTGGTCCGCCGGGCACCGTGCCGGGGATCAGCACGGCCGGCCTGCCGGGACGTCGCTACGTACAGTCGTCGTGGCGCTTTCACCACCAGGCCCTGAGCCCCAAGTCAGGGGTTCGTCGGTGCCTCACCGCGTTTCAGGGCGGCAATGGTGGCCCGGATTCTCTCTTCTTCATCGTCAGCGGCTGAGCTCATGCCGGTGACCCGGTCGAGGTGGACGACCAGGAGGGCTTCAAGCCGATTCAGCCATTGGGCGTTCGATTCGCCGGGTCTCTGCTGTACCTGGTCAGCCATGCCCTCAGAGTACGGCTTCGCCGTGACCCGCGAAGCCGCGTGGAAGCCGATCTTGGCTGCGAAATTAGGGTCTTTTTGTTCCGCACGCAAGCGCACGCTACGGAGTGGCGGTAATGTCGCGTTTCGCAGCTGGCTTAATGCACTTGCTCGAACGGCGGCAGTATGCGTCCTTGCTGCAGGTCGAGCGTGCGCGCTCACCAGCACGCGCCGGGCGCCGGGCGGTCCGCACAGGGGCCGAACGCATCCTTGCCGTAACGAAACAGCGCGGACGCATGCTGTAGCGACCGTGCGCAGATTTTCTCGTGATCTTCGGTGCTCTCGTCCTTCTCGCCGGCTGCGGCGGCCAGCCGCCCGCGCCGGCGCCGGTGGCGCCCGCGGTTTCGGCTTCGGCTCCGGCGCGTGCCGGTGGGGTCGGCGGGGCAGCGCTACCTCGACGCGCGCCGTTCGATCGCCCCCCGGCTCGTCGCGCCCCTTGATCACGCGATCCACCATGCGGCGAACGTGTGCGACGACCTCGCGCAGGGCAAGGACCGCGCGACCGTGGTCAAGAACGGGGCTTTGCGCTTCGGTGTGTTGCCGTAGTCGAGCACCAGCGGGGAACAGGGCCGCGGCCGGGTCGGGGTGCAGCCGCGCCGGTGGCGCGGACTCGGGCAGCGGTCGCAGCGTGGAGGTGTGGGTCATGGTCACGACCGTCGCACGCGCGGCTGCCCGTGATCAGCGGTTTCGTGCGGCTTGTGGATAACTCGCGGTTCGCGGTCTTTCGCTGAGCCGCCGGTCATTGGATGGGGGGCGGGGTCGACGCTGGTCAGCAGGAGCGCGGTGAGGAGGATCAGCTGGGGAAGAGGAGGACCAGCTGGGGAAGCAGGGTGCTGCCGGGTTCGATGGCAGGGTGCTGCCGGGTTCGATGGCGGCGTCGAGGAGCGTGGTGGCCGGGGCGGGCTCGCCGGCGAGCAGGTGCGCGATAGCGGTGAAGATCGTCGTGGTGTCGGCCCCCGCGCGCGGTCCGAACCCGGAGAGCGGGCCGTGGAAGAGCTCGGCGAGGGTTTTCTCGGGGTCGCCTGGGGCTGCGAGTAGCGCTGGAACCAGGCCGAGGCGTAGACCAGCAGCGCGACGCTCATGGAGTGGGCTTCGGGGAAGCCGTAGCCGGAGAAGGCGTGGATTTGCTCGAAGACCCGTTTCGCGAGGTCGTCGGACACGCCGTTCGCTTTGGCGCCTTCGAAGAACCGGCCGGCCAGGCGCCGCATCTTCGCGCTGGAGCGTTTCGAGCCCTGGCGCGGCGCAGCTGGTCGGCTTCGGTGGGGGTGAAGGAGGCGACGTCGCGGGCCATCTGCATCACCTGCTCTTGGAACAACGGCACCCCCAAGGTGCGCTCGAGCGCCGGTGCGAGCAGCGGATGTTCGTGTTCCCACGTTTCTTCGCCGCGGCGGCGGCCTCGACATCCGCCCGCGGCCGCAACCCGATGGGCGGCCGATAGCCCTCGCGCTTGTGCGAGCGCGGCGCCTCCTCGGCACCCGGCGGCGTGGCCGGCGCGCCGCGGCCGGAGGCGATCCGCTCCAGCTCCGATCACGGCATCGGGGGTTGTTGAAGGCCATCGGCCGCTCCCACTACGTCTTCGCCGTGGGGAGCCGGCAACAAGGTTCTGTCTCGAACGTGTTCGTATACGTCGTTCTGACGTGAGCTGATCGCAACATGCCCATCTTCACGTTGCTCTTAACGGGTGAGACGGCGACTAGCCAGGGTGGTGGGCGCCGGATGCCGCGAACGCCATACCGCGCGAGGGCATGTCGAGCCCGGTGGCGCCGCGCGGCGCGGCCTACGGTCGTCGCGACGAGGCGAACACGAACAAGCGCAACCGGAATGCCCGCTGCGCTAATTCCGCTGGTGGCGTAACCGATTCGCAGCACGCTGACGCGGATCTACCGTGCCGACATGCACTCACCGATCACAGGCGCAGCCGCCGGCGTGCCGTTCACCGCCCTGCCACCGGCCGGCAACGGCCCCGCGCCGCTGATCGTCACTTGGCACATGCTCGACGCGCTGAGGTCCGACGCCGCGTTCGCCGCCGCATTGCCGATGAACGACCTGCCCGCGTGGCGGGTGTACCTCGGCATGCCGATGTGCGGGGCGCGCATGGTCGACGGCAGCATGGACGCCGGTTTGGAGCTTCTCCGCAAGGACGTCTTGATGGCCGCTCTGTTCCCGTTCGTCCGGCAGGCGACCGAGGAATTCCCCGCCGCGTTGGCGTCGATCCGTGCGCAGTTGCCGGTCGATGATGGCCCGATCGGCGTGCTCGGCGGTTCGCTGGGCGGCGCCGTCGCGAATGGGTGACGGCACAGCGGACTCCGATCGGGCCGGCAGTTGTGGCAGTGACGGGTCCGGGGCGGACACCGATCGGCCCCGGCTCATCCGGCAGTGCACCGCCGTACGACGGTCCGACCGAGCCGTAGACGGCTCGGCACCGCCCGCACCGTGCGGTACGGCATCAATCGGGACGACGGACCCGACGAGCGCGTAGTGGCGGTAACCAACCATGTGCGGGCGACGCTCACGGAGGGGCCAGACGGGGCGCTCTGGGTTGCCGTAGACGGGGCGGATGTCCGGCAGGTGGCTACAAGGATCTCTGCGGCGTGACGTGCTGATCCGTGCGCAGCTGTCCCGAGAGCGATCCGCTAACCAGGGTTAATGGCTTATCGTTTGGCCCCGATGACAGAGAGGCTCTCTCACCCGGTGCGGAACTCTCTGTCATCGGTGTAGATCATTGGCAGCATGAGAAGCGCGACCGGACATCCGCCGAATAGGAAGACCGGTCCGTGTCACGCCGTAACACCCCGCTGTTCGTCGCGTGCTGCCGGCATCGTCTGACCGCGCACGGCGCCGCCGAGATCGGACTGCCTGTCGATCACACGAGGTGGGCGATACCGGAGCCGATGAGGTAGATGCCGAAGCCGGCCGCCACGACGACGATGATGGTGCGGCCGTGTTTTGCCAGCCAGGCGTTCACGGCGGTGACCCAGCGGATCGTCGCCTCCGGCCAGATGGCGTGGGCGACGATCGGTATCTCGATCAGCAGCATGTAGATCACGGCGACGAGGATGATGCTCAGCACTGTCACCACCAGGCTGGCGTGCGCCTTGGCGACGGCATGCAGCGAGGCCACGTACAAAGCTGTCGGCGTGTACATCAACAGACCGATGCTCAGCAACCCGATCACGCCGAACTCGCGGCGTTTTTTGGCGGCCTTGGGTCCGCGCGGCGGCCGGAAGTAGACCACCAGGGCGAAGGTCACCAGCACAATGCCGATGGAGAGGTCGATCCAGGCCGGCACGGTGCGGTGCTTGGTGCTCTCCGCTCCGCTGCTCTGCAACACCAGCACCGAGAGGAAGCCGAAGCCGAGGGTGATGAACACAGCGCCGGCCAGGAAAATCAGCGCCCGCTTTCTGGGTTGCGGGTTGACCAACAGGAATGCCATGAACAGCAAGGCAGGCGGGTAGATCGCCGCACCGAACGCAGCAGGAACAGCTTCGGCCAACATCGCCGTCCGTCACCTCCTCGTGCCCTCGTGCATTGCGACCAGATGGGTTCTTCAGTGACCGCAGGTGACCCGAAGAGGGGGTCGGGTGTGCGCGGAACTACTTCGTGAGGCGGTCGTCGGGCCCGGCGGCAGCCGCGTTCACGTGGTGAGGATCAGGCTCGTTCGTCGGCTGGAATGGTCGTTCCTGTGCGTGATCGCGCCACTGCGGCTACCTACTGCCACCGGTTCCCCCGTCAACCCTCTCGCGATCCTGTGACGCGCCGACCTGAATCGCCGGAAACCTCCGCCGCGGCAACGTCGGTGAGTCAGGCGGCCTCCACGGCCGGCACCGACGGCTATGGGCTCGGTCGGACGTGATCACCGGATCCGCTCGAGAATGTGGTCGCCGACGCGGATGGCGTTCGCCATAGTGGTGAGCGCCGGGTTCACCGCGCTGATGCTGGGGAAGAAGCTGGTGTCCACCACGTAGGTGTTGTCGAGTTCGTGCGCACGGCAATCAGAGTTGAGCACCGACGTCGTGGGATCGGCGCCGAACCGGGCAGTGCCGGCCTGATGGGCGCAACCCGCGATCGGAATGTCGGTCTTCATGTACGCGAATCGGTTGATGAGGTGGTCCGGGTGCATGCCGAGCCCACCGAGCATGGTCTTGAGCTGGTGATATAGGCGTTTCGCGGCGGTCGGGTTACTCGGGGTGTAGGCGAGGGTGACGTTGCCGTCCTTGCCGAGTGTTACGCGATTGTCCTGGCGCGGAAGGTCTTCGGTGGACAGCCAGAAGTCGACGGCGTGTCCAGCGATGTCGCGTAGCGCCCACGTCGGCGCGAGTTTCGTTTCGATGGGCTTCTCACCGCGGAACATCTCCGCCTGTGACTTGCCGATCATCTGGATGTTGCCCATCGGGTAGTCGAATTCGGGCCCGCTGAAGTAGAAGTCGTTGACGCCCAAGGTTTTCTGGAAGACGGTGGGGTTAGGTTCCTTCGACAGCGCGAGCACGGCCTGGCTGTCGTGGTACATGAAGTTGCGGCCGACCTGGTCAGAGCCGTTGGCCAGTCCGTTGGGGTGCTTGTCGTTGGCGGAGGCCAGCAGCAGCTTCGCCGAGTTGACGGCGCCGCAGGCGACAACGACGATGTCGCCCCCGTAGGCGAACGTCTCACCTTCGTGCTCGACCAGCACGCGGGTGACGGCGGTTCCTGCCGCATCGGTTTCGAGCCGGATGACCCGCGCATTCCTGATCAGTGTGACGTTGGCGTGCTCGAGAGCGGGCCGGACGGCGATAACCTCGGCGTCGGATTTGGCGTGCAGCGGGCACGGGAAGCCGTCGCAATCCGGGCAGCGCACGCACGTGCTGAACGGCATGTTCGCCTCGTTGAGCAGAATGCCGCACGGCGCGTGGAAGGGGTGGTAGCCGTTGGCGGCGAGGTCGTCCGACAGCTGCTGGATACGTGGCTCGTGTGACACGGCCGGATACGGGTAGGGCTGGCTCGCGGGTGGCTCTGTCGGGTCCTCGCCGTGCACACCGTGCACCTGGTAGAGCGCTTCGGCGGCGGCGTAATACGGCTCCATGTCCTGGTAGGAGATCGGCCAGGCCGGTGAAACACCGTCGTGGTGCTGCAGCTCGCCGAAATCCTCCTGCCGCATGCGGTAGAGCGCCGCTCCGTACAGCTTGGTCGCGCCGCCGACGAAGTAGTGGACCTGCGGCTGGAAGGACCGGCCGTGGCCGTCGTACCAGGTGTCGGGAGAGATGTAGCGGCCGTCGACGAACACGTCCGTCGTGGACCAGTTCGCGGGCTCTCGTGGCAGCCAGTCACCGCGTTCGAGCAGCAGGATGTTTTTGCCGGAGCTGGCAAGGTGGCGCACGAGTGTGCCGCCGCCGGCCCCGCTCCCGATCACGATGACGTCGTAGTGCCCGGTCATCCTGGACTCCTTCCTAGCCGGATGGGCGCGCCCCGGATCAATCCGATCCTGGATCGGAGGCAGCGTGACCGCTCTGCGGGGCGGTACCCGATGGGGTCGGCGCTACGGGGGCGGCGAACGGTTCTCTGCTGATCCGTTTGTGAAATAGGGGGTAGGGCCAGGCCTGGTAGGCGAGCACGATCGGCAGGGAGATGACCTCGATGAAGGTCAGCACCCTCAGCGCGTATTCGCCAGCCGCGGTATTGGCCGTGGTGAGGCTGTAGGCGGCGTTGGTGCTGGACACCATCACATGCGGGTAGAGCTCGGCGAAGAACGACCCGATGCGGGCAGCGCTCGCGAAGGTTGTCGCCGCGAACGCCCAGCCCTCGGCGTGCTCGTCGACCAGCCATGTGGACGCAATAATCGCGCGCGCCGCGGCGAGCTCGGCCAGACGGAGGAAGAACCCTTTTCGCGCTGTGACCTGGTTCCAGAAGGGGGCGGTCGCTGCTGTTCGTCAAGTGGTAGATCGATGTCATCGCGAACTGCCACTGGGACAGAATTAGCACCATCGTCCCCCCTTCTGATGGGTGTCGCGGGCTGGACGTGCGCTGTCGGCCACCATCGTCGCCAGTACGTCAGGCGGTTGCATCGCCCGAAGCGGGTGATTGGATCTGCCGGTCGCGCCCGGCGGCGTTTCACTCCTCCGGGGTGCGCGGCCGCGCCGGCGCTGTGCTGCCACTCACGCGGGCGATGTGGTCGGCTCCCGCCTCTTTGCTGGCGGGTAACATGGCACGAGGAGGATGCGATGGCGACCGACCGGGTCGACGCGGTGGTGATCTTCGGTGCGACCGGCGATTCGGCCAAGCCGGAAACCTCTCCGGCATTGGTCGGCCTGGTCGACCGCGGCGTGCTGGACGTCCCCGTGGTCGGGGTCGCCAAGAGCGGCTGGGGGCTTGAGCAGTTCCGCGACTACGCGGCAGCGTCGCTACGGCTCACCGGCATTGACCCGGAGGGGCTACCTCGTCTCCCTGGTGAGCACACAAAGAGACGACGAGGGAATGCTCGGGAGCAGATGCGCTCGACCGAGCCCCTCGCCGTAAGGAATTTCACGCAACCCATTTCTGTTCGAGACCGAACCACCGGTGTCGCGGAGCGGTCCTTCGCGAACCTGCCCCACCCCACGCGGCCCTGTCGGGTGGCGTCGTCGAACCGGGGTACGGCACCACCGGCCTGAGTGTCGGCCGGCGCAGCGTTCGGTGGTCCGGCCGCGTCAGTCCCTTCCTCGAACGTCAGGCCGAGCCCCTCGCGCGCGTCAGCGGCACGCTCGTCAGCATCGCCGCGCCGTCTGAGGTCCAGCCCACGAACGCGCGCCTCCTTGCACCCGGGCGAGCGCATACCCCAGTAAGACCAATTACCGTCGGTTACCAAGAGCTGAACAGGAGATCCTTCATGATCGGAATGCGGATCGCCGGTGGCGTCCTGGCCGTTGCCACACTGGCCGGGGCCACGGCCTGCGCTTCCTCGGACCAGCCCGCCGCCACGGTGGCGACGGCCACGACGGCGCCGATGCCCGCTATGTCCACCATGTCCACCGGGGCCGCGCAGTCACCCACCGAATCGCTGACTCCGCTGCTGCAGCAGGCGCTGCCGAATGTGCAGGGCAAGACCTTCACTTCGGCGATCGTCACTTTCCCGCCCGGCGCGCGCGCGGCGTCGCACCGGCACGGCGAGGCGTTCGTCTACGCCTACGTTCTCGAGGGCACCGTGCGCAGCCAGCTCGAAGGCCAACCCGCGAGCACCTTCCACCAGGGCCAGAACTGGTTCGAGCAGCCGGGTGCGCACCACGTCCTCACGGAGAACACCAGCTCGACGCAACCGGCCAGGCTCCTGGTCGTGTTCGTCGCCGATCCTGGAGCCCAGCTCAAGATCGACGACCCGCACTCGTAACCCCGCACCGCCTACGGCGGCCATTCTCAAAGAACAACCCAACCGGCCGGCAAGGCCACGCACAACGAACCGGCGACGCGTCACCCGAGCTGGACGCGCCGACGGCCGCTCGCGTGTTCGTCTGGGGCGGGAGCCAGGCCCTGGCCAACCAGGTGCTGACCGGGCCGCCCGAGCAGGACGAGATCGTCGCGCGCGAGATCGCCCTGATCGAGTGGCACGGCACGTTCCGGCGGCCGGCTACTTGAGCGTGAGCTGGACGTCGTGGTGGCCCGACAGCGCTGCCGGGAGCTTCGGCGGTGCCGGATGACCGTCCACAGTGCACGCCGTGACCCGTGTGCCGGAGCCGTGCAGCGTGATGTCGAGCGTGGCGTCGCGATAGGACAGACCGCGCAGCGTCGCCGTGCCCCAGCCGGCCGGCAGGCACGGGGCGAACCGCAAGCCGTCCGGGGTGAAGGTGAGTCCGAAGAGGCCGGCGAAGACCATGCGGAGGTAGCCGGTCGCGGACCATGCCTGGTCGGGCTGTGACGTGAACTGCTCGAGGTTGCCGGAACCGCCCGTCTGCCAGCCGCCCTGCACGGCTCCGGTTTTGCTGTCGTAGATCTCGTAGAAGTTGCCCTTCGTGGCGGTGACGAGCGACGCGAGGTCGGTGACGGCGCGGCCGAACAGGTCCGCGCGGCGGGCGTACGCCGTGGCGTGGCCGAAGAACGAGTGCACCATCGGCCAGACGACCACGTTGTGCCGCCCTGGTTTCTCGTCGCTGAACCGCGCGAAGTGCGGGTAGCTGTTGACGATCCCGTGCGGTTCCCAGTGCGCGGTCCGCAGCAGTGACGCGACCTGGTTGTCGTCGGCGACGCCGAGCAGGATCGCGAACGCCAGTCCCGCCCCCTCCTGCGACGCGTCGAGCTGCCCGGCGAGCGGGCCGGTGCCGTGGATGAAGTAGCCGTACGTGCCGGCGTCCGCGCGCCAGAAGTGCGTGTTGATCGCGGTGCGCAGCTTCGCGGCGTCGGCTTCGTGCGCACGGCTGTCCTTGTGCAGCGCACGAGCCATGTTCGCCAGCGCGAGAAGAGCGCCGTGGTACAGGCAGTTCGTGCTCAGGCACAGCAGCTCGGCCGACTGCGGGTAGTCGAGCACGAACGACGAGTGGATGCCCGGCTCCCACGGCGGCGCGGGATAGCCGGCGATGCCGTCGTTCATGAAGCTCGGCCCCTTGAACAGGCCACGCGTGGTGT
The DNA here is from genome assembly GCF_040639695.1 of Amycolatopsis sp. NPDC023774. Classification (NCBI taxonomy): domain Bacteria; kingdom Bacillati; phylum Actinomycetota; class Actinomycetes; order Pseudonocardiales; family Pseudonocardiaceae; genus Amycolatopsis; species Amycolatopsis sp. NPDC023774. The sequence continues at coordinate 46,999 of NZ_JBFAAJ010000039.1, forward strand.
CGTAGCTCTTCGCCTTGCGCTGAGCGAGCGTGGCGACGCCGATTTCGTAGGCGGTGGCGAGGAAATCCGCGTCTCCGGTGACCGTGTGGTGGTGCCACGCGCCCAGCACCCACACGATTTGGTCCCACCACTGGTTGTCCTGCTGGACGATCGGACCTTCGTCCACAACGGACAGCAGCGTGTTCCGCCCGACCGGCGGACCCAGCAGGCTCACGGCGTTCCACGCGTTCACGGCGGCATCGCGCGTCCAGCGCTGCGGTGCGGGATAACCGCCGCCGGCTCGGACGAACGTGCCCGGCGGGTAGCTCAGCAGGCCGGCCTTGTCGTAGGTCGGTGGGTCGGCGTAGGCGGTGTTGATGCCGACGACGTCGGTGAGCGCGTCTTCGTATCGCGCGCCGATGAGGTGCTGGGTGGGTTCGTCGGAGAACTCGAGTGTGGGCAGGGTGTAGACGGTCCGCAGCGCCGGGCGGGGTGGTGGCACCGCGGCGGCCGGTGGTGCCGCGGCGAGCCCGGCGGCTCCCGCCGCGCCGGCCCCGGCCAGGGCGAGGAACCCCCGTCGGCCGACTTTCGCTTCCCCCGTGCGCTCGGACATGCAGGCTCCGTTCCCCGATGATGACATCGTTGTCGGCTGCTGTGCTGACGATGCTAGGGACGAAGATCGGGCCCGGACAACGGGCCGGGCGGTTCCTGTCCCAGGGCCTGTCCCGCGATTACGCCAATCGCGTGGCTCGCCTCCCGGACGCACCGCCGCCCGCTGAAAAAGCCGTCGACCGGCGTGAACGGATCTCGGCGGGGAACGGTTCACCCAGGTCATCGGGGGTGCAGGAAGGGGCAGACGTGCGGTCCGAAGGGGCAAGCAGATTGATCAGAGGGTCCTATACCCAACACAGTGGACACCATGAGTGAAGCCCTGACCGACGTCGTGGCGGTCGTCGAGACCCGCCTGACCCACGACCTGCACCGCCGCGCCACCACGCTGCTGGCCGACGGCGCCGCCGACCCCACCGTGCCGCTGCCGGCGCTGGCCGAACTGCGCGACTTCCTCGTGCAGAACCTGCACCACCACCACGAGTCCGAGGACGACGAGCTGTGGCCGCTGATCACCGCCGTCGCCCCGGACGCCGGCCAGGGCCTCGCGGACCTCGGTGACGAGCACGACGAACTCGACCGCAAGCTCGACGCCCTGGCCGCAGTGCCGCTCGAGAGCGACGCCGGCCGTGAGCCGCTGCGCGCGGCGGCCGCTACCGTGCGCGACCTCATCCACCGGCACCTGGAACACGAGGAGCCGGTGCTGTTCCCGGCCCTGCGCGAGCAGCTGCCCGCCGAGAAGTGGGCGAAGTTCTCACAGCACGTGATCGCGACGGCCCCGCCGGTCGCGCCGCACCTCATGGTCGGCTTCTTCGACCAGGTCGGCACGCCGGCCGAGGTCGATGTCGTGCTGTCCGGGCTGCCTGAGCCGGTGAAGCCGCTGCTGCCCGCGCTGCGCCAGCAGGGAAAGCAAGCCCTGCAGGTCCTCGCGGGAGCCGGTGCGCCCGCCTGACCCCGCTGAGCAGGCCCGGTCCGGATGTCGCGGACCGGGCCTTGCCGCGTCGGCACGCCCGGTGAGCACACTCGCCCGGCCGGGTGATTCCAGTACGTCCCGGCGCACCACAGCCATGCGAACGGGCCGTAGGCGAAGCGCGCCAGCCAGAGGTGGCTGAACACCAGCTGCACCACCCAGATCGGCAGGCACAGCAGCAAAAGCAGCGCCGTCGGGATCGTCCGGAACGACCCGAGCGCGCCCACCATCACGAGCCCGAGGATCGCGTGGGTGAGGTAGCTTGTGAGCGCCATGCGGCCGTAGCGCTGCAGTGGCGGCAGCGCGGCGCGAAGCCGGTCCGAGCGCGGCAGCAGCACGAGCCCGCTGAGGTAGGCGACGGCCGGCACGACGGCGTGTCCGACAGCGACAACGCCCACACCCACAAGGCGATCATCGCGATCCCGGTCACCACGAAGTGCTTCCGGATCGCCGGCACGTGCTGCTCGTCCGTCAGCAGACCGGCGCGCAGCGCCCAGCACCCGAGCACGGTGTGGCCGAACGACTGGACCGCGACGCCGGTCGCCAGCCACGAAAACCTGGTCGATTCCGGTGCCGGCGTAAAGTCCGAGACGGTGCCGCTGGTGCTGGCGAGGTCGGCTCCGAATCCCACGACGAGGCCGACGGTGAGCAGAACCCGTTGCGGCGCCCGGAAGAGCAGCGTGAGCACGGCGCCGTTGAGCGCGTACACGGTGAGCACGTCCGGTGCGTGCGGTACGGTCAGGTTCACCAGGCCGAACACGAGCAGGATAACCATCCGGCGCAGGTGCGGTGCCAGAAGTTCCCTCGCCGCGTCATGTTCTCGTACTGGATGGCTGCGCTGACGTCGAAGAGGAACGCGAAGGTGAAGTGGCACTTGTCGAGCACCAGCAGATCGACGAGCCGGCTCGCCACCGTGTCCACCGCGACGTTTCGGGGGCGGGCCGGCCACCGGGACTGGTGCATGTGTAGACGCCCCGATGTTCACGATCCCGAGGAGATCCGACGTTGCCCGAACGCGCTACGCAGCACGATCATTTCGGTGATTGGCACGGGAACGGCTGGTCCGGTGGGGAAAACTGATCTACCGTCGCCGCGTGGAGTTCTATCCGTATCGCACCTTCACGACCTGCGGGCTGGGGGAGACGCGCCGGTTCGCGTTGTGGGAGCAGCACAACGAGGAGACGCTGGTGCGGCTCGCGTGCCGGACGCTCACGCAAGGGTCGTTCGAGGGCTGGGAAACGTCGCTGCGGGTCGGCGAGTTCAAGCTCGCGAACATCACCGCCACGGCGCACGTCGTGGAACGCGACCGGCGGCTGATCCGGCGTGACGAAAGCGGCCGGGTGGCGCTGTACTTCACGCTGTTCGGTGAGGCGTTCTTCTACCACGACCAGGGGATCCGGCTGCAGCAGCCGGGCACGCTGCTGGTGTGCGACCTCGACCACCCGTTCCTGCGCGGGTTCGCCCAGGGGCTGCGCGAATACGTGCTGATGGTCCCGAAGCCCACGTACGAGGAACTGACCGGCAGTGCCGCGCCCCTGACGCCGACCACGCGCCGGTTCTCCCTCACCGACACCACCGGCAGCCCGGCCGCGGAGCTGGCGCGCCTGCTGCGCGACCTGCTGGCCGCCCCGCCGCACGCCGGGCCCGGCGCGGAGGCGCGGATCCGCGCGCTGCTGGCCGAGCTGGCCGAGGGGGAGCGCCACCCGCTGGCCGCCGAACACCGCCGCCGCGTGCTGGCCCACATCGACGCCCACCTCGGCGACCGCGGGCTCACGACGTCGACGCTCGCAGCCGCGGTGGGGCTCAGCAACCGCCAGCTCACGCGCGTGTTCAGCCAGGGCGGCGTCGGCCGCGTGATCCGGGAACGGCGGCTGCGTTGGGCCTACGAGCAGCTCACCAGCGATCCGACCGCGCCGGTCTCGCGTGTCGCGCACGCGTGCGGGTTCGCCTCCCATGCCCATTTCTCGCGCGTGTTCCGCGAGCACTACGGCGTGGCACCGTCGGCGATCCGGTCCGCTTGACCGTGTCGGCCGTCTCTTTGCCTCCTCCGGCCGCGGCACCGGCACGCACCTTGCGCCGCCGCGATGCTGGCGTTCGGTAACCCAGAGAGGACTGCTGATGAGTGAAGCGCTGTCGCCCGGCCAGGCCGGGCTCGAAGAAGGTCTGGTCGAGGAGGTCGTGGCGTCGTTCGCGAACACGCCGAACGCGCGGCTGCGCGAGGTGATGACCTCGGTCGTGCGCCACCTGCATGCGATCGTGCGGGAGACGCGGCTGACCGAGCAGGAGTGGAACACGGCGATCGAGTTCCTGACGCAAACCGGGCACATCACCGACGACCGCCGCCAGGAGTTCATCATGCTCTCCGACGTGCTGGGCGTTTCGATGCAGACCGTCGCCGTGAACAACGAGCTCTTCGGGAGCGCGACCGAGGCGACCGTGTTCGGGCCCTTCTTCCACGAGGGCTCGCCCGAGGTGCCGAATGGTGGCGACATCGCGGCCGGCGCGCACGGGCAACCGTGCTGGGTCGAGGGCACGGTCACCGACACCGACGGGAAGCCGCTGCCCGGGGCCCGGCTCGAGGTGTGGGAGAACGACGAAGACGGCTTCTACGACGTGCAGTACACCGACGGCCGCGTGGCCGGGCGCGCCCACGTCTTCGCCGACGAGAACGGGAACTACAGCTTCTGGGCGCTCTCGCCGACGCGCTACCCGTTGCCCACCGACGGCCCCGTCGGCCGCATGCTGGAAGCCGCCGGACGCTCGCCGTGGCGGGCCGCGCACCTGCACTTCATGGTGACCCACGAGGGCCACCGCAGGCTCGTCACGCACATCTTCGTGAAGGGCGACGACCTGTCGGACGTCGTGTTCGCCGTGCGGGAGTCGCTGGTGCTGCCGTTCGAGCAGCAGCCCGCGGGCACGCCGACGCCCGACGGGCGCGACCTCGGCGACGCGACGTGGAGCCGGGTGCGGTTCGACGTGGTGCTGGCGCCCGAGCAGTAGGCGGGTCCGGTTACGTCCTGGTCCAGGTGATCACGACGTGAGGACGACTGCCGAGCGGTGGCCGGCGCCGCACCTCGGCGCGGCGCCGCTGGGAAAGAGTCCGATCGTCTGGTCAGGCGGCGCGCCCCACCCGGACGGGCACGCCGCCTTCCTGAACGTCCCCGTCGTCGCGGCGATCGGGTGTGTTCCAGCCGGACGACCTGCCACGGTCGTGGGCATGCGATTGCCTTCAGTGAACAGAAAAACGGCGTGGCGAGTGGCGTTGACGGCCGTCCTGGGCTTGACGCTCACCGCCGGGCACGCCGCTGCGGCCACGTCCGCGCCGGCGACCCGATCGTCGCTCACCCAGCCATCTGACGTTGCCGTGCCGCCGCCTGGTTCGGTGTGGGCCTCGTGGACTCACTCGCCCGACGAGCTGGCGGACCTGGTCCCGAAGGCGCGCCCGTCCGATGTGTCCTCACCGCGGGCCATCGTCACCGCCCTGCACGAGTCGCTGAACGGTCCACAGGGCAAGTGGAACAGCGACCGGCTGCGCTCGCTCGTCGTGCCCAACGTGGTGTTCATGTCGCTGGGGCAAAGCGACGCCGGCGCGACGACGATCAGCAACAACTCGCTCGCCGACTTCCTGCAGGCCGTCCAGGACGTGCACAACCAGTCCGGGTGGTACGAGTACGTCACCAAGGTCATCGACGTGTCGACGGTGGCGAAGAAGGGCGGCGAGCTGGCGATCGTGCACTACGCCGGCACCGCCTCGACCACGCCGCACGGGAAGCCCGTGGAGCAGGGTGAATCCCAGGCGTCGTTGCTGTTCGACGGCACCCGGTGGTGGGTCGTCAGTGACACGTGGTGAGGGGTTGCGGGTCCACCGAGATCAGCTCGCTCCGGCCTGAACTCAGATCCCGACGCGGCGGCGGTAGTAGTCGTGGGCGAGTTCGCGGATCTCGGCCACGACGCGCTCGTCGCCGCGCGGGTCGAGGCTGAACGCGAAATCCCACAGCGCGCCGACCATCTCGATCGCGATCCGGCACGTCATCGCGTCGACCGGCTCGCCCTTGAACTCCGTGGCCTTCTGCCGCCACAGCTCGGTGAGCGTCTCGCGGTAGTGGGCGTGGATGAGGACCACGTTGTCCGAGGCACGCCGGTCGAACCACAGCTCGCGCAGGCCCGGCCATTTCGCGAAGTGCTTGCGGTAGGAGGTGATGTTGGCGTCGAGCAGGTCGTGGAACGACTCGTAGCGCTTGCCGTGCACGCGTTCCACGGCCACGATCAAACCCTCCATGTACTGCGCGGCGACGGCGGCGATCACGGAGTCGACGTCGGGGAAGTAGTGGTAGATCGTGGCCGCCGAGGTGCCGGCGCCGTCGGCGATCGCGCGCAGCGTCACCTCGGGGCTGTGCGGACCGTGTTCGTCGATGAGCTTCGTGGCCGCTTCGACGATCTTCGCGCGGCGGGCGCGCCCGCGTTCCTGAGGGGGCAGCAGCTGCTGCCACGGTTGCTGCCCGGCGGTCACGCGGTGAGTTTACACAGCTCGAGTGCTTGACACGGGCAGCTTGCGCGCCCAATATTCAAACCCGATTCGGGTTCGACTATTGAGGTTTGGTGAGCAGTGGACGTCTACGAAGCGCTTTACACCACGCGGGTCATGCGGCGGATGAAACCCGACCCGATCGCGATGGAGAGCCAGTGCCGCATCCTCGACGCCGCGATCCGCGCGCCCAACGGCGGCAACGCGCAGCCGTGGCGGTTCGTGGTCGTCGACGACCCGGACCTGAAAGCTAAGCTCGCCGACATCTACGCGCGCTGCCGCGAACTCGAGTACGCCGACATCGTGGCGGGCCGGCTGGGCGTGGTGAAGTACCAGAACCGCGACGAGTGGTGGGAAACCACGCGGTCGCAGATCAAGCGCTCCGGTGACTACTTCGGGGAACACTTCGCGGAAACCCCGTTGCTGGTCTTCCTGTTCACCGCCGAAGCGCACTACGGCGCCAACGTGTTCCCGGCCGTGTGGAGCGCGATGCTCGCGGCGCGCGCCGAGGGTATCGGCGGCGTGCTGAGCACGTTGCTGCGGTTCGAGGAGTCCACGGTGTGCGAACTGCTGGGCGTGCCGGTGGACGAGGGATGGAGCCTCGGCGCGATGATGGCGTTCGGTTACCCGCTCGGCCGCTGGGGTGTCGCGGCGAAACGGCGTCCGGTGCACGAGGTGGCGCGGCGCAACGGGTGGGACGGCGCGTTCGGCGCCGAGGTCCCGGAACCCTTGTGGACGCCGGAGTCCTGAGGTTTCGAGGGGGTTTTCGTACACCAGGGGGGCTTGGTCGTTCGGAGGCAAGCTGTGCGGTTCAGAGCTCTGGTCCTGTCCTTCCTCGCGGTTCTCGTCGACGGGTTCGACACGGCCGCGCTATCGTTTTCCATCCCCTCGCTGGCGCACGAGTGGCACGCGACGGCCGCGGCGTTCACGATCGCGATTGTCGCGACGAACGTCGGCACGGTCGTCGGGTACCTCGCCGCCGGGCGGCTGTGCGCCCGCTTCGGCCGGCGGCCCGTGCTGCTGACGGGCGTCGGGCTGTTCGCGGTGGGCACGGTGCTGACCGCGGTGGTGCTGCCGTCGCATTCGATGGTGTTGCTGGCGCTGATGCGCCTGGTGTCGGGCCTCGGCCTCGGCGCGGTGCTGCCCGCCGCGGTTTCGTTCGCGGTCGAGCACTTCGCGCCCGAGTACCGCTCGCGGGTTTCCGTCGGGGTCACCCTCGGCCTCGCCGCCGGCGCGACGCTGGGCGGCTTTTTCGGCGGCAAGCTGATCACCGCCCTGGGCCCGACGGGCGTGTTCTGGCTGGCCGGCGCGGCGACGGTGGCCGTGTTCGTGGCGATGCTCGTGGGGTTGCCTTCCGCGGTCACCGTCGCCGTTTCCCCGCGCGGGGCTTCGGTGCTGCGGCTGTTCAGGTCCGAACTGCGCGCGAACACCGGGTGGTCGTGGGCGTACTCGTTCCTCGTGTTCTCCTCGTCGTACACGCTCATCTCGTGGGCGCCGACCCTGCTGACGAGCTACGGGTTCACCCGAACGCAAGCCCCGCTGGGCCTCGCGTTCGTCAGCCTCGGCGGCATCATCGGCGGCCTGGTGCTCATCCCTGTCGCCGCCCGGATCGGCATCATGCGCGCCCTCGTCGCGCTGCCCGCCCTCGGTGTGGTCTTCATGCTCGTCGCCGGGCTGACACACCTCTCCGGCACGCTGCTCCTGCTCTTCCTCACCATCGCCGGCATCGGCATCATCGCGGGCCACATCGGCCAGACGGCCCTCGCCGTCGCCCTCTACGACCTCGACGCCCGCACCACCGGCGTCGGCTGGTCCGCCGCACTGGGCCGCCTCGGCTCCGTCGCCGGTCCGGCAGGCGCGGGGTTGCTCCTGGCACTGGCGATGTCGGCGGGCAACATCCTGCTGGTGGCGACGATTCCGGCGCTGGTGGCGATGGGGTGTGCTTTCGTGTTGTGGCGCCGCAACCGAGGTGCGCAGGTTGCCGTGAGTGCTGCCACGGAGGTGGTGGCCGGCGAAGCTACGTCGGCGTGACTGCCAGCGCCCACCCCAATGACCGTCCGGGCATGGCAGGTACGGATCGGCATTGGACGGGCATGGCTCGGGACGCGACGATGGACGAAGATCGCCGCTGGCGAAGGGTGGCTGAAGTCGAGGACGACGCCCGTGGGTACACCACGCAGCACGTACGCGCCCACCGAACCGCACGCCTACCAGGTCACCGTCACCCGCGAGGGCAAATGGTGGATGGTGCATATCCGCGAGGTCGACGGGCTCACCCAGGCCCGCCGTCTCAGCGACGCACCTCGCATGGCCCGCGAATCCATCGCCGCCGCCCTCGACCTCAACCCCGAAGACATCACGGTCGACGTCCACGTCGAGTCGTACATCAGCTGGTAGGTCACGACTCGGGGTGCTCGGCGGCCTCGCGCAACGCCGCGGTGCGCTTGCCGATCTCCGCGAACGAGGGACTGGTTGGGGGCGGGGACACGGATTCAATCCAGTCCCCGGCCCCGATGCGGGGGACCATCTCACACCCACCCCCCAAGGCCGCGAGTCCCTCACGATCTCCGTCCGGCGCCGCATCGTATCCAGAGTCACCGACAACATTCGCAGCCGGCGCGGCGGGTAACGGGGCAGGCGGACGTGGCGATCCTCCTCTGGGAAATGAGGAGATCATGCGCAAAGTCCTTCTGGTCGGTGTTGCCCTGTTGGTATCCGCCTGTTCCACTTCGCAGGCGCACAGCGGGGATCGGGACGATTGCCTCCGGCCCGTGAGCACACCCCCGGCGGCGGTGTCGTCGACACCGTTTGCGCCGCCGGACATGTCTGAGTTCGTGCCGACCGAAGACGCCATGAAGCCGTTCGGGCTTGCCTGGCACCGCGACCCGGTGCCGTGGGTGATGAGTGCGAACGCGCCGATGAAGCTGGTTTGGTGGTGCGGCCGGGATCAGCCGCCGGAGGCCTGAGACTCCGGTGTCCGCGCCCGCGTCGACGCAACACGGACTCGGCATGTCGCGCGAGGATCAAGCCGCCGACCGACCGTCGCGGACCGGTGCGCAAGGCGGGCCTACCGCTCGGCGCATCGGGCTCCGGGGTGCTCCCGGGGGTCAGTCCGTGAGTTCGGCGGGTACTGCGATCACGTCGACGAGGGCGGTGTTGCGGAGCACGGTGACTTCCAGTTGCCGGCCGATGGCGTCGGAGAACAGGCGTTTCTGGAGTGATTGGGCGTCGGGGAGCTGGGTGCCGTCGACGGCGAGGACCAGGTCGGCCGGCTTGAGTCCGCTGCGGGCGGCGGGGCTGTCGGCCACCACCTCGACGATGCGTAGCGCGGTGCGCTGCCCGAATCGTTCGGCTTGGACCGGTGTCAGGGGCGCCGGGGTGGTCACCAGGCCGAGGTAGGCGCGGCGGACTCGGCCGTCGTGCATCAGTGCGTGGACGATGCGGTGGGTGGTGGCGTTGATGGGGACGGCCAGTCCGAGGCCGAAGCCGGCGACGGCGGTGCTGATGCCGATGATCCGGGCGTGGCTGTCGGCCAGTGCGCCGCCGGAGTTGCCGGGGTTGAGCGCGGCGTCGGTCTGGATGACGTTCTCGATCAGCCGCGCGGCGGTGCGGGTACGGGCTGGAATGCTGCGGCTGAGGGCGCTGACCACTCCGGCGGTGACGGTGCCGGCCAGGCCGAGCGGATTGCCCACGGCGACCACGAGAGAGCCGACGAGAAGGTTGTCGGCGTTGCCGTACTCCGGTGGAGCGGGGAGGTCCCGGTCGGCGCGGATCACGGCGATGTCGGAGAGGGGATCGCTGCCGACGACGTCGAAGCGCGCGACGGTGCCGTCGGCGAACTCCGCGGTGCCGTGGTCGCCACCGGAAATGACGTGCGAGTTGGTGATCAGGTGGGATTCAGCGGTCAGGACGACGGCCGACCCGGCGGACTCCCCGTTACGGGAGCGGACGGTCAACGCCGCGACGCGGGGTGTGAGCTGCGCGGCGACGGAGGTGACGATTGCCGAGTAGGCGTCCAGTGCGTCCGGCTCCGCCTTGTCGTTGTCCATATCGTGCAAACGCGTCGCGCCGGGTGTCGATTCCGTGGTTCACCGTCAGCGAACGCCGCCTCGGCCGAGTGGCGTCGACCCTATGGCAACGAGGTGAACGACCTCCGTTCCACCGCAGGCTTGAGCACCGGGCCGGCGCGGGTGAGGATCGAGGCATGATTGGTGACCGGTGGGGTGTCAGCGACGGCGAGATCATGCGCTCCTACCCGTGCGATGACTTCGTCAGCTCACCCGCGCTGGAGGCATGGCGGGGCGTGGGTGTGCAGGTGCCTTCCGAAGCGGTGTGGCCCTGGGTCGCACAGGTGCGGCTTGCGCCCTACTCGTACGACTGGATCGACAACCTGGGTCGCCGCTCACCTCGCGAGCTGCTGGACCTTCCCGAGCCGCACGTCGGTGAAAAGTTCACGAGCGCCGGCGGGCGCAGACTGGGCCGGATCGTCTCGGTCGACCCGGGGAAACAGCTGACCGGCGTCATCATGGGCGCCTTCATGTCCTATGTCCTCGTGCCACAGCATCCCGACACGACACGCCTGCTGTTCAAGCTTGTCATGCAAACCAACCGCTGGGTGGCACGCGGGCTGTCTGTCGGCGACCTGATCATGGCCCGACGGCAGTTGCTCAACCTGAAGCTGCTCGCGGAGCGCCACCGCCTCGCACCCGAGCCGGACACAACGATGTGAGTGCGGCTTGTTTCCGAGCCCAACGCCGCGGCCGTTGAGGTTGGAGAAGTGCGTGCCGTGGCCCGCCCAGTTGCTCGAGGCCGCCCCGGCGGGCCTTGTCCTGTAGGCAATCTGGCGGACGACCGGAAGACAGCCGTTCCAGGGCGACCGGGCCCGCTTAACTGCCGTGAACTGCAAGCGTGAAATCCCGGATCTGGTTCCAGCCGACCTGTTGTAGGGGTCCCGGGGCGGACTGGCGCTCAGGACCTGCCTGCCGACGTCTGTGAGTGAGTCCACCAGCGCTTCGACGTCGCCGCGAGTGATCTGGTGACGGACGAGCAGGCGAGTCCACCCGTCGGGGGTGTGCTCGCCGATCGTGGCGGTGGCCCAGTTGTTGGAGTCGTGGTCCTTTGGCGCCGTCACCCGCTGAACGGCGATTCCAGATCTCGGGTGGCGCCTGGGCGACGAGGTGATCCGCTCGTGTGGTGGCGAACCCGCCGGCGGGCACGGCGTGACTGCGGGGGACGGCGACGACGTAGCCGATGTTGTGCTGTTCCAGCCGGGATCGGGACTTGTTGGCTTGGCCGTAGGCTTCGTCAGTGGTCACCCATCGTGCGGGGGCACCGGCCGCGAACGCGCGGGCGGGCATCGCGTTGGCCAGGGTGGTCTTCGTCGCGAACTCGATCTCGTCCGGCGCCGCCGCATCGCGACAACGCTCGTGGTCGGCGATCCAGGATTTCGGCAGATGTAGCTCGCGATCGGTGAGAGTGCGTCCTTTCGTTGTGGTGCAGGCGAGCCGAGTTGGCAGTTCTCGATTTGCTGTACGACGTCGCCGCACGCGGGACCGGCGGAAAACCGAGCTAGTGGTCGCGCCTGTTAGTTGGTCGGGGGTTCGATCCAGGCGGTGTGGTCGTTGAGGTAGAGGCCGCAGGCACAGTCGAGGGCTTCCTCGGGT
>NZ_JBFAAJ010000040.1:0-54391 GCF_040639695.1 Amycolatopsis sp. NPDC023774
CAAAGCCAGCCACTTCCTCGCCTTCCTCACCCTCGGAGCCGCCCTGACCTGCTACAAGAAACTCCGAAAACTCACCACATGAGACGCGCTCTAAGGTGCTGTGCCGGGTCCTTCACCTGTACGGTGCAGCTCCCACACGTAGCCCCACAGGTACGACGTCGCATACGACCGATACGGCCGCCATGGCCCACTGCGTTGCTCCGCGGCCTTCAGCGTGATCCGCCTGTCCAGTCGATCGAATGTCGTGATCGCCGAGCGCACAGCGAGGTCTCCGGCCGGAAAGATGTCCGGTCGGCGCAGGTACCGCATCATGAACATCTGCGCGGTCGAAGGACCGATACCCGCCACGGCCACGAGTTTGGTTTGAATTTCGGCATCCGACATCGCCGCGAGCTTGTCCGGATCCAGCAGGCCGTCATCGGCACGTTCGGCAACCTCGCGGATTGCCCTGGCTTTCTGGTGGGACAAGCCGGCTCCGCGCAGAGTCCGTTCGTCGGCCGTGACGACCCGTTCCGTGGTGATGGCGCCGCCCAGTTGCGTGACAAGCCGGTTGTAGATCGCCAAGGCGGTTGCCGTGCTGAGCTGCCGCGAGGCGATCGCGAACGACAACCATTCGAGCGGACCGTGGACCTCGACCGGAAGGTGTGACTCGTAGGCGTCGATCGGTCCTGTCGACCGCACCCACAGGGCGAGCGAGTCGCCGCGCGAGCCCAAGTACTCGTATGCGGCGCGCTGTTCCTTGGTTGCGCGCTTCCCCATGCGAGTCATGGTCACGTCACCAGGGTCCCAAATATGGCCGATATAGTCCAGGAACAGGTCACGTCGATCCAGACGGACACCCCGGAACGCGCACTCATCTCGCGTATCTCTTCAGCCGATCCGTGATGGTATCCGCCGCTGATCGGCCACACGAGTGGACTATATGGTTCTCTTCGGTGCATGATGGATACGCGGGGTAGCCGTCCTCTGGCACCTCGCGACACCGGCCGGGCTCGGCGCCATGTCGTCGAGTTGTCGTGTCAAGACACCAACTACTGTGGAGTGATCACCATGTCGGCACGTGCAGCCCTGATCACCGGCGGCACCAGCGGGATCGGGAAGGCGACCGCGCAGGTTCTGCACCGCCGTGGCTATCGCGTCGCGGTCACCGGACAACGTCCGGAAAGCGTCGCCCGGGCGCGCGAGGAGCTCCCCGAAGACGTCCTGGTCTTGCAAGCCGACGCGCGCTCGCTCGCGGACACCGACAAGGTCGTGTCCGAAGTCGGCGAACGATTCGGGAGTCTGACCACGCTGTACCTGAACGCCGGCGTCAGCCGGCCGGTGACCCTGGACGTCTGCGACGAAGCGGCCTTCGACGAGGTGTTCGCCGTCAACACCAAAGGGCAGTTCTTCACCCTGGTCAAGGCACTGCCGCTGCTGACCGACGGCGCTTCTGTCATTGTCACAGTGGGAATCGGAGCGACGCGAAGCCTGACCGGCAACAGCATCGCGGCCGGGTCGCACGGCGCGTTGCTGGCCATGATCCCGACGCTGGCCTTGGCGCTCGCCCCGCGCCGCATCCGGGTCAACGCCGTGAGCCCGGGATTCACCGACACCCCCATGACGCGGACCGCGCTCGGCACGGGATCTGACGACGTCCCCGCGACGATGGCGGAGATGGCGGAGAAGAACCCGTTCGGTCGCCTGGGCACGCCTGAGGACATCGCCGGGACCGCCGCGTTCCTGGCTTCGGACGGGGCCGCCTACATCACCGGGCAGGAGATCGTGGTGTCCGGCGGCGCCGGGTTGGCCATCTGACCGAGCGCACGAGAGGACGAACCTTCAACGGCCGGCAGGGGTTCCGCATCCTGCCGGCCGTTCATCACTGCAGCTGACTGACGAGTTTGTCGGCGGCGAGGGTGAGGGCTTCGGTGTAGCTGGGGAACTGGACGATGGCGTCGGCGAGATCGTCGATGGTGAGGTGGTGCCGGATGGCGAAGGCGGCGGTGTTGATCCACTCGCCGGCCAGCGGAGCGACGGCCCAGGCACCGACGAGTGTGCGCCGCCGGCGGTCCGCGATCAGTGTGAAGGTGCCGTAGGGGTCCGTCTCGTAGGTGTAGGGGCGCGCGATGTCGTCGGCCAGCTGCAGGGTGGAGGCCACGATGTCGATCCCCTGGCCGCGGGCCAACGCGGGGGTGAGGCCCACGGCGGCGATCTCGGGCTGGGTGAAGACCATGCGGGGGACCGCGGTGTAGTTGGCCACGCGCGGGCGGCCCAAAATGTTGTCGGCCACCACGCGGCCCTGGTAGGTGGCCACGTGGGTGAACAGTGCGACTCCGGTCACGTCTCCGACGGCCCACAGCCCGTCGCCGGCCCGGCAGTTTTCGTCTACTTCGATGTGCCCCCGCGACCCGGGCCGCACGCCGACGGCCTCCAGGTTCAGGGAGGCGGTGCAGGGAGTGCGACCGGTGGCGTTGACGAGGACATCCGTGTCCACAGTGGTGCCGTCATCCAGCTCGACGACGATCTCTTCGCCACGCCGGCCGGAAGCGCGCCGGACGGTGTGCGCTCGGACGCCGGGCCGCACGTCGATTCCGTCCGCAGTCAACAGCTCGGCGATCAAGTCGCCCAGTGCTGGATCTTCGCGGTCCAGCAAGCGTGCGCCACGCTGCACGATGGTGACCTGGCTGCCCATGCGAGTCAGGAAATGGCCGAGTTCGATGCCGGTGGCGCCGCCGCCGAGGAAGGTCACCCGTTCCGGGATCCGGGTGAGGGTGGTTGTCTGGCGGTTGGTCCACACCGGCACATCGGCCAGACCGGCGATCGACAGGTGGCTCGGAGCCGCGCCAGTGGCGATGACGACGTGGTCGGCGGTCAGCGTGCGGCCCTGGACCTCGACCTGCCCGGGCCCGGCCAGGCGCGCGGTCGCCTTGATCACGGTGGCCCCGAGCTTGCGCAAACTGTCGACCTGGCCGGAGTCGTCGAGGTGCCGGACCATGAAGTCGCGGTAGTCACGCAACGTCGTCCACTCCAGACCCGGCCGCGTGAGCCCGGCGGTGCGCTCGGCTTCGACGCGAGCTTCGGTGGAACGCAGCAGGGTCTTGGACGGGATGCAGGCCCAGTAGGCACATTCCCCGCCGATCAGCTCCTTTTCGATGACCGCGACCCGTTTTCCGCTGGCCACGAGCCGGTAAGCGGCGGCTTCACCGCCGGTGCCCATGCCGATCACGATCGCGTCGAAGTGTTCACTCATCAAGACCACCATCCGATGGGTCTGTCCTGTCATTCCGGTCGTGGTCGAGGTCGGCTCCCCCGTCGCACGGACCAGGCCCGAAAAGACTCGCGCTGCGGCGAACGCGCGATTCTCCGACGAACGGGAAACCGTCAACGCGGCGAGGTTCGGTCCGGAGAAGTCCGGTCGGGCAGCGCCGCGGGTTCACCGCCGTCGAGGAAAGCGTCGCGAGGGTGCTGCACCGACGCCAGCGAGAGGATGTCCCGGCCGAACAACCCGGCGGTCAGCCAGATCACGAGCACTCGGACCTTGCGTTCCCAGCTGGGCACGGCCAGCACGTGATAGCCACGATGCATCAGCCAGGCGAGGGGTCCCTTGATCACGAGTCGCCGATACTGGAAGATCCCGTGACCGATGCCGAGCTCCGCGATGGAGCCGAGGCTGTGGTGACGGTAGTTCTTCGGCTTTCCGCCGCGCATGGTCGCGACGATGTTGCGGGCGAGCAGCTTGCCCTGGCGCACGGCGTGTTGGGCGTTGGGCACCGTGCGGGTGCCAGGGATCGGCGAGGTGAGATCTTCGATCGCGGCGTCGTCGCCGGCGGCCCATGCGTCGGGTACTGGTTCGGCCTCGGTACCGACCCGCAGGTCCGGCCGGGCGACGACGAATCCGCGCTCGTCCACCGGGAGGTCGGTGTGCTTTTCCACAACCGGGTTCGCCGCGTTGCCGGCCGTCCACACGATGAGCTCCGAATCGAACTCCTCGCCGGTGGAGAGCAGCACGTGCCCACCGGTCATCGACCTGATCTGCGTGTCCAGGTGCACCTGCGCACCACGTCGTCGCAGAAAACGCACGACCCACCGTCCTGGCGCCTCGGTGACCTCGGGCAAGATCCGGCCCGACGCTTCGACGAGGTGGAACCGAAGCTCGTCGCGATGCAGTTCGGGATAGCGCTTCAGCAGCGCGGTCGCGAGCGACAGCAACTCGGCGAAGCCCTCGACGCCGGAGAACCCACCCCCGACGAAAGTGGCGGTGAGCAGCTTCTGCCGGTACGGTCCCGGCGGCAGCGCGGCCGCTCGGTCGAACGACGTCAGCAGCCGGTCGCGGATCGCGACCGCTTCCTCCACGTGCTTGAGGCCGATGGCCTGTTCGGTGATGCCCGGCACCGGGAACTTGCGGGTGACCGCGCCGGCGGTGACCACGACGACGTCGTAACCCTGTTCCAACGGGTCCCCGCCGGCACGCCGGATCGTCACCGAACGGCGTTTGTGGTCGATCGCGTCGACCATCCCGGTGATGATCCGTGTGCGGTGGAGGTGGCGGCGCAGCGACACCGCGGCGTGCCGCGCCTCGATCGACCCGGCCACCACCTCGGGCAAGAACGGCTGATAGGTCATGTACGGCCGCGGGTCGACCACCGTCACTTCGGCCTCGTCCCGGCGCAGCTTCTTTTCGAGTTTCCATGCGGCGTAGAAGCCCGCGTATCCGCCGCCGACGATCAAAATCTTGCGCATGAGGCCTCTGTTTCTCAAGTCCGCGGCCGAAGATGCCCTAGTCGAACTCGCTGCCCGGCACGGAATCGAGCCATCGCACCCGGGCCGGGCATCGTGCGCACACCGCTCTGTCCGGGCTCTCAATCGTGTAGCCCGATCCTCTGCGCCGTGCCGGCGACAGTTCTTACCCTGGGTCTTGGATCTTCCAGCCGCCCTGCGGCGGCACCGCCTGCGACACCTCCCACAGCAGAGCCGCGGCATAGGTGCGGAACGGCGCCCACTGCCGGCCGAACCCTTCGTCGGCGCTGCCACACGCCCAGATCCGCCGGACAACCCGGGCGAGCACCGGGTCGTCGACCGGCAGCACGTCCGGCCGGTGCAGGCGGCGGATCAGGAACAGGTCCGTCACATCACGGGGAATCCCGTACCGCGCAAAAATCTGCCGGACTTGGCTGTCGTTGCGCCCGACGAGGAGGTCCAGGTCGATGTCGCCGGCCAGTTGTGCCTGCGAAAGCCGCACCAGCCGGTCGGCGTCCGCCCGCGGCACACCCAGTGCGGTCAGCCGGGCGGCACCGAGGTCGGCGACCATCGCCGGAGACGGGTGGCCGCCCGACGCACGGCAGATCTGCGTGTACACCGTGGAAGTCGACGGCGCGCGGAACTGCCTCGCACCGAAGTAGCGAACCAGCGCCGGGAAATGGCCGCCGAGACCGGCTTCCTCCCGGCGGCTGAACGGCTCCGGCCGGCCGAACCGGCGAACAAGGCAGCGCATGACCGGGTCGCGCCCCACCAGGTGGTCATAAGCGAGTTCCGACTCCGTGACAGCGGCACCGACCAAGACAGGAATATCCCGCGCGTGCAAACCGATCTTCATCGGGCGCCTCCTGCTCACTGTTCAGTCCGTAGCCGGCGGACGTGGCGTTGTCCCACACCTGGGCATGCCGAGCTCTGCGTTCCAGTCAGCCGCACGAGCGCGCAGAACGGACCGTACCGTCCCCGTGCCGCGCGGAACCCGTGTGTCACGCGAGGCGCGGAGGGCTCAGCCAGGTCCACATAGGACACCAGTACGCCGGCGTCGACACCGCGCGCCCGGTTCCGCGCACGCCGGATCCGGCGCCGCGCTGATCAACCCGTCGTCGCCGGGCTGGCTCCGAACGGTGTCCAGAAGCTCCAACCACGCCCGGATGAACATCTCGAACCCGTCATCCTCGGCAGCACGGTGCGCGGCGTCGGTCACGGGCTCCTCCCCCGTGTCGCCGCAGCCACCGATCGCGGCCGTTTCTCGGCCGGTGAAACTGTCGGTCATAGCTCCCCGTCGCATGCCGCGAGTCGATGCTCGTTGATCCGCAGGAATCAGCGGCAGCAGCTCAGGCGCGGCGGCCGTAGATCTGAGGATCCACGGGCCGCTCGGACTTCGGAAGCCCGCCGACCACGAGACGGTAGGAATCGATCACGAGCTCCTTCACCAGCTTCGCGCCGATGGTGCCCCCGCCTTCCATCGTGATCCAGTGCTTCTTGTTCATGTGGTAGCCGAGGGTGATGTCCGCGTGCCGCTCACGCAGCGCGGTGGCGTTGTCCGGATCTGCTTTCACGACCACCACCGGGTGCCCCGGCAGGTCGGTCATGAGCATGAAGACCTTGCCGCGCACCTTGTAGAGGTCCCAATCGGGGCCGAAACGGTGCTCGAGGTCGGCGCCGGGCAGTGCCACACCGCAGTCACCCGCGATCTTCTGCAGCTTGTCGCCGTCCAAGGTGACCAACTCCTCTGTCGATTCGGCTTCGATCGCCAAGTACTCAGCTACCGCGACAGCGGAGGTTCTTACGGCGGAGGCCGTCAACCGGGCAGCACCGCGAACTAGATCGGCCCGAGTCGGAGGGGGCGGATGCGCTCACCTGCGACTCGGGCGCCGGGGTGGTGTCCGAGTCACTCCGTCACGACGGTGACCGCCTTGGTCTGGGTGCAGGACAGCGACTCGCACTGACTCTTCACGGCCGTTCGCGAGATTCTCCGTCCGTTCCTGGACGAGCTGAACCGCGACCTCTCCACCTTCACGCGGAACTGGACGACCGGCTCAGCTCGCAGAAGCTGGAGTTCGGCAACGTGACCTACCGCAACGAAGCCGACTTCCGGTACACGATGCAGCTGGCTGAGGTTCTGACGTCCTTGCCGGCCGGCGCGGTCGACGGCGCCGGGCTGGAGGACATCTCAGTTTCGTTCGGTGACCTCTACGAACGCCTCTACGGCAAGGGATCGGGGTTCGCCGAAGGCGGTTTGCAGCTGGTCACGCGGTGTTCGGGATGAACTACACGGCCACCGCCGGCCCGTCTTACGGTTCGGCCAGCCGGCTGCTGCTCCACGAATCGGTTGCCGATCAGGTCATCGACGCGGTCGTCAACCAGGTCCGGTCGATTCGCACCGGCCACCCTGGCGGGTGTCTCGCGCGACAACGCGGCGGCGGTGGCCGAAATCTTCGGCCCGGTCCTGACGGTGCTGACCTTTCGAGACGAAACCGAGGCCGTCGCCATCGCCAACAGCAGCGAACACGGACTGACCGCGGGTATCTTCACCAGTGACGTCACCCGTGCTCATCGGATCGCCCGTGAGCTGGAGGCCGGTTACGTGTGGATCAACGGAAGCTCGCGGCACTACTGGGGCCTCCCGTTCGACGGGGCCAAGGAATCCGGCGTCGATGGCGCTGAAAAACAGCAGGTTGAACCCTCATCACCTGGACTATATAGTCCGGGGTTTACCGGCAGGCTGCGCCGCACAAGCAAAGACAGAGCAGGTGAACGGCGGATCGAGGACTGACAGTGGCTACCGCCACTGACCAGCGACAGGGCTGCGAGCAGGACGGTACTGCCCGACCTCTCGGGTTGTACCGCCGCTCACGTCGCGTGGAAGCGGACCTGGCCGAGGGCCATGTCGAGCGAGGCGCGCAATTGATCGGCATCCTGAGTGGTCTGCGCCAGCAGATACCCTCCTTGCAGGGCAGCGATGACGCCGATGGCAAGGACATCCGGCGCCACATTGGAATCGAGATCCCCCGCGGCCTGGATGCGCGACAAGGCCGAGGTGAGCAAGCCCTGCCACCGGGAAAACGCTGTGGCGAGCGCGAGCCGGCCACGATCGTGGCGGTGAGCGAGGTGGTAGATGAGCGAGCCGAGAGGGCAACCGCCTTGCGCCGCGCACGAATCGAGCAGTCGCGACTGCCACTGTTCGAGGTCCGTGAGGCGTTCGACTGCGTTCAGGCTGGGTCGCTGCGCCCGCAAGACGACCTCGAGCTGGGCCTCGACGATCGCCTCCACGATCCCGCCGGAGTCGGGAAACAGCTGGTTGAGCTCAGCCTGAGTCACGCGAGCGGCAGCATGAACACGCGCCGCGGTGAGCGAGCAAACGCCTTCGCGCAGCAGGAGCGTGGTCGCCGCTGCCACGACGCGCGCACGGGGTCCCGGCTCGGATTTGTCGCGACTCGGGCAGGGCCTGTCATACCAGTCGGCCGTCATGGTGGCAACAGTAGCCGCACTCCTTCCAGCGGGGGACTTCCCCCTGAGCAATCAGGGTCCATATGGTCCACTTCTTATCCGCTGAGGGCAAGACAGTAGATTCGAACTCAACCTCGGCGGCGCGGACCGGCCCACCGCTGCCGAGGTTGAGTTCCCCATAATGGACTTTTCAGTTCACAAAAC
Organism: Amycolatopsis sp. NPDC023774; assembly: GCF_040639695.1. NCBI lineage: Bacteria > Bacillati > Actinomycetota > Actinomycetes > Pseudonocardiales > Pseudonocardiaceae > Amycolatopsis > Amycolatopsis sp. NPDC023774. The sequence continues at coordinate 8,389 of NZ_JBFAAJ010000040.1, forward strand.
GTGGACGTGATCACCGCGCACAGCAGAGAAGAGGTTCCGGATGAAGGCGATTGTGGTGACGGACGAGGCCGCGGGAAGGGCCGGGATGACGCTGGCGGAGCGGCCCGACCCCGACGTGGCGATGCTCGCCGACCTCGCCGGGGCGAACTACGGCGATGTCGTCGTCGAGGTTCACGCCTCAGGCTTCACCTGGGATGAGCTGTCGTGGCCCTCGACCTGGGTCGATCGCCGTGGCCGGGACCGGACGCCGTCGATCCCCGGACACGAGGTAGCCGGCGTGGTCACCGCCCTCAGCTACGGCGCCGCGGGATTGTCGGTCGGTCAACGGGTGTTCGGTCTCACGGACTGGACCCGCGACGGCACGCTGGCGGAGTACGCGGTCGTTGAAGCGCGCAATCTCGCGCCGCTGCCGGGCGACGTCGACTTCACGACCGGCGCGGGCCTTGTCATGGCGGGCCTCACCGCGTGGCAGGGGTTGTTCGTGCACGGCCGGCTCGAGGCGGGACAGCGGATCCTCGTACACGGCGCAGCCGGAACGGTCGGGTCGATGGCGACGCAACTCGCGCGTGAGGCCGGTGCTTACGTGGTGGGCACGGGGCGTGCGGCCGATCGTGCGACGGCCCACGATTTCGGGGTGCAGGAGTTCGTCGATCTGGAGAACGACGCGTTGGAGGACGTCGGCGGTGTGGATCTGGTGTTCGATGTTTTCGGTGGTGACATCGGGTCGCGGTCGGCGGGTTTGGTTCGGGCCGGTGGGACGCTGGTGACGATCGCCGGCCCGCCGGAGTCCCGGCCCGCCGAGGGCCTGGCGGTCGACTTCGTCGTCGAGGCCGACCGTGCTCAGCTGGGTGAAATCGCGCAGCGGGTGCGCGACGGCCGGGTGCGCACGAACATCGGCACCGTGGCGAGCCTCGACGACGCCGTGGCCGCGTTCAACCCGACCGAGCGGAAAAAGGGCAAGACGATCATCCGCGTTCGCCCGTAACAAGCGCGGACGAAATCGGTTCCGACTTCCCGGTCGGCACCGTCAGCGATGCGACCTCGACGGTATGGCCCCAGCGTTCCGCAGGACGTCCCGGCGACGGCTCGTGGTGAGACTCGCGGATCCGCCGAGCTTCACCACGAGCCCTGGCGTGCCCCGCTGCCCGCGAGCGCACCACTGAGTGCGGCCTTGAGCTTCCTTCTCGACGCGATGCCGAGCTTCCCGAAGATCTTGCCCATGTGCCACTCGACCGTGCGGGCGCTGAGGAACAGCTGCGCGGCGATTTCGGAATTGGTGCACCCTTCGGCCGCCAGCCGCGCGATGGTGACTTCCCGGCCGCTCAGCTGTTCCGCCGGCGACGCCACCCGCGCTTCCACGATGGCGCCGGCAGCGGCGGTGGGCAAGGCCTGCCTCAGCTGGTCGGCTGCTTCGTCACGCCGGCGTTCCCGTTCGGATCGGTGGGCGAAGAGCGACCGATGTCGCGACGCATCGAACGCAGCTTCGCCGCTCGGGTGTCCGTACTACCGGCCTTCCGGCGCGTGCGCGCCGACGGGTTCGCCGAACGCACGCGCCGCGAACGAATTCCGGCGAACGTGGGCGCGTTTGCCGAGCGCGGCAATTCCCGCAGCGCCAACGGGTTGCCCCGCGCCTGCGCGAGGATGCGCTCGCGCACCCGCTCGTCCATCGGACCGGGCACCGTCGCTGCCAACAGTGCCCGCGCATCCCGGTCGGCGAGCCCGGTGAGCGCCAGGCCGGGCAGTCGCACGAGGCCCGCCATGTCCCGATTCTGCCCGTCACGGATGGCGAAGATCATCGCCACCGGATCGACCCGCAGTCGGCGTGCGAGGATCGACAGCGTCCGTATCGAGGCGCTGTCGAGCCACTGTGCGTCGTCGACCACACACACCAGCGGCTGCTCCGCAACGACCTCTGCCAAAAACGTCAGCACAGCCAGGCCCACCACGAACAAGTCCGGCGGGTTCCCCTTCGTCAGACCGTACACAGTGGTCAGGGCCGCGCGTTGCGGAGCCGGCAGGTGATCGAGCCGTCCAGATGCGGCGCACACACCTGGTGCAGCCCGGAGAAGGCGAACTCTGCCTCCGATTCGGCCCGGGCCACGTGGATGACCTGCAGATCGGCGACCACCGCGACCGCGTGATCCAGCAACGTGGACTTGCCGACCCCCGCCTCGCCGCAAACCACGAGCACGGCGCTGCGTCCCCGCCTGACTTCGCCGAGGATCTCGCCGATCACCTCGAGCTCGCGACGCCGGCCGAACAGCGTCGGAGCCGGGTCGTCGCCGCTCACCGCGTCTCCCCAACGTCTGCTTCGACTCAGCATTTCGGTGTAGTCACGCACTCCGGTAGATATCGGTGCACAACCACGCCTCGTCAGCGATCGCTACGCCACGGCCCCTGGCACCGTGACGTGTCGGCAACGGCCGGCTCAGCTGGTCGGACCCCACCGGCTGATGCGGATTCGCTGGACGTCGACTCCGACCTCGAGAAGCAGCTTGGTGGCTCCGTCGCAAAAGCCCGCCGAGCCGCACACATACACCTCGCGGTCGGACTCCACGAGAGGGCGCACGTCCTCGGCCGTGAGGCGACCCACGGGACGGGCGCTGCCCGCGGGCGCGTCGCGGGTGTAGACGACCGTGGTCTCCGGACCGGAGATCTCGTCCGCGTAGTACAGATCGGCGGGCGATCGGACGGACACGACAAGCCGCATCAGGTCGGGGCGGTTCGCACGTCGCGCAAGCCGCAACATGGACATGAGCGGGACCACACCCGAGCCCCCGGCGAGGCCCAGGATCGGCGTGGCACCGTCCCACGAGAAGAACCTGCCGACCGGACCGCGGACCTCCAGCACGTCCCCGACTTCGACGACGTTGTGCAGAAATCCCGATACCTCACCGTCGGGCAGCATCTCGACCGTGAGCTCGATGTCGTCCCCACCGGGCGAGCTCGCCACGGAGTAATCGCGCTGGGCGTGGTAGCCGTCCGGCGCGGTCAGCCGGACGACGTAGAACTGGCCGGGCCGGTGTGTCCGCGGTTCGGTGAGCCGCAACCGGAAGGTCTTCGCGTGGGAAGTCTCCGGACCGATGGCGGCCACCACGGCGGTCTGCCAGGACGAACGGGAGGCCATCAGTCCCCCTGGTAACGCTGCTCGAGCCACGGGTCACCGTGGTCGTGGTAGCCGTTTCGTTCCCAGAAGCCCTGCTCGTCCTCGGCCATGAACTTCAGTCCCGACACCCATTTGGCGCTCTTCCAGAAGTACAGGTGCGGCACGAGGAGCCGGGCCGGGCCACCGTGGATGTCGTCCAGTGGCGCGCCGTTGACGTCCCACACCACCCAGGCTCGACCGTCGACGACGTCCTCGATCGGCAGATTGGTGGTGTACCCGGTGTGCGAGCGCGCCATCACGTACGCCGCGTCGTCACGCACCCCGGTGATTTCGAGCAGGGTGTCGATGGAGACCCCGTCGAAGGTCATCCCGAACTTGGACCACGTCGTGACGCAGTGGATGGCGCCTTCGTACCGGTCCGGTTCGAGTGCGTGGATCTCGTCCCAGGTCCAGCTGGTCGGTGTGTCGACGAGGCCGTCGATCGTGAAAGTCCAGTTCGCGGTGTCGATCGACGGAGTCGCCTCCGCGTGCAGCACCGGCCATTCGTCACCCGCGTCGTATTGACCGGGTGGCAGCCGAGGGTCTCGGCTGGAGGGTTGACGCCCGACGAAGCCTCTCGTCGCTACCATGTCTGTCCACCTTTCTCATTCGTTCAGTGCCGGAGAGCTCCGGCACTCATTCCGGGACGATGTGAATGGCCGCTTCTTCGGCGGACGCCGCGGCGCCGTCCACCCCCACGTCGGAGGCGAAGAGGTAGGGATACACCTCGTCGGCGTCCGGGTCTTCGACCAGCCGGCCCGCGCGCGCCTCTCCGACCTGGTCGTCGTACAGCTCCCCGTCCGTGTCGGACGCGTCCCCGAGCCCGTCACCCTCATCCGCGACGGGAAAGACATCCGGCACTTCACGCCGGAGCCGCTTGCCGAGCTCCTCGTGGCCCGCGGCCTCCCGTGCCGTGAGCCCCCAGTCGAAGACCGCGGAGGGCCGTTCCGGCGGCGTGTACCCCTCGTCCAGGACGTCGGACACACCACGGTCCACGAGGCTGTCCTCGGGATCCAGAACACCGTCATCCAGGTCGACACCACCGTCGTACTCGTCAGTGTCGTCGCTCATGGAGTTCTCCCATCCGATCACCCGCGCTGGTCGCGCGGCCCTCACTGAGGCGGACTATATAGTCCATATTGGCGAAAAGGCCAACCTACCGTTGTGGGTTGTCCGACAGCGTGTGGCCGCGTCAACCACGGCGGTCAGCAGATGAAGTCGTTGTCCACCAGGTAGGCGCGAATGTTGCGCCGGGCGTCGAACATCGCCTTGTAGATGGCGTTGCGGTTGGTTTCCAGTTTTGCGGCGAGGGCGTCCATCGGGATGTTGTCGATGGCCACGGCGACAAAGACGCGGCGTTGGCGTTCGGTCAGTGCGTTCTCGATGGCATGGGCGAGGGCGGCCCGGAGTTCGACGGCCTGCACCTGGTGGGGCGGTTCGTCACCGACGGCGGCCCGGGCGCGCTCGGCCTCGTAGTGGTCGAGAGACACTCGGTGATCCCGCCAGAAGTGCCGGCCGACTTTCGTCGAGACCTCGAGGATGACGAATTTGAAGGCCCAGGTCTTGAATTGCGCGTCGCCGCGGAACTCACCGATCTTGCGGGTGATCCGCATGAGGGCGTCAGCCGCGGCCTGGTGGGCCAGGTCTTCGAGTTCGGGGCCGGTGAGCCGGAGGACCGGCGACCTGCGCACGGTCTCCCTCCTGGCGATCTTGATGAGCATCGCGTGCAGCCGGCGACAGGCGTCTTCGAATGCCGGGCTTCCAGGACTCAACTCCCGGACCCAGACGGCGGACGCGGGATCGAAGCTCCGTCCATCGACCAGGACTCGCTCGTCGACCTCCGAGGTGGTCACGTGAACCGGGGTTTCAGTCCGGTGTCAGCGGTGTATGTCGTCTGCACATGGAATACGGCCGGCGTCATGCCGCCCCACCCCCTCTCTCATGACCGTCATCAGCATCTGCAAAACCCCTGCCACGCCGTCGCCGCTACTTGTCGACAGCACCGAAACCGACTCGCACACCACGCACGGAGAGTCGGGAGACCGAGCCCTGGGCCTCGGTGTTCGAACAGCTTGGCGCGATGCCGTCAAACCGGGCCGACGCCATGAGCGTTCGGGCAGCTCGTGTTTCGAGGCGCAGCAAGGGCCGCTCCACCTACCCGCGAGCTGTCGGGACTGTCGCTACCTTCATAGCAAAACAGGACCATTAAGTCCAGAAGATCTCCGACCCCGTGCCGAATGTCCATTGAGAACCGCGCGTTGGGCCTCACGCCGTTCGAAGCGACGACTGGCTGTCGGTGTCCCAGCGACGCGGGACACCGCGGACACGGCGCCGTCGGGCTTCGCGCTTCGTGAGGATGCCGGCGGCGGCGAGCGCGCGGAGCACCGACGAACGGCCGGCGTTGAGCCGGAACCGGTACCGGGATTCCGGGGTTCCCGCCGTGTCGAAATGTCCCCGAAGGAGTTGCGTCGCCGCCGTGCCGAGTCCGGTGCAGTCGGTCAGGTCGACGGTGACGATCCCGCGGCACAACGCGGTCGCGACGTCGAGCTCCGCGCAGAGTGCCTCGACGGCCGCTCGTTCGATCACGCCGCCTCTGACGAAGAGGGTTATCGAGCCGTCGGAGACCACGGTCCTCAGAAGCTCCTTCGGATGATGAACCGCGATCGCGTGCCCCGTCATCAGTGAAGGCTTCTCCAATACCGTTCCCTCCGGAATGCTGCGCTGGCTTGCGAACACGAGGTCCCTCCCTCTGGGTCGTCACCTGTTGGCGGCGACCCCTGATCTCCCCTTACCGCGGCCCTGGGATCACGTCCGGTCGAACGCCCCGCAAGGAGACCGGCCACCCGAGTCGGGGGCGGTCTCACGGCGGCCGACCCCATGGGGTTCGGCCGCGAAACCGGTTCGGAGCCACGCGCGTAGTGGCAGCCACTCTCTTGGGTCCATCCGTGGGGGTAAGACGCGGCCGATCGCTGCCTCGAACACTGCATGAGCTCACTGACCACGCCGACCATGGGGACGGGCGTGCTTGCGAAGCGTCTAGGACAGGCCGCGGACAACGCAGATCAGCGGTACAAGCTCGCCAAGGGCCTGCGGCACCAGATGAACAAGGTGTTCCCGACCCATTGGTCCTACCTGATCGGCGAAGTCTCGCTGTACAGCTTCCTCGTCGTGATCGCGACAGGCGTGTACCTGACGCTGTTCTTCGATCCCTCGATGCAGGAAGTCACCTACCACGGCAGCTTCCAGAACCTGCAGGGCGTCGAGATGTCGCAGGCCTTCAAGACGACCCTGGACCTCTCGTTCGACGTGCGTGGCGGGCTGTTCGTGCGGCAGCTGCACCACTGGGGGGCGCTGATCTTCATCGCCGCGACGCTCCTGCACATGCTGCGGATCTTCTTCACCGGCGCGTTCCGCAAGCCGCGTGAGGCGAACTGGGTGATCGGCGTGATCCTGCTCCTGGTCAGCATGTTCGAGGGGTTCTTCGGTTACTCGCTGCCGGACGACCTGCTTTCGGGCACAGGTGTCCGCGCGACCTTGTCGGGCATCGTCTTGTCGGTGCCGGTCATCGGCACCTGGATCCACTGGGCGCTGTTCGGCGGCGAGTTCCCGGGCGACCAGATCATCCCGCGCCTCTACACACTGCACATCCTCGTGCTGCCGGGGGTCCTGTTCGCCCTGATCGGCGTGCACCTGGTGCTGGTGTGGTTCCAGAAGCACACACAGTTCCCGGGGGTCCGGGCGAAGGAAGACAACGTCGTCGGCATCCGGATCGTGCCCGAGTTCGCGCTTCACGGCGGGTCGCTCGCCGTGCTCACCACGGGTGTCATCGCGTTGATGGCCGGTCTTTTCCAGATCAACCCAGTGTGGAACTACGGGCCGTACAACCCGTCGATGGTGTCGGCCGGTTCGCAGCCGGACTGGTACATGGCCTGGGCCGACGGCATGCTGCGCATCTGGCCCGCGTGGGAGGTCTACCTCGGGAACTACACGATCCCGGCGGTGTTCTTCTCCGGCGCGATGGGCATGGGGCTGCTGATCAGCATGCTGACCCTCTACCCCTGGATCGAGAGCAAGCTGACGAAGGACAAGGTGCAACACCACAACCTGCTTCAGCGCCCGCGCGACGCACCGGTCCGCACCGCGCTGGGCATGATGGCGCTCGGGTTCTTTCTCGTCATCGAGCTGTCGGGCTTCAACGACATCATCGCCGACCAGTTCGACATCTCGCTGAACGCCAGCACGTGGGCCGGCCGAATCGGCGTGCTGATCGTGCCGCCGATCGCGTACTACCTCACCTACCGGATCTGCCTGGGTCTGCAGCGGGCCGACCGCGAGGTGCTGGAGCACGGCGTGGAGACGGGCATCATCAAGCGCCTGCCGACCGGCGGGTTCATCGAGGTCCACCAGCCGCTGGGCGGCGTGGACAGCCACGGCCACGCGATCCCGCTCGAGTACCAGGGCGCCGCGGTGCCGAAGAAGATGAACAAGCTCGGCGCCGCGGGGCGCGCCGTCCCCGGCTCGCTCTGGACGCCGGACCCGCCCGAAGAGACCGCCGCCCTGGATCGGGCCGCCGAACAGGAGAAAACGACGTGACCGAAGGCGACGACAATGACCGGCTTCGCGCCCTCACCGAGGCCGGCGTGTCGATCTGGCTGGACGAGCTCTCCCGCGACATCCTGGAGAACGGCGAATTCGAACGCCTGGTGCGAAGCAGTTCAGTGGTGGGCGTCACCACGAACCCGACGATCTTCGCCAACGCCATCGCCCGCAGCAGCCGCTACGGCCCACAGCTGAAACGCCTGGCCAGGAACGGAATCGACGTAACAGAGTCCGTCCGGGCGTTGACGATCTGGGACGTTCAGCAAGCGGCGGACGTACTCCGTCCGATCTGGGAGAAGACCGACGGCGTTGATGGCAGGGTGTCGCTCGAGGTGAGTCCCGAGCTCGCCGACGACACCGACGCGACCATCGCGGACGCGATCCAGCTGTGGGAGCTCGTCGACCGGCCCAACCTCATGGTGAAGATCCCCGCCACCCGAGCGGGCGTCCGAGCTGTTTCCGGTGCCTTGGCGGCAGGCGTCAATGTGAATGTCACTCTGGTCTTCTCGCCGCAGCGGTGTGCTGAGGTCGGTGAGGCATTCGTCGACGGGCTCGAGCGAGCTCGTGAGAATGGCCACGACCTCGCGGCAGCCCACTCGGTCTCTTCGCTGTTCGTGTCCAGGGTGGATACCGAAGTGGACAGACGGCTCGACGTCATGGGCGTCCCCGAAATGCGCGGCCGGGCTGCCCTGGCCAACGCGCGGCTCGCTCATGAAGCCCTGGCTGCGGTGTGGGAATCCCCACGGTGGCAGAGCCTTGCCGCCGACGGAGCACGCCCCCAGCGGTTGCTGTGGGCTTCGACCGGTGTCAAGGATCCGTCCTTTCCCGACACCAAGTATGTGACCGGCCTCGTCACGCAGGGCACCGTGTCCACGATGCCGTCCACGACCCTCTCGGCGTTCGCCGATCACGGCGAGCTTGCCGGAGGCCGAGTCGTCGGGCTCGGCAAAGAGGCGGCGGCCGACCTCGCCACCATCGCCGCCGCCGGCATCGATCTCGACGACGTGTACCACACACTCGAGAGAGAGGGTGTCGCCAAGTTCGCGGCCAGCTGGCGAGCCCTCCACGCGTCAGCAAGTGCGTTCCTCGGCTGAGGGCCACCGTTCTCGCTCACACCCACACTGTCTCGAAGGGAATCTCATGCCTCGATCGCTGGAGTCGCTCAGCCCGGCCGATGGCGAGCAGGTGGCCAACCAGAATCTGGTGGCCGCACTGACTGCCGGACGGATCGTCTACGACGACGGTGCCGAACAGGTCTTCGACCACGACGGTGCGACCACGTACACCGACCGGGGCCACCCGACACGCGGAGAGTGGTACATCGACGCCGACGGCCGTTTCGCCTCCTTCTGGCCGCCCACCTACCGTGCCTCGTACGACCTTCACTGGGTTGTCGAGGCCGGCTCGATCGTCGGCCTGAGCTTCACGCATTGCGGAGACGGCGCACAGTTCACTGGGCGATACGTCTGAACCAGCCTATCGTCATGATCTCAACCGCCGAGCACCAGCGCGCGGAAAGCAATCCAAGTTGCCGTCTGCGCGCTGGTGTTCATCGTGCTGCCCGGTTCCCTGCCCACCACGATCTACGGGTGTCGCTCACACGGGATTTCCACGGGTGCATTCATGGTGGCGGGTGTAGTTCACTTCAGTCCTCGACAACGAGAGGTGTGCGCAATGGTGAAAGCCGTCATCGGGGGAACCGTGATCGCCGAGGCCGAACGGAACGACCTGATCTCCCTTGAAGGAAACCTCTACTTCCCCCCTGCGGCGATCCGGCAGGGAAGCCTCCAACCGAGCTCGACTCAGTACACCTGTCCGTGGAAGGGCGCGGCCCGCTACTACGACGTCATCACCGACGGATCACAGGCCCACGACGCGGCCTGGTGCTACCCCCACCCACACCAGTCCGCCGTCGACCGCGTCGGTACGGATTTCTCCGGCTACGTGGCGTTCGACTCGCGAGAGGCGGACATCCTTGACTGATCCGACCCTCGCCGCAATCCGTCTTCGAAACACCTGGCTGCAGCTGAACAACCTGACCGATTGGCAGGCCACCGCGGCCTGCCGATCGGAAGATCCCGAGGTGTTCTTCCCCTCCCCCACCGCGACACCGCAAGTCCAGCACGCCAAGGCCATCTGCGCAGCGTGCCCGGTCCGATTGAAATGCCTGTGCCTCGCCCTCGGCAACGGGCTCGACCACGGCATCTTCGGCGGGTTCACCGAACAGGAACGCAACAGTCTCCTCCGGCGCACTGCCGCCATTACAGCGAACAAGTCCCTGGCGGCGCGAGCCACTTCCTCGTGCATCGCCGGCCGTCGGGGCGACGGCCCCGCCATCCCTGAACTCGCGTCACGGACCCGGTCAGCCGGCAGCGACGTTGTGGTTCAGCCGAAACAGGTTGGTCGGATCGTAGGCCTTCTTGACCTAGACCAAGCGCGTGTAGCGCTCAGTGCCCAACACTCGTTCCACCTCGACCGGCCGAGTCGCTTCCTCCGCCGACGGGAAGTTGGTCATCCTGCGCTCGGCGGACAAGGGGACCAGCGCTTCGGTCACTGCGACGAGGCTCCTGCGCATCAACTGCTCGGGCTCGCCAGGTGTCCAGTCTCGACGTTGGCCAGGGGTGAACGAGACTCGGGGCCGAGTGCCCCGATGAAGGCGTCCGCAGCTTCCGCCGGGAACTCCCACAGGGAGGTCGTCCTCTCCCAGCACGGCATCGGGTCTTCGGGGTCATCGTGGATCCGGCCGGAGGCTGTGCAGGGCAGATCCGCCATCGCGCCGACGACGGCGAGGGCGACGGCACGCATCGCGGCCAGCAGGCGCTCAGCCTCCGGCTCGAGACCGAGGTGGCAACCGTTGCACAGCGATCGACGAGGTCGCTTCTTCCGGCAGGCCGACGACCCATGCTCACCAGGCGTGCAAGACTTCGGTCAGGTGGGCGCCCGCGAAATACAGGCCACTGTAGATCGGGCTTTGCCCTCCCCCGAGGACGAACCCGGTCACCCCGCCGCCAGAGCGGCCCGAGAGGTTGTAGGGCTGGTATTCAACCACGTAGTCGGGCTGCCCGGCATCGAGAACCGGACCGGCAACCTCTTGGCGGAGGACGCTCACGTCCTCGAGTCGAACTAGTTTCGGACACCGATTCTCCGCTCGGAAATCAGCAGGTAACTGAACGCGTATACATTGCGTCGGCGAAGTAATCGGTGGCGACACCGTCGCGGGCCTACCCGGATATTCGGCCGATCGACAGAATCGACGTGCGGCGGCGGAACGCGAGTACGCCCAGCAGGACAGTGGCTGCGGCGGCAACCAAGTGGAGCGTCACGGAGGCTTCGAAGACCCGCGCCAAGACGGGTACGCCCGAACGCAGCGCAATCCGGATATTGCCGGGCCCACCGAGCACGAAATGCCACAGGACACCCAAGATGAGCGCACCGGCGGCCGAGACGATGACGAGGGCTGCCCCGTCTCGCGCGGCAAACCGGAGGTGACGCGCGATACCGATCGCGGTGCCGATGATGCCGAACACGACGAGGAACAACGGCTCCAGGAGAGGCACGCCTCCGGCGAGCAACCCCAGCAGTACGAAGTCCATCAGCACGAGCGCCGCCTGCACAGCGGCCACGGCCGCCATGGCCCGGTCGTCTCTCGCGACCAGCCGTGGCAGGCGAAGCACCGCCTTGCCGTTGACTGCGTCAGTCACAGGTTCTCCTCCAAGAGTTCGGACGGTGAGGGATCGAGACGATTGAAACAACTTTTGTGCCGGCAGCTATCGGGACAGCGGGTGCGGCAACGAACGGGCGACCAGAGGGTGCCGGTCGCAGGGGGTGTGGTTGCGGAACACCGCGGCGGCAATCGCGCCGGCGACAAACAGCGCCGCAGCGCAGATCACACAAGCCAGGCGATAGCCGGGCTGGAACGCCTCGGATTGCGCGTACGAAGCGCCGGTGAGACCGACGAGCGGCGGAAGCGCCGCGATCCACAGCAAGGCGGAACCGCGCGCGACAGCGTTGTTGACCGCGGACGCGACGCCGACGTGGCCGCCCGGTAGCGACGACAGCGCGACGGACGTCAGAGGTGCCACCATCGTGGCGGTTCCGAGGCCGAACAGGCACTCGAGCGGGATCACCCAACTCCAGTAACCCGTCTCGGGTTCGATCTGCAAGGCCATCAGCGCCGCTACGCCGCACAACACGGGACCGACGGTCAGTTGCCAACCGGGACCGACCCGCGCAGCGAGTTTACCGCTGGAGGGAGACAGTGCGAGGCTGATGATCGTGATCGGCACAAAAGCGCTGCCGGCCTCGGCCGGGCTGTACCCGGCGACAGTCTCCAGGGCGATCGTGAAGATCAGCGAGAACACGCCGAACGCACCGTAGACGATGAACGTGATCACGTTGATCGAGACGAACGATCTGGACTTCCTCAGCAGCTTCGGCAACATCGGCGATGTGGTTCGCCGTTCGTAGCACACGAACCCGATCCCCGCCGCGACAGCCAGCAGCGCACTCGCCAGCGCCCCCGGCCCGCCCGGGTTCGCCGGTATCGCGGTCAACGCGTAGGTCGCCGCGGCTAGGGTCACGAGGGCCAGCGCCGAGCCACCCCAGTCCATGCCGGACGACTCGTCGTCGCGGGTCTCCGGAATGTGGCGCACGGTCACCACCACCACGACGACCGCCACGGGCACGTTGATCAGGAAGATCCACCGCCACGAACCCAGCGACAGCAGCCATCCGCCGACGAACGGGGCGAGAACTCCCGCGATGCCGGCGAACCCGGACCAGGTTCCGATCGCCCGCGGGCGATCACCAGGTGCGATCGTCGACTGCAGGATGGCCATGCTCGCCGGTGCCATCAACGCTCCACCGATGCCCTGCAGGATTCGCGCACCAATGAGCGTCCCCACGTCGGGGACGGCCGCGCACAGGACCGAGGCGAACGTGAACCCGGCGACGCCGACGAGGAAGATCCGCTTGCGGCCGTACCGGTCTCCGAGTCCGCCCGCCAGCAGGATGAGCGAGGCGAGGCTGAGGGTGTAGCCGGTCACGGTCCACTGAAGGGACGCGAAGCTCGCACCCAAGTTCCGGCCGATGTCGGGGAGAGCGACTGCCACGACGCTCGAGTCGATACCCGCGATACTCGCGCCGAGGACCGTCGCAACCAGGATTCGTCGACCCTGCGCAGACCGAACCGGAAAGCTCACCGGTGGCGGTAGAGCGACGTCTGAACCGCGCACGGTGGGCAACCTCCTTGTCCTGACAGCCAGAATTTCCGAACCAGTTCACCCAGTGCCTTTTCCGGAAGAGATCCCGCTTACGACCTGGCCGCCAGCCGGTCGAGATCATCGACTTCGTGTGCCGTCAGGGAAATGTCGACTGCAGACACGTTGTCGTTCAGGTGCTGGATGCTCAGCGTGCCGGGAGTAGGGAGGATCGCGGGTGAGCGATTCAAGAGCCAGGCCAGAGCGAGCTGCGCCGGCGAGACATCTCGCCGTCGCGCCATCTCCGCCAACGGCCCATCCTCACTGGCCAGCGTGCCGGTCGCCAGCGGAAGCCACGGGACGAACCCGATGCTCGCCGTTTCCGCGTAGTCGAGCAACGGCTCGGCCGCGCGATCGATGAGGTTGTATTCAGCTTGGACCGTGGCGATCTCCGCAAACTTCCTTGCTTCTTTCAGCTCCGCCAGTGTCACCTCCGCCAGCCCGATCTGTCCGATCTTTCCTTCACGCTGCATTTCCGTGAGCAGCCCGAGTTGGTCGGCAATCGGAGCTTGCGTGCTGAACCCGTGCAGCTGGAACAACGGAACGCGATCGAGCTTCAGGTACCACAGCCGAGTCTCGATCTGCTTACGAAGGAACGAGGGCCGAGGTACCGGTTCCCACTGCCCGTTGGGCGATCGAAGAAGTCCGCCTTTGATCATCAGCAGCAAGTCTTCCGGGAACGGGCTGAGTGCCCGCACAATGAGTTCCTCGTAGTCGAAGGGTCCCGACGATTCGGCGATGTCGATGAGATTCACCCCGAGATCGACCGCTGCTCGGAGCACTCGTGCCGCTTCAGTGGCGTCGTTGGGATGACTCCAGACACCGGACTCACTTATCTGAGCGGTCCCGAGACCGAGCCGGGTGATCGCGTGTCCTCCGATCGTGAAGGTACCGCATCGATCAGGAAGGGTTCCAGGCATGGTCTCGTCTCTTTCACTGTCTTGTGGATTTGTGCCGGCATGAATTGGTCAGATGTCCGTGAGCTCACCCGGCTGCTCTCCTTCCGGCGGTGCCACCCCCGCCGGCACGTCGAGGTCGTAACGCCGCAACCGGAACACGTCGAGCCTCGTGTCGTAGTACTTGTCGGTTTGGCCGACCCACTCCATCCCCATCCGCCGCGCGGCGGCCGCGGCGCGTTGGTTCGCCGGGCGCGACACAGCGAAGATCTCGTCCGTACCGGCAGCGAAGGCATAGTGAGCGACCGCGTCACCGACTTCACCGGCATAACCGTTCCCCCACCAGCCACGAGCGATCTGGACACCGATCTCGAAATCGATGCCGTCCGGCGGCAAGGGCAGCAACGAGACCGCACCCACGACGCGTCCGCTCGCGAGATCGGTGACCTTCCACCGACCGACCGGAGGCTCGGTTCCCAAGCCATCCGTGACCCAACCGGCAACCAGATCCTGCATGGCGGAGATGTCCACGACTCGATCCATGGCCGGCGCCAGCCACCGAGAAACCCCTTCATCGCCGAAGATGCCGAGAGCCGCTTCGACGTCGGGCATCGCCCACGGAGCAAGATCCAGCCGGGTGGTCCGGATCAATTCTCCGTCGATGTCGACCGAATGCGACCTCGGAATCAACTCTGCACTCCTCTTCCTCAGCGATTTCCCCGGTTCCGGGGCAGTTCGGGCTTCCGTTGATCAGTGTTCGCGTGGCCCGCGATCCGGCACGGCCGCCCGGCCGGGGAATCGGGTGTCGACAAGCTCTTTGTATTCGGGGTGGTCGGCAATGTAGTCGGCCACGAAGGTGCAATAATTCGTGAGCTTCAGATCTCGGGCTCGCAGGTCGTCCAAAGCGTGTTTCACCAGCCGCGTCGCGACACCTTGACCACGATGTCCAGGATCGACGATCGTGTGGCTGAACGTCACTCGCCGGTCACCGCGCGGGGCGTGGTAGACGATCATGCCGACGACCTGCCCGTCGACCACGGCCTCATACGATCCGCTGTCGACGTTGCGCTGTACATCCATCTCCGAACTCACTTCTATTCTCCTGATGTTTCTCGAGCAGCACGGTCTGCACCCTCGGTGCAGGAAGACCGTTTTCGCAGCGTCAGAGCAAGACGCGGCCAGTTGAGGTGCGACGCGCGGAGGGTGTCACGACACGTGACGAGGGGGCGTGGACGGCGTCAAGGCGTGACTGAACGGCACGGTCAGGCGCCAGGTGGAGTCTGCGAGTGGCGAGCACGGAACGTCGAACGTCGTGCTCCACGAACTCTCGGCAGTGCCCCCATCGGAGAAGGTCAACGTCAGCGTGTACGACTGCGCGTCGGCTCCATTGTGATGGGTGCCGCCACCGCGGCCGGCGAGGTGAAGGACGTCCGGCATCGAACTCAGCAGGATGGCGTTGATGCGGAGCTCGCGCCCCTGTGCCGCCGAGTATTCCGCCACACGGTCGGCAGCGCGTTCCCCAGGCCCGTGGGTCGTGGCGAGCATGACTTCGATCTCACCCAGCACGTGCGCACTGATCGAGAGCTCCAACCGCAACAGGCCGTCGGACTCGTGGTCGCGGGATCGGCTGCCGTCACCCGTGACGGTGGCGGAGGACAGCCTCAGCGGGAGGCCGGCAACCGGCGACCCCGGCATGAAGCCCAGCTGCTCACTCACCGTAGCTGTACCTTTCGCATTCTTACGACGAAGTCCGCACATTCGGCAGCGTTGAGCACTCGACGCAGCTCCGTCCTCCGGTGCACTCATCATGCACCAAAGAGAACTATTTAGTCCAGTCAGGGAGGCGAGAAGAATTTCAGGATGGCCGCCTCCGTCCAGGCCGGCGCGCGCGTCGGAACCGGTCCGTGCGTGTTACCCGGAGGCCGAGTTGCCGTACGAACCGCAAGAATTGGAACCGGTTTCTGGCTGCTCACCCGAACGACATCTCAGCGACGACAGTGATCGTGTTGTCGATCACGGTGGGCGATCAAGCCCAGCACGGAACCGGACGGTCCACTCCTGGTGAGGTGAACTTCGCCCGACGTTCACGGCGCGAACCGCCGCGGCTGAGGCGCCGGCTCAGGAGCTCGGCCGCACAGCCGATCGGAGCGCCTGGTAGCTGACTCGGCCTCGGTAGGCACGTCCGTCGATGAACAACGTCGGCGTGCCTCGGACAGCCAACTCGGCACCGGAGGTGTAGTCGGCCACGACGGCGGGGCGGAACTGCTGCGCGACCTCACCGGTGACGTCGCCGGCGCCGATGCGAGCCGCGTATGCCCGCAAGTGGGCATCCGTCAGCTCGCTCTGGTGGGTCAGCAGCAAGTCGTGCATCTCCCAGAACAGGTCCCCCGACGCCTCGGCGGCAAGAGCTGCGGTGAGTGCGTACGGGTGGATCGTGAAGACCGGAAAATGACGGAACACCAGGCGGATCGTGCCGGCCGAGCTGTCGATCAACCTGCGCAGCTCGGGCGCCGCCGCAGCACAGTACGGGCACTCGAAGTCCCCGTATTCCACCACCGTCACCGAAGCCGATGGATCGCCGTACACGTGCCGGTCCAGATCGAACTCACTGCGCTTCGCCACCTGCGATCCCTCCGTGACAGAACGGTCCACTCCGGACAGTGGCACCGCGAACCGAGGATGCCTCCAGGCCAACGCCCGATCCGATGGACGGTACACAACCGGATCGACTGCACGTCAGGCATACTCGGGCCGTGAAGTCCGACTCGAGCCGATTCAACGACGGGCTCCTCCCGCACCTGCCGTCGACGACCCGTCAGGTGAGCATGCCGCTGCCGTACGTGACCGCCGGCTTCCGCCGGTTCCTGCTCACCGAAGCCGGCAGCGCGGTCCTGCTCCTCGCCGCCACGGTGGCCGCGCTGGTGTGGGCTAACGTGGCGGGCGCGGACTACGACGCGTTCTGGGGACTGCACGCAGGCGTGGAAGCCGGCGGCGCGCACTTCTCACTGGACCTTCGTGAGTGGGTGAACGACGTCGCCATGGTCGTGTTCTTCACTGTGGTGGGGCTGGAGATCAGCCGCGAGGTGTCCGTCGGCGAGCTGCACGACGTGCGTTCGATCGTCGTTCCGGCCTGCGGTGCGCTCGGCGGCCTGGCGTTGCCCGCGGTCCTCTACTTCGTGTTCAACAGTTCCGGCGCGGCTGCAGCGGGCTGGGGCATTCCGATGTCGAGTGACACCGCCTTCCTGATCGGCGTACTGGCTCTGTTCGGTCCCCGCTGCCCTGATCAATTGCGGCTCTTCCTGCTCACCCTCGCGATCGGCGACGACATCGGCGCGATCACGGTGATGGCGGTGTTCTACACACACCACGTTTCCGTGGTGGCGATCGCGGTGGCGACAGCACTGGTTCTCGTGCTATTGGGCCTGCGGAGGCTGGGAGTGTGGCGATTGACGCCGTACCTCTTGGTCGGTGCCGGGCTGTGGGCGGCCGTCGACGCGTCCGGGGTGCACCCGACGCTCGCCGGCGTGCTCATCGGCTTGATCGTGCCGGCCGGCGAGGTCGACAGTCACGCCCGCGAGCGACTCCGCCTCTATGGGCGCGCTGTGATCGAGCGCGCGGATACCGTGCGCGTGCGACTCGCCACCACCGCGATGAAGGCGACACTGTCGGCGAACGAGCGACTGCAGGGAATTCTGCACCCGATGAGCGCGTTCGTCATCATCCCCGCCTTCGGCCTGGCGAACGCCGGCGTGCAGCTCGACGCCGGCGCGCTGCGGGCCGCGTCGTCTTCCACCGTGACCCTTGGTGTCGCGGTCGGCCTGATCGCGGGCAACACCTTGGGCATCTCGCTCGCGGCCGGAATCGCGCTGCACACCGGAATCGGCACTCTGCCCGGCCGCGTCCGCTACAGCCACCTCATCGGCGGAGCCATGCTCGCCGGCATCGGTTTCACGATCGCGTTGTTCATCACCGATCTCGCGTTCGCCGACCCCGGCCTCCAGCAGCAGGCCAAGGTGGGGGTTCTCGGCGGATCACTCTGTTCGGCGGTTCTCGGGTCCATTGTCTTGCGAGTCCTCGGCGAACGTCTCCCCCTGTGCTCCTTCGACGAGCGGTTCTCACTCCCGGAGTTACCCGAAGGCCCGTGGCTGGACCCGAGCTTGGCCTGAGACGAAGCACACCTCGGTTTCGTCGACCCCCAGCTTGTTGGACCGAATAGTCCATCTAGACTGTGGTTCCCCAAAGCCGGCGGCCCGGCTTTCCCGGCAACGAACCTGGAGTGCGGTTGATCGACGACTTGCGTGCGGTCGTGGACGAGCTGACGTCCGATCCGTCGAACGCGTGGGCACGCGATCTCGGCTACCGTCCCGTGTGGGCCGGATCGCCGGCCTCGCGGATCGCGATCATCGGCCAGGCGCCGGGCCGGCGCGCCCAGGAGAGCGGGATCCCGTGGGACGACGCCAGCGGCGTCCGGCTGCGCTCTTGGCTCGGCGTCCGCGACGAGGAATTCTACAACCCGTCGCTGTTCGCCATCGTGCCGATGGATTTCTACTTCCCGGGCAAGGGCAAGACGGGTGACTTGCCTCCCCGCAAGGAATTCGCGCCGCGGTGGCATCCGCAGATCTTGTCGAGGATGCCGCACATCACTCTCCGGGTGCTCATCGGCACGCACGCCCAGCGGTACTACCTCAAGGGCCGGTCCAAGACCAACCTCACCCAGACCGTGCGGTCCTACTGTGACTACCTCCCCGCCGAGTTCCCGCTGGTGCACCCGTCTCCACTGAATTACCGGTGGCACGTGAAAAACTCCTGGTTCACCGCCGAGGTCGTCCCTGAGCTGGCGCGCCGAGTGTCGATCGCACTGGGACGCGGATGAAGGTGATGGGGTGGGCTCGGCCCGCCGCGTCGCATCGCGTGACACCTCCGCGCACGCAGGTACGATAATCTGTCGCGGTGGTGGAACCGGAGAGCACAGAAAAGCCCGTCCGGCTGACGGTGCGCGGTGAAGCGACCCGGGCCCGGATTCTGCATGCTGCCGTAGACCTGATGACGGTCAAAGGGGTGGCCGCCACCACGCTCGACGACGTTCGTGCGGCGAGCGGCACCAGCAAGTCACAGCTCTACCATCACTACGCGGACAAGGACGCGCTCGTCCAAGACGTGATCGAATACCAGGCCGAAGACCTGCTGACCGCGCAGGGGCAACAGCTGCGCCGGCTGAACTCGATCCGTGGACTCGAGCGTTGGCGTGACGCGATCATCCAGAGGAACGCTCTCCGCAACGGGGCTTACGGATGCCAGCTCGGCTCCCTCGCGAGCGAGCTCTCGGACCAGAACGAGCGGGCACGCTCCGCCCTGGCCGGCCACTTCGAAACCTGGCTCGCCCTGATCGCGGACGGTCTGCGGCGGATGCGTGACGCGGGCAAACTTCGCCGTGACGCCGACCCCGAACGGCTCGCCATCGGCTTGATGGGCGCCCTCGAAGGCGGGTACCTGCTCGCGCAGACGGGGCACGACATCAAGCCGATGCGCATCGCGCTCGACATGGCCATCGACTACATCCGTACTTTCCAGGCGTGAGTCGTGGGTAGCGGAAGACCAAAGTGGACCGCCGCACCGGGCGCGACTATTGCTCGCCCGAGTTGTCCTTGCTGTGGTCACCCGGCATGGTCGCGTTGACCAGCTTCTGCGACGGCGCGGCCTGGTGGCGCGACTTGCCGAAGAAGCCGATCTCACCTTCGGCGTGCATGCGCTCGATCATGTGCGGGTAGTGCAGCTCGAACGCGGGACGTTCGGAGCGGATGCGCGGCAGTTCGGTGAAGTTGTGTCGCGGCGGCGGGCAGGACGTGGCCCATTCGAGGGAGTTGCCGTAGCCCCAGGGGTCGTCGACGGTGACGATCTCGCCGTAGCGGTAGCTCTTGAACACGTTCCAGATGAACGGCAGCGTGGACGCACCGAGGATGTACGCGCCGATCGTGGAGATCGTGTTCAGGGTGGTGAACCCGTCGGAGCTCAGGTAGTCGGCGTAGCGGCGGGGCATGCCCTCGGCACCCAGCCAGTGCTGCACCAGGAACGTGCCGTGGAAGCCGATGAACGTGGTCCAGAAGTGCCACTTGCCGAGCCTTTCGTCCAGCATCCGACCGGTGATTTTCGGGAACCAGAAGTAGATGCCGGCGAAGGTGGCGAACGCGATCGTGCCGTAGAGGACGTAGTGGAAGTGCGCCACCACGAAGTAGCTGTCGGACACGTGGAAGTCGATGGGGGGCGCGGCGAGCAGGATGCCGGTCAGGCCGCCTAAGAGGAATGTGACGATGAAGCCCATCGAGAAGATCATCGGCGTCTCGAAGGACAGCTGGCCCTTCCACATCGTGCCGATCCAGTTGAAGAACTTCACGCCCGTGGGCACAGCGATGAGGAAGGTCATGAAGGAGAAGAACGGCAGCAGCACAGCGCCGGTGGCGTAGAGGTGGTGCGCCCACACGGAGACACTGAGCGCGGCGATCGCCAGGGTAGCGAAGATCAGCCCCTTGTAGCCGTAAAGAGGTTTGCGGCTGAAGACTGGGAAGATCTCCGACACGATCCCGAAGAACGGCAGGGCGATGATGTACACCTCTGGGTGACCGAAGAACCAGAACAGGTGCTGCCACAGGATCACCCCGCCGTTGGCCGGGTCGAACACGTGCGCGCCCAGACGACGATCCGCCTCCAGGCCGAAGAGCGCGGCCGTGAGGATCGGGAACGCGATGAGGATCAGGATGCTCGTGACCAGGATGTTCCAGGTGAAGATCGGCATCCGGTACATCGTCATGCCCGGTGCGCGCAGGCAGACCACGGTGGTGACCATGTTGACGGCGCCGAGGATCGTGCCCAGACCGGACACGATGAGGCCGACGATCCACATGTCGGTGCCGGGGCCTGGAGTGTGGACGGCCTCCGACAGCGGCGTGTAGGCAGTCCAGCCGAACTCGGCGGCACCGCCCGGTGTCAGGAAGCCGGATACGACGATCAGACTGCCGAAGAGGTAGAGCCAGTATGAGAACGCGTTGAGCCGCGGGAAAGCGACGTCGGGCGCACCGATCTGCAGCGGCAGCACGAAGTTCGCGAACCCGAACAGGACCGGGGTCGCATACATCAGCAACATGACCGTGCCGTGCATCGTGAACAGCTGGTTGTACTGCTCCTGCGACAGGAACTGCAGCCCGGGCCGGGCCAGCTCCGTGCGGATCAGCATGGCCATCGCACCGCCGGCCATAAAGAAGGCGAACGCCGTGACCAGGTACATCACGCCGATCTGCTTGTGGTCCGTCGTCCGCATCAGCCGAAGCAGCGCCGTGCCCTTCGGGGCGACGCGAGCGGGATACGGCCGCGTCGCGATGGGCTTGGGCGCGACGGTCCTCATGGTTTCCTCCGGCTGAATGCTGCACTGGCTGGCTTTTCGATCCTGGGGCCCGGGGTCGGGCACCGTTTGACGGCGCCCGCCCGCCGGATCTCCCGGGAGAACTCACCTTTGTCGAAATCGGGCAGTCCGTGAGCCCCGGGTCCACTCAGGCGGACCTGCTTCGTCACCGGGGTCACCACGACCTCGGTGAGACCTTACGTGGACTAGATAGTCCTAATCAAGTCAGTGAGGCGATTCCCGCAGGCTCGGGTCTCGGCCAGCTGGACAGCGCGGGCTCGGTCAGAGGACGTCCTTCAGGTCGGACAGCAGAGCCGCCTTCGGCTTCGCGCCGACGATCTGCTTCACCGGCTTGCCACCCTGGAACAGGATCAGGGTCGGGATCGACATCACCTGGTAGTCACGCGCCGTGTTCGGGTTCTCGTCGATGTCGAGCTTCGCGACGGTCAGCTTCTCGCCGTTCTCGGCCGCGATCTCCTCGAGCACCGGGGCGACCATCTTACAAGGCCCGTACCAGGTCGCCCAGAAGTCGACCAGGACCGGCTTCTCGCTGGTCAGGACGTCGTCCACGAACGACTTGTCAGTCACCTTGACGGTGTTGTTGCCCATGGTTTCTCCTTCGGGTGGTCGGTATCGGAAAGTCAGTGGGTGCCGGCGCCGTAGCCGCCGCCGAGAGCGGTTCCGAGACGTTCCGTTGTCGCGGTCCCGTACCGATCAGCCGATCACGTTCGACGACTGCTTGTTGTTGAACCGCGCGACGCGCGCCCTGTTTCCACAAGCCTGCGAACACCACCTTCGCCGTCCGTGGCCGGACAGGTAGTAGTTCGCGCAACCCGGTGCGAGGCAGGCCCGCAGGCGGTTCCGCTCTTCGCCGCCGAAAAACCGCACGGCTTGGAGCGCCACGAGCGAACGCACCGCGATGCCGCCGGGCAGGTCGCCCTGGAGCGCTATCGTCGGCACGCCCGCACCGGGCCACACGAGGGCAGATGACGCGGCCGCATGGGCTGCGGTGTTGTTGAGCAGGTCCACCGCGGCCTGCCGGCCTGGCAAGTCGGACACCACCCCGGCCGGTCGCTCGTCCGCTGTTGCGTCGGCAGCGAGCCGTCTCAGCGCATCGCGGAGCCGACGCAGGTCGAATGCCGTCACCTTCACGCTCAACGGGCTTGCGCAAGACAACCAGTGGTCGAGCGACCTCGGACGTTGTTCGAGACGGGGAACGATCTCACGAATCCACTCGAGTGCACCATCCGCGGTGGCGAGCGCGTCGTCGGTACCCCTGCCGCTCTCCCACACGGTGTTCATCAAGTCGATCGGCGGTTCCTGGCCGGCGACGCGTGCGCGGCGCGTCACAGCGCCCCGCGCAACGCTGTGGTCGGAGTGTTCGACCGGAAGAACAGCTGTGAGGCCTCCACCGTCCACCGCGACAGCAGCGGGCTTTGACGGAGACCCGCTGCACTCGCTGCGAGCAAAGCCTTGCCGGCGGAGTGCAGTCGCGTGTTCGATTCCGCCATACACCTCTCCTTTGCGCTGGCCTTGTTGTCGGCGTCAGCCGATGGCCGGCTCTTACCGCCGGCCGACACCGACACACCGGGAGCCGACCGTGCCCCGGCCTCGCCCTGATGTCCTCATTCCCTCCGGGCGAGTGTCAGGAACCGTGCGGAGACCCCGGCGAGCACGGCAGAGGCGAGGACGATCAAACCCGCGGTGAGGAACACCGTCGGCAGGGTTGTCGATGAAACGAGGATCGCGCCGGCGCCGGATCCCACCGCCAGGGCAATCTGAAGGTTCGTCACGTTCACCGCCGACGCCGCCTCCGGAGTTTCCGGGGCCGCGTCGAGTATCCAGACGAGCGTTCCCGGGTTCACGATTCCCCAGAACAGGCCCCACAGCACGAACAACAGGCCGGCCAGCCAGGATAAGGTGCCCGCGCTCGCCAGCCCGATGAGCAGTGCGGCCACTATCGTCGCTGCCCCGGCGAAGCTGCCGATCACTCCGCGCTTGAACAGCGACCCGGCGACAAGTGAGCCAACGATGCCGCCGCAGCCGTAGATGACGTACAGCAGGGAGATCACACCGCCGGACAGATGTGTGTGGTCCAGCAGGAACGGGGTGATGTACGTCCAGGCGGTGAACTGTCCGATGAACACCACCGCCCCCGCCGCCATCCCCAACCGGGCGGCACGCCGCGTCACGACTCCCACGAGATCACGCAGGTGCGTCCGCCCGTCCGGCGGAATACCCGGCAAGACGAACGCCTGCGCGACCACGACAAGCAGTGTCGCTGCCGCAGCGGTGGCGAAGGTGAGACGCCAGCCCACGAGGTCGCCGAGGAACTGTCCCGCCGGCAGCCCCACCACTGTCCCACCGGAAATACCTGCCGCGACAATGGTGATGGCGCGAGTGCCGCCGGCGGGGCCCACCAGCTTGGGGCCGACCGGTGAGACCACAGTCCAGAAAGCTCCGAGGGTGGCGCCGAAGAACATGCGGGCGATCAGCACCACGACGAAGTTCGGCGCCACCGCGACGATCGCGTTCGACACCAGCACCGTCACACCCAGGACGAGGATGACCGAGCGCCGGTCGAATCGGCCGGAGCTGAGAAAGAACAGTGGCGCCGACACTGCGGCACTGAAACCCGGCACGAGCACCATCAACCCCGCGAGGCCCAGGGAAACATGTAATCCGTCGCCGATCCGCGGCAGCAGCCCCACCGGCATCGTTTCCGTCATCACAACGATGAACGCGCCGAGCGCAATGGCGCCGACTGCGGCCCAGCCTCGTTTGCTCCCTGGCTCTACAACGGTGACGGCAGCGCGAGCGGCCGCAGGCTGAATCGGGACGGCTGCGGCACACGACGATGTCGAGACCACACGCACCTGCCTTGCGTGCCGCGCCGGCGTCTCCCCTTCGGCATCCGTCGTCATGATGTTCTCCTTACTCCCCAGCACATCGCAGCTCGACTCGCCATTGGCAATCCCACCGGCGGAGGATCAACACAACTCTGGAGCCGCGCCTGTGCCGCGATCACGGGCCGCGACCGCGCCGCAGCCCATGAAGGAAAAGGAGAGCCGTCGTCCTGACTCGACGCCGGAGCGCGGGAGCCGTTGCCTGGACCTACGGAGACCCCGTGCACAAGCCTTGGCCACGCCCGTCGCCCAAGATTGTAGGATCGCCGAGGGCCGCCGTGGTCCACACACGTCATGCACGTTCGTTGTCGACGTTGCTGCACAGGCGATCAGCGTCGAGCCCAAGTGGGTTCTTACCACTTCGAAGGAGAGTGCCCCTCGCGGCGTTGAATACCGCGGCCGTCGTGGGTTCGCCCGGCGTGCCGCCGGATTCGGCGAGCGCCCCGCAGACGGCGGCTTTTTGCAGTAGGCCGTGGCGGTGTCGATGCTGCGGTAGTCGGCGCCCAGTGCGGTCTTCACCTCGGCCTTCGTCTCGGCAGGCGGTACCTGGAACACGCCGAAGCAGAGCTACCGCTTCTCGACGCCGTTGTTCAAGGCACCACCCGCTGGTTCGCGCTGGCGGAGCTGCAGCCACCACCAGCGCGAACCTACCGACGTAGATGATTCTCGCAGGTTGCCGGGGTTGTTGTCGTTCGTCCCTTGGCGGGGAAAGTTACTTCTGCAGGAAGGACTGCAGCATAGCCGTCACTTCCTCCGGCCTTTCCTGTGTCACGAAGTGGCCCGAACCATTCAGGACGTGTCCCT
Organism: Amycolatopsis sp. NPDC023774; assembly: GCF_040639695.1. Classification (NCBI taxonomy): domain Bacteria; kingdom Bacillati; phylum Actinomycetota; class Actinomycetes; order Pseudonocardiales; family Pseudonocardiaceae; genus Amycolatopsis; species Amycolatopsis sp. NPDC023774. The sequence goes on from NZ_JBFAAJ010000040.1 coordinate 33,390, forward strand.
CGACGTTCACGGCGTACTCGCGCCACTGATCGGGGATGAGTGAACCGAAGGAAAGCTCACCACCGATCGCGAGGATGGGCATCTTCAACTTGCCCTGAGCCAGGAATTCCTTGTTCTGCTGAACATCTGTGCGGATTCCACGGTAGATACTCATGAAGGCCGTCGTGCGGCCGGGCTCCTTCAGGAAGTGGGCGTAGTAGTCAAAGTCCGACGCCGTGAACGGCGACTTGTCGCCCGCCACGTACTCAAGCATCATGTCGTGGACGAGGTCGCGCTCGTTACCGGCGATGAGCTTTTCCGCGAGGGGGAGCTGGAACAAGCCGAAGTGCCACGCCGCGGGCTGGACCGGGTCGGCGTTGAGCACGGGGTAGTTGTACCAGCTATCATCCGGGATGGTGGCTTCCATCACGGCCATGCTCCGCACTTCCGACCGAAATTGCGCCCCGTAGGCGTAGGCGACCCACTCACCAAGATCGTGGGCGATTACCTGGACGCCCTTGTTGAGCTTGAGCTGCGTCAGCAGCTGATGCACGTCCTTCGCCAACTGCGCGGTATCATAACCACTCTTGGTGACCTCGGACTCGCCAGCACCACGCATGTCGACTGCGATCACAGTGTGGGTCTCGGAAAGCACGACCATCTGCTGCCGCCACTCGGACCAATCCTCAGGGAACCCGTGGATCATTACCACAGGCGAACCCTTGCCGCCCCGCACATAGTGCATACGAAAGCCATTTACTTCCGCGTACTTGGACTGAAAACCAGCAGGCGGTTGAGATTGCGGGTATGGCGAAAGTGACTGTGCTGCCGCGGAGGCATGCTCATCGTTGCCGCCCCGTGCCGCGGAGCTCGAAGTAGCGAAAATCACGAGCAGCAAAGCTGCCAAAGCCGCAATGAACGCGAAGGGTCTGTTGACCTTTCCTATTTTGATGCCCATCATTCTCCTACTTGGAGTCGGTATCGTTACGCGTCACCAGACGCACGGGACGATGAAGCGACCCAGTCGGCCATGCACGTTCGGTTCGGAATCGGCCGGATGGAAACGTGCCGTTGGACCATCCGCCCCCTCCCCTTCGTTCGACTGAAGGCTGGAGCCGGCCGATGCCCCACTTCAACCCGATTGAGCTACAAGACTGCAACCCCATCGAGTTATGGCTCAGCAGATCGCTTCAGACAGTGAGCGCCTGGAGGTAGCGACTTCTTACCCTCGGACCTCGGGCAGCCGAGCCGGCCCGCCCCAGCCTCCATCCGAGGCTCAGGCCCGTCACCGCAAGTAGAACCTGAAGTACGACGTCGAAGACGCACTGGCGCACCACCTCGCCGTCCGCCAGCGCGTCTTCGACGAACTACTTCGTGACGTGCGAGCGGAACGCCTGCCACGCTCCGGCCTCATCGAGGTACCACCCGAAATGACCCGGACAGACCATCGCCACAGTCCGGCGCATCTCGGTCACGGAGGCGATCTGCAATCAGAGCCGGGGATGCGAGCCGCCGGTGGCAGGCCGCGCGGCTGCGTTCCGACTCGATCCGGTCCAGCACCAGCACTGCGGCAGACCTGCTCGCGGTGCTCACGACGCCACGCCCGCGCAACGACGACACGGGCCCGGCCCCAACTGCCCGCCACCGCGGGGATCACGGCACCGCACATCGCCACCGCAGCACGCGCCCGGCCATGAGCACAGGCCAGGAAGATGATGCCGCATTCAGCACCGGCTCGGAACCATCCGCACACCTGGCTCAGCTCGCCTGCCGAGCCGGGATCTCCGAAGGCCGAGCACCATCGACGCGTGGTCTGCGCACATCGGCCGCGCCTGCCGACGACTCGCTGGCTCTTCTCGGCGCCGGCCGCGACCGAACCCGCGGTCGAGCTGGAGCGTCGCGTCGTCACCGTCAACATCACCGGGTGCGGCCGGCGCACGATGTTCGCAATAGCGTGGGACACCGACCGCGCCACGTGATCTACCTGCAACCCCTCGGCGACCCGGCCCGGGGCGGAAGACTCGCCGGTGCCCGGCGGCAAAATTCCAGGTCGAGTATTCGCCGAGCGCCGAAAGATTCTCCCGTGGGGTGACACCAATCGAGGTGACGACGGCGGCCGACGGGACAAGCCACGGCCCCTTGGTGATTGGAGCGTGCTAAGCCGGTGGAGAGCATCGAACGACACTTCGGCCCCGACGACCCGGAATACTTCATCGCCCAGCTCGCTCGCGACCACGAGGCCGCGCCTGCTGAAGCAGCCTCGCCGCGGGCCGAGTCGGACGACGCCGGCATCCCGGCTGACGACGGCGTGTCCCTGGATGAAAACCGAGCGAATCCAGGCCCGGCCCGGCAATGATCAGGTCGGAGGACCAGCCGTCACGCGGAAACCCGGCTCGGAACTCGGAGCGAGGACTGCCGGCGCCGGCCGGGCACCGTTGCTCATGCACAGCATCTTTGAAGACGCCGAGCGGCCCGAACAACGGAACCGACCTGGCTGAACGGCTCCGCGGAACCGGCTCGACACTGATGCCCTCGTGCTGAGGGTTTTGGCCGCCGCTGCCGCCGAGCGGGTCAGCCGCGTCGACGCCCTGGTCAACAACGCGGGCGTATACGTCTCCTAACCGTTCCTCGGTTATACCGCCGAGGATTACACCACCGTCACCGAGATCAACAACCCCATTCCCGAGTCCCTGCCCTTCTCGCCTCGCTGCCCAAGGGCGGCTTGCAGTACACCGCCCCACCGGTTCCTCGACGGCCTGCGCCCGGTCAGCCGCATCCTTCTCCTTCCGGGGAGCACCACCATGAACCAGAACACCGCGAACAACGTGACGATCCTGCGCGGCGTCCTCGACGGCTGGAAGGCCGCCGTCGACAAGCACCAGCCCGACCAGGTGGCGGCCCACTTCACCGACGACGCCATCTTCCAGGGCCTGCACCCCTACAGCGTCGGACGTCCCGGCATTGCTGCCTACTACGACTCCCAACCGCCCGGCTTGACCGCCGAGTACCGGGTCCTGGAGAGCAGGCGTCTCTCCGACGACCTCGTCCTCGGATACCTCAACGTCGACTTCTCCTTCACCGCTCGCCCGACGGTCAACGTCTACCTCAGCATCCTGCTGAAACGGACCGCAACCGGCTGGGCCATCGCCTTTTATCAGGTCTCCGAGCTCAAGCAGAACACCGCCGGGGAAGACCCCGACGGCCAGTAGCGGCCGAGACCGGACATCGAATGATCGTCAAACCGAAGAAAGAGCATCACCATGCCTGACACGCCGCAACACGCCCGTTACGAACAGTTCCTTGAACTCCATGGCGGCCCCGAAGCGTTCATCATGCCCAACGCCTGGGACGCCCCGTCGGCGCTGCTCTTCAAGGAAGCCGGATTCACCTCCGTCGCAACTTCCTCGGCGGCCTTCGCGGCGACACTGGGTCGGCTCGACGGTATCCACGCCGTCAGCCGCGACAAGCACCTGGCTCACGCCGCGCTCCTCACGTCGGTGAGCGGTCTGCCGATCAACGGTGACTTCGAGGACGGCTACGGCGAGACGCCCGAGGACGTCCGGGCCACCGTCGATGCCGCTATCGCCCACGGCCTGGCCGGCATCGGAATCGAAGACACCACCGGCGACCCCTCCCAGGCGATTCGCGAATTCGACGACGCGGTTCGCCGCATCGAGGCTGCAGCCGCAGCTGCGCGCGGACGGATCGTTCTGACCGGCCGTACGGACAACTTCTTGTGGGGCATTTCCGACCTAGGTGACACCATCCGCCGGCTCTCCGCCTTCGCGGAGGCGGGAGCGGACGTTCTCTACGCACCGAACCTGCCGGACCGGGCCGCCATCACCGCAGTCATCAAGGCAGTCGCGCCCAAGCCGGTCAACCTCCTCGTCAGCCCCCAGGACACGGCTACCCTCGCAGAACTCCAGACGATCGGTGTCCGCCGGATCAGCCTCGGGGTCGACCCCTACACACACGCCCTCGGAGCTACCCAGGCGGCCGCGGCGAAGCTGGCGGAGGGGGACCTGACGGCGCTTGCATCGGATCTCAACTTCGGCCACATCATCGACCTCATCAAGGGTTAACACGGCCACGCAACCGGGCACCTGGGCACTTGCCTCATGCAGTTGGATCGAGACGTGAGCCGTCTGACTGCCCGCGTGACTCGCGCGGATACATCCGGGCGATTGGAGGGCAGAGGCCGGTCAGGCGCGTTCGACAAGTGGGGAAACACATGACCGAAACCGGTGCGGGGATGCCGACACACCGCGCACAGCGCACAGCAGGCGCGTGCGGCCATGGCAACGTCGTGCGCTTCGGCCGTACCAACCCAGCCTGCAGCCGCCCGCGCACCTGCCACTGGTGCCGAGCCCGGCAGCAGGCAGGGCCCCGCCTCGCGGACACCCAGCTCGCCGAGCCGCACCGGGACGCCGCGCGCGTCTCGTCGCCGTTCGCCGATCCCGCCCAGCTGACCCGGGTCCGGAAGTTCGTGGCCGGCCGGCCGAAGTGGGCAGAAGCGATCACCGGCAAACCGTTCAGCCTGCGGGCGATGACGGCTCACGAGCTGGTGCTGCTCGACCTCGCCACGCGGGCCGAGCTCGAACCACCCACGACGCCCCGGCCGCCCGCGCCGGGCTATCTGCCCACCGTGGCCGAGCGTGCGGCCACCGCCCGTGCCGAGGCGGGTGCCCGCGCCTGGTCACGGCCTGCCGCGACGCGCTGCCGATGCCGCCGGCGGTGGCCCGCAACTACTCCGGCCCGTACCACTACGAGCGCCGCGTCTTCGGCTCGGACCACATCATCGCGCGGACACCGTCGTACGCCGGCCTCCGCTGCGCACTCGATCAGGCGCTGCGCGCCCCCGCGCCGCCGACCGGCGCCTGCTCTTCGCCCATCACCACGCCCCGACGGCCCGCCAGCCCACCTGAGCGGTGCTTGCGCACCGCCTACCGGATCGCCGGGCTCGAGCCCCTCTATACCCTGCTGCACCCCGAGTTCGCGTGATGTCTCGACGACGTCTTGCACGATCAGCAGGCTCTACGGGGGTGTCGCCCCGGCGGCTCGTAACACCCGGCGGATCCGCCGAGCAAGTAGGAGACCATCCGTTGCACACAGTCCACTGGCACACCTTCCCCGACAATGCCGTAAACCCCTTGATGAGAGACAGTCATGGCACCTGAACGAATTTCCCACACGCTGCCTGGGCTGACGGCGCCAGCCGAGATCGTTGTCGACCGCTGGGGCGTGCCCCACATCTACGCGGCGAGTACGTACGACGCGTTCCGGGTGCAGGGCTTCAACGCTGCCCGCGACCGGTTGTGGCAGATCGACTTCTGGCGCCGACGCGGGCTCGGCCGGCTGGCCGAGGTCTTCGGTGCTGAGCAGGTGGAGCGAGACCGCGCGGCGCGGCTGTTCCTCTACCGCGGCGACATGCACCGCGAGTGGCTCGCGTACGGCTCGGACACGAAACGCGCGACGACGGCGTTCGTCGAAGGCGTCAACGCGTTCGTGGAACTCACGCACCGCAACCCAGAGCTGCTGCCCGCGGAGTTCCGCGAGCTCGGTTACGAGCCGGCGTTGTGGGCGCCCGAAGACGTGGCGCGCATCCGCAGCCACGGCCTGTTCTACAACGTCCGCGAGGAGGTCGCCCGCGCTCGCACGCTGCGCGACTTGCCCGCGGACGTCGAAGAGCTGCGGCGCCGACGCGAGCCCTGGCGGCCCGTCGAGGTCCCGGACGGTCTCGACCTCGCCGCGATCCCCGACGACGTGCTGCGCGTGTACGACCTGGCCACGACCGCGCCGGTCTTCGCGCCGCCCGCGCCCGACGACCCACAGGGCGACGTGCTCCCGGAAGGCAGCAACAACTGGGTCCTCGCCGGCTCGCGCACCCGCTCGGGCCGGCCGCTGCTGGCCAACGACCCCCACCGCGCGTCCGCCGCGTTGCCCGGCCTGCGCTACATCGCGCACCTCAACGCGCCGGGTTTCAACGTCATCGGCGGCGGCGAGCCTGCGCTGCCCGGCATCTCCATCGGCCACAACGGGCAGATCGCCTTCGGCCTCACCATCTTCGCGATCGACCAGGAAGACCTGTACGTCTACGAAACCGATCCGGCCGGCCCGACCAGCTACCGCTACGACGGCCGCTGGGAACCGATGCGGCGCGTCACCGACACGATCGTCGTGCGCGACGGCGACCCGGTCGAGGTCGAGCTGCTCTTCACCCGCCACGGCCCGGTCGTGTACCAGGATCCCGAGCGGAACACGGCGTACGCGGTCCGCGCCGCCTGGCTCGAGGCCGGCATGGCGCCCTACCTCGGCAGCATGGACTACATGCGCGCACGGAACTGGGACGAGTTCTCGGCCGCGATGAACCGCTGGGGCGCCCCGCCGGAGAACCAGGTCTACGCCGACCCTTCGGGCCGCATCGCGTGGCAGACCGGTGGTCTCACACCGATCCGGCCCAATTGGGACGGCACGCTGCCCGTGCCCGGCGACGGCCGCTACGAGTGGGCCGGTTACTACGACACCGACCAGCTGCCGGGCGCCGTCGACCCGGAAGCGGGATTCCTGGCCACCGCCAACGAGATGAACCTGCCGCCGGGCTACCCGCCCGACCGGCACATCACCTACGACTGGTCCGCGCCGTACCGCAAGCTCCGCATCGATGAGGTGCTCGCGCAGACCACCGACGCCACCCCGCAGAGCATGGTCGCGCTGCAGAGCGACTTCCTGTCCGTGCCCGCGCGGCGGATCGTGGCGCGGCTGCGGGAACTGCGGGCGGACGTCGACGGGCTGGACCTGCTGACGAGCTGGGACGCCGTGCTCGCCCCCGACAGCGCGGCCGCCGCGCTGTTCGAGGTCTGGAACCGGCGGCACCTGCGGCCCGCGTTGCTGGCACAGGCCCTGGAACCGCTGGTGGGCGCGGAAGCCGCCAACACGACGGCCACCCGCATCTCACCCGCGGAGGACCTGCTCGCCGACACCCGCATCGCCCTCGAACTGGTCGAGAACTCCGACGCCTTCGCCGCCGTCGTCGCGAAAACCCTGCCCGCCGCCGTCGCCGACCTCGAAGAACTGCTGGGCTCCGACCGGAGTGCGTGGGCGTGGGGCCGGCTGCACGTCGCCCGCGCGCAGCACCCACTGAAGGCATTGCTCCCCAGCCTGCCCGAAGACCGGCTCACCACTGAACCTCTTCCGCGCGGTGGCAGCGGCGACACCGTCGGCAGCACCGAGTACGGGCCGAACTTTGTGCAGTCGGCCGGCGCGACGTTCCGGATCGTCGTCGATGTCGGCAAGTGGGACTCGTCGCTTGCGATGAACGCGCCGGGCCAGTCAGGCCGCCTCGACGACCCGCACCTCACCGACCTGTTCGCCCGGTGGGCACGCGGCGAAGCCTTTCCCCTGCTCTACACCCGGGAGCGGATCGACGCCGAGGCCGAAACCGTCATCGAGCTGAACCCGCCCGCCTGAAAACCCTGCGCGAAGTGCGCCACTCGACGTCCACCCCTTGCTCACCGCTGCGTGCGCCGAACCGATAATCCGATGTACGCCAGCAACCGTCGCCAGACGTCGTAGATCTCGGGGAAGCGGCGTCCGACGTCAGACGTGCGGTGATTGTGGTGCCCCGCCATCGGCTGATCACCGAGATTGTTGCTGCGGCCGGCCAGCAACAGCACCCAGTTGAAGCCGCCGGACTTCAGCAGCGGGTATGAGTCGAGCTCCAACTGCCGTCCGACAACCGACCGGCCCGGACCCGGTTCTCCTGCGTACCGTGAGAACCGGGTCCGTGAGTGCGTCCCGCTGAACTGTGCCCGCGCACGTCGCAACAGGTATACGTCTGTCAGTCGTTGAAGGTGTCGCGTTTGTTGGAACGCCGGAGTGGTCGTCGCACTTGCTTCATACTGTCACTTCGCCAGGTGCCACTGTCCGCCTCGGACTTCCAGCACCGCCAGCGCTGAAGGCTGCAGCCCCGAGTGGTTCTCGGCACTGTTCTGAATACGCCCTGAATCGCCGTCGATGCCCATTTTCTCCAGCGCGTCCCGCAGCGCCACCGGCTCAGTGCCGACCGATTTGACGGCGTTCACGATCATCTGCAGCGCGTCGGATGCGAACGACGTGAACCCCGAGTACGGCCCGTACGCCTTGGTGTAGTCCGAGTACCACTTCTTTTCCGCCGCTGACACCGGGTCGGTCCCGGGCAAATCCGGAGCGGCCAGCGTCCGCACGAAAACCATATGTGTGCCCTCCGCCGCGGCCTTGGCGCCCTGCACATAAAGCTCCGCGCCCGCACCGGCGTCTTGATATAGACCACCGGTGTAGCCGATGTCCTTGGCGTTGGTCGCGATGATGCCGGCAGCCGGCGACACAGCCCAGACCACGACAGCCTGCGGTTTCTTCGCTACGATATTGCGCAGCTGCACGGTCATGTCTTTGTCCGTCTCGCCGAATTGCTCGGCCTGGACCACCGTGATGCCCTGCTTGGCCGCCTCGGCGGTGACCGCGGCGCGGCCCTCCTGACCGTAGACATTGTTCACGTTCAGCAGGCCGATGCGTGAGATACTCTTGCTCTTGAGCTCGTTCATCAGAACCACGGCATCCTCACCTGGGTTCGGCGAGATCTTGAACGTGTACGGGTGCGCTGAGGCTGGTGTGGTGATCGCGCTCGCGGACGCCAGCGCGATGGTCGGCATCTTCTTGCTCTCGACCGTCTTCGCCGCGGCGACCGCGCAGGCACTGCAGCCACCTTCGATGAGGGCGTTGACCTTGTCGTTGTTGATCAGGCCGTTGACGACCTGGATGGCCTCGTCCGGCTTGGTCTGGTTGTCACGGATGACCAGCGAGATCTTGCGGCCGCCGAGCGCGTTCGCGTCGTTGAGCTGCTTGACCTTCAGCTGCAACGCGTTGCGGTACGCGGTGCCGATGCTCGCGGTTGCGCCCGACAGCTCGAGGCTGGCGCCGATCTTGAGTTCACCACTGTCCGAACTGGACGAGGTCTCCTGGGCCGCGCAGGCCGTCAGTGTCAAGGCCGCCGCGCAGAGCAACGCCGGCCACCGGAATGTGCGCACGTCAATCTCCCTTCAGGTTGTGCACGATGGATGTTCGCCTCCGGAACAGGCCTGCCACACCATCCGGGAGGAAGATCAGCACGAGAATCAGCGCCACGCCGTAGACGACGATCTCGTAGTCGCCCGACGCGCCCGGTACCAAATCCGGGATCGTCGACTTGGCCACCTCGGATAGCGTGATCACGACGAACGCCCCCAGTGGCGCGCCCCACACCGTCCGCAGTCCGCCGACCGTTGCTACCACGAGGAATTGGATCGACACGAGGATGCCGAGCATGCTGGGATCCGCGAACGACGACCAGTGTACGTACAGCCCACCGCTGATCGCTGCGAGCACGGCCGAGAGCGCGAACATTCCTCGCCGCAGCGCGGAGATCGACACGCCGCTGGCGGCGGCGGCAACGGGGCTATCCCCCACGGCCGTCACGGCGCGCCCGAGTGGCGACCTCAGCAACGAGTCGACGACCACGGTGGCCGCGAGCAGCATCGCGGCCACGAGGTAGTACACGGACAGGTCGCTCGATACGTCCGATCCGAACAGGCTGATCGACGGCACTGCGGTGATCCCGCTCGTCGCACCCGTGAGCGGCAGCTGCGCGAACAGGAAGTTAAGCGTCAGTCCGAACGACAACGTTGCCAGCGCGAGGTAATGGCCCTGCACGCGGAACAAGAACCGCCCCAGCACCCACGCCACGATCGCAGCCAGCACCGCGCCGGTGGCGATGCCGAGCAACGGCGACACCCCGAGCCGTGTGCTCAGCAGAGCCGACGTGTAGCCGCCGATGCCGTAGAAGCCCGCTTGTCCGATGGAGATCTGGCGGCCGCGGCCGGTCAGTGGCACCAACCCGAGCGCGGTGATCGCCTGCAGTCCCATCACGACGGCGACCGACATTGTGTAGAACGGCACCCGAGTGAAGATCGCGGGCACCAGCAGCAGCGCGACGAGGAACACCGCGTACCCGGTCCAGCGATTCCGCAGCAGCTTCATACGCGGTCCACCCCCGCACCCCGTCGCACGAGCCCACCAGGCCGGATCAGCAGCACCATGAGAAGCAGGCCGAATGTCAGCGTGTCCTTGTACTCGCTCGACAGATAGCCTGTCGCGTACGTCTCGACCAAGCCGATCACGAGCCCACCCGCGACCGCGCCGATCGGCGACACCAGCCCGCCGATCACCGCCGCCGTGAAGCCCTTGAGCCCGAGCGCCACGCCGATCGTCGCGTCCGGCGGTTGCAGCGGGGCCAGCACGGTACCGGCGATCGCCGCCAGCCCGGCGGCCAGCGCGAAGACCAACAAGCCCATGCGCTCCGGCGAAATCCCCGTGAGCCGGGCAGCGTCCGGGTCCATCGCGCTCGCCCGCATCGCCGTGCCGGTCGGGGTCCGCGTGAGGAACAACCACAGCAGCACCATCACGACGGCCGTCACGCCCGCGCACCACGCATACTGCGAGGGCAGCGTGATCCCGGCGAAACGTAGCGGCCGGCCAGGCCCGAACGGCGGCGCGAAGTGTGAGTCCGCCCCGAACACCAGCAGCGCCGCGCCCTGCAGGACGATGGAGACACCAATCGTGAGGATCATCAGCCGGTCGTGCCCCGCGCGTCGCGCAGGCAGGATCACCAGGGCGTAGGTCAGGATCCCGATCGCCGTAGAGAGCACGATCGACAGCACTGCGGCGACCGGAGTGTCGAAGCCGTCCTCACGCAGCACCGCGAACAACAGCCCGCCGACGGCCACGAAGTCACCCTGCGCGAAGTTGATCACGCCGGTGACCTGGAAGATCAGCGCAATGCCAAGGCCCACGAGCGCGTACGTGGTACCGGTTGCCAGTCCGGTGAACAGTTCAGCCACGAGTGTCTCCGAGGTAGGCAGCTTGCACGCGCTTGTCGTCGCGGAGCTGCTCGACCGGGCCCGACGTGACGACCTCACCACGGTCGAGCAAATAGCCGCGCGAGGCGAGGCCAAACGCGACGGCCGCGTTCTGCTCCACCAGCGCCACCGCCACTCCGCCGTGGATGAGACGGGCGAGCGCGTCAGCCACCTCCCGCACAGCCAGTGGAGCCAAGCCGAGTGATGGCTCGTCCAGCAGCAGCAGGCGGGGCCCGCCCATCAGCGCCCGGCCGATCGCGAGCATCTGCTGTTCGCCTCCCGACAGCGTCCCGGCGCGCTGGCCGCGGCGCTCCAATAAGCGCGGGAACAGATCGAACACCTCCGTCGCGCGGTCCGTGACGCAGCGGCCGCGGGCACGGCGATAGGCACCCAGCCGCAGGTTCTCCTCCACAGACAGCCCGGCGAACACGCGCCGGCCCTCCGGTACCAGCACGAGTCCGGCCAGTGCGCGACGTTCGGCGGACCAGCGCGTGACGTCCTGGCCATCGAACTCGACCCTGCCCCGCCACGGCCGCAGCAGCCCGGACACGACGCCGAACAGGGTGCTCTTGCCCGCGCCGTTCGGCCCGACCAGGGCGACCGTCTCCTCACCAGCAACCTCGAGATCGACGCCGTGCAGGGCCTCGATCGCGCCATATCCGGCGACCAGCCCTTCCACCCGCAGCACGCTCAGTCCCCCTCCCCCAGGTAGGCGCGGCGCACAGCGGGATCCGCGACGACCTCGCCGGGTGTCCCGATGGCGAGCACGCCGCCGCGATCGAGCACGACGATCCGGTGCGAGACTGCGAGCACACTGCCGACGTCGTGCTCCACGAGCACCACGGTGATCCCGTCTTCGGCGAGGTCCGCGAACAGCTGCGCCGCCCGGTTACCCTCCACGCGGGACAGTCCGGCGAGTGGTTCGTCCAGGAGCAGCAGCTGGGGCTCGGCCGCGAGGGCCCGCGCGAGTTCGACGCGCCGCTGCAGCCCGTAGGCGAGGGTGCCGGCGAGCCGATCGGCGTGATCGGCGATACCGACGCGGTCGAGCACGCCCAGCGCGGCCCGGCGTTCGGCGGCGCGCCCCGCGGGTCCGGACCTGTGCATACGACGGCGCACCCAGCGCGGCACGAGCACGTTGTCCAGCACCGTGAGCGAACCGAACACCTGGAGGTTCTGGAAGGTGCGTGCGACACCCAGCCGCGAGATCTGCTCGGAGGCGCGGTGCGTGATGTCCGTGCCGCCCAGCCGGATGTGCCCCGACTTGAGGCGGGTGACACCCGATAGCGCGTTGAGGAGCGTCGTCTTACCCGCCCCGTTCGGCCCGATGAGGCCAAGTACGCCGTCTGAGTCATGGTGCAGCGTCACGTGATCGAGCGCGTACACGCCACCGAACTGGACTGTGGCGTCCACCACCTCGAACTCCACCGCTCTCCTCTCTCGGGCGCACCACGATCGTCGGTGCTTAATCGATTCGCACCATGATTGATCAACCGGCCGGGACAGCGTGGACAACCGGGCATGCGTCACAGGTGGGACCGGACCCGATTGCCCGATCACACCCTCCGACAAGGTCGTTCGGCTCTCGTCTCCCTGGATGCCCACCGGTGGTACGTCGACCAACACCTTGGTCAGGCGGCCGGGATGTTGTGGTTCAACCGGAACACGTTGGCCGGGTCGTGGGCCTTTTTGATCTCGACCAAGCGGGCGTAGCGTTCGGGACCGAACGCCTTTCCATTTCGGCCGGACTGGTGGCCTCGTCTGGCGAAAGGAAGTTGGCCATCCGGCGCTCCGCTGACCACGGGGCCAGCGCGTCGATCACCGCGCCCAGGCTGCCGCGCATCAGTTCGGCCTGGTCGGGCGCGCCGACGCCGAAGCCGAACACGACGAACGGCACACCCCGCGTGGAGACGCTGTTGGCGACGGCCGGCTCCCGATCGAAGGCACCCCCCAGGTGCCGGATTTCGACATTGACCAGTTGCGAACCAGACTCAGGACCGAGGACCCCCACAAAGGCCTCGACAGCCTCGGCGGACAACTCCCGCAGTGAGGTCGTCCTGTCCCAGTACGGCATCGGGTCTTCGGGGTCGTTGTGAATCCGCCGCGAAGCCGTGTAGGGCAGCTCTGACATCGCGTCGAGGATCGCCGGTGCGACAGCGCGCATCGGGGCGAGCAGACGCTCGGCGTCCTGTTCGGACCCGAGGTGCGCGTAACGGAGGTGGACCACGTTCGCTCCCCTCAGCGGCTCCGGCAGCTCGGGAAGCAGGGGCAATCGCTGCGCGGCGATCGACGAGGTCGCCTCGACGGGCAAGCCGGTGACCCACACGCGCCAAGCGTGCAGGATTTCGGCCAGGTGCGCGCCCGCGAAATACAGGGAGCCCTTGTAGAAACGGGTGACGGGGAACAGCTCGAACTCCAGCGCCGTGACCACCCCGAAATTGCCCTTGCAACCACGCAGCGCCCAGAACAGGTCGGGTTCGGTATCGGCAGTCACCGTGCGCAGCTGCCCGCCGGCCGTCACTACGTCGAGGGAAAGCACGTGGTCGGCCGCGTAGCCCAGGCTCCGGCCGAGGACGGGGCTTTGCCCGCCGCCCAGCGTGTACCCGGTCACCCCCACGTCCGGCGCTGAACCGCTCAGCGGAGCCAGACCGTGCCGCGCCGCCTCGTCGATGACCTCCTGCCAGATCACACCGGCTGCCACGCGAGCCTTTCGGCGCGCTACGTCGATCGAGATGCCTTTCATCTGTCGCGTCGTGACGAGCACAGCGCTACGCGCAGAGGAAATCATCTGATGGCCCGAGTTCTTCACCGCAACAGGCAATCCCCGGGCCCCGGCGAACCTGACCGCGGCCGCGACATCCGCCGCGCGGGCCGCGCTGACCACAACCTCGGGCTCCAGGGTGGCCAACAAGTTGTACTGCCGGCATTCGTCCGCATAGCGAGGCTGCCCCGGGACGAGAACCGCACCGATGACTTCGCTGCGAAGGATGGCTGATGATGACCATCGCGACCGGATTCTCGTCAACGATTCTCACGATTCACATCGGGCACCACCGGCAGTGAGCAGTCAGTCACGGGGGCGCATGACCGACGCGAAGGCCACCAGGTTGGCAGACGTGAATTCGCCGGCTGCGGACACGTGGAGGCCGAGCACCGCGGTGAACGCGGTCAAAGCGTGTAGCGCGATCAGGTCTCCTGCCGAACCGTCGCCGAACGCGGTGGTCGCCGCGTAGAACCGCCCCTCGAAGAGCGCGTCCAACGCAGTCGACACTGCGAGCTCATGGTGCGGTGGCACCGTCGCCCCCAGCCGCGACAGCACCCCTTTGCGGATCTGCTCGGCCCTAAGTCGGACGCCCGCGGCCCGAGCCTCGGCGGCGAGGTAAGCGGTGAACCGGGTCGCCTCGGCGAGCACCTCACCCACCCGCCCGCTTGTGCCAACCTGACGAATGACCTGCGTGACCCGGTCGACATCGTCCTCGACGTAACCGCCGATTAGTTCGAACACCAGCGCCGCGGACTGGCGGCGAGACGCCTGCTCACCGATCTTGGCGCCGCCCCCTCGGCCGTCGACTTCGCCGGTGAGCAACTCACTGTCGACGCTACCGGTGGCCACGCCGCACCCGTCGAGTCCGGTCCCGTCCTGGGTAGCGAGCAGAGGTTCCGCGCCGACCTCAAGGACCAACGGTTCAAGCCGCCCGCGCGTCCTGTGCACCGCGGCCGTGTAACCGCGGTGGTCCGATCCAACGATGAACAGGTTCCTGATTTCCTCGGCAGCCACTCGTGAACCTCCGCTCGTAGTGTGCATCAGCCGGCCATCGCGGTGATGTGCGCCCTCACGCTCCAGAGCGCGGTTCCGAGGCACTCCGTTGCCGCGCTCCTCTGCCGGTCGGTCGATCACCGTCGACGAATGTTTCCTGCCGCGCGTTCGCGGCGCCTCACAGCACCCAACGCAACGTCGCGACCAGATTCTTCAACCAGAAGAACCGTCGAGGAGCCTCCGTCTTCAATCGCGACAGCACAGAGTCTCGGTCGCGCGTCGTTGCATGGGTTCCGAGAGCATGCTCGCAGCGGCGTGACTCGAACGCGTCGAACGAACGCGCAATCGCAGCCTTCGCAATCATCGTGGCAGACGGGGTATTATCTCTGAGGTCCAAGTCCTGCGGAGCGGATCGACCACGCCCACTCGGCCTTTCGATCAGCCGCACTGTTGACTCGACCATACGCTCCTACCTCTGTTGCCCGGCTTCATACTGGCGTCAGTCGACGATCGGTTCTTACCGCCGGATGATGCTGACGTACCGGTTCCTCGGCGCGTTACCGGTTCCAAGCGGGCTACCACCTGTCCGAAGCCGGCTGGCTCGAGGACACAGACCCCCGCCCAAGTCAACCGCCGCACCCAACCCCCAGCTGACAAACCGGATCTCATCGATCTGCCCAACCGGCGCCCCTGCCTCGCAGCACCAGCAGACACACCCCCTCGCGACACCTCATTTTCCGTATGCAATGGCTGAAGGTCCGTCAGGAAAGTCGCAGAGAACGAAAATTCTTCACCGCGCCTGATTACCTGCCACGTCGCATCGGCGAGGTCGACCGCCGGTTCATGGTTGTGCGAGCAGCGATCGTTGGCCACAGCACAGCCACTACGTCTTGAGGGATGTCTTTGTACCTCTCGCCGCGGTAGTAGTTCGCGAAGTACGCTCCAAAGCACAACGTCGAGATGGTGTGGACGTCGATACCGGCTCGGACCGCACGACGCCCCTGCAGCTGTGTCAACGCGCTCTCGATGAATCCCACGCGGGGCCGGACCGCGTGCTCGCGCAAGATCTCCATCAGCTCCGGCGTGCGGATGGCCTCGGCGGCGAAGTTTCCCATCAGCACCATGGCGTCGGGGCTGTAGCGAGCGGGGTCGACATGGCGGACGGCTTCTACGAGCGCGTCGCGTGGTTCGAGGGCGTTCAGATCAACGGTGTACAAGTCACCTTGCTTGCGAAAACCGTAGTCGAGGGCGTCCACAACCAGGTCGAACTTGTTTCGCCACCGTCGACGCAGCGTGGAGCGGCCGACCTTGGCATCGGACACGATGTCTTTGATGGTCATCTTGGAGAAGCCGTCCTTGACCAGCCGCCTGCGGGTCGCGAGGATGATTGCCTCGTCCAAGGCCGTGTCACGAGGGCGGCCGACAGGGCCAGTACGTTCTGGTTCGCCGGCGGAGTTCGTCATACGACGGGGCGCTCCTGCTTGCTCGCGTGTGGTCCGGCCATTGACTCCGGCTTCCCCATGGGCGTCGACCAGCCTTACTAACAAATACCTGAGCTCTCGGCTTCGGGCATGAGCAGGCAAGCCAAATTCCAACTCGAACAGCCGCCCTCGTCGATCTCGACCCGGCCGTGCTCCAGAACGGCGCCTGGGTCGCGGCCGATCGCGACGAAGAAGCCAACTACGACCCTCTCCTCTATGCTCACCTTGTTGTCAGCGTCAGCCGACGATCGGTTCTTACCGCCGGCTGACGCCAACGCACCGGTTTGAAGCAGAAGCAGAGGCTCAAGGGAACTTCGGGGCAAGTTTTCGCCGACCCTGAAAGAAGACCGATGCCTTTACGCCAATCGAAGTGACGATGGCAGGAGACGGCAGCAAGCCGCGGCCTGTGATTGGGGCGAGCCATGCGCCGGCTCGCACCACAGATCGATGCTCTGAGCCGCGACCCGTGTCGTAGTGCCGATGGCGAACTCGTGCCGGCTCGACGCCAAGCCCGGCGCGGTCCGTCATGCCAACAATGGCGATCCCCGACCCTGCGATATGTCGTACAGCTCAGGCGGGCCACTTGGTGAGCGCTCGGAAGGGCACACGGACAGTGAGCAGCACACGTCTGGTCGAGATAGGTGCGTCGACGGCCGAGACGAGTTGCGACGCGTAAACCGGTTCGGCTCGTCGGGTGTGGTGGCAGCCACTCTTTTGGGTCCATCCGTGGGGGTAAGACGCGGCCGATCGCTGCCTCGAACATTGCATGAGCTCACTGACCACGCCGACCATGGGGACGGGCGTGCTTGCGAAGCGTCTAGGACAGGCCTCGGACAACGCAGATCAGCGGTACAAGCTCGCCAAGAACCTCCTAACAGATGAACATTGAACGGAGCAGTTCTCGGTGGCACGACGGACTCTGTTGAGCTTCACCGCGCAAGGACCCGAGACAGAAATGACGATCGTCCTCGTGCACGGCCTCGGCGGACGGCGGGCACAAAACGCCGCTCTGGCAGACGAGCTGAGTCGCGACTCACACGTCGTCTCGGTCGACCTCCTCGGACACGGCTCCTCGCCTGCAGGGGAAGGCGCTCGTGGCATGACGGCACAGATCGAGGAGCTCCGTCGGCTCATTGAAGATCTCTCGCTGGCACGCGTAGCACTTGTCGGCCACAGCGCGGGCGGAACGACAGCATTGCGCATGACGAACGAGGTGCAGGAGATCGAGGCTGCCTTCCTGCTCGATTCCTCGCTCATTGTCAGTGACGCCGTCAAAGACTGGGCAGATCGCCTGGCGAGCTCACTCGATCGCGACGGCTTTCACAAGACTGTGAACGGCCTTCTTCGTGCCAATCTCGGCGACGAGGCCGAGGCAACGATCGCCGAAGAGGTCGAGCAAGCCGTCAAAGACACTGATCCCGAAGTCGGTGCCGCGCTCTTGCGCGACGCCGTGGCTTCGACTTCGACGCGCCTGATGAGATCCGCCGAAGCCCATCGCGAATATTCTACGTGAGGTCCTCCCGGCCAATCACCGAAGCCAATTTCACGCAGTGCGACCAGACGTGACCTTCCATCGCGTCGAGCACGCCGGGCACTGGGTGCAGATGGAGCAACCGAAGAAGATCGCGGACCTCATCCGCAAGGACGTATTCACCTCAACGGGGGTGCCAACGCACGTTGCCGTACCACAGCCAGGCGAGCCGTTGTCGTAGACGACGTTGCGTGACATATTCCGCCGCAGACCAAACGCGGGCGCAGCATGCATCGAGTCCGATCCGGCAAGCCCGGCCACGAGGGTGTCGTTGAAGGAGCGGTCACCATAATTTCGCGGTCACGGCTGCGTGCTCCGTCGCGGTAGCGTGCTCGTTCGACTCGGTACGGGCTCGCGGCAGAACCCGCGTTCCCCAGCTTCATTCAAGCTGGCCAAACCTCTCCGCGGTCCTCGCCCGGTCAACCGTGCCCGCCGCCGCGGAGAATATCGATTCCTTCGCGAACGTGCCCTGAATTTCCTGCACGCCAGCCACATCGATGCCAATATGCACATGGATTGCGCCAGGGCAGCCGAATGTACAACCCCGCATTTCCCTGAGCATGATGTCTGCCCATTAAGGACAGTTGCATGCTGGCCCCGGCACGCCAAACCGGGCACTCTAAAGGGAAATATCCGTGAATACGACTTCGCCAACCCGGGGGGCTCGCGACCCCGGTGATCCGTCGGCGGATCGAATCGATTGACAACATCCGCGCGATCTCCGTGATGACGATCCTACTGGTCAACATCGGCGAGTACTACACGAAGACCAGCCCCGGCCACCATCCCGCACCCGAGACCTCAGCGGTGGACACGTGGTCCGGCCGGCTCGTGGACCTGCTGGTGCTCGACAAGTTCCACCTCATGTTGGCCTTCCTTTTCGAAGTGAGTGCGGCGATCCAGTTCGGGAACATGTCTCGGCGCGGGAAGTTCTGGGCGCCGTATCTGCGCCGGATGGCCATCCTTCTCGTGTTCCGCCTGGCCAACGCGTTTCTGCTGCACGCGCCGGACGTACTCACTTCCTACGCGATCAACGGTGCCCTGCTCGCGCTGTTGTTCCGAGCTCCGCAGGGTTCTGCTCACCATCGGCCTGGTAGTCGGGTTCGGTGGCGACCTTGGCACTACCGCGGTCGCGTTGACGGACCACTACGCGGGGGCCGGCATTGGCCAGATGTCGTGGCTGGCGTCGGCGGTCGCTGTCCAGTCGTTCGGCCACACGGTGCTGGGCTGCTGGGCCCTGCGCGCCGGCCTCCTGACCGACGAACGACGCCTGCCGTGCGGCTGTCCCGCTTCACCTACGGCCCTTTCGCACCGAGCTGGGGATCGGCCACGCGGAAATGAGCGCTCCCACCACGACGAGACCGAGGATCGCGTGGGTCAGGTAGCTGGTGAGCGCCATGCGGCCGTAGCGCTGCAACGGCAGCAGCGCCGCGCGCAGCCGGGCCGAGCGCAGCAGCAGCAGCACCAGACCGCTCAGGTACGCGACGGCCGGCACGAGGGCGAGGTTCCCCTCGAGCACGTGTGCCAGGTTCCCGTCGGTCAGCGGCAACGTCCAGGCCCACAACGCGACCGTGCCGACGGCCGTGGCCACGAACAGCGTCCGCACCACCACGTGACTGAACACCAGCTGGATCAGCCAGATTGGCACGCAAAGAAGTACGCGCGGCTGCTGCTCAACCACCTGCCCGAGCGCGAGGTCGTGCTCGACCGGCTCGTCGCGGCGCTGCGCCCGGGTCGCTGGCTCCTGCTGGAGGAGGGCGACACGTTCTCCGTCGGCGCGATCGACGAGGACACCGACCACGCCCTCGCGATGCGCGCCTGGTGCGACGTCCTCGCGACCGTCGCCGACGTCGACTTCGGCCGGAAACTGCCGCGACTGGTGGTTTCGCGCGGGCTGACCGAAATCGGCGTCGAGTGCGAACTCCCGTACGCCGAGGCGGTTCACTCGGGACGGAATGGCTGGCGCTCACGTTCGACCAGCTGAACGAGCGCGCGGGCGGGCACATCCTGGACGCGAAGACGATCGAGCGCTGGAAGGACAAGCTGACGCAGCCCGGGCGGTGGTTCGCCTCGCTCGGCCTAGTGGCCGTGCACGCCCGCCGCCCTTAGACATCAAGTATCTGCAGGAAGAGCGCCGGTCGTATCGCGGGCCAGACCCCGAGCATCGGGCGGCACCTGATCATTCTCACAGTCGAATCGCGGCGGTCAGCAGGCGCCGCAGCACGTTGTTCCACGTCCCGTCCCTGGTTATCCGGCGATGCATCCAGATGCTCGTTTCCGGCGGCGCGAAGCCCAATACCAGGACAGGCGAGAAGGGTCACGTCCGGCATCGCGGGGCAGAAATCGCGGGGTAGAACTCGTCCACCACGGAAGGGAGTGCCTACTCTGCGCCGAGACAGGGCCGGGAGCACGATGTTGCGCCAAGGCCGGTAAGGACAAGGCGTTCCGCTGCCGCTGTTACCCAGGGTCTGAAGTTGTGTGACGACGGCGAAGGGATGGAACGGTGCCTCTCGAGGGCGAGTACGAGCCGAGCCCGGTGAAGTATGTGCGTGATCAGGTGGAGTTGTATGAGAGTTCCGGTGGGACGAAGGGGACCGTCTCGCCCGACGTCGGGTTGCCGGTCATCATCCTGACGACACGGGGCGCGAAAAGTGGAAAAATCCGCAAGACGCCGCTGATGCGGGTGGCGCACGAGGGGACGTACATGGCGGTTGCCTCGCAGGGTGGCGCGCCGAAGCATCCGGTGTGGTATTTCAATGTCAAGGCCGACCCCCACGTTGAACTCCAGGACGGCCCGGTCCGGCGGGACATGCGGGCACGTGAGGTCACCGGAGCGGAGAAGGCCGAGTGGTGGGAGCGAGCGGTCGCGGTGTATCCGTCGTACGCGGAGTATCAGAGCAAGACCGACCGGGAGATCCCCGTGTTTGTCCTGGAACCGATTGACGGCAGCTGACCAAGTCTCCGCACGGTGATTTCCGGAACAGTCGCCGTGACGGATCCTTCCAGAGATTGTCCTCGTTTGGTTTGTGCGAACTTCGTTGGAGCGGTCGACTCGCGGGCACCGAGGCTCGACCTTGGCGTGAAGCGACCGCCGGCGGCCGGCGTTGCGGAGGCGTGCTGGGGCGCGACCCGCGACACCCTGCTCATGCCTCCGGAAGTCCGCGCGGGCTGACCTCCTCGGCGGTTTTACGGCCGTCCACTCCGACCAGGTGCTGCGCGAGTTCCTGGAGAGCACTTAGAGCGCGTCTCATGTGGTGAGTTTTCGGAGTTTCTTGTAGCAGGTCAGGGCGGCTCCGAGGGTGAGGAAGGCGAGGAAGTGGCTGGCTTTG
>NZ_JBFAAJ010000041.1:0-49731 GCF_040639695.1 Amycolatopsis sp. NPDC023774
GGCCGTTGGGTTTTCTCGCCCGGCCCCGCCCACCCCCTTTGGGGGGTTCGGTGCGCTCAACGCACCGAACGCCGCGTTGGGTGCGCTCAACGCAACCAACGCCACATTGGGGTGGTCAGGCGCCGATCGTCGCCGCGTCGATCACGAAGCGGTAGCGCACGTCGCTGTTCTCCACGCGCTCGTAGGCGGTGTTGACCTGGTCGGCGGTGATCGTCTCGATCTCGGCGCCGATGCCGTGCTCGGCGCAGAAGTCGAGCATCTCCTGCGTCTCGCGCATGCCGCCGATGCCCGAGCCGGCGAGAATCTTGTTGCCGCCCAGCAGCGAGAAAGCGTTGTACGACAGGGGCTCGCCGGGGGCGCCGACGTTCACCATCGCGCCACCCACGCGCAGCAGGCTGAGGTAGGCGTCGATCGGCAACTTGGCCGAAACGGTGTTGAGGATGACGTCGAAGCGCCCACGCAGGACGTCGAACGTGGCCTCGTCGCCGGTGGCGTAGTAGTCCTTGGCGCCGAGTTTGAGGCCGTCTTCCTGCTTCTTCAGGCTCTGGCTGAGCACGGTCACCTCGGCGCCCATGGCCACGGCGAGCTTCACGCCCAGGTGGCCGAGCCCACCGAGGCCGACGACCGCGACCTTCTTGCCCGGCCCGACGTGCCACTGGCGCAGCGGCGAGTACGTGGTGATGCCGGCGCACAGCAGGGGCGCGGCGATGTCGAGGCCCAGCCCGTCCGGCACCCGGCAAACGAAGTGGTCCTTCACGACGACCTGGCGGCTGTACCCGCCGTAGGTGTTCTCGCCGTCGTAGCCGACGCCGTTGTAGGTCGGCACATTGCCCTTCAGGCAGGACTGCTCGACACCGGCCAGGCAGTACTCGCACTCGCCGCACGAGTCGACCATGCAGCCGACGCCGACGCGGTCACCGACCTGGTACTTCGTGACGCCCGAGCCGACCGCGGCGACGACGCCGGCGATCTCGTGGCCGGGCACCATGGGGAAGATCGCGGTGCCCCAGTCCTCTTTGGCCTGGTGGATGTCGCTGTGGCAGATGCCGGCGAACGCGACGTCGATCAGCACGTCGTCCGGACGCAGGTCACGGCGCACGATCGTCGTCGGCGCGAGCGGCTGCCCCGCGGCCGGTGCGGCGATGGCGGGTGTGGTGGTGGTCATGAAATCCTCCAGACGATTCCGGGCTCGACCGCCCGGACCATGTAAGACCCCTCTTACATCTCTATGGTAAGAGGGGTCTTACATTCGCGCGACCGAGATCGGGTGTGATCCACGACATGGGCGGCAAGTACCACCACGGCGACCTGCGCGCCGAGCTCGTGCGCGTGTCCCTCGACCTGATCGCCGAACAGGGCCTGGAGGGGTTCTCCGTCGCCCAGGTCGCAAAGCGCGCGAAGGTCTCCGCCGCGGCGCCGTACCGCCACTTCCCCGACCGGTCCAGCCTGATGGCCGCCGTCGCCGCCGCGGCCTCCTGCCGGCTGCGCGACCTGGTCGACAAGGTCATCGCCGAGGAGTCCGACCCGGTCACCCGCCTGGCCTCCGCGCTGGGCACCTACACGCGCTTCTTCATCGACACGCGCCTCGGCTACGCGGTCCTCTTCGCCGACGGCCTGGCCAACCCCGAGTACACCGAGATGCACGACCAGCGCCGCGCCCTGTTCGACACGTTCCTCACCCTCAGCCTCGCCGTCACCGACGGCCACGCGGAGGCCCTCGAACTGCTCGAACAACTCAACGCCCAGTCCCACGGCTACGGCGCCCTGTACCTGGACGGGGTTTCGCCGCGCATGGGCTACTCGGCGGATCAGGTGGTGGCCAAGTCGACGCGAGCGGCGCAGATCGTGATCGAGGCTTATCGGACGGCGGGTCAGAGGTAGTCGAAGAAGCGGCCACCCCAGGTGATCTCGGGCCGCAGTGCCGTATTGATGCCGTCGTAGGGCTCCCAGATCTTCGGCTCGTCGACCAGCCGGTAGCCGAGATCGGCGAGCGCGGTCTCGACGAGCCGTCGGTCTTCGGCTTCGAAGTAGACGTCGCGCTCTTCGCTGTCGTACGCGTCGGGGTTGCAGGGGCCGGCGATCGCGAGGGAAGCGAAGTTGCTCACGGCAACGTAGATCTTCTCGCCGCCCCGCGTCGCCGCCTCGGGGATGTCGAGGCGGGCGTGCAGGGCCGCGTCCTGCACCCACAGGTCGCGGTCGGTGCGGCAGCCGAAGTCTGTGTCCAGCCGCGCGGCGAGCGCGAGGAACCGGCACCGGGTGGCGTCGTGGTCGTAGTCGTGCGGGATCTCCGGGTTGCCGGGCTCGTCGACCGCTCGAAGCAGCCGCCACATCGCTTCACCGGTCAGCACTGGCACATTCTCCACACGAGTCAGGCCGGCCCGCCATCCCCAGCACGGCGAACCGGCCCGGCGCCGCGAAGTCAGCTGAGCCGCACCAGCATCTTGCCGGTGTTCGCGCCGCTGAGCAGGCCCAGGAAGGCGTCCGGCGCGTTGCGGATGCCGTCCACAATGGTCTCCGAGTACTTGATCTCGCCCGAGGCCACCAGAGGCGCCACCTCGGACACGAACTGCTGCTGCAGACGCCAGTGATCGAGCACGAGCATGCCGCGAATCGTCAGGCGCCTGGCGATGATCTGCACCAGGTTGCGCGGCGCGGGCGTCGCCTCGGTGGCGTTGTACTGCGAGATCATGCCGCACACGGTGATGCGCCCGTGCAGGTTCATCGACGCGATGGCGGCTTCGAGGTGCTCGCCGCCGACGTTGTCGAAGTACACGTCGATGCCCTCGGGCGCGGCGTCGGCCAGCTGCTGGGCGACGGGGCCGTCCTTGTAGTTGAAGGCGGCGTCGAAGCCGAGGTCTTCCACGAGGTGGCGCACTTTCTCCGCCGAACCCGCGCTGCCGATCACGCGCTTGGCACCCTTGAGCTTCGCCAGCTGGCCGACGAGCGAACCCACCGCGCCGGCCGCGCCGGAAACGAACACCGTGTCGCCCGGCTTGAACTCCGCGGTGACCAGGAGCCCGGTGTACGCGGTGAGGCCCGGCATGCCGAGCACGCCCAGGTACGTCGAAAGCGGTGCGACCGAACCGTCGACCTTCACGACCTTCGTCGCGTCGACCACGGCATGGGTGCGCCAGCCGAGCTGGTGCAGCACGTGGTCACCGGGCTCGAAGCCGTCCACAGTGGACTTCACGACCTCGCCGACCGCACCGCCGCCCATCGCCTCGCCGACCGCGTAGGGCGGCGCATAGGACTTCGCGTCGTTCATCCGGCCGCGCATGGCCGGGTCGACGCTCATGAACACGTTGCGCACCAGGAGCTGGCCGTCGGCCGGCGTGGGGATGTCAGTGTCGACGACGTCGAAGTTGGCCGACGTCGGGACACCGTGCGGACGGGACGCGAGCCGGATCTCGGTCGCCTGGGTCGGTGCGTTCACCACTGAACTCCAAATCGTAGAGGCTGGGGTCGAACCGGGGCCATCGCCCCGCATACTCCCGCCCAACGAGGCAACCGGGGCGATCATTCCGATTATGCCCGGCCGTGTGGCAAGCGCTACACGATCTCTTCGAGCTTGCCGAGCACGCCGTCGTAGATCTTCTTCAGCCCGCCGGGCGCGAAGGTCTTCTCGAAGAAGCCGCCGACGCCACCGGCGCCGTCCCAGCTCGTCTGGATCCGCACCACGCTGGCCGAGCCCGATGGCGAAACGGTCCAGGTCGTGACCATGCTGGAGTTCGCGTCGGTCTCCACGAGGGTGCCCGGCGACGGCTCGGTCACGGTCGCGGCGACGTCGCGCACGCGCTTCGACGTGGCCTGCAGCTTCCAGCTCGCCTTGGTGCCCGCGCCCACGCCGCCCTCGGTGACCTCGTAGTCGCGGTAGTGCTCGGTGAGCAGCTTCGGCCGGGTCTCGGCGTAGTCGGCGACCAGCTCGCGAACCCTGTCCACCGGCGCGTCGATCGTGCGCTCCGCGGTGGCCGTGACCTTACCCATCTCGCTCCTCGCTGTACTGGCAGAACCCCTCACGCGCCACCTTCGCACACCACCCGATCGCGCACCGCGTCACCAGGGGTTTCCCGCCGAGGGTCACACGAAAAACGGGCCGTCCGGAAAGTCCCGGACGGCCCGTTTCCCGCTGAGAACACTCAGGCGAGGCCCTGCTGCGTCAGCCAGTCCTTTGCGACGTCGGCAGCCGGGTCACCGTCGGAGTCCACGCGCTTGTTCAGCTCGCGCATGCCGTCGGTGGTCAGCTTCGCCGAAACGGCGTTGACCACGGCCGCGAAGTCGGTGCCGCGCTCGTCGAGCACCTTCTTGTTCACCGCCGGCACCACGTTCTCCGTCGGCACGATCTGCAGGTCGTCCTTGAGGGCCACGTACTGCGGGTCGCCAACCAGCGCGCTCACCGAGTCGACCGGGATCACGGTCGCCGCACCCGAGTTGAGCTGCTGCACGCGCGGCCCGGCTTCCTGCACGGTCTGGAACGAGGTGTTCGTCAACTTGTAGACGTCGGTGAAGCCCTTGTAGCAAGGCAGCCGCGACTCGCACTCCGGCGGCCCGGCCATGACGACCTTGGGCAGCTTCTTGAGGTCGCTGATGCTCGTGATGCCGTTGGCCTTCGCCAGGTCGGCCTTTATGATGTAGGTGTTCTTGTCCTCAGCCGCCGCGTAGTTCAGCAGCGCGATGCCGTCCGGCGCGAACAGGTCGGCGAGCTGCTGGTGCTCACCGTCGGCCGTCTTCACCGCGTCCTTGCCGAAGCCGGTCGTGATCGCCGCGCCCTGGTACTCGGGCAGGAACTGCAGCTCACCCGACTTGAGCGACGGGTAGATCAGCTCCCGCGAACCCAGGTTCAGCTTGCGCGTGACGGGGTAGCCCTTGGCCTCGAGCGCGCCCGCGTAGATCTCCGCCAGGATCTGGCTGTCGGTGAAGTTGAACGACGCGACGACGATCGGCGCCCCGCCCTTGCTCTGCGTGGCGGGCTGGCCGCTGTCGGAGCCCCCACCCCCGCACGCGGTCAGGCCGAGCGCGGCCACCGCCACCAACGCGGCCGCTCGGATGTTCCGGGTCCAGCGCACGTCCCCACACTCCTCGTGTCGCCAACAGAGGATTGGACCCTAACCGTGAGCCATGACAGAAACCACATACCGGGAATCACCGGCATCGAATCTCAACAACCGAAATCACCGCGCTCGAACGGGGTAACCTTCCGTGGTGCATGCGTCCGCGGTCACTCCGCTGCTCACCGAGAGCAGCCGGCCGATCTTCGAGTGGCGGTGGGTCGAGCGCAACGCCGACGCCATCGGCCAGCGCCTCGGTGAACACATCGCCCTCACGGCCACGGCCCTGGGCATCGGCCTGGTGGTGTCGCTGGCGCTGGCCACGCTCTGCCTGCGTTACCGCTGGTTCTACCCGCTGGTGCTGGGCACCACGGGTGCCCTGTACGTGATCCCGAGCCTGGGGGCGTTCGCGCTGCTGGTCCCGTTCTTCGGGCTCACGTTCACCACGGCGGTGATCCCGTTGGCCACTTACACGCTGCTGATCCTGATCCGCAACATCGTCACGGGCGTGCAGCAGGTGCCCGCCGAGGTGCGGGAGGCCGCGGTCGGCATGGGCTTCACGCGCGGGCGGCTGCTGTGGCAGGTGGAGCTGCCGCTGGCGCTGCCGGTGGTGATCGCGGGCCTGCGCGTGGCCGCCGTGACCACGATCGGCCTGGTCACCGTGACGTCGCTGCTCGGCATGGGCGGGCTCGGGTACTTCATCCGCGCCGGCATCCAGACGACCACACCGAACCCGAGCCCGATCATCGTCGGCGTGGTGCTGTCGGTGGTGCTCGCGGTGGTCGTCGACCTGTTGTTGTGGCTGAGCGAGCGCGCGCTGGCGCCGTGGGTGCGGAAGGTGCGGACGCGATGAACGTCTTCACGCAGCTGGGCGAGTGGCTCTCGGCGCCGAACCGGTGGAGCTGGACCGACCCCGCGGGGGTGCCCTACCGGACGGTGGAGCACCTGTGGTTCTCCGTGCTGTCGCTGGTGGTCGCGGCCGTGCTCACGATCCCGCTCGCGCTGTGGCTGGCGCACTACCGCCGCGGCGCGTTCCTCGCGAGTAGCGCCGTGAACATCGGGCGCGCGATCCCGAGCTTCGGCCTGATCATCCTGTTCTGGTTCCTGGCCAGCCGCTGGGGCGCCGACACGGACTTCTGGCCACTGCTGCTCGCGCTCGTCGGGCTGGCCCTGCCGCCGCTGTTCACCAACACCTACGCCGGCGTCGTGCAACTGGAGCAGGAGACCATCGACGCGGCGCGCGGCACCGGCTACCGCGAGTGGCAGATCATGCTGAAGCTGGAGCTGCCGCTGGCCTCACCCGTGATCGTGGCGGGCGCGCGCGTGGCGTTCCTGCAGCTGGTGGCCACGGTCGCGATCGGCGCCATCGTCAACGACGGTGGTGGCCTCGGCCGCTACATCGTCGACGGCTTCGCCGAAGGCGCCCAGGGCTACGGCGAGATCTTCGGCGGCGGTCTGGCCGTGATCATCCTGGCCCTGCTGTGCGAAGGGCTCTTCGCGCTGCTCACGCGCTGGGCGACGCCGAAGGGTGTCGCGCTGCAGATGGCTCGGCGCGACTAGCGCAGGTCGTCGATCAGCCGCGTGATCTCCGGACCCAGCGGCCGGTCCACCACGACCGGCGGCACGCGTTCGGCAACCCACGCGTAGAGCGGCTCCAGCGCGGGAGCGCCCTGGCCGCGCAGGTAGCGCGCCTGCGCGGCGGTGACCAGCTCGCACGCCGTGATCGCGGTCAGGTGCGCCAGCGCGTCCTCCAGCTCGGCGCCCGCGGCCCACGCGAACGCCTGCACGTCCTCCTGGCCGGCCGAGGTGTCGAGCGAACCGAGCGTGGCGGGCGCGGCCAGGCGGCGCAGGGCGTGCAGCTCGCCGACCGCGCGTTTGTGCAGCGGCACGAGGCCCGCCTGCGGTCCCGGGTCCACCGCCAGCTGCGGCGGCAGGCCGCTGAACTGCGGGTCGAGCAGGCGGTGCAGCCGTTGTACGGAGATCTCGCCGACGTGGACCAGCAAGGCCTTGAGCGCGTCCATGCGGAAACCGAGCCCGGACGCGTGGTAGCCGGTGGTGGACACGAACTCACCATCTACAAAGGACGGAGAATCGGCTGGGGTATCCCAGGACATTCCCAGCTCCGCTTCGAGGTCGCCGGCCATGCGGTTGAGCAGGTCGAGCACACGGGGACCGACCCGGACCGAGACCGGCGCCTGCACCACGCCCACGCGAGGCTCGGCGCCCGCGATCAGGTCGCGGAACGCAGCCGGCGCGCCGTACCGGTAGACCGAGTGCGGTGACCCGAGGACGTCGACGGCCATCGCGGCGCACTGCGTCTGCAGGTCGAGCAGCCTTCGCGCGCGGCGGCCGCAGACCCACGCGTAGGCCTCGGCCAGCGGGGAGCCCTGGATGAGGCTCGCGCCCTCTTTCGGGCCGAGCTTCAGCGGCTCGACACCTCTTCGCGCCAGCGCGGTCGAGGCCGGTGTCAGCACACCGTCCGCCAGCACCGAACCGAGGCCGGTGAACGTCTGGAACGCGTGCGCCAGCGGGATGATCTCGCCGGCGCTGCCCAGGCCGCCGCGCGGGACGGCAGGCAGGAACCCGTCGTTGAGGCGGTCGACGAGGAACGTCACGAGCTCCGGGCCCACCGCCGCTTCGGAACGCAGGAATCCGCGCAGACGCATGAGCAGCATCGCCCGCGTGAGCTCCGGGGAAAGCCACGGTGGGCCGCCGACCGCGCGGCCCACCAGCAGGTTGTGCTGGTGTTCGGCTTGCTGGGCAGGTGTGAGCTTCATGCCCGCGAGGCGGCCCATGCCGGTGTTGACGCCGTAGATCGGACCGTCGGCGGCGTCGAGCGCGGCCAGCATCGCGGCGCGGTTTTCTTTGACGCGCCTGAGCAGGTCGGGGTGCAGTTCGAGGGGCTCGTCGCCCGCCGCCAGGACGTCGGCGGGCTCGCGGACGATCACCGGTACGGCAGCATCGTGCCGACGTCCGCCGCTTCCGCGCGCTGCAGGATCATGTGCGCGACGGCGACGTCCGTTGTGGACAGTCCACGGTGCCAGAAGAGGATGCGCTCCTCGGCGCCCTCGCGGCCGGGGCGGTTGCCCGCGACGACGTCGCCGATTTCGGCGTGCACGCCGGTTTCGGTCAGCAGCCCGGCGTTGAGGTGGGGCCGCAGGGCGCCGAAGCGGGGGTTGCCCGACTGCGACTCGCGCCAGTTGTCGACCACGACCTTGTCCACGGCGTCGAGCAGCGTGAGCTCGAGGGCGCTGATCGTGCCGTAGGGCACCAGGAACGCACCGGGTCGCAGGAACTCCTTGCGCACCAGTGCTTCCGGCTCCGTCAGGCGAGAGGCTTCCACTAGCACGTCGGCGCCGTCGAGCGTTTCGGCGGCGGTTTCGCAGACGCGGACCTGCTTGCCGAGGTGCTCGGTGAGCCTTTGCGCGAAATACTCGCGGGACTCGGGGCGCTTGCTGGTCACGCGGATCTCGTCGAAGTCGAAGAGCGAGTCGAGCAGCACCACGTTCCACCAAGCCGTGCCGCGCGCGCCGACGTGGCCGAGCACCTTCGAACCCGGCCGCGCGAGGTGTTTCGCGCCGACGGCCGTCATCGCGCCCGTGCGGGCCTCGGTGATCATGGTGCCGTCGACGATCGCGCGCGGCATGCCCGTCTCGGGATCGAGCAGGAGGATCAGGGCCATCTCGCTGGGCAGGCCGCGTTCGAAGTTGCCGACGAAGTCGCCGACCACCTTCACGCCGCTGACCTGCTTGGCCGAGAGGTGGCCGCGAAGGATGTTGAAGTGGCCCTTGCCGCCGTTGTCCGGCACGAGGTGGGTGCGCGGCTCGAACACGACTTCGCCGCGGCCGTGGTCGGCCAGCACGTCCTCGACCGCGCCCACGATGTCGGCGTTGGTGATGCCGAGGCTGTCGATGTCGTCGCCGGTCAGGTAGCGGAGCCAGACGGAGGTCAACGCGCGAGGCCCTCGATGACCTCGGCGCCGGGCAGCGTCTGCAGGGCGGCGCCGGAGATGAGGAGCTTGCTGCCGCGGATGCCACTGCCGATCACGAGCTCCGGCGCGGCGGCCACGCGGGCGTCGATGAGGATCGGCCAGTCGGCCGGCAGGCCGACGGGGGTGATGCCGCCGTACTCCATGCCGGTCAGGGACACCGCTTCGTCCATGGGCGCGAACGACGCCTTGCGCACGTCGAGGCGGCGCTTGATCACGCCGTTCACGTCGGCGCGCGTGGTGGCGAGCACGAGGGCCGCCGCGAAGCGCACCTCGCCGGCGCGCTTGCCGGCGACGACGACGCAGTTGGCCGACGCGTCGAGAGGCGAGCCGTACGTCTCGCAGAAGGCCGCCGTGTCGGCGAGCTCGGGATCGATCTCCGTGACGCCGACGGCGTCGGGCTCCGCGAGGGCGGCGAGCGCCTTCGCGACGGGTTCGGCGAGCAGGTCGGTGCGGGTGGGCGCGGGGACGACCGTGAGGCTCCCGGCGATGGTCCAGGTGGTCACATCAAGAGAATCTACGCGGCTACCAATTGCGGTTGCCCCGCTGCACCTCGATGAGCCGCGGCCGCACATCCACCAGGTACACGAGGGCGGCGGCCATCGCGGGCACCCAGAAGATGAACCCGGCACCTTGGACCTCGAACAGCACCATCGCGATCGTCGCGCCGCCAGTGATCAGCAACCAGATCGGCTTGGTCCTGCGGTCGGCCGCCTGGTACGCGTCGGAGCGCTGCAGCAGCGCATGAACGAAGGCGAAGAGCCCGACCAAGGCGCTGCCCCAGTGGATGACCTGAAGTATCCAATCGGCAACCAGCACGCATGCCAGCTTACGGCAAACCACCCAACGCGCCCCTGGCCCGGCAGTTCACCGGTGCCGGGGCCGAGGGGGTGTGACCTAGTTCTCTGTCGTGGTGGGGGTGTTGCGTTCGGGCGCGTGGTTCGGGTTGGTCCGGTGGGCGGTGAAGTGGCTTTTCGGCCGGGCCTTCGGCGCGCGGCGGGTAGGTGCAAAGGTGTTCGGTCCGCTCCTCGGACCACGGCGGCTTCCCCTGTCCGGCGGCTGCGGTGATCGCGCGGCGACGCAAGGATTGCCGACCCCGCCGGCCGAACCGCGAAAAGCCCGCTCCCCGGCAGCCGACCTGTCGGTGCGGCGCGCCGGGGAGCGGGCGACGTGGTGCGAGGGCCTACTTCTCGGTCTTCGGCGCGGTGGCCGGTTTCTTGGCGACCGTGGTGGTGGTCGTGGTGGTGCGGCGGGCGGGCGAAGCGGTCTTCGGCGCCGTGCGGTTGGCGGCCTTGCGGGCGACCGAGCGGGTCTCGTGGGCGAGGTCGTCGCCCAGGTCCTCGACGGCCTCGGCGGTCTGGTCGGCGACCTCGGTCACCTTGCGGGCGGCCTTCTCGCCGCCGGAGCGGGTGCGCTTGGTGACCTTGGCCAGCACGCCGTCGACGCGCTCGCGGGTCTCGCCGGCCAGGCCGTCCACGCGCTCCTGCGCGGTGGTCAGCGCGTCCTCGAGCTGGTCGAGGGCCTTCTTCACCTGCGGCTGCGCGGAGATCTTGTCCCAGGTCTGCTCGCCGGACTCGGCCAGCTTGTTGTAGAGCTTGAGCGCGGCCTCGGTGTACTCGTCGATGACCTTGCGCAGCTCGGCCGGGTCGAGCTTGCCGCGGAGGCTCTCGACATCGGTGGGCAGCTCTTCGAGGTTCTTGCGGGCGGCCTCGCCGCTCTTGCGGGCCTTCGCGACGGCATCGGTCACGGCGTGGCTCGCGAGGTTGCCGGCGCCGAGCGCGGCGAGCAGCGGGGTGCGGACCTGGTCGATGGCGGTGCTGACGGCCTTGCGGACGTCCTCGGTCTTAGGCGTGGTCATGCCGACTCCTCTGTGGTGTCGTTGGTGGTCTTGGTGGTTGCCGGTGGCTCAGCGGGCGTGCCGGCGGCGTTCTCCCGCCGGAAGGACTCGTAGACGTCGAGCAGAACCTGCTTCTGCCGCTCGGTCAGCACGGTGTCGGCGCGAATTGCGTCGCCGACCGGGCCGCCCGTGGGCACGTCGAGGATTCCCGCCTGCACGTAAAGCGCTTCGGCCGAAATCCGCAGACCCTTGGCGATCTGCTGCAGGATCTCCGCGCTGGGTTTGCGGACCCCGCGCTCGATCTGGCTCAGGTACGGATTGGACACGCCGGCGAGCTTCGACAACTGGCGCAACGAAATCTTCGCCGAACTCCGCTGCTGGCGGATGTACTCGCCGATGTCGGAGGCGATGTCCGCGACCTTCTCGATCGGGTTTTGGGCTCCGCCGGGTTCTGTCATCCGGTCACCTCCTCGCGACACTTCCGACCGTACGCGGACGTGCTAGCTATTGCAAGCACTCTGCTTGCACCATCGGGTGTGGTTCCGCTCACCCGGCTACGGTGGTCCCCATGGCGACTCAGCGATTGCGCCGCAGGCTGGTCAAACACCTGGTCGACGAGGACGTGCTGCACGACCCGAAGTGGGTCGAGGCCTTTCGCAGCGTGCCGCGCCACGTATTCCTGCCGCGGTTCTTCACGCGTGTCGACCAGGGCTGGGCGGCTGTCGACCGTGACGATCCCGGGTGGCTGGAGCGGGCCTACTCGCCCGACGTGCTGGTGACGCAGCTCGACGACGATTCGTCCCTGTGGGAGAAGGCGCGGCGCGAGGGGCCGATCGACGGAGTGCCGACGAGTTCTTCGAGCATGCCCGCGATCATGGCGATCATGCTCGAGGAGCTGCGCGTGGAGGACGGGCAGCGGGTGCTGGAGATCGGCACGGGGACCGGGTACAACGCGGCTTTGCTGAGCCATCGCTGCGGTTCGGGTTCGGTGTCCACTGTGGACGTCGATGCGGGGTTGGTTTCGGCTGCGCGCCGGCGCCTGCAGGAGGCGGG
This sequence comes from Amycolatopsis sp. NPDC023774, assembly GCF_040639695.1. NCBI lineage: Bacteria > Bacillati > Actinomycetota > Actinomycetes > Pseudonocardiales > Pseudonocardiaceae > Amycolatopsis > Amycolatopsis sp. NPDC023774. Next base: position 11,924 of record NZ_JBFAAJ010000041.1, read on the forward strand.
GTACGCGCCGGCGTGCGAAGTCGGAGATGGCGCGCTGGGGTTTCCGGCGGGAGTAATGTTCGACCGGGTGTTGTGTACGGCATCGGTTTCTTCGGTGCCACCGGCCTGGCTCGAGCAGACTGTGCCGGGCGGTCTTGTGGTGACGACGTTGAACCGGCCCCTGGGTGCGGGGCTGGTTCGTCTCGTCGCCGGCCCGGGGGCAACGGGCCAGGGGCGGGTTCTGGCTCGCGACGGTCGTTTCATGCCCCTGCGCGCCCACCGCCGTCCGGCTCCGGCCGCGCTGCCTTCACCTGCTGCTTCGGATTGGCGCCCGACCCGGCTGCCGATCGATTTGCTGCTGAAGCCGCGCTTGAAGTTCGAGTTCTTCGCGTCCCTGGAACTCCCGGGCGTCCACCCCGTCCGCGAACTCCCCGACGGCTCGACCGACGCGATTTCCTCGGGGAACCCCCACGCGGGCCCCTTCGCCCTCACCCACCCCGACGGCTCGTGGGCCCGCTTCCGCACCCACGGCGACACGCTCGAAATCGCCCAAGGCGGCCCCCGCGGCCTGTGGGACCTCGCCGAGCGCGCCCTCGTCCTGTGGAACTCCCTGGGCCGCCCGGAACGCGACCGCTTCGGCCTGACCGTGGACGGCTCGCGCCAGGAGTTCTGGCTGGACGAGCCGGATGGGCTTCGGTGGGAATTGAGTTAGATCGGACCCAAGGGTCTGGCCGCGCGCCGTGGATGAGTCGCTGGGCCTGACCCCACCGGTGGGCGCGCTGTGGGCGGGTGGCTGGGCCCGCCCCAACCGGTGGGCGCGTTGCGGCAGGTGGCTGGGTTCAACCCGAACTCGCGGCCCGCTCAGGCGCATCGCGGAGTGGGTTCGACCTACTCGCCTGCGCCGCCAGTGCCCGGAAGTCGGGTCCGACCTGGCCCGTCCCCGCCGGACGGCTAGCCGGGCAGGTTCGACCTGACCCATTTCTCCACCTGGGTGGCCACGTCATCGAGCAGGGCCGCGGTCGTGTCGAGGTACGGGACCTGCGTGCGGATCCACTGGTTGAACTCGAGCATCTCGTCAATGCGCGGCTCGTCCCATTCGCGCCAGGCGGGGCGTGCGCGCAAGCGTTTGCGGAGGGCCGTGTCGTCCGCGACGAGGGCCAAGTAGTGCACGTCGGAGAAGAAGCTGCGCTCCGGCAGGGGCTCGATTTCTTGCGGGGCGACGGTGCCGCACAGGACGACCGGCCGGCCGTTCTGGTGCAGCATCGCCGCCATGCGGAGCCAGGCCACGCGGAAGGCCGGGATGTCGTCGCGGAGGGCGCCTGTCCACAGGACGTCCTGTTCCAGCACCACCGCGTCCCCGGCCAGTCGCGCGGCCAGCGCCGGGCCGACGGTGGACTTGCCCGCGCCGCTCGGGCCCGTCAGTGCGAACAGCGGCAGCCGTCGGTACGGCCACCGGTGTCCACAGAGGACACACGTCAGGAGCGCGCCCTCGACCCGCGGCCGGTCGGCACGGTCGCCGCACGCGGGGCAAATGCGCAGGTCGAGGGCGAGCACCGGATCAAGAGCGGGTGCCCGACCCGAGGCCGGCGCCGAGTCTGGGCCGAGCACCGGATCGACAGCGGACAACTCAGTCGAACAGGTTCTCAAGGAAGCTGCGCTTGCGGTGGCCGCCGTAGGGGCGAGGTGAGTCCGAGTAGCCGCGATGCCCGCCGTAGGGCCGCGGCGAGTCCGAGTACCCGCCACCGCCGTACGGCCGCGGCGAGTCCGAGTGCCCGCCAACCCGATAGGGCCGCGGCGAGTCCCCGTATCCACCCCGGTACGGGCGCGGTGAGTCCGCCCGCCCGTAGCGCGGCGGTGGGTGCGATCCCCCGTAGTACGTGCTCTCGGCACCGACGATCTGCTCCAGCTCACCGTGGTCCAAAAAGATCCCCCGGCACGCCTCGCACTGTTCGATGTGGATGCCGTTCTTGTCGACGGCCCGCATCCGGTTCTGACACTTCGGACAAATCACGCACCCGAGACTACGCAGATTCCGCCCGGCGCGTCAGCAGGCGCACAGGCAGAACGGATGGCCCACCGGATCGGCGTAGACGCGAAACGTCGAGGGCGAGTCGTCGAGCAGCTTGGCGCCCAGCGAGAGCACTCGGGTGTGCGCGGCTTCCAGGTCGTCCACGTCCAGGTCTAGATGGGCCTGCTGCGGCTGCTCCGCCGAGGGCCACTCGGGCGCGCGGTAGTCCGCCACCTGCTGGAACTCCAAGCGCGTACCGCCGGCCGGGTTGGTCAGGCGCACCCAGCCGCCGTCCGCGTGCACCGCGGGCTCGGGCCAGTCGAGCACCGCGCGGTAGAAGCCGGCGAGCGCGACGGGGTCCGGGCAGTCGAAGACGGTCGAGCCGAAGGTCGGAACGGCACCCATGATCGTGACTCCCTCCAGTAACCAGTATACGGAGTATGGGAGTTAGCAGCCGATGAAGCAACCACCCTCGCTCGTACACTGGTTGCGTGCACACCGACGCGACCCTGGTGGTGGACTTCCTCAACACCGTCGACATCGAGCGCGGCGAAGACCTGCTGGACGACCCCGGGCTGTGGCAACACTGGTCAGCCGAACGCGACCTCTCTCTGAGCAACGCGGACGAAGCCCGCGCCATCCGCGACGCGCTGCGCGCCGCCGTCGGAGATCCGCGGCTCCCCCTGGAACAGCTCGAAGTGCCGCTGACGTTCTCGCTGAACGACCAAGGCCCGCAGCTCCTGGGAGCCACCGCCGTCTCAGCGGTACTGGTCGCCGCCACCCGGCTTTCCATCCGGGGCGACTGGGTCCGACTCAAGATCTGCCCGGCCGACGACTGCCTCGAAGCCTTCTACGACGAGTCCCGCAACCGCTCGCGCACGTGGTGCTCCATGCGCGTCTGCGGCAACCGCGAGAAGGCTCGGACCTGGCGCGCCCGCGCGACGGGTGTGCACAACTGACGGCCTGTGGACAACTCGGGCCCGGCCACCAGATATGCACGTGCAGACGCACCGGATCCCCACACCTTGTGGATGGGCGTTAGGCCAGATCCGTGAAAAACTGTGGATAACCCGGGGGATAACTCAGCTTCCTGTGGACAACTGGTTTGAAGGCCCCCTGGGTGTGGTATACGCACTGGTTGCACATGAGGAGCCACGCTCCGGCACCCGGACCGGGCGAAAACTACGAAAAGCCCAAATCAGAACAGCAGCTGCGCCACCGTGTAGATCACCAGGCCGGCCAGCGCACCGACCACCGTGCCGTTGATGCGGATGAACTGCAGGTCGCGCCCGACCTGCAACTCGATTTTCCGCGACGTCTCCTCGGCGTCCCAGCGCTCGACCGTGTCGGTGATGATCGTGGTGATCTCCTTCGAGTAGTTCTTCACCAGGTACGCCGCGGCGCCCTCGACCCAGCTGTCCACCTTCGCCGCCAGCGAGTCGTCCGTGATCAGCCGCTCGCCCAGCGACTGCAGACCCGCGCGCACGCGCCGGCGCAACTCGCTCGACGGGTCCTCGGCCGCGTTGAGCAGCATCTCCTTCGCCGTGGCCCACGCGTTGCCGATCAGCCTCTGCACCTCGTCGTGGTGCACGATCTGACCCTTGATCTGCTCGGCTCGCTCCATGGTCTTCGGGTCGTTCTGCAGGTCCTGCGCGAACTCGCCGAGGAACTTGTCCAGCGCCAGGCGCATCGGGTGGTTCACGTCGGTCTTCACGGCCCACGCGAAGGACAGCACCTCACCGTAGACCTTGTCGGCCAGCATTTCGTCGACGAACTTCGGCGACCAGCTCGGCGCGCGGTCGGAGACGACCCGCAGCATGGCCTGGTGGTTGTCGCGCACCCACTCGTACGCGCGGTCGCACATCAGGTCCACGAGCTTGTGGTGCGCGCCGTCTTCGAACACACCCTCGAGGATCTTGCCCAGTGGCGGGCCCCACGGCCGGTCGACGATGCGCTTGACCACGGCCTGTTCCATGATCGCCTGCACGTCCTCGTCGCGCAGCACCGTCACGGCGCCGCGCACGACCGTGGCGAGCTCCGACGTCACGCGCTCGGCGTTGTCCGGCTGCGAGAGCCACCCGCCGAGGCGACGCGAGATCTCGACGCGCTTGAGCTTGTCGCGGATCACGTCCTCGGAGAGGAAGTTCGAGCCGACGAAGTCGCCCAGGCTGTTGCCGAGCTGGTCTTTCTTGTTCGGGATGATGGCCGTGTGCGGGATCCGCAGGCCCAACGGGTGGCGGAAGAGCGCGGTGACGGCGAACCAGTCGGCGAGCGCGCCGACCATGCCGGCCTCGGCAGCCGCCTTCACGTAGCCGACCCACGCGGGCCAGCCGGCCGACTCCGCCCAGCTCGTGAGCAGGAAGACGACCGTGGCGCCGAGGAGGAAGGACAGCGCGACCTGCTTCATCCTCCGCAAGCCACGGCGTTTTTCCGCTTCATCGGCGGCGCCACCGGGCGGGTCTGCGGGCGTGACCTTGGCTGGGGTGAGTTGCTCCACGACGCCATTGTCCGTGAGGATGCGTTTTCGTGCGTGAACCAGCTCTCGTCCCCCGCCTCCGCCCCTTCACCGCGACGATCTTCGCCGAGATGACGGCGCTCGCCGTGAAGCACGGCGCCGTGAACCTCGGCCAGGGTTTTCCCGACACCGACGGACCCGCCGGCATGCTCGAAGCGGCGAAGAACGCCTTGTTCGGCGGCGACAACCAGTACCCGCCGGGCCCTGGCCGGCCCGAGCTGCGCGCCGCCATCGCGCGACACCGGCTGCGCTACGGCACCGAATACGACCCGGACACGGAAGTCCTGGTCACGGCGGGTGCGACCGAGGCCATCACGGCCGCGCTCATCGCGTTGACCGAGGCCGGCGACGAGGTGATCGTGGTCGAGCCGTACTACGACTCCTACGCCGCGGCCGTCGCGATGGCCGGCGCCCAGCGGCGCGTGATCGGCCTGGTCGAGACCGAGGGCGGCCGCCTCGAACTCGACCTCGACGCCCTGCGCGACGCCATCACGCCGCGCACCCGCGCGGTGCTGCTGAACTCGCCGCACAACCCGACCGGCACGGTGTTCTCGCGCGCGCAGCTGGAGGCCGTGGCGGCGCTGTGCGTGGAGCACGACCTCATCGCGGTGACCGACGAGGTCTACGAGCACCTCGTGTTCGACGACGCGTCGCACATCCCGCTCGCCACGCTGCCCGGCATGCGCGAGCGGACGGTGTCGATCTCCAGCGCCGGCAAGACGTTCAACTGCACCGGCTGGAAGATCGGCTGGGTCTGCTCGACCCCCGAGCTTGTGGCCGCGGTGAAGGCGGCGAAGCAGTTCATCACGTTCGTCTCGGGCGGGCCACTGCAGCCGGCTGTCGCGTACGCCCTGGACCACGAGCTGCCGTGGGTCGAGGAGCTGCGGACGAGCCTGCAGGACAAGCGCGACCGGCTGTCGGCGGGGCTCGCGGACGCGGGCTTCGCCGTCCGGCCCAGCAGTGGCACGTACTTCGTGACGGCCGACGTCCGTCCACTCGGGATCACCGACGCCGCCGAGCTGGCCTGGGAGCTGCCCGAACGCGTCGGCGTCGCGGCTGTGCCCGTGAAGGTGTTCACCGATCACCCGGACGAGTGGAAACACCTGCTGCGTTTTGCGTTCTGCAAGCGGAATGAAGTCATCGATGAGGCCGTCGGCCGATTGCGCCGACTCGTCTGACCACTGCGGTTACCGAATCACGAGTTGCGAAGCGGTTACGCTCCAGGTTCGTTGACGGTGCGTTGGCGCTGCGATACCAAGAGTATGGTTTCGGAGTGAAACATCAGGTCAACGGCCATGCGGGGGTCCCCCCGGATGGCCGCAGAGGGTCCTGTCAGGCGCACGCTGAGTGATCAACTCCGATCGATCGGACACCGGAGCCGGTAAGTCCGTTCCGCCTTACGGGGTGGATCGAACGCAGGGAAGATGAAACACTCGCGACCGGTGCTAGAAAGAGTGCAGCCCCGGGGGAACTGCGACCTGGCCGGAGAAGAACCCCAGTTGGATCAGTCTCGTGCGGCAGCCGCATGAGCTTCAGGCGCGGACGGTGGTGGTGGCGTGAGCGACATGGCAGCCGCACGCACCGACGCACCTCCTTCCCTTGCTGGTCCTGACCCTGCTTCGGGCGCCGGTATGCGCAGGCCCCGTCCGTGGGCGGCCCCGCTGGCGAGGCCGGCGGCGCGGATCGCGTTGGCCGGCGGGCTGACGGTGGCCGGGTGGATGCTGGGGGCGCTGGTTGCCGGCGCCGGGGCCGAAGCCGCGGAGCAGCCGCACGTCGGGGACGCTTCCGGCAGCACGGTGGTGACGGCGCCTGACCGGCACGGTGAGGCACACCGGGCTCATCACCACGCAGACGGTCGGCGGGCCGCGTCCACTCGGGACTCCGCGGGCCACGCGGACGCGGCCGGTGGCTCGGGGCATGCTGCGGGTTGGTCGTTCAGCGATGGCTCTGACCAGGGCAGAACTTCCCGTGGTGGTACCGATTCGGGCCAGGCCGTGAGCGCCGGTTCCGATGAGAATACTGACATTTCGGGCGGCAGAGCCGGTTCGGACCAGGCCACGACCGCGAGCGGCGCGGACGAGACCAGCACCACCGGAACTTCGGACGGCAGGACGGGTTCGGACCAAGCGACCACGCCGAACGGGTCGGCGGAGAGCGGCGCCTCGGAAACGTCGGGCGGCAGCACGGGCTCCGACCAGACTGCCGAGAACGGCGCTTCCAGCGACAGCACTTCCGGCGACAGCCCTGCCACTGGCCAAACCGCGACGCCGAGCAGCAACGGCGACCAAACCACCGAGGCGCCGCTGCTCGCCACGGCCTCGCGCCCGCAGGGTGATCTGCTGGGCGGATTGCTCGGGATGGTCGACGCCACGTTGCACTCGATCACCGAGGTGGCCGGGACCGTGGGCGGCGTCGGGGAAACCGTGCTGCCACCGGTCACGACGGTGCCGGGTGAGGATGACGCGCCGTCGCTGATCCCGATCGGGGATGTGCTCGGGCCGGTGTTCTCGGGTGGGACGGTGAGCGGCGGGGTCACGGTGACCGTGCCCGAGCTGACCGCCCAGCCCGCAGAAGTGGTGAGCACCGTGGTTCCGGTGGTCGTGCCCCAGCCGGCGCCGGTGACCGTGCCCAAGGCGGCCGCGCTGGTGCACTACCCGAGCGGCGTGCACTTGATTCCCGTGCAGCAGCGCAGCACCGGCGCGCGGCACGCGAACAACGAGAACTCCCACGTCGGCGCCACAGGTGGCGGCGGCAGCGGGGGCGGCGGTGGCCTGCCCGCGGCGCCCAGCGCGCCCGTCGCGCCGACCACCACCGCCAACCCGAGCCACGACGGCTCGGGCGGCGCGCGGCAGCCGTTCGCCGTCGTCGGGGACAGCGTGACCACCACGCAGCTCAAGCTGATCGGCGTCAGCCGCGACCACGAGGTCGACGGCGCGGGCAGGGATGCAGCCCTGCCCACCACCTCTCCGGACTGACCGGCACCCGGTCCACCGGGGAGAGCCACGTCCAGACCAAGATCAACTTCTTGGAGCGCGCGCCCGTTCGCTGCGCCTGGCTCACCCTTTCGCACCAACCATTCGACAAGGGGCGATCCATGCGTACGACCAGCCTTCCCGACCGGCCGACCGCGCCCGGCCGGATCGGGTCCTGGTCCCGGCGCCGCGCTGCCCCCGCGGCGCCGGGACCCACAACGGGCGTGCTCCGGAGGTTCCCGCTCACCGCGCCGAGCGGGAACCTGCGCCAACCGAAGCCCGCCTGAGCCGTCGGCGCTTCCCGGCACGTCGAGGGGCTGTGCCGGGAAGCCGCCGCGGCGCCCGCTCTGAACGGAGCGGGTGACGAACAGCCGGTGCACCGGATGCGACCACCACCATCCCTGGAGTGGTTGGAACATCCGGTGCACCGGCTGTTTATCGTTTGCAGCCTTGCTCAGGAATCGCCGGCACAGCAACAAAAGCCGGGCGGTGAGTGGCTGCACCGGCCAACCGCAACGCGTGTCGGCCGCTTGGTTCAGACTCGGTCTGCGCCGTCGAACAGGCCACGCACGGGTCGCGGCCGAAGGGTCGGAAACGCGCCCAGCGGCTACCTCGAGAGCAGCGACTACAAGACCCCACCCGCTCAGCCGCCGGCCGCGACGCGGTCAGCCGGCTCCCGTCGCGAGAGCCCTCGAACTCGGTGGCGAATCAGCCTGGCCGACATCACCGAGCGCCACAACGGTGCGTACTGCCGGCTCACCATCGACCGTCCGCTCGGCGTGGGTGCGGCCGGAACGTCAGCTGCGAGGAGCCGGAACCGCCTGCATTGCCACATCCACCACGCGCCGCAGGTCCGCCCGCGAGCCCGCGACGGCGTGGACGGCGAGGCCCTCGCCGACGGTCATGACGCAGTGGGCGAGGTCGTCGGGGTTGTCGGAGGCCGACAGGTCGCCGTCGGAGACCGCGCGGCGGAAGCGGGTGAGCAGGGCTCTTCGCCGGCCCGGCGGGCGCGCGCCACGGCGGCGCCGATGTCCGCGTTCCCGGGTGACCACAAAGTCCACTTTGGACCGTGAAACACCTGACTCCGAACCTTAGGTCACCGGCACGTTCGCCGCGGGCACGTCCGCGTAGCCGCGCACCGACTCGACGGCCAGGCTCAGCCGCCGCACGGCCTCGAGCAGCTGGTCGGGCGGCAGGCCGAAGGGCAGGCGCAGCCAGCGTTCGAGGCCGCCGTGCACCCCGAAGCGTGAGGCGGGCGCCAGCTGCACGCCGTGGTTCGCCGCCGAGACGGCGAGGCGCGTGCTCATCGGTTCCGGCAGGCGGCACCACAGCGACAGGCCACCGGCCGGGACCTCGAACGTCCACTCAGGACAGTAGGTGTGCACGGCGTCGATCAGGGCATCACGCTGCAGCCGGAAATCCACCCGCCGCCGGGCCAAGGCCGCGTAACCGTCGGGCTCCAAGAGCGAAGCCAGCACCAGCTGGTCGAACACCGGCGCCCCCAGGTCCACGGCGAAGCGCGACGACAGCAGCCGGTCGAGCAGCTCGGCCGACGCGCGGATCCAGCCCAACCGCAACCCGCCCCATTGCGACTTCGCAGCCGAGCCGACCGTCAGCGCCAAGTCCCCCGCGAACGCGGCCAGCGGCGGCGGCGCGTCGAGCGGATCGCCCTCGTAGTCCAGCTCCACCAACGATTCGTCGACCACCACGGGTGTGCGCGAGCGCGCGAGGAGGCCGCCGAGGCGTTCGCGACCGGCGGCGTCGAGGCGCAGGCCCGTGGGGTTCTGGAAGTCGACCACGAGGTAACCGAACCGCGGCGACGCCTGGCGCAGCGCCGCCTCGATGCCGGTGAGGTCCCAGCCGCGCACGGGGTCGAGCGCCACCGGCACGGGCAACGCGTGGGCGGCGCGCACGGCGTCGATCGCGTTCGGGTACGTCGGCTGCTCCACCAGCACGCGGTCGCCGGGGTCGGCCAGCATACGCAGGCACAGCACGAAGGCCGAATACGCGCCGGCTGTCAGCATGACCTGGTCCGGGGTCGTCGGCAGGCCACGCGCGGTGTAGCGCTCGGCGATCCGCTCGCGCAGCAGTGGCAGGCCGCCGGTGAGGTAGCCGTTGCCGCTCAGGTGCTCAACGAGGTCGCGCCGCGCGGCGTCGACGGCGTTGATCAGACCTGGCAACGCGGGTGGCGCCGCCCGAGCCAGGTCGATCAGGCCGTCGCGCTCGTGCTGGGCCGGCGCGGCCGAACGATGGCCGGCCCCGGAGATCCACGAACCGGCGCCACGGCGGCTGGCGACCACGCCGGTGGAGCGCAGCCGGTCCAGCGCCCCGCCGATGAGGGTACGGCTGACGCCAAGGGCGTCAGCGAGCTCGCGTTCCGCGGGTAGCCGGGTGCCGATGGGGAGCTGGCCGTCGAGCACCTGCAGCTCGACGGCCGCGGCCAGATCCGCCGCACCCTGGCGGGAGCCGCGACGCCGCCACTCCCCCAGCAACACGGCCAATCGAGTGCCGGAGACACGGCTACCCAGCGGAAGGTGCACAGTCATAAGACCAATTATCCGACATTGGCCATGGATTACCAGTCCACTTGTCGCCAATAGTGGAGAAGTGGCAGTTGTCGACCTCAGTCCCCTCAGCGTCCGCCGAGCACCCGTCCGCCGTGGTGCCCAGCTCTTGGCCGGGCTCGCGCTCTACGGCGCCAGCATGGCCATGCTCACCCGCGCCCACCTCGGCCTCGACCCGTGGGACGTGCTCCACGAAGGCCTCACCAAGCGCACCGGCCTGAGCTTCGGCACGGTCACCGCGATCGCGTCGGTGTTCGTGCTGCTGCTGTGGATCCCGCTACGCCAGCGGCCCGGCATCGGCACCGTGGCCAACGTTGTGGTGATCTCCGTGACCGTCGATGCAGTCCGCGCGGTGCTGCCCGACCAGCACGCCCTCGCCCTCCAGGTCCTGCTGCTCGTCGGCGGCGTGGTGCTCAACGCCGTGGCCACTGCCGTCTACGTCGGGACCCGGCTCGGCCCCGGGCCGCGAGACGGGCTGATGACCGGCCTCACTGCGCGCACCGGCTGGTCGGTGCGGCTGGTGCGCACCGGGATCGAGGTGACCGTGCTCGCCGTCGGCTGGTTGCTGGGCGGCACCTTCGGTGTGGGGACCGTGCTCTACGCGCTCACGATCGGACCGCTCACGCAGGCCCTGTTGCCGCTGGTCACGTGGCGGACCGGGCGCCGCGAAGAACAGCAGCACTAAAAGTTCTCCCCTACGACGCGACGCACCGACACGTAGTCGACGCCGTGGGCAGCCAGCAGGTCGGGCACCGGGCCCTTCTGCTGCACCAGCGCGAGCAGCAGGTGCTCTTGGCCCAGGTGCTTGTCGCCCAGTTTCACGGCTTCGCGCAGGCTGAGCTCCATCGTGCGCTTCGCCTCGGCCGCGAACGGAATGTGGCCCCGCTTGGCGCGTCTGCCGCCGCCGGCGAGCGCCCCCGGGCCGTGGGTCTCCTCGACCCGCTCGACGATCTGCTCCACGTCGATGCCGAACTCGGTCAGGGCGGCGACGTCGGCGTCACTGATCCCGCCGCGCCGGCGGATGCGCTCGAGCTCCGCCAGCACGTCTTCCCTCGACACGCCGAGCTCCTGCAGCAGCCGCAGGCCGGCCCCGTTCTCGGTGCGCGCGAGCCCGGCCAGCACGTCGGTGAGCTCGATCTGCCGCGCGCCGGCTTCCCGCGCCACGATCTGGGCCTCGACCACGGTTAGCCGCGCGTCGAGCGTGAACCGTTCGAACATCAGTGCCTCCCGTACTTCTTGTGGACGGCCTGCCGGCTGACCCCCAGCTCGGCGGCGATCTCCTGCCAGGACCAGCCGTGCACGCGGGCGCTGCGCACCTGCACGGCTTCGAGTTGTTCCAGGAGCCGACGAAGCGCGGCGACCGCGCGAAGCCCCACTCGGGGATCACGGTCGCCCGCCCTCGCGGCCAGGTCTGTTGCTTCGGTCATGTTGTCAATCTAGGTTGACACCACGACGCTTGTCAACCGAAGTTGACAGACCGGTCCCGGTCAGCCGGTCGGGTTAGCATCGGGTGATGCCCGAGATCGCGATCGCGGAGCGCGCGGGAGTAGGCGCGGACGGCCTGCCTCGCGCGAGCGAGGACCACGTCGTGGTGCTGGACAACGCCGTGCTGCTGCTGGACGGCGCCACGTCACCGAGCCCGGACCTGCCGCCCGGCGGCTGGTACGCGGACCTGCTGGTGCGCCGATTGGCGGACGAGCTGAGAGAAAGTCCGAAAGAGGACCTCGCCGTCGCTCTGGCGTCGTCCATCGCCGACGTGGCGGCCGAGCACGGGCTGGAGCCCGGCCACTCGCCGTCGAGCACCGTGTCGATCCTGCGCTGGGACGCGGCCGAGGTCGAATCCCTTGTGCTGGCCGACAGTCCGGTTGTCGCGTTCGGACAGTTCGGGATGGACGTCGTGGCCGACGACCGCCTGGTCTCCCTGCGCGACGGCGGCCTGCTGCAGACCGGCGCCGACGTCCGCCGTCGCCGCAACGCCGAGGGTGGCTTCTGGGTCGCCGAGGCCGACCCCGCGGCGGCGTCGAAGGCCGTGCGGCGCTCGTGGCCCCGCCTCGAGGTCGACGCCGTGCTGCTCGCCACCGACGGCGTGTCCACCGGAGTCGACGACTACGGTCTCTTCGGCTGGCCCGACGTCCTGCGGCTCGCCCGGGCGAACGGGCCGAACGCCGTGCTGGACGCCGTGCGAACCGCGGAAACGCAGGATCCCGACGGTTCGCGCTGGCCGCGCGCGAAGCGCCACGACGACCAGGCGCTGGTTCTCGCGGAGTTCACCAGCGCAGGCGAATAGGGGTCGAATTCAGGGTGATCCCGGATCACGGAGCACGCCGATCCCGCCACGCTGGGGACCATGGGGATTTCACGGGGGCTGCGGATCTGGCGGACGGGCGCACTGGTGGCGATCGGGTGGGGGCTGTTCACGATCACCTTGATGCACGTGATCAGCTCGCACGACCCGATCCGCGACACGTTGTCCAGCTACACCACCACCGACCCGGGCCTGCTGAGCGCGAGCGTGCTGGCGCTCGCCGTCGGTTCGCTGGCCGTGCTCGGTTGCCTGGCAGCCGGTGGCGTGCCGCTGCCGCGGACCACGCGGGTACTGCTTTCGTTGTGGGCCTTGGGTTTGGCGACGGCAGCGGTGTTCCCGGCGAGCTACCCGCCGCACCCGGACCTGGCGAGCGGTGAGATCCACCTGTACTCGTGCGTGGTGGCGTTCGCGAGCCTGCCGGCCGCGGCGCTGACCTTGCTGGAACCGTTGCGCGGTACGGCCGAACGGGAGCTCGTGGCGCGGTGGCTGCGGTTCGGGGTGGCCGTTCTGGTCGTGTTCGGCGTGAGTTTCCTGTTCGCCCGCTTGGACGAAGCCGGGCTGCCGGTCCACACCGTCACCGAACTGCTGCCGGTCGGCGCCACGCAACGGCTGATGCTCGTCGCCGACGTCGTGCTGCTGCTGGGCCTGATCCGCGTGGCGGTGCGGGTCGACGCCACCCGCGCGGCGGCCGAGCTGCAACCGGCCACCGCGCGCGACTGAGTCACTCCTGCATGGCGGCGACGAACTCCGGCGCGTAGCCGTACAGCCCGGGCAGGCCGCCGGTGTGCACGAACACCACCGTCTCCTCCGGGTCGAACCGGCCGTCGGCCGCCCATTCGACGAGCGCGGCGGCGGCCTTGCCGGAGTAGACCGGGTCCAGCACCACGCCTTCGGTACGGCCGAACAGCCGCAGCGCGCCCCACGTCGAGGGCGCCGGGATGCCGTAGCCCTCGCCCATGGTGGAGTCGCTCATGCGCACGTGATCGAGCGACGGCGTGTCGACGCCGAGCAGCTGCGCGGCCGACGTGACGAGGTGCGTGAGGTTGTCGGTCGCCTCGTCGAGCGGGTGGCTCACGCAGGCGAAATCGGCGCCGAGGTTGCCGAGCATCGCCGTGCCGAGCGCGAGGCCGGCGGAGGTGCCGCCACTCGCGTGGGGCGCGACGATGCGTGCGCTGTCGATGCCGAGCGCCGAGAGCTGCTGCGCGAGCTCGTGGGTTGCGGCGACGTAGCCGAGGGTGCCGAGCGCGTCCGAACCGCCGACGGGGACGGTGAAGACCTTGCGGCCCTCGTAGTCGGCCGACCCGAGCAGCTCTTCGTAGGTGCGCTCGGCTTCTTCGACGGTGGCGCAGATGTGCACGCGTGCGCCGAACAGCAGGTCGAGCGGGATGTTTCCGGAATGCTCGTAGGCCTCGCCTTCGCGCGGGACCTTCGCCGTGAGCACGAGCTCGCAGCGCAGCCCGAGCCGCGCGCACGCGGCCGCGGTCTGGCGCCCGTGGTTGGTTTGCAGCGCGCCGAAGGTGATCACCGTGTCGGCGCCGGCCGCGAGGGCGGCGCCGAGGTGGAAGTCGAGTTTGCGCAGCTTGTTGCCGCCCACGCCGAGCGGGTGCACGTCGTCGCGCTTGAACATCAGCCGCGGCAGCCCCAGCGCCTCGCCCAGCCGCGGCGCCGCCAGCAGCGGCGTCGGCCCGGTGCCGAGCCCCGCCCGCGGGAACGCGTCGAAAACGGGAAACCGGTCGAAGTCGAACGTCATCGATCCTCCGTGGTGCTGGGGCGGGTCTCGGGGTAATCGTCGGCCTCGGGCAGGGCGGCTGTCGAACCAGGGAGCCGGAATCACAGCCCGGTGGTAACGTTCGTTCGAACGAACGAGAACACCGGGGGTGGCCCGATGACCGTCAGGGCTTCTGAGATCAGCGCAGTCGCGTTCACGACCGTCGCCGAGCAGGTGGCGGCACTTGAAGCAGGCGAAACGACCTCCATGGCGCTCACGGCAGCGGCCCTGGGAGAAGCGCACGCGAGCCAGGCCGTGCTCAACGCGTTCCGTCGGATCCGCGACGAGGAAGCCCTCGCCGAGGCCGCCGCAGCCGATCGACGTCGGGCGGGAGGTGACCGGACGCCGTTGCTGGGTGTGCCCGTCGCGATCAAGGACGACGTGGACCTCGCGGGCCTGCCGACGGCGTTCGGCTGCGCGGGCGCCTTCGCCGACGCGACGCAGGACGCGCCGGCCGTGGGGCTGCTCAAGCGCGCCGGCGCCGTGATCATCGGCAAGACGAACACACCTGAGCTGGGACAATGGCCGTTCACGGAGGGTCCGGCGTTCGGGGTCACGCGCAACCCCTGGCACCCCGACCACACGCCCGGTGGGTCCTCCGGCGGCTCAGCGGCCGCGGTGGCCGGTGGGGTGGTCGCCGCGGCGCTGGGGTCGGACGGCGCCGGGTCGGTACGCATCCCGGCGGCGTGGACAGGGCTCGTCGGCATCAAGACACAGCGCGGACGCGTGCCGGTGGGCGGGGAGCTGTTCCACGGCCTCACCGTGCTCGGGCCGCTCGCCCGGACCGTGGCCGACGCGGCGACGATGCTCGACGCCACCACGGGCGCCGACGGCTCCTTCCGCGCAGCCGCCGTTCGGGAACCCGGCCACCTGCGCATTGGGCTGTCGACCAGGATTCCTTTCACCGCAACGAAAACCAGCCTCGACCCGGTGGTCGAAGCGGCCGTGCGCGACACCGCGGAGGCGCTCGCGAACCTGGGCCACGAGATCGTCGAGATCGATCCCGACTACGGGCTCATCGGGCTCACCTTCCTGCCGCGCTCGCTCACCGGCGTGCGCGACTGGGCCGCTCGCGTGCCCGAGAAGGCCAAGCTCGACCCGCGCACGCGGGGCAACGCGCAGCAGGGCACCGTGCTCGCCGGCGCGTTGAAAATCGCCCGCGCGCTAGAACCCGCGCTGCAGCGCCGCATCGGCTCGGTGTTCGGACGCGTCGACGTGCTGCTCACCCCGACCACCGCGACGCCGCCACCGAAGACCGGCGCGTTCGACGGCCTCACCGGCTGGCGCACCGACCAGACGATGATCGCCGCGTGCCCCTACGCTTGGCCGTGGAACGTGCTGGGCTGGCCGGGGATCAACGTCCCGGCCGGACAGACGGCGGACGGGCTGCCCCTCGGCGCCCAGCTGCTGGGCCCGTCGCACGCCGAGGAGCGGCTGATCTCCGTTGCCGCGCAACTGGAAGAGGTCCAACGGTGGCACCTGCGCAGGCCCGCAAGGGTGTGGTGAACACCCGCGACGCGATCCTGCGGGCGACGCTCGAGGTCGTCGGCGAGCAGGGCGTCGGCGGGCTGACCAACCGGCGCATCGTGGCCGCCGCCGGCGTCTCGCTCGGCACGCTGACCTACCACTTCCCCAGCCAGACGGAGCTGCTGCGCGAGGCGATGCTGCTGTTCGCCGAGGAGGAGACGGCGAAGCTCGCCGCGATCGCCGACGCACACAGTGCTCTCAGCATCGAACAGGCCGCGGCGGTGGTGGAGCACGTGATCGAGCAGCTGCCGTTCGGCACCGACGACCTCGCGCCCCACGAGCTCTACCTGCAAGCTGCCCGTGATCCCGGGCTGCGCGAAGCGTCCGCGCGCTGCTTCGCCGCGTACGACGATCTGGCCACGACCATCCTGCGCGCCCTCGGCGTGCCCGATCCCGAGCGGTTTGCCGGTCCCGTCGTCGCACTCATCGCCGGGTTGCAGCTGCGCCGGCTGTCGACGGGCACCGACGTGCCGGCCGCCGAGCCCCTGATGATGCTGCTGCGCGGGGCCTGACGTGGCGCCGCCGGTGGTGCGGGGCACCGCGGCCTGGCAGTACTTCGGCGACTTCCGCGACGTGCTGCTCGCCGGGCAGGTGCTCGTGTTGCAGGTGGCGCACCCCGTGGTCGCGGCCGGGGTGCGGGACCACTCGAACTACACCGAGGACCCGTGGACGCGGTTGATGCGCACGGGGGCTTCCCTGTCGATCTACGTGTACGGCGGCGCAGCCGGGGCGCGGTTCGAGGCTTCGCGGTTGCGGGAGCTGCATCGAACATTCACCGGGATGGCCGCCGGGCGGCGGTACAGCGGGCTGGATCCGGGGGCTTACGCGTGGGTGCATGCGACGCTGGTGAAGGTTCCCGTTGATGTGCAACGGTTTTTCGGGCGTCCGTTGAGTCCTGCCGAGCTTGACGAATACTACGCGCAGATGTGCGACGTCGGCCGGGTGCTCGGAGTACGGGAGCGGGATCTACCGCCGGACTGGCCCTCGTTCGAGCGGTACTACGACGAGATGGTCGCGTCGTTCCGGCCGAACGAGACGATGACGACGTTGTTCGAGACCATCCACACCGTGCCGAAACCCGTGCGGTGGCTGCCGGATCGGTGGTGGCCCCGGCTCCGGGACGCGCAGGCCGCCGGGCAGCTGTTCTTGATCCGGGCGACGTTGCCGCCGGCTTTGCGGGAGCAGCTCGGTCTGGGTTGGACTGCGCGGGACCAGCTGCGGTTCGCGCGGTTCTGCCGCGTGACGCGGATTGCCGGCTGGTTGGTGCCCGCGCCGTTGCGGACCGCGCACATGCGGTGGATCGGCAAGCTGAACGTGTGGCTGCGGGCCCACCCGTGGGCGTACCGGCTGATCCGCTGACTCAGCCGCGGGTGCGGGCGTAGTGGGCCCGGGCCTTGGCGCGGTTGCCGCAGCGCGACATCGAGCACCACTGGCGAGTCCTTCGCGGTGATGCGTCCGCGAAGCGCAGGCCGCAGTCTTCGGCAGCGCAGACGCGAACGTCCACCGGGCTCGTCACCAGCTCGATCACGTCGGTGGCGATCAGCGCGAAGGCGGCAGCGACCGGGTTGCGCGGGCTCGGTGCCGCTTTGCGCAGCTCACCGCCCGACAACCGCAGGCGTGCGTTGGGCAGTGGCTCCTCGACGGCCCTGTTGACGAGCTCGACGTCCCGCCGTTTCGGTGCGGTGGTGACCAGCCGGTTCACTGCTTCCCTGAGCCATTTCGCCGTTTCGAGGTCTTCCTCCGTGACGGAGACCTGGCCCGGGACGAGGCCGGCGAGCGAGAGCCATTCGGCGAGGGCTTCAGTCGACGTCAGCAGCTCGAACCCCTCGGCCTGGTGGCGGTTGCGCAGCGTGTTGACGAGGTCGAGACACGGCCGGCCGCCGTCGAAGACCCACTCCATGGGTCCCATTCTAACCCTTGTCACCGGTTAGCCGCTTCCGGTAGCGTCTAACCCCATGATCCGGTTAGAACCCTCGATGGCCCAGGTCGGCGACCTCCGGATGCACTACCTGCGCGGCGGCGACGGCCCACCCGTGTTCCTGCTGCACGGCTGGCCGCAGACGTCTCATTGCTGGCACCGCGTCGCGGGCCCGCTCGCCGAAACCCACACCGTGATCGCGCCCGACCTGCGCGGTTACGGCCGCACCGACAAACCGCGCGGCGGCTACGACAAGCGCACGATGGCCGCCGACCTCGCTCAGCTCGCCGAGCAGCTGGGGTTCGACCGGCTGGCCGTGGTCGGGCACGACCGCGGTGGCCGCGTCGGGCACCGCTGGGCACTGGACCGGCCCGAGCAGGTCGAGCGCCTGGCCGTCCTCGACATCGCGCCTACGCGCGAGATGTGGCAGCGGCTGGATTCCGATGTCGCGAAGGGCTACTGGCACTGGCTGTTCCACCTGCAGCCCGACCTGCCGGAACTGCTGGCGGGCAGCAACATCGCCGCATATCTCGGCTACTTCTTCGAACGCTGGACGTTCCAGCGCCAAGGCCTGCCCGCCGAGGACGTCCACGAGTACGTGCGCGCGTTCTCCGCCCCGGGCGCCCTGCGCGCCGGCTTCGACGACTACCGCGCCTCCTTCCCGGACGACGCCACCCTCGACGACGCCGACTACGCAGCGGGCAAGCGCCTCACCCAGCCCCTGCTCGCGATGTGGGGCCAGTCCGGCCTCCTCGGCAAGCTCCCCACGCTCGACATCTGGCGCGACTACGCCGACAACGTCACCGGTGTCGGCCTCCAGAACTGCGGCCACTTCCTGCCGGAGGAACAGCCGGAGGCGGTGGTGTCACACTTGCGGGAGTTCTTGGGTTAGGAATTGATCAGCACGTGGGCTCTCGGTCAGCCCTTGGTCAGCTCATCGACGACCCAGTGCGCGACCCCCTCGGGGAACGGCGACGGCAGGCCGAGCACCACGTGTTCGAAACCGGCGTTGACAGCCTCGGCGACGGCTTTGCGCGTGAGGCCAGGGTCCTCGTAGGACACCTGCAGGTGGATCGAGCGGCTGATCTCCGCGGGGTCGCGGCCGAGTTCCGTGCAGTAGCGGTCCAGGAGCGCGCTGCGGCTGACGCAGTCGTCGAGGTCGCCGCCCGGGATGTTCCAGATGTCGGCGTGGGCGGCGGCTACGCGGAGAGTCGCGGACGCGCGGCCGCCGATGACGATCGGCGGGTGGGGACGCTGCACGGGCTTGGGGTTGCCGAACGCGCCCGTGAGCTGGACGGTTTCGCCGGTGAAGTCGAAGGGCGCGGTGTCCGTCCACAAGCGACGGATGATCGCGCAGGCTTCGGCGAGGGCCTGGACCGCGCGCGTGGTCTCGTGGAACGGCAGGCCGTGGGCTTCGTACTCGCGCCTCGCCAGCGGATGGCTCGGGCGTGAGCCGACGCCGATGCCGAAGTCCAAGCGGCCGGCGGAAACCACGTCGACGGTCGTGGCGATCTTGGCCAGCACGGCGGGCGGGCGGAAACGATTGCTGGTGACCATGAGGCCGAGGCGCAGGCGCGAAGTTTGCGCGGCGAGGGCTGAAAGCAGCGTCCAGCCTTCGAAGATCGGGCCGCCGGGGTCGCCGGCGATGGGCAGGAGGTGGTCGAAGAGCCAGGCGTGCTCGATCTCCGGCAACGCGTCGGCTTCGCGCCAGACGCGCACGAGGTCGTCGTAGCCCACCTGCATCGGGGCGGTCATGATGCCGAACCGAGGTGACATGGGAAGTCCTTTCAGCGCCGACGCAGGGCCGGATCGAGCAGGGCGGGAGGGGTGTCGAACTTCTCGTGCGCGGCCAGGTCCACGCCGGGCGCGACGATCTCGTCGATCGCGTCCAGCACGTCGGCGGACAGCACGGTGTCGGCGGCCGCGAGGTGCGAGCGCAGGTGCTCCAGCGTGCGCGGGCCGATGATCGCGCTGGTCACGGCCGGGTGCGCGGTCACGAAGCCGAGCGCGAGCTGAATCAGTGTGAGGCCGGCGTCGGCGGCGACCTTCGCCAGGCGCTCCACGGCTTCGAGGCGAGCCTGGTTGGCGGGCAGCGCCAGGTCGAACCGCTGCGGCAGGACCTTCGAGCGGCTCGTGGTGATCTCGCGCCCCTCGCGGACAGCGCCCGACAGCCAGCCCGACGCGAGCGGGCTCCACGCCAGCACGCCCAGGCCGTACGCCTGCGCCATAGGCAGCACGTCGGCCTCGATGCCGCGTTGCAGGATCGAGTAGCTGGGCTGCTCGGTGACGTAGCGGCTCAGGTGGTGCTCACGCGCGGCCCACTGCGCCTGCACGATCTTGTACGCGGGGAACGTCGACGAGCCGAAGTAGCGGATCTTCCCGGCGCGCTGCAGATCAGTGAGCGCGGAAAGCGTCTCCTCATCACTGGTCGACGGGTCCCAGCGGTGGATCTGGTAGAGGTCGACGTGGTCGACCCCGAGCCGGCGCAGGCTGTTGTCGAGCTCGGTGACGAGCCAGCGCCGCGAGCTGCCGCGGTGGTTGCGCTCGTCACCCATCGGCATGGCGGCCTTCGTGGCGAGCACGAGATCGTCGCGGCGGCCGGCGATGGCCTTGCCGACCATCACCTCCGACTCGCCGGCGCCGTACATGTCGGCCGTGTCGACGCCGTTGATGCCACCTTCGAGCGCGGCGTCGACGATGGCCGTGGCGTCGTCCTGCGTGGTACGGCCGATCGCGCCGAAGTTCATGGCGCCGAGCGAGAGCGCGCTGACCTGCACGCCGGTGCGACCCAAGGTGCGGAACTGCATGGGATGGTCCTCCGGAGAGAAAACGGAACGTTGCTCCACTAACCATACGGAGCAGCGTTCCACTTTTCAAGGACACAGTGCGAGGACACCCGTACCTCGGGGTCCGCATCTCCGGACCGGGGGTAGACCTTCCCCCGGCTCCGTGACGATTCGACTGCCGTGACCTCGCTACCTTTTCCCGCGATGGGGACCACGAAGAGGACGGCGCTGCTGATGGTGCTGTGCGCGCTGGGGATCGGGCTCGGCGGCGGCACGGCGCGCGCCGACGGGACGCCGGTCGGCGCGGACATCGAGGTGGCGCAGACACTCGGCGCGCGCGAGCTGACCGTGATCATCCGGCGGATCGACGTGACACCGGGCGACCTGCACGTCGACATCGCCACCCACGCGGGCACCGCGCCCGGCTCGCCGCACCTGGCGGCGGCCGCCGACGGCGTGATGTTCTCCCGCGGCGACGTGGTGCTCGGCGCGACGCCCGGGCTCTACTCGGGTACGGTCGGTGTCGCGGCTTCGCGGGCTGGCGCTTCGGCGGCATACTCCGCCTGCTCGCCCCGGCTTCGGAGGTGCGGTCCCATGCGTAAGAGCCTGCCGGCGCTGGGCGCGGTCATCGGCCTGCTGCTCTCGCCACCACCCTGCCGGCCAACGCGTACGAGCCGGTGAACACCGTCCACACCGAACGCGTGCAGGCCGAGCCCTACGGCCTCACGTCGGCTTCTCGACGTGGCCACTGCGGGCATGCAGTCGCTCGACTTCACCTTCATCCCCGACTGCGGCACCGGCACCACAACGGGCACGCTCGCCATGCACAACCCGTCCGCCACCGCGTTCCAACGGCCACAGCCGCTGGCGCGCCACCCGCGCAAGCGCGACGTCGGGGTCTGGACATCCGCGCCCTTCCGACGGAGGACACGTGGGCGTTCCGCTTCACGATCAACGGCCCCAGGGCCAGGGCACGGCCGAGCTGAAGACCCCGCCGGTCCTGGCCCAGCCGGGGCCGCCGATGGGGTTGAGCTGGGCGATCAGCAGTCGGCCGTTGATCGGTTTTGTCGTGCTCGTGGTCATCGCCTCGCGCCGCACCTGCGGTCGGCTGCGGGGTGCCAGGGTGCCGCCTGACTCACCTGCCCCGGAGCACCCCAATGTGGCGTTGGTTGCGTCGAGCGCACCCAAGGCGGCGTTCGGTGCGTTGAGCGCACCGAACGCCACATTGGGGGTGCTCGGGACCGGGCTAGAACACCATCGTCCGGTTGCCGTGCACCAGCACGCGACCCTCGAGGTGCCAGCGCAGGCCGCGCGCCAGCGTCACCTTCTCGATGTCACGGCCCTTGCGCACGAGGTCGTCGACGGAGTCGCCGTGGTCCACGCGGATCACGTCCTGCTCGATGATCGGGCCGGCGTCGAGGTCGGCCGTCACGTAGTGGCAGGTCGCGCCGATGAGCTTCACGCCGCGTACGTGCGCCTGGTGGTACGGCCGCGCTCCGATGAACGACGGCAGGAAGCTGTGGTGGATGTTGATCGCCCGCCCGGCCCACTCGTCGCACAGCTCGGCCGGCAGCACCTGCATGAAGCGCGCCAGCACCACGGCGTGGGGGTCGTGCTCGTCGACGAGCTTGCGCACCTGGGCGAACGCCTCAGCCTTCCCGTCGGCCGGGAACGGCACGTGGTGGAACGGAATCCCGTGCGCACGGGTGATGTCCGCCAGCGAAGTGTGGTTGCCGATCACCGCCGCGATGTCCACGTCGAGCTCGCCGGACGCGACGCGTCCCAGCAAGTCGTACAGGCAGTGCCCGGCCTTCGAGACGAGCACGACCGCGCGCGGGCGCTCACCCGTGTCGCGCACCTGCCAGCTCGACTCGGCGGACAGTTCCTCCGCGACGGCCGCGAACCGCTTCCGCAACCCGTCGGCGTCGAACGGCAGCGACCCCGCCAGCACCACCTGGCGCGTGAAGAACCAGCCCGAGTCCGGGTCGGTGTGGTACGCCGCCTCCACGATCATCCCGCCGTGGTCGGCGAGGAAGCCCGAGATGCGGGCGATGATGCCGGTGCGGTCGGGGCAGCCGAAGGTGAGCACGTAACGCTGGGGATCAGGCACGCCCACCATTCTCGCCGGTGCTGGTCAGGGCGCCGCGAGGGGCTCGGTGAGTGCGACCCGGCCCACCATCCGCGCCGTGTTGGGGCGGCCCCAGAGGGCGCGGTAGACGTCGTCGGGCGAGCCGGAGATGGTGAGATCCGCGGGGCCGTCGCCCAGCGCCGGCACTTCGCCGGAGCGCAGAACCACTGTCCACGCGCGGTCTCCTGCTTCAATCCGCACGACGCCGTCCTGACGAGCGGCCCGGCGCGGAACGAAGAACGTCAGGAACTCGTCGATGCCGTCGACCGCGAACACGTCCGCGTACCGGGTGGCCGGCGGCTCGGCCAGGGCGCTCTCCGCGTCCAGCCGGTGGATCGCCGTCTCGTGCGCCAGGCGCCGGGCCCAGCGGCCCACGGTCAGCAGTCCGCCGCCGGGAAACGGAGACCGCACCGGGGTATCGGCAGGCAGCCGGAGGGCTTCGCGGACGGCGAGGCGCTGGCCGTCCCACCGGCCGAGCGCGTCGGCCCAGTCGGTGGGCGGCGGCGGGTCAGCGGGTCGGTCCGTGATCGCCGCGACCGTGGACGAGAGCACTGTCGCCAGGTGCGTCACCAGGTCGTGCATCGTCCACTTCGGACAGTTGCGGAGGCGTGCCGACGGGCCCGCTGTCAGCGCGGCCGCCTTCAGCCGGTCCGCGTGGATGTCGATCGCCTCGGTCAGGTGCATCGCTCGACCGTAGCCGTCGCAACCGAAGGCGCCGCCCGAACTCGATGAGAGTGACCAGGCCGAGCCCGAGGAGGAACGACAGGAGCAGGCCCTTGACCGGTTCGTCGGCGAACGTCGTGCCGCCGACCAGGCCGATGAGCACGCTGTAGGCCGACCACACGGTGGCACCGACCGCGTCGAGCGGCAGGAAGCGGCGCAGCGGGTAGCCGAGGCTGCCCGTCGCCAGCGCGCTCGCCACGCGGCCGCCTGGCAGGTAGCGCGCCGCGATGATCAACAATGGCGCCTGCCGCCGCACCTGCTCGCGCGCCCACTCGTGGCGCTGCCGCCCCGACGGCCCGCGCTGCAACCGCGCGATCGCCCGCGGTCCGGCCGCCCGGCCCACCGCGTAGCCGAGGCAGTCACCGGCCCACGCCCCGGTCGCCGCGACGAGCGCCAGCAGCGCCAGTCGCTCGGGGGCGGGCCCGAGGAGGACCGCGACCGTCACCACGGTCGTCTCGCTAGGCATGAACGGCAACAGCGCGTCCAGGCCCGCGACCACGAACACGAGCACCCAGAGCCACGGCGACCCCAGCGCGCCGTGCAGCAGGTCGGTGACGTGGTGAAGCAGTTCCACCTGCCTATCGTGATCACCGCAGGTCACCGCCAGGTGACACCGCGGGGGTGGGTCGGTGAACAGGTGGGATTCGTACCCGGACGACGCATTCGCACCCGCACTGATCAGCCCAGTCCGGCACTCTCCGTAGCCACTTTCAGAGCGGGTTCACGCTGTCCCACGGCACTGTCAGCTCGCCCAGCCGCCGGCGCTCCGGCCGGCCGAGCAACGGCCAGCCCCGGGCTTGCAGCATCCCCACCGTCGACACCCACCGCGCCCGCACCCCGAACGACCGGTGCGGCGCCGCGGCGGCCCAGCAGTCGTCCAAAGCGGACAGGAGCGCGTGCACCGGTTCGCCGGGAACGTTGCGGTGGATGAGAACCTTGGGCAGTCGTTCGGCCACAATGGACGGACGAGCCAGCTCCGCGAGCCGCACCGACAGCGTCAGTGACAGCGGGCCGGCCGCGCCCACGACGACCCACGACGCCAGCCGCCCGATCTCGTCGCAGGTGCCCTCGACGATCAGCCCCTCGTCGGGCATCGCGTCGAGCATCACCTTCCACGCGCCGGCGACCTCGTGCTCGGCGTACTGACGCAGCACGTTGAACGCCCGCACCACCACCGGCCGCGCGCCGGCCAGCTCGAAGCCGCCGCGGCGGAAGTCCAGCCACGGAGGGTCCGCGGCGCGGCGCGCGAACGCCACTCGCTCCGGATCGATCTCCAGCCCCAGCACCCGGACGTCGGCGCGGACCCGGCGTAGCCGGCGCAGGAGCTCGATGGTCGTCACGGGTGACGCGCCGTAGCCGAGATCGACCACGAGCGGGTCCGGCGCTCGCCGTAACAGCCGCGTCACCGCGGGGTCGCTCGCGAGCCAGCGATCGACTCTGCGTAACCGATTGGGATTGGTGGTGCCCCTCGTCGGGGCGCCCACCGGGCTCAAGCGTGCTCGGCCAGCCACGACGTGGTGAAGTCGGCTTCGCGGGCCAGGAGGTTCGTCACCTGCTGGGCCACGAATTCCTCGATCTTCCCGCCGAACAGCGGGATCCGCACCGTCACCTCGCCGGACGTCCGGAACTCCACGCGCTCGCCGCGCGGCGTCAGGAAGGTCTGCGCGCCGATCTCGCCCGGCACGCCGCTCACGCTGACGTCGACCTTGCCCGTGTACGCGTCGCCGGAGCGCTGCCACACCTGCTTGCGGTGCACGACGATGTCGCCCCGGTGCAGGGCCTGCACGGCCTGGGGCAGGCGTTGCGCGGCGATGCCGTGCCGCAGTTCGTAGCGCACGGTGTCGCCGTCGACGGCATGTGAAAGGAGTGCGGCGTTGTCGCCGCCCAGCTCCTTCAGGCGCGCCCGCAGCGCGTCCTCGCCGGACACGGCGGCCAGCACGGCCGCGAGTCCGGCGGAGAACTCGGCACGGTGCTCGATCCGGGATCCCATGGGCCGGACAGTACCGTTAGGCAGCGTGAACCCCGTCGAAACGCCCGCGCCGCCGCGCCTCGCCGAGTACACGACGCTGCGCCTCGGAGGGCCCGCGCGACGGTTCGTGCGGGCCTCGACCAGCGACGATCTCGTCGGCGCCGTGCGCGCGGCCGATGCCGCCGGCGAACGCGTGCTGCTGCTCGGCGGCGGTTCGAACCTCGTGGTGGCCGACAGTGGTTTCCCCGGCACGCTCATCCAGGTCGCGAACACCGGCTGGACCTGGGCCGGCGACACCGACGACATCGTCGAGGCAGCCGCCGGGCAGGAGTGGGACGCGTTCGTGGCCGGGCTCGTCGAGGCGGGGATCGGCGGACTCGAATGCCTTTCCGGCATCCCGGGATCCGTCGGCGCGACGCCGATCCAGAACGTCGGCGCGTACGGCTGCGAGGTCGCCGAGTCCATCGTCTCCCTCGAGCTCTACGACCGCGCCGCGCGCGAGGTGCGCACGGTCAAGGCCGACGAGCTCGGCTTCGCCTACCGCACCAGCGTGCTGAAGGGCACCGACAGCGGCGTGGTGCTCAGCGTCCGCTTCCGTGTCGACCCGGGCGGCGAGTCCGCGCCCATCCGCTACGCCGAGCTCGCGCGCACGCTCGGTGTCGAGATCGGCGCGAAAGTCCCCACCGCGGCCGCGCGCTCGGCGGTCCTGGACCTGCGCCGCGGCAAGGGGATGGTCCTCGACGCGGCCGATCACGACACGTGGAGCGCGGGCTCGTTCTTCACGAACCCGATCGTCCCTCCGCCCGATGTCGAGGCTGTCCTGCGGCGCATTGTGTCCGTCGTCGGCGAGGACACCGCTGTGCCTCAGTACCCGGCCGACGGCGGCGTGAAGCTCTCCGCCGCTTGGCTGATCGAGCGCGCCGGCTTCGCCAAGGGCCACCCGGGTCCCGGCGGCCGCGCCGCGCTGTCGACCAAACACACCCTCGCCCTCACCAACCGCGGCACCGCCACGACCACCGACCTGCTCACCCTGGCCCGTGAAGTCCGCGACGGTGTCCAGTCCCGCTTCGGCGTGACCCTGCACCCGGAACCGCTGCTGATCGCCTGCTCGCTGTGACCGCGGCCATGACGTTCGTCGTGCGCCGAGCATCCGGCGCCGGGCCGTACCCCTGCCCTTGGTGCGGCGGGTGTCGTCGTCACGCGGTGGACGCACGTGCGCGATGTCCCCGGGCGAAACGGCGCCGAACGCGGCGAAGTTGTGCCGGGCGGCGGTGAGGCCCGGCTCACCGTCCGTAGTGACAGCTCGCCCGAACCCTGCGCTGAACCGGTCACAACCCCGTCACCAGCAGGCGAAGCCGGGAACCGCCACCTCGACGAAACGTCTTGTCGACATGCCGCCCGGGGGCCAGGGAATGGGTGAACCCGGCCGCGGCAGGTAACGTCGAGTCGCTCACCGGCGCTGACAGCGTGAAAGCATCCGCCGGTGTGGGGGAAACGGGAGGTTCACGGGGATGGAACGGCGCACGGTGTTCAAGGCGGTGCTCGCCGCGGGGGCGGGGGCGCTCGCGGCCGCGTGTTCGACCACCACGAACGGCACGGCGCTGCCGCTCGGCGGGAGTGGTGAGGACGGTGGCAAGCCCGCGGAACCGGTGGCGAAGATCACCGCCACTCCGGCCGCGGACGCGAAGGACGCGGACGTCCGCGAGCCCGTGGTCATCAAGGTGACCGACGGCAAGCTCAGCGAGGTGAAGGTCACCAACTCCGACGGCGACGCGGTCGAGGGCGACCTCGCGGACGACGGCCTCACCTGGAAGAGCTCGGAACCCCTCGGCTACGGCAAGACCTACACCTACGCAGCCAAAGCCACCGGCACGGACAACCGGCCCGTGGAGCTCAAGGGCTCCTTCGCGACGGTCAAGCCGGCCAAGCAGCTGCGCGCCACGCTGAACCCGGCCGACGACGCCCACGTGGGCGTCGCGATGCCGATCAGCGTGAAGTTCAAGGAAGCGCCGAAGGACCGCGCGGCCGTGGAGAAGGCACTGAAGGTGAAGACCGAAGTCGAGGGCTCGTGGGGCTGGCTCTCGCCCACGCAGGTGGACTGGCGGCCCAAGGAGTACTGGCCGGAGAACACGACCGTGGAGGTCGAGGCCAATCTCTACGGCGTCGACCTCGGTGGCGGAGCCTACGGCAAGGCCGACGTCACGACGAAGTTCAAGATCGGCCGCAACCAGGTCGTGAAGGTGAACACCCCCGACCACGTGATGAAGGTCTACCGCGGCGGCTCCGAGTACAAGAGCTACCCGTGCGCCAACGGCCTCGACTCCGATGTGAACCGCAACACGCCCAACGGCACGTTCATCGTGATGTCGAAGGAGCCCACGGCGGTGTTCGACAACGCCCGCTACGGCTACACGAACGTCAACAAGAAGTGGGCCTGCCGCATCTCCAACCACGGTGAGTACATCCACGAGAACCAGGACAATGCCGCCAACATCGGCAAGATGAACAACTCCCACGGCTGCGTCAACCTGCTGGAAGCCGACGCGAAGGACTACTTCGACTCCGCTCTCATCGGCGACCCGGTGGAGGTGACCGGTTCGCAGCTGTCCAGCCCCACCGGCTCCGACGTCAAGGACTGGTTCTACGACTGGTCCACCTGGAAGACCCTGTCGGCGGCCAAGTGAAGTCTGCTACGAACTGACGTCGTGAACACCGAAGTGGTCAGTACCTCCGGCGTGCGCATCGCGTTGCGCGTGGAGGGTGCCCAGAACTCGCGTCCGATCGTCTTCGTGCACGGCTGGGCCCAGTCGTCGCGCGCGTGGACGGCCCAGCTGGCCGACCCGGCGCTCACGGAGCGGTTCCGCCTGGTGGCGATGGACCTGCGGGGCCACGGTGCGTCCGACGTCCCGGCGGCCGGCTACGACGACCCGCGCCAGTGGGCCGACGACCTCGCCGCCGTGCTCGATTTCGCCGGCCCCGACGCGATCGTCGTCGGCTGGTCCTACGGCGGCCTCGTGATCGCCGACTACCTGCGGGTGCACGGAACCGCACGACTGGCCGGGATCGTGCTCGTCGGGGCCATCACGGAGATCGGCCGCGGCCGCGAAGGCGGTAAGACCGGATCGGTCATGCGGGCTGCGCTGCCCGCGGCGCTCTCGGACGATCCCGAGGTCGCCGTGCCGGCGTTGGTCGAGTTCAGCCGGGCCCAGGCGAACGCCTCGGTGCCTGGAACGTTCGCACAAGCCCTGCTCGGGATGACTTTGGCGGTGCCGCCGGCCGTGCGCGCGGCGCTGTTCAAGCGCGACGTGGAGAGCTCGGAAGTGCTGGCCGAGATCGACAAACCGGTGCTGGTCGTGCACGGCACGGCCGACCGCGTGGTCGATCCGTCGGCAGCGGAATATTCGGCTGGGAAGATTCCGGGGGCCGTTCTGCGTTGGTTCGTTGATGCGGGGCATCTGCCGTTCGTCGAGGACGCGGGGGAGTTCAACTCCGCGCTGCGGCGGTTCTCCGGGGAAACAGCCCAGTAGCGCACACAGGAGTAGTGACCAGGTGACCATCTCCTCTCTGTCGGGGTTCCGCGCGGCGCCGCGTCGTATCGCGGTGCTGTCCGTGCACACTTCGCCGCTTGAACAGCCGGGCACCGGCGACGCGGGCGGCATGAACGTGTACGTGCGCGAGACCGCCACCGAGATGGCGCGCCGCGGCGTCGAGGTCGAGGTGTTCACGCGCGCGACCTCGTCGGACCAGCCGCCGCTGGCCGAGCTGGCGCCGGGCGTGACCGTTCGCCACGTGCAGGCCGGCCCGTTCGAGCCGCTGGGCCGCGACGAGCTGCCCGCGCAGCTGTGCGCGTTCACCTCGGGAGTGCTGCGTGCCGAGGCGTTCCACGAGCCCGGCTACTACGACCTCATCCACTCGCACTACTGGCTCTCGGGCCAGGTGGGCTGGCTCGCGCGCGACCGCTGGGGCGTCCCGCTGGTCCACACCGCGCACACGCTGGCGAAGGTCAAGAACTCGCTGCTCGCCGACGGCGACAAGCCCGAGCCGCGCACGCGCGTGATGGGCGAGGAGCAGGTGGTGGCCGAGGCCGACTGCCTGGTCGCCAACACGCAGGTCGAGGCGCGCCAGCTCGTGGACCTCTACGGCGCCGACCCGCACGCGGTGCACGCCGTGCCGCCGGGTGTCGATCTCGACCGCTTCACGCCTGGTTCGCAGGCGCTGGCGCGCGACGCGTTCGGGCTGCCGCAGGATGCCCTGGTGCTCGCGTTCGCCGGCCGGATCCAGCCGTTGAAGGCGCCGGACGTGCTGCTGCGCGCGGCCGCCGAGCTGCTGACCCAGCGGCCGGAGCTGCGCTCCAAGCTCGTGGTGCTCGTGGTCGGGGGGCCGTCGGGCACCGGGCTGGAGCAGCCGCAGGCGCTCAAGGAGCTGGCGTGGACGCTGGGGATCCAGGAGCAGGTGCGGTTCCTCCCGCCGCAGCCGGGGCAGAAGCTGGTGAACGTGTTCCGCGCGGCCGACGTGGTGGCCGTGCCGAGCTACAACGAGTCGTTCGGGCTCGTGGCGCTGGAGGCACAGGCCTGCGGCACGCCGGTGGTGGCTGCCGAGGTCGGCGGGCTGCCGGTCGCGGTGCCGCACGGCGTGTCCGGGCTGCTCGTGCCTTCGCACACAGCCACCGACTGGGCCGACGCGCTGGCGGCCGTCGCGCTGCGTCCGGAACGCCGGCGTGAGCTCGGTGCCAACGCCGTGCTGCATGCCCACCGCTTCTCCTGGAGCCGCACCACGGACTCGCTCCTGGAGATCTACGCTCAGGCCACCAAGGCGTTCCGCGGAGCGCTCGATGCGCGGGCGGAGGTGGCGGTGTGAGCCTGGACGCGACGATCAAGTCCACTTTGGACGCTGCCGAGCTCAAGTACGACCGGCGTGGCGAAGGAAAGTACTTCGTGACGTTGCCGGGTACCAAGAAGCTCCAGACCAACTGCTGGCTCGTGGACGGCGACCACGCGTTCTCCGTGGAGGCGTTCGTGTGCCGCCGCCCGGACGAGGCGCACGAGCAGGTGTACCGCTTTCTGTTGCAGCGCAACGCTCGGCTCTACGGCGTGCACTACACAGTGGACAGTGTCGGCGACATCTACCTCGTCGGGCGCTTCGGCAAGGAGACGGTGACCGACGCCGAGCTGGACAAGATTCTCGGGCAGGTCCTCGAAGCCGCCGACGGCGACTTCAACACTTTGCTGGAGATCGGGTTCGCGTCGTCGATCAAGCGCGAGTGGGACTGGCGCGTGTCGCGCGGGGAGTCGCTGGCGAACCTCCAGGCGTTCAAGCACCTCGTGGCGCCCGAGAGGCCGCACGAGCCGGGCTTGACCGAGTCGTGACTCGGGCCGTGCAACGCCTCTGACGTCGGGGTCCGTCCGTCTGCCAGCCGAGCGGAGGAGGCCGACGGATGAGAACTCGATGGAGATGGGTGCTGGCCGGCGCCGGGTTGCTGGTGGTGCTGGCGGGGTGCACGGCGAACGAGCCGAGCTCGACGGAGGCCGACAGCGGGGTGGCTGCCGGGCGCGCGGCTGTGCCCCAGCAGGGACTGCCTCAGCAGGGGGCGGCGCAACCCGGTGTGCCGCAGCAGGGCCTGACCACGAAGGGTCCGGTGCCACCGGTGGTGGGGGCCGCGGGGACCACCGACCGCAAGCTCGCCCGGAGTGCGCGACTGGACCTCTCGACCCCGAAGCTCGACGACGTCGTCTCGCGGGCACGGGTGATCGCGACCGGAGCCGGCGGGTACACGGGCCAGGAGAGCACGCTGGAGTCGTCCGCGACGCTGAGTCTGGCCGTGCCCGCCGGAAAGCTCGACGGGGTCCTCGACCAGCTGGCCGGGCTCGGCAGGGTCACCAAGCGGGAGCTGAGCTCCCAGGACGTCACCGCCCAGGTGGTCGACGTGGACGCGCGCCTGGCGACGCAGCGCGCGAGCGTCGACCGGATCCGGGCGTTGCTCGCGAAGGCGACCTCGATCTCGGAGATCGCGAGTGTGGAGAGTGAGCTCACCCACCGCGAAGCCGCGCTCGAGTCACTCGAACAGCAGCAGAAGGCGCTCGCGGGGAGTGTCGCGATGGCGACGGTGGCGCTGTCCGTGGCCGCCGCGGTCCTGCCCGGTCCCGGGCAGACATCCGATGACTTGCCCGGCTTTCTCGCCGGGCTTGCCGGTGGTTGGGACGCGTTCCTGACCTTCGGCGGCGGCTTCCTGACGGCGGTGGGGGCGATCGCGCCGTTCGCCGTGGTGCTCGGGATCCCGGCCGGGGCGGTGTGGTGGTGGGTGCGCAAGCGGCGCCGTTCGCGGCCGATCGGTGACTCGGCGGACGCGGCTGTCCCCGCCGGACCTGCGGGAAAACGGGAAAGGCGGGACGGCTCGAGGGAGGGGGGAGTCGCGATCTCGAGCCGCCCCGCTGAAGTTCCCGCCGATCAAGGACCCGGTGACGAGGGGGATGCCAACGGGGCCGGCGGGCCGCGGCTCGGCAGGGGGGAGACGAGCCGCGGTCATAGCCCGCCGTCAGCCGGGGAGTGCGTGGAATCCGGCTGAGCGGGACATGCCAAACCTGTCAGATGTCCACCTGTAATCACAAGACTACTCGTTACTCCATTCGAGTGGACTTCGCCGAGTGGGATAACAGCGCGCAGCACATTGCACCCTTTTCGCGGCTTGTTGGCGGGCTGACTTCTGTTCGAGTGAAGGTGTTACTATGAGGTAACACACTCTCTGTAGAACATCGTTCAAGTGGGACTCACCAGTCACGAACCTGGTCCGCTCTGGCAGGCTGTGGGCCATGGCCGAACTTGGGACGCTGGTGCTGCTGCGTCACGGACAGAGCACGTGGAACGCGGAAAACCTGTTCACCGGATGGGTGGACGTGCCGCTTTCGGGGACGGGCGAGCGCGAGGCTCGCCAGGGTGGCCAGCTGCTGGCCGAGGCGGGGCTGCTGCCGGACGTGGTGCACACGTCGCTGCTGCGCCGCGCGATCGGCACGGCGAACATCGCCCTCGACGCCGCCGACCGGCACTGGATCCCCGTCAAGCGCGACTGGCGGCTCAACGAGCGCCACTACGGTGCGCTGCAGGGCAAGAACAAGAAGCAGACGCTGGAGGAGTTCGGCGAAGAGCAGTTCATGCTCTGGCGCCGCTCCTACGACACCCCGCCGCCCGCCATCGACCCGGCCGACGAGTTCAGCCAGGCCGGCGATCCGCGCTACGCCGACCTCGGCGACAACGCGCCCCTGACCGAATGCCTCAAGGACGTCGTCGAGCGCCTCCTGCCGTACTGGGAGTCCGCGATCGTCCCCGACCTGCGCGCGGGCAAGACCGTGCTGGTCGCCGCCCACGGCAACTCGCTGCGCGCGCTCGTCAAGCACCTCGACGGCATCTCCGACACGGACATTGCCGCCCTCAACATCCCCACCGGCATCCCCCTGCGCTACGACCTCACCGAGGACCTGCAGCCCATCAAGCCGGGCGGGCTGTACCTCGACCCGGCGGCGGCGGAGGAAGCCGCTGCCGCGGTGGCGAACCAGGGTCGCTGAGCCTCACCCAGCCACGGACGAAGGGCCACTGCGCGAGCTGCGTGGTGGCCCTTCGGCGTGCCAGCGGCCGCGCGGGGCGAGCAGCCGGAGCAGCCGCGTCGTGCAGGCGCGGAATCTGCGGTCGAGCGCCTGGCGCCTGCCGCCGAGCCGGCCCGGAACGCGGCGGTGGCTTGATTCCCAGGCGGGAGGAACGGGGGTCGGGTCGCGAAGCCATCCCGCGGCAGACCCGGGGAGTCGCCGGGCCGCGCGGGGCGAGGCCGCCTTGCGCTGAGGTGCGAAGGCCTTTCGGTGTAGCCAGCCCAGGTCAGGCCGCGTTCAGGGGGTCGATCGCCGACACCTTCCAGCTGCCGTCCGGTTGGCGGGCCAAAGTGAGGCGGACGGGGATGGTGCGGTCCTGCGGGCCACCCTGTTGCCGGGTCGAGACGACGGCGTCGAGGAGCACCGTGGCGGTCTTGCCGTCCGCGGAGGCCGAGGACACGGCGGCCGCGGACTGCGGGTTGAAAGTTGCCTTGGCACCGCTGTTTTTCATGCTGCCGACGGTGGTCTGGCGGGTCGCGCGGAACTGCGTGAGGAGCGGATCGACGGCGACGCT
This sequence comes from Amycolatopsis sp. NPDC023774, assembly GCF_040639695.1. Classification (NCBI taxonomy): domain Bacteria; kingdom Bacillati; phylum Actinomycetota; class Actinomycetes; order Pseudonocardiales; family Pseudonocardiaceae; genus Amycolatopsis; species Amycolatopsis sp. NPDC023774. Next base: position 45,234 of record NZ_JBFAAJ010000041.1, read on the forward strand.
CTCGTAGCCGTCGTACACGGCGTCGGCGTTCTGGGCATCGACGGTCAGCAGCACCGAACCGGCGTGCCGGGCGGCGGTGAGAGCGGAGTCGCGGGTGACGGCGGGGCGCGAGGCGCCCGGGTCGGCCGTCGGGCCGAGGGTGCCGCGCGGGTTGAGGTTCAGGTCGCTGACGCGCCAGTGGTCGCCGGCCGGCTCGGCGGTCACGAGGACGACCGCGAGGGCCGCGTTGGTCTTGCCGTCGGGGGTCTGGCTCTGCTGCTTGACCGCGGCGAGCACTGTGGCCCCGCGCGGCGACAGCGCGGCGACGCCCGAATCGACAACGTGCGTCTGCGTCTTCACCGGAGTGGTCTTGATCTGTGCGAAGGTCTGGTCGAACTGCGTGCGGGCGTTGCCGGTGAAGTATTCCTGCTCGTTTTTCGCCACCGCGGCCGTGTCCGTGGAGTCGAAGCTGAACACGGTCTCCACGGCCTTCTTGATCCCCACGGACGCGTCGCTGGTGGCCTTGGCGTCCACGTAGGCCAGGTTGGCGGGTTGTGGCGCAACCACGGCCTTCCCGCCCACCGCGGAGCTGCACCCGGCAGCGAACAGGCCGAACGGGGCGAGCAGGGCCACCGACACCACGACACCACGCCTCACAGCAGACCGGCCTCCTTCGCACGCGCCCCGGCCTGGAACCGCGACGTCGCCCCCAACGCTGCCATCAGCTCCGCGACGTAGCGCCGGTAGGTCCGCAGGCCGACGCCCATCGTGCGCGCCGCGGTCTCGTCGGTGCAGCCGGACAGCAGCAGGTCCAGCAGCCGCGGCGTGTGCCGGCGCAGCTCGGCGTAGCGCGTTTCGAACGCCGCCAGATCCGTCGACGACCGCCACGCGGCCTCGAACAGCGACGAGATCCCGTTGACGAGGTCGGGTCGCGAAAGGACGGTGTAGCTGCGCCCGTCCGGCGTGACCTCGGCGGCGAGGATGGCGAGGCGCCCGTCGAGGATGATCGTCTCGTTGATCTCGCGCTCGGTGATCCGGATCTGGGCGCCGAGCTCGCGCAGCAAGCGCAGGTGCTCGACGCCCGCCGCGTTCAGCAGCACGCTCGGCAGGTAGATCTTGCGCGCCCGCCGGCCCTGCAGGTCCGGGACCGGCCGCACGCCGGTGCCCGGGCGCGAAGCCGCCCAGGTGTAGAGGGTGTTCGCGGCGCACGCGATGTCGGTGGCGCTGCCGAACAGATGGGCGGTGCGGTCGAACAGCTCGCGTTCGCCGCGCACGGTCACGACGTCCTCGACTCGAGTCACGCACCCCAGTGTCACCTCGTGGCGCGGCCGCGGCCACTGCCAGGTGGCAGCTTCCTGCCAATCCGGGCGACGCGAAAGCCGCCGAGCCACGCTTGAACTCATGACCCAGACAGCACTTCCCGCCGCGGCCGCCGGCACGTGGCAGCTCGGTTCCCTGACCGTCAACCGCCTCGGCTTCGGCGCCATGCGGCTCGTCCCGTTCACGGGCGGCACCAGCGCCGACCGCGAGCGCGCCCTCACCGTCCTGCGCCGCGCGCTCGAGCTCGGCGTGAACCACATCGACACCGCGGCGTTCTATTTCACGCCGGAGTTCTCCGCCAACGAGATGATCAACACCGCGCTCTCGCCGTACGCCGACGACCTGGTCCTGACCACGAAGGTCGGCCCCGGTCGCGACCCGTCCGGGGAGTTCTTGCCCTTCGCGCGGCCCGACCAGCTGCGCGGCCAGGTCGAGGAGAACCTGCGCCAGCTCGCGCGTGACCACATCGACGTGGTCAACCTGCGCATCGGCACGGGCCTCGGCCGCGGCACGGGCTCCATCGCCGAGCACTTCGGCGCCCTGGCCGAGCTGCGCGAGGCCGGCCTCATCCGCGAGCTGGGCATCTCCAACGTCGGCCCGGAGCACCTCACGGAGGCGCTGGCGATCGCGCCCGTGGTGTGCGTGCAGAACCAGTACGGCCTCACCGCCGTCCGCGAGGACGACGAGCTGCTGCGCCTCTGCGGTGAACACGGCGTGGCGTTTGTGCCGTGGTTCGCCGTCGCGAGTGGACAAACAGACGAAACCGGTGTGGAAGAGCGCGTGGCGGCCGTCGCGAAGCGCCACGACGCCACCTCGGCCCAAGTCCGTCTCGCGTGGACACTCGCGCAAGGTGATCACGTGCTCGCGATCCCGGGCACGGGCAACCCGGACCATCTGGCACAGAACGTCGCCGCCGCGCAGCTGCGCCTGACGGCTGACGATCTTGCCGAGCTCGACGGAGCGTGAACATCCTGCCGGAAGGTCTCGGGAGGGTGAACGGGGCCTGACACCAGGGCGAACATGTCCCCCGTAGGTGTCACGCGCCTCACGACCGGGCTTCCAAGGCTGGTCCGAAAGGCTACCGGGATGCTTACGATTCCTTTGTGACCACGCCAGTTGCCCTGATCTCGGCCATCGGCGCTCTTGTCGTGGGCGCGGTCGTCGGGTTTCTCATCGCCCGGGCTCGGGCCCGGAAGGAGACGGCACGGCCGGTGGGACCCACCGTGGCGGAGCTCCTCGAACGGCTGATTCGGTCGTCCCAGAGCGGCGTTGTCGTCCTCAACCGCTTCGGTGACCTCGTGCTGCACAACCCGAGGGCCTACGAGCTGGGCCTGGTGCGCGTCAACCAGGCCGACCCGCGGGCCCGGGCCGCCGCCGAGCAGGTGGTGGAGACCGATGAGCCGATGGAGATCGACCTGTCGCCGCTCGAGCACCGCGGTCGGCGCCAGCCGGAGGCGGTGCTCGGCGAGGTCCGCCCGCTCGGCGACGGCTTCACCGTGGTCGAGGCCGTGGACCACTCCGAGGCCATCCGCCTGGAGGCCGTGCGACGCGACTTCGTGGCCAACGTGAGCCACGAGCTCAAGACCCCGGTCGGTGCGATCGCGCTGCTCACCGAGGCCGTGCTCGACGCCGCCGACGACGTGGACGAGGTCCGCCGCTTCGGCAGCAAGATCCTCCGCGAGTCGACCCGGCTGGGCACGCTCGTGACCGAGCTCATCGCGCTTTCACGCCTGCAGGGCGCCGAGCGGCTGCCCGATCTCAATGTCGTCGAGGTCGACGCGGTGGTGCGGGAGGCGCTGGGCCGGACAACGTTGTCAGCGGAGTCGGCGGAGATCACCATCACCACCGACGCGGCGAGCGGCCTGCTCATCGAGGGCGACCGGACTCTGCTGGTCACGGCGCTGTCGAACCTGCTGGAGAACGCCGTCGCGTACTCGTCGCCGGGCAGCCCGGTGTCGATCTCGCGCCGGCTGGCCGACGGCATGGTCGAGATCGCCGTGACCGACCGCGGCATCGGCATCGCCGAGGACGAGCAGCAGCGCGTGTTCGAGCGCTTCTACCGCGCGGACAAGGCTCGCTCCCGCGCCACCGGCGGCACGGGCCTGGGCCTGGCGATCGTGAAGCACGTCGCGGCCAACCACGGTGGTTCGGTGGGCCTGTGGAGCAGACCCGGCACCGGATCCACGTTCACGCTGCGGATTCCCGCGCACGTCAGCCCCGAGCCCGGTGGCGACGGCGCGCGCGGCAAGCAGCAGACCCAGCCCGCCACCGTGGTGCGGCAGGACAAGACCCCCGAGCGGACACCCCGGCTCGTGGCAACCGGGCAGGAGCTCTCCGGCCCAGACCATGGAGGAAACCTGTGACGAGGGTTCTCATTGTCGAGGACGAAGAGTCCTTCGCCGACCCGCTCGCCTTCCTGCTGCGCAAGGAAGGTTTCACGGCCGCGGTGGCCGGGACGGGACAGCAGGCGCTCGAGGAATTCGACCGCAACGGTGCCGACATCGTGCTGCTCGACCTCATGCTCCCGGGCATGAGCGGCACGGACGTGTGCAAGCAGCTGCGCCAGCGTTCGGCCGTGCCGGTCATCATGGTGACGGCGCGCGACAGCGAGATCGACAAGGTCGTGGGTCTCGAGCTCGGCGCCGACGACTACGTGACGAAGCCCTACTCGGCCCGGGAGCTCATCGCGCGCGTGCGCGCGGTGCTGCGCCGCGGCGGCGAGCCGGGCGCGGAGGGCGAGCTGACGCCGCTGGTGCTCTCGGCCGGGCCCGTGCGGATGGACGTCGAGCGGCACGTGGTGACCGTGGACGGTGCCGAGGTTTCGCTGCCGCTCAAGGAGTTCGACCTGCTGGAGTACCTGCTGCGCAATGTGGGCCGCGTGCTCACGCGCGGCCAGCTGATCGACCGCGTGTGGGGCGCCGACTACGTCGGGGACACCAAGACCCTCGACGTCCACGTGAAACGCCTGCGCTCGAAGATCGAGCCCGACCCGGGCTCGCCGCGCCACCTCGTGACGGTGCGCGGCCTCGGGTACAAGTTCGAGACGTGAGCCGCCGCTAGGCCCGACCCCGCCGCCCCGCTGTGGCGTTCGGTGCGCTGAACGCCACCGAACGCGAAACGGGGTGGGTGTTGGCCAACAAACCCCCAATTGGGGGGGTTGGGGTTAAACCCGGGGGGGGGGGCGGGGGCGCCGGGTGGG
>NZ_JBFAAJ010000042.1:0-48335 GCF_040639695.1 Amycolatopsis sp. NPDC023774
GCCCGCTCACGCAGCTCGTCGCTGTACTTCTTCGGTGCCGCCATGCTCCGCATCCTCCATGGGATCAGAGCCTGCACCAGACCCGGGGCGCATCACCCGCCGAAGCCCTCGACGATCATCTACGATCAATCCAAGACACCAATGTTGCGTCCACCAGTTGAATCCGCCCAATATACGTCGGTTGCCTTCACAGATTCCCCTTGCACCAAGGATTATCGGCGTCCATCGGTTCGGTCGGCGACGCCTATGACAATCCACTGGCAGAGTCGATCATCGGGCTGTTCAAGACCGAACTGATCAACCGGCACGGCCCGTTCACGAACCTGTCCGAGGTCGAGTACGCAGCGATGGAGTGGGTCGACTGGTACAACAACGCCCGCCTACATTCCCGCCCGGAGTACCTCACCCCGGTCGAATACGAGAGCGCCTACTACGCTCAACACCCGCCACGCCGACCGGCGCTGGTGTAACACCGAAGCCGGTCCCTTACCCGTGGCGGTTCATTCATGACGCCTTCCTGGGCATCACCAGCAGCGTCATCTACCGGTGCCGACTCACGAAACACTCAATCTGTTATGGCCTTTTAGGCACACGCGATCGTGATCCCGGGCACATCGTCACGGATCTGGTGGTTGTCGTGCGCCGGCTCGCCACACCGGGACGGAGGGGATGGTTGAACCGGCTTCTGTCACTACTCGAACGGTGGCTGACCTCGGCTTACCGCCCTTTGGTGGCAGTCCGGTGATGTCTGCTCGGGTCGGTGGTCGACCATTTCTGAGTCGGAAAATCCGTTTGTCCGCACCACATATGACGTAGTCCGACTGACAACTCGGCGCGCCGCGAAGCCTAAGGTTGGTGACGGATGAAGGAGGGGCTCGTGTCCGATCTGGTTTCTGATGTCGTTGTCGTGGGTGCCGGGATGGCCGGTGCGTCGGTCGCCGCTGAACTGGCATCTCGAGTGTCGGTGGTTCTCGTCGAGGCTGAGTACTCGCCGGCCGTACACAGCACCGGTCGTTCCGCAGCGGCTTTCCTACCGAGTTATGGTGGCGCTGTCGTTCGCGCGTTGACCGCGGCCAGCCGATCACTGTACGACGCCAGGTCGGTCGAGTACGGGACGGAGTTACTCCGGTCTCGGCCGCTGATCTGGGTGGCAACGGACCCGGAAAGTCTGCGCGCGCTCGCCCACGCAGCGAAGGCAGATCGGGAGCTGGTCCAGCTGACCTCTGCGGAGACGGTCGCCTGGTGCCCGGCCCTACGCGCGGACCGGATCATCGAAGGCGCGCTCGACTCTGCCGCAATGGATATCGACGTCGCGGGCTTGCACGGAACTTACCTGGGCGAGTTCAAGCGGCGTAACGGAAATCTGCTGCTCGACGCCCCGGTTCGCCACGTCGAGCGGACTGGACGAGAGTGGCGGGTCACCGCAGGCACTCAGGTGATCAGCTGCGGGCAGGTGGTCAATGCGGCCGGCGCCTGGGCTGACGAAGTGGCGAAGCTGGCCGGAGTGCCGACGCTGGGCCTGCAGCCGAAGGTGCGGTCCGCGTTCGTCAGTCCCACCGCGTTCAGCGGTGAAATCAGCGACTGGCCCATGATCTTCGACATCCTGGAACGCTGGTACTTCAAGCCGGAAGCCACATTGATACTGGGTTCTCCGGCCGATGAGACGGACACCGCACCGGGTGACGCACGTCCGGACGAGCTGGCGGTGGCCCGCGCGCTGGAGTCGATCAACGACATAACCACACTCGGTCTGCGCAGCGTACGGCGTGCTTGGGCAGGTCTGCGGTCATTCGTCGCCGACCGCGCACCGGTGGTCGGCTCCTGGGCCGGCCATGAAGGATTCCATTTCGTCGCCGGCCAGGGCGGTTACGGCATCCAGATGGCGCCCGCGCTGGCCGCCATCGCTGCGGACGCGGTGCTCGAAGGCGAACTGTCCGCGAGAACCGCGGCTTACGGTGCCACTTTGGACGCACTCGGTCCCGGTCGACTGGGCCGTGCCTGACAAGAGCGGCGCCTGGTGGGAGGTACCGAGCCTTTCTCGGTCAAGCAGACAATTGATGAGTGAATCCGGTGAGTGTCAAGTAGAGGCTGAGGACCTGAGTGGTCTGCACCTCTCAGTGCGACCGAGCTACCGGCATCGGATCCGCATTGCCCGACGGGTTGCCCACTTGCACGATCCCGCGCCACGAACGCCCCGTAGTGCGCAGACGACGCCTACTCCGGCGAAGGAGCCCGGTCGACACGATCACGTTCGTCATGACGGCCTCCTCCAGGTTGAGGAACGTGACCGCCCGCAGTCGCCGGCCGCTGCTTGTGGGTGACGGCGCCGCCGACTTTGATCCGGGTGCGTCGGGGAGCTGGCCGGCGGGGAGGGCGCGCCGACTCATGACTTCAGCAGCAGCTACGCGGTTCCGTGCTGACACGACGAGCAGGGCTGAACCGAACGCGATGCCGACGGTGTCTGCCCGAACCATCCTCAGCTGAAGCGCTCAGCAGGGTCAACTGCTGCCAAGATCACTGCCGTCGCCAAGTTCCTCCGGCAACTTCGCGCTCGGACACCAGTCCCAGCCCTGTACGTGGCCTTCAGCACTCACGACAGCCATCAAAAGGACAAACCCGATTGACCGGTCGGGCATACCCCAGCCGAAGCTGTCCCAAGATTCGACACTTGGGTCTATCCCGTGATCGGTGTTTCCGGAGATTCGTAGGGTTCGGCTCCCGGCCAGCGGTCACCGAGGTGATGGCGAACGCGTTGATGGCTGAAAAGGGCCGCGGCCGGATGTAGGCCTTGGTCAGGGGCCGGTCCGAGGTGAGCTCGATCTGCGGGGCGGTGAGGCGCGGCTGGGGTGGGGACGGAAGTGGTCGCCCAGGCCGCGGCAACGGTGAGGTCGACGTCGATCGCGGCCAGCTCGGCCTGCGGCAGCTGCTCGTAGCGCGTCAGCGGGTCCTTGGCCGACCGCTTGGGCGCGAGGTCATCGTTGCCGATGTTGGGCGTGGTGCTCACCGGACCTCGCCGTCGTCGGCAGGCCACCGGCCGGCGGACTCCCGGAATGCGACACGACGAGACGGCGAGATACGTACCGGGCATCACGTCCGACTCCATGCAGGGTGTCGGAGAAAAGCGTGCGTTGGTGGCGCAGGCCCACGAAGCCGAGTCCGGGCTCAGTAAGGGAGAGACCGTGACGCTGCAACGGCGAGTCGCTAGCAATGGGGGCGCCGATGCAGTTCAGGTAGGACAGGGCCGGACGATAGCCGGTGGCGAGTATCACGGTGTCGACGTGTTCGGTGCCCCCGCCCGGCCACCGGAGTTCTGTGTCCCGTGCAGTGCTGAACATTTCGCGGTAGTCGGGGTTCCCCAAGGCTTGCACCGCGCGGTCGGCGAAGACGAGAGGAGAACTGGAACCCCGGGCAAGCAAGGGGCCGACAGGTAGCCGTGCCGCGAGCGCCAGCCCTGCCCAGACAGGTGAGGCGCCCGGCAGTGGTTTACGAGTCGCGTATCGAATCCGCGAACGGGACACCACGGTGACGCGGGCATGCGCGGCGAGGTCGGCGGCGATCTGGACGGCCGAGTTGCCAGCGCCGACCACGACGACCCGTTGTCCGGCGAATGGCGCGGGATTGCGGTACTCAGCCGAATGCAGTACGCGCCCGGTGTAGTGGTCGAGCACCGGCAGGTGGGGGCGGTGCGGGTGGGAGAAGGTGCCGGTAGCCGCGACGATCATGGAGGCGGGAATCTCAACGATGTGACCAGCGCTGGTTTCAGCTCGCACCAGGTAGAACCCGTCGGCTCGTGTGACGGCTGTGACTCGGGTGCGGGTCCAGAGTTCACAGTCCAGCGCCGCGGCGCAGTCGCGCAGGTAGTCGGCTGTCTCGTCGCGTGTGGGGAAGTGGGAGGGGTCGCCCGGAAACGGAAATCCGGGAAGTCCGTTGAACCGCGCCGGCGTGAACAATGAGAGACTGTCGTAGTACTGCGGCCATGAACCTCCGGGCTGTTCGGCAGCCTCCAGTACGAGTGGCTGAAGACCTTCCCGACGCAGGGCTAGCGCTGCCGCGATGCCGGACTGGCCGGCCCCAATGACGATCACAGACTGCACGACACCAGTATGCACCGACCAATCGCCGCTGATCTTGTCCATCTCAACAGACGCTGAGCGTTCAGCGGCGTGCGGTACTTTTGAGCAGACCGTTCGGCAGCACACCGCACAGATTTCGGTGAGAGCCGCACGAGTCGAGTCCTCGGGCTTGACGATGGCCGCCTTGGCTGGTCGACGCCGGCCAGCCGTACCCTTCAGAGCAGATCTTGCAGCGGGTTGTCGGCCCACGCGTCGACCGTGCGGACGTAAAACCTGCACGTATGGGTCAAGGTCAACCGCATACAGCGTGACGCTGATCACATTAAGTCGAAACGTCGGCCGTCAGCCGCCTGCCGAAGGCTTCGACCTCAGGCTGGTCGCAGGCCATAAGGTCCGCGATCTCCCCGTACAAACCTCGGTGAACGTCTCCGCCGTCCGGCTGGGAAGTCAGCTGAGGCAGGGAGGTGGGTGCCGCTGGAACCGCTCGACGAACGGTCTACGCACCCGCTCGTACTCGGCGAACACCGCAGGACCGCCCTTCCACCAAAAGCGCGCCGAGCACCACCGCGTCCTGGATCCCCAGGTTCAGTCCCTGGCCGGCGAACGAATGCACCCCGTGCGCGGTGCGTTTTGCAACCGGATCGTGGGCTGGAAATGCTCGGGTCGCTGCGACACCGAGCTGGTGCTCGGCGCGCTGGAGGACGCGGTGTGGTCACGGCAGGTCTGGGAGGGCCAGTGGTCCACCATTCGGGCAGGGGCTCGCCTACACGGCGTTCCGGTTATCGACCAGGTTGGCTGACAACGGGATCGCTCAGTCGATGGGCTCGGTCAGCGACAGTTACGACAACGCGTTGATAGAGAACTTCTTCTCGACGCTCAAGACCGAGTTGGTTCATCGGAATAGTTGGCGGACAAGGGAAGAAGCCGAGAACGCCCGGTTTGCCTACATAGACGGCTGGTACAACACCCAGCGGATTGAGCTTCCCCCCGAACCGTGGAGGGCTCCTCTATGCGGCTCGATTGGCCGCAGTGGTCTCGTAGTCGATCGGGCACTGCTTCACAGGAACTGTGGCGACGTCGTCGGTTGTAGAATTCGACGACCCATTCAACAATAGTCTGTTGTGCTTCTTTCCGGGTTTTGAAATGATGACGGGAGAGCACTTCGTGTTCCAAGGTTGAACACTCGGTAGCACTATCGCTCCACGGTGCTGGACGGGCAGCCGTATGCCTACTGGCGGCTCAACCAGAGCGCGGGGACGACGGCGGTCGATGAGGTCACCGCGAACCTCGGTGCGGACAACGGCGCGTTCACCACGGTGTCGCCGAGTGACTCGACACCGCACCCGGGTTCGCCGAGCACGTCGAGCTATTTCAACGGCGCCGGGTCGATGCAGCTGCCGAACAACCTTGTGGCTTCGGCGAGCTATCTGAGTGTGCAGCTGTGGTTCCAGACCTTCCCGAACGGCGCGGCGGGGGTGCTGATGTCCACCGGGCACAGCGCGATCGACTCGGCGAACCCAGCCTCGGGGCCATGCCGGTGCTCTACATCGGCACCGACGGCAAGCTCTACGGCCAGTTCTGGACCGGTACCGTCGCCCCGATCGTGTCGTCGGGCAAGGTGAACGGTTCCGCGTTGCACTCGGTCACCCTGGTCGGGCAGGGCAACACCCAGTCGATGTACTCGACGGACTTCGTCCTCCTGCACGTGGCGAAGTTCCTGATGGGCCCGGCGAACGTCACCGCGCTCGGCGGCGGGGTGACCGTGCACGCGGCCGAGCTCGGGGTATGCTGGACGTTCTGGATGATCGCCTGGGCCAACATCTTCGAGAACCGGCCGACCCGCTTCACCACCGGAGTAAACGTGCTTCTCCGCATCGCGATCACCGGCGCCCTGGCCTGCGGGACCTACCTGCTCTACTACTTCGTGCTGGCGCCGCACGTACTCCACGAGCCGGCCTCCGCGGGGACGCTCCACGGGGACGCGTTGGGTTTCATTGACTGGGCGATCCTCTGGAACACTCTGGTACGTGGTGTTCCTCGGCTCCTACGGCCTGGGCAAACGCACCGCGGATAGGTGATCTCGCCAGTCGTTCACCGCGCGAGTACCCATTCGATGATCATTGCGAGGCGGGTTTGCCCGTGACGTGAATCGCGGTTTGTCTGGGCAGGCATCTCCTGAAGGCGGGATGAACATGGGTCTCGCAGACCAGGGGCGGCCGATTTCCCGCCATACCTGGGCACCGTTGCAAGCTCGCGCGCAGGGCGACGAGGACGCGAACGCTACGGGCTTCCGCGCCTCCCCACCGCCCGTGTCCTGCTCGACGAAGTCACCGGCGACGGTGGAGACCGGGAGCCAGCCGATGAAGTCTTCAGGCAGCGGATGCCCGGCTGACCATCAGACCGGAAACCCCTGCACCGACACGGGCAGGTCGGTCGCCGCAGCTGCGCCCCTGCGTTACGGCGCCGGTCACGCGCGCTGAGTGTGTGAGGTCAGTTCGGTGCGCAGCACGGTGAGCGCATTGATGACCCCGTCGACGACGTCGCCCATCTGCTCTTCGGTCCAGTGTCCAATCTGTTCGAAGAGACGGAGGGTCCATCCGGGGCCGGCTCAGCGACGCGGTCCGCGAGCTTCCCCCGGAACTGCACAGCCTCCACGGGCGTCCACCCGCTGGCGGACGCGTTCTTCGGCCAGCCGAGTACACCGTCACCCAGTCGTAGCGCTGCAGCTTCAAGTGCCACCGGTTCGGCCCGGCATTGGCCGCGGCCAACCGGTCGCGGACCTCCGCCGGCGGGGTCTGGGTGGGCGCCATCGGCTGCAGCGACCATCCCTGCACTTCCCCGGAGCGGTAGATCTCGCGCCGCTGCTCGGCGAGCTCACTGTCGCCGACGACGTGCAGCACGCGCCCCGGCCGCACCCGGCACACCCGCGCTCGGGGTCGGGCTTGAGCACGCCGAGGTTCCGCCGCTCGGTCGCAAGCCCCAGCCCACACTGACGACGAACCGTCCACGGAGGACACACCCATGACGATCAACACCACACTTGACAGGCCATGTCCACCGTGCCCGGTGGCGAGCAATGATGCTAGGCGGCCGCCAGGATCCGCACCGAGAGTCCGGCCGTCGTGTAATTCGGCGACACCCGGTACCCGCGAGTGACCACGGTGAGCGTGGTGAACCGACCGTGCAATGCGCCTGCGGCCAGCACGGGCACTACGTCCCCCGCGCGCACGTCCTCCAGTGCGATCTCCAGAACAGCGCCCCGGTCGAGAGTGACCGGTCCCGCTACGGTGAGGGCCGCCCGGTTCCGCCGGCGCAACGAGACCGCCAGGGTGGAACCGGATCGCTGCCGGTAGCCGCGCATCAGCCGGACATCCTGCGCAGTGAGCCGCAGTCGCCCGGCGCGGACCTCCACCTCGCCGAAACCCAGGGCAGACGGCGTGCCCGCGGCGAGCCTGCCGCCCTCGATACGAGTGCCGCCGGTGTAGCGATTGTCGCCGCCCAACGTCAGTTCACCCGTACCCGCCTTGACGAAAGCACCACGCCCGCCGATCGGATTGCGCCAGCTGTCGGCCGCGAAGAAGCCGCCGCGACTGGCATCCATTTCTACCCGGACATCGGTGTCGAACGCCCCGTAACCGTCGGCCGCCGCGAACAGGTTGAGCCGGCCCCACTGCTCGGGCCCGGTCAGCACCGGATAACCGGATGCCACTGCGGTGGTCCGCAACACCTCTCGCCGCTGGGCCGCGGTCAGGTACGGCTGGCGGGTTTCCAGCAGTACCTCGGCGCCCTTCGGGACCGTCATCTCGACGTGGCGCCCGTGCCGCGGCAACCCGTAGGTCAGCCGATCAGCGACGAGCTTCCTGTTGACCTCATGGTCGGCATAGGGATCGGTCGCGGTGGCAGCGGAGTGCGCGTAGGCGAACAGGGTGTTCGGCGTCGTGCCGGTCTGGGCTTGAAGGTACTGGCTGGCCTGGGCCCGCGCTGCCGTCTTGAGCCCAGCGTTCTGCGGGTCAGCCAAGGTGGCGGCGGCCAGTGCGGTGGCCAGCACGCGGCCTCCGAGAACGTCGACAGGCGAATGCATACCGGCGACGATCCGCGTGTCACTCAGGTCGAACGCTCGGGTCACCAACTCCTGGAATCGCTCCGGGATCGCATACGCCAGCGCGAGGCAGGCCAGGTGGAAAGCGTTGGTGTGCCCGCTGGGGAAGCCACCGTCATCGGGGGGACTGACGCTTCGCTGGCGCAGCAGCTGCGGAGCGACGATCACGTCCGAACGGTAGATCGGGTAGCCGAGTTCGTCGGTGGCACCGGTCGGGACGACCCGGCTGTCCGCGGTCATCCGCCATGGCCTGGGGTACTGGTAGACGTACTTCGCCGGGTTGCCCGAGGCGAAGGGCCCGCGCAGGGTGTTGACGAGCTGAACGACCTGCCCGAGGGCCGAGTCCGGGGAGCCGGCGCCGAGCGCGAAGCCGGGCGGCGCGTCCGGGGGCACCGAGTCATCCACTGTCGAGGGTGGAGTGCCGTCGGGCGCCGCCGTAATGCCGGTGACCGCCTTGGCGCCGGTTTTGTAGATCCCCGCGAGTGGCCCGAGGCCGTCGATGGCCGCGTAACTCTGGTGCCGGCGGTCGTAGATGAACGCGCGCTTGGCCTGCTCGGGGGTCCGCTGCTGGGTCACCCACGCAACGTGACGCATGCTCGCGTGCAGTACGTCCTCGCTCAGGACGGTCCCGTTGTCCCAGGTCGTTCCGGTGCGCCAGAGCTCTTCCATGCCGGCCAGAACGCGGACAGCGGCGTTGGTTTCCGCCGTGAGGTTGGCCATCACGTTGGTCCGGTAGGAGTCAACAAAGGACTCCGCGCCGGCCGTCGCCTCGGCCGCTTCCGCCACGCTGAGCCGGCTGAGCGCCGTCGGGGCCGCCACCAGGCTGACGGACAGTAGCGCGGAACGACGCAGCAAGGTCCGACGGTCGAGCTTTTCGGGCGTGGGCATCGACGCGCTCCAGAGAATCGCGCGCGGGTCCTGGACCCGCCGGCCCTGGCCCGGCATCGGTGTTCGGTCCGATGCCCAGACTCTGCGACCCAAGCAACAGCCGACCCAGGCCTCGATGACATGATCGTGAACAGTCAGCCAACGCGACGAAACCACGCCCAGCCTGCAGCCGAGGTGTACGTCCCAGCGCCATCAGCGCCGAGTGAAGCGACGGCCGCGACCCGGCCGCGTGGCCTCTGGTAGCAGCGCGAATCGTGGACGTCGAGGAGCTGGCCGGCGGGGGGTGGCGCCGAGCTGGTTGAGGTGGGTGCGGAGGAATTCGATGGGGTGGCGGTCGGGGGTGATGCCGGTGGCCCACAGGTCCGCAGCGGCGAGTTCGAAGGTGGTCATGCCGGGCAGGGCGGGGGCGTCGTGGCCGATGGCCAGGCCCGGGATGTGCTCGGCGCGGGTGGCCGAGGCGGCGCCGGCGGCCCAGAGCGCGGCGCGACTTACGCGTCAATCGGGCAGGTGACCGAGCGGGTGCAGCTCGACCGGCCCGTCGTCGAAGCCCTCGCCACCGCCGGCACCTTCACCCGCCTCGGGCCCGACCGAACAGGCTGCTCCAGCTCCGCGTCAAGGACGCCCCGGTGTGCTCCGGCGATCACGCTCCCGCCACGTTACCCAGCGCCTGGACGGGTGGCCAGCAGACCGAACGCCGACCCGCGCAGCGCCTCCGGGCCAGCGCGGCCACTGCGGCGTGCTCGGCTGTTCCGCGCAGCCGATCCCGATTGCGGCCGGTGCGAATCCCAGCGGCCACCGGCGCTCGGCCCTCCGCGCCACGGTCTACCACCCAGCGCGCCACTCTCACGACGATCCGCTGTTGCTGCTGATGGGCACCTCGATGAGATCTCGTGCGACGACGATCCGTCCTTCACGATGCAGCACTCGACGACGTGGTCGTTCAGGTTTCGATGTTGGTCGCCTGATCAGGGCTTGCGGGCAACTCCGCCGACCATGATCCGCTGCGCGACGTTCGGGGGTTGGAGCATGGGGCCGTCCGGCCACCTGTCGGTCAGGGGGACGATCTCCGCGGCGCGTCCGAGGCCGATCACGCCCTTCAGTGATCCCGAGCTGACGATGTCTCGGAGTTGCGCGATGGCCTGATCATCGCCAGCCCCGTCGCTCGGGTCGACGAGGTGGGAGATGACGACGTACGAGCCTGAGGGCAACTGCTTCAGGAACTCCGCCGTGACTTCAGCAGGCCGGCAGCGGTCCGCCTTGTAGTGGTGCAGGGTCGCGACGAACAGAACTGCGATCGGCTGGCCCCAGTCCAGGTGCGATCGTACGACGTCGTCGACGAGGATGCTTTCCGCTCGTAGATGTCGGCCTGGACGTAGCGCGTGCGGTCGTTTTCTTCCAGGAGGGCGCGCCCGTGCGCGGCGACAATCGGGTCGTAGTCGGTGTAGACCACCTTTGAGTCGGCGTTGATCCGCCGCGCCACCTGGTGCACATTCTCCGCGGTCGGGAGCCCCGACCCACAGTCGAGGAACTGGGTGATGCCGACGTTCGTCGCGAGGAACCGGCACACCCGAATCAGGAAGGCACGGTTCTCCCGCGCTGCGTCGGCGAGCTCAGGCATCTTTTCCATGATTCGCCTGGCTTCTTCTACGTCGTAGTGGTCTTTCCCGCCGAGCAGGTAGCCGTAGATCCGGGATGGCCAAATTAGGGTCCACCCCGGGGTGAGCGTTCAGCTCACCCGACACAGACACCATCCTCCTCGCAATCGTGGCAGTTGCTCTACGCAGTGCAGCCATCGGCCGCTCGTCGGCCACGCTCTCGGCCCCGCAGCAGGTCTACACCTGCCGGCACGTGCGGTCCCGCGCTAACCCACAAGCCACCAGCGTTCGAAGTGTTCGCCGGAGTAGGTCTTCAGCTTCCCACTCTCCGAATTGTTTTCATATTAGACGTGACGCTCTGGGACGAGGCCGGTCATCCTGGTGACGAATCCAAATTGGGAGCGCTGAAAATGGCGACGGTGCGAGCTGTCGCCAATCGCTCAATATCGACATCAAATCCGGATGTTTCAGACATTTCACAGCAGGTCGGCTGTTGCGGGCGTTGCCGATGGAATGCAATCCTTGAGGATGATTTTGAACCGCAATTAGATGTGTCGACTAAGTGGTGTAGATCAAATTCGAGGGGATCGCGTGATGCAGGGGTTGTCTGATGCCAAGTGGAGTTATGTAACACGGAGGGTCACCGATCGGGAGCGCACGCGGCTGGGAGGTTTCGCGGCTGAGCCGCAGCTGGGGGATCTGGTGGTGTCCAGTGTGAAGCGTGTCGGGGAGCACGAGAGCCTGGAGAACGCTCATGGTCGGCGTGCGCGCCTGTATCCGAGGGATATCGTGGTGGGCGCGTGCGGCAACCGGTACGCCACAGAGTTCTATGAGGGTTATCTGCCCCGCGGCACCGCGGCGCACCTGTTGACCGCGGGCGGGGTGGTCGGTGTCGTCGCTTCGGCGCACGCTCGCCATGGCCCACCCACGGAGCTGTCGGTGATCGGTCCGCTGACAGATCCGGCAGGTGCTGCGCTTTCCCTCGAGAACTTGTCCTTGCGCGCGCCGCCGCCGACGCGGTCTCCCCCGGCGACCGTCGTGGTGGTGGGTTCGTCCATGAGCGCGGGCAAGACCACCACGGCGGCGTCCCTGGTCAATGGCTGGACGCGCGCCGGGCTGACCGCCGCGGCCGGCAAGGTCACCGGCTCGGGCAGCGGCAAGGACCGGTGGATGTACGAGGATGCGGGCGCGTCCGCAGTGGTCGACTTTCTCGATTTCGGCATGCCGTCGACCTTCGGCTACCCGATCGAACGGTTGCACGCCACCATGATCGGCATCAGGGACGAGCTGGCGCGCCGCGGATCGGACGCCGTGGTGCTGGAGCTCGCCGATGGGCTGCTGCAGGCTGACACGGCCGCACTCCTGGCGTTTCTCCCCGGGTTCGCGGACGCGGTGGTGCTGGCCGTGCGTGACGCGCTGAGCGCCGTCGCCGGGGTCAGGATCCTCCACGATCTCGGGGCCCCCGTCCGGGCCATCAGCGGCCTGGTCACCGCCAGCCCGCTGGCGTCGCGGGAAGCCGTCGCGGCCACCGGACTGGACGTGTTGTCGCCCGCCGCCCTCGCCAACGGAGCGGCAGTTGAGCTTCTCAGCCCCGGTGAGGCGGTATTGGCATGACCTTGGCGGCCGCATACACACCGGACGGTCGCCCAGGTCCCGGGCAGCTTGGCGAGGTCGACCTCGACGTGCTCGAGGTCAGGCCGGCGGAGCTCGTTCTACCCGAGGCGACGATTCGCGATGAGCGTGGTGGCACTCTGTTCGACGACGACGTCCTGGTGTTCGACCCGGCCTCGGGTGGCGGCCCGTTGGTCTCAGCGGCGGCCGACCACCAGGCCAGGGCATTCGGCGTGGTCAACACCGCTTTTCACGTGCAGCGGGCGCTGCGGTTCGTCGCCGGGCCGCTGCACCATCCGCTTCCGCACCTGTTGGTCCGGATCGGGATGCACGATCGGCCGCACTGGGGCGGCGGCCACTACCGATTGCCCAACCCCGGCAACGGCGAGGCGACGCCGATTCGGCCGGCCGGCGAGGTACATCTCGGCCGTGGCCGCGCGTTTCTCGCTGCGCCGGACCGCCGCAGGTACTTTCACGCACCGGCACACAACGCCGCGATCATTTACCACGAGGTCGGCCACCACCTCTGCCGGCACACCGCGGACTTCCGTCTGAACCAGCTGCGCCCGGCACAGCGGCAGACGAACACGAAGATCGCTTTGGACGAAGGTACCGCGGACGTGATGACCGCGATCCTTCTGCGTACTGACGACATTTATGGGTGGCATCGACAGCACATCCCTGTCTGGGACCAGCGACGCCGCAAGCTTGACCCGCGCTGGACGATGGCCCACTTCCACGGTGGACGGCATCAGGATCCGCACGCCGACGGCACGGTCTGGGCCTCGGCTTGCTGGTCGGCACGGCAGCGGGTGACGGCCAGTGGCGCCGGCCCCGGCAGGTTCGACGCCCTGCTGCTGCGCAGCATGGAACTCGCCGGAGACGACGATGCGGCCACTCGGGCCACCCCCGCGCTGCTGGGCCGCCGGCACTTCTCCCGGCTGTTGGCTACGATGACGCACGCGGATCCCCAGCTCGCGCCCGGTGTGCTTGCCGCGATGGCCGCACACGGCATCCGGCCCGGTGTGAGCAATTCGGAACTGCGCAAGAGGGCTCGCGCCGAACCCGCCAAGGCGGTGGGCGCATGAGCGGTCATGTACTCGATCGCGGCCTACTGCCGCAGCTGTGGCGATTCCGCTCGTACGGCCGCCCGCACCTGCGTGCCTTGTCCCTCGGTGTCGGCCTGCGGATGGGTGAGCTGCTCGCGGACCTGGCGCGCCCGTGGCCACTGGCTCTCGTCATCGACGGTGTATTCAAGGGCGGCCGGCCGCGCGGCCCGCTGGCCCCGCTCGCGACGGTGTTCGGCGGGTCCGCCGTGGCGCAGCTGACCGCGGCGGCCGCCGCGGTCGTGGTCATCACGCTGGCGTCAGGGGCCTTCGACTACCTCGGCGACCGGGTGATGAACGGTGCAGGAGAGCGCATCACCGCCGAGATCCGGACGGACGTCTTCGGGCACCTGCAGCGCCTGCCCATGACCTTCCACGACCGGCAGGCCGTGGGCGAGTTGACCAGCCGCATCTCGATCGACACCGATCGGATCGAGGACAGCCTGGTCGACATGTTCTCCACGCTGTTGCCGGGATTGTTGTCCATCGCCGGCTTCGCCGCGGTACTCCTGTCGGTCGATTGGCGCCTCGGGCTGATCGCGATCGCCTGCACCCCACTGGTGTTCATCACCGCTGCCCGCTACACCCGGCTCACCCGCGCCGCCGCTCGTCGCCGCCGAGCCGCCGAAGGCGCCCTCGCCGGGTTCGTGTCCGAATCGCTGCACGGTATCCGCACGATCCACGCGTTCGGGCGACACGACTTGCACGACGAGCGGTTCGCCACCTCAAACGGCGAAACATTGCAAGCCGGCCTCCGTGCCGTGGAGTTGCGAGCCCGGTTCACCCCGATGCTAGAGGTGGTCACCGCGGCCGGCGCCGCGGTGTTGCTCTGGGTCGGTGGGCTCGGCGTGCTCAACCACTGGTGGACCGTCGGCCTCCTGGTCGTGGTCACGAGCTACCTCAACGACATGGTCAAACCCATGCGAGGGCTGTCGAAGCTCTCGATCACCTTCAGCCAGGGCGCGGCGTCAGCCGAGCGGGTCTCCGGCATCCTCGACCAGGCGCCGCGGTCGCCGACTCCGGCGCGACCGCTGCCTGCCCGTGCCACTGGCCACGTCGAACTGCGGGCGGTGGACTTGGACTACGGGCGCGGGAGCGTCCTGCACCACCTCGACCTCACCATCCGCCGTGGCGAACGCGTCGCGCTTCTCGGTCCCAACGGAGCCGGCAAATCCAGCGTGCTCGCGCTCATCGCAGGGTTATACCGACCCACCGCCGGGCGGCTCTTCCTCGACGGCCAACCACTGGCAGACCTCCCGGTGGAGTGGGTGCACCGCCAGGTCGCCGTCGTCCTGCAGGACACTTTTCTGTTCTCGGGCACCCTCGCTGACAACATCCGCTATGCCCGGCCCGACGCCACCCACGACCAGGTCGCACAGGCGGCGGACGCCGCGCTGGTCACGCGGTTCACGGACGCCCTTCCCGACGGCCTGGACACCCGGCTCGCCGACGGCGGCACCGGCCTTTCCGGCGGCCAACGCCAGCGGGTCGGCATCGCTCGCGCGCTGCTGGTCGATGCCCCCATCGTGCTCCTGGACGAACCAACGGCCGGCCTCGACGTCGAAGCCGAACAACTCGTCGTAGAAGCCCTCACCCGCCTCGTTCGCGACCGCACCGTCATCATGACCACGCACCAGCCGGCCCTGACGCGGCTGGCCATCCGCACGATCCACCTCGACAACGGCGCGTTGGCCGCGCTGCCGCGGTGAGCGAACTGCCTGGGTTGCCCATGATCCCGTTCGGCGGAGAGCCGGTGTTTCCTTCCTCGACAATGCTCGGCCTGGCCAAAGCGCTGCAGATCTGGCTCGGCAGCCCGGCGCTGCTGGTGCACGGTATTGCTCAAGGCGGGCAAGGCGCCGTCTCGATCGTGGCCGACAAGGTCACGCCCCCGGACCTGAAATCGCTGGCGACTGACGTCCCGGGACTTCAGGTGAGTCCACCCAGCCGGGCGCGCTGGGCGCGCCCGCTTGTTTTGTGCTGGGTGGTCCACTCCGGTAGTTGTGGGCCATCCGGCTGTTGACATCGGGAAAGTTCGTGTCCGTGAGCCGATGCTGACACACGGTGTCCACACCGGTGGTTCTTTTCGTCCCGGTGACTGGCTAGGTGCGATGGTCACAGCCCTCGGCGACCCGGTCCGGGGACAGTTCTCGGAGGTTCCCTATGCGTGTCGTCGTGCGGTCGGTCACCGCGATCCGCCACGCCCCCCGCGACCACGCACGGCTCACCAACAAATATCGCGGCTCCACAATGGATGCACCTGCCGGCGACAGATTCGTGATTTTTTCCAAGCACTAACCTGCACCCTGCCGACGCCTAATCTGATCTCTCCTACCGTCTGCCAGGTCGTGACGCGACGCTCCGCTCCGTGACCGAAATCCATTCCCTGGCATGGAATCCCGGTCGTGATCCCTTGGCTACGCAGCGAACGGACCAGAGAAAAGCAAATGACTTCGCAACGCGAACGTGTCCAAGACAGTCGGTTCCTCAACAAGGTTCCGGAGGTCACCGTCTACTTCTGGATCGTCAAGGTCCTCTGCACGACGGTCGGTGAATCCGCGGCCGACTTCCTGAACGTGAACCTGAACTTCGGCCTGACCGGGGTTTCCCTCGTCACCGGCGTCGTGCTGATCATCGCGCTGGTCCTGCAGTTCACGGCGCGACGCTACGTCCCGGCCGGGTACTGGCTGGCCGTTGCATTCGTCAGCGTCTTCGGCACGCTGGTGACCGACAACCTCACCGACAGCCTCGGCGTGCCGCTCGAGACGAGCACCCTCGTGTTCAGCGTTCTGCTCGCCGCCACCTTCGTCGCCTGGTACGCGACGGAGAAGACGCTGTCCATCCATTCCATCGTCACCAGGCGACGCGAGGCGTTCTACTGGCTCACGATCCTCTTCACCTTCGCGCTCGGCACGGCGACCGGCGACCTCATGGCCGAGGTGCTCGGCCTGGGTTACCTGACGACGGGCGCGATCGTGGCGGCGCTGATCGCCCTTCTCGCGATCGGGTGGCGAGTCGGTCTGCACCCGGTATTGGCGTTCTGGTTCATCTACGTCCTCACGCGGCCGCTGGGCGCGTCGATCGGCGACTACCTCGCGCAGTCACCGAGCCAGGGCGGGCTCGGCCTCGACACGACCATGACGAGCCTGATCTTCGTCGTTGGGATCCTCGTGGTCGTCACCTACCTCTCCCTCACCAAAACCGAGGTGACGTCGAGTCAGGCCCAGGCCGAGGCGCTCGCCGCACAGGGCAGGCTGTGGCAGACGGCTGTCGTGGTCGTCATCGTGCTCATCGCCGCGGGAACGGGGTACGCCCTGCGGAAGTCCGCACTCCAGAACGATTCTTCCGCCCCCGCCACCGCCCAGCCTGGTTCCGACGGCAGCCCGGTGTCGCCGCTCGGTGACCTGTCGCCGTTTCGCACCATCACCCAGGACACCCTGAACAACCTCGACGCCGGCGACCAGTCCGGCGCGACCAGCCGCGTCGACGACCTGGAAACAGGCTGGGACAACGCCGAAGCACGTCTGAAGCCCAAGGACGAGGCCGCGTGGACGGCGATCGACGGCAGAATCGACACCGTCCTTCGCCAGTTGCGCGCGACGAGCCCGAACCCCGCCACCGAAAAGCCGGCACTCACCGCTCTGCTCACGTCCTCGGCTGAACACCCACCGGTCGCCGCTAAGAGTGCCCGATTTGTCAAGATTAAAAAACTGGACAAATCGGCGGCTGCGGTCTGGATTTCAGGTGAGGCTTACCTAAAGACTGGCGGGGTCCGATCGTCGAGTGACCCCCAGGGAGCCACGAAGTGTTGTTCTCCAGCCTCTTGATCGGGATGCGCGAGGGGCTCGAGGCGGCACTCGTCGTGAGCATCCTGGTGGCGTTCCTGGTCAAGACCGACCGGCGTGCGGCGCTGCGCTGGGTGTGGCCCGGCGTCGCCGCGGCGGTGCTGCTGTCGGTCGCCGTGGGCGCGGTTCTCACCTACACCACGGCGAACCTGACGTTCGAGCACCAGGAACTGGTCGGTGGCGTGCTGTCGGTCGTGGCGGTGGCGTTCGTCACGGTGATGATCTTCTGGATGCGCACGGCCGCCCGGCACATCTCGGCCGAGCTGCGCGGGAAGATGGAGAACGCGCTGAAGCTGGGACCGGCGGCGATCGTGCTCGTCTCGTTCCTGTCGGTCGGGCGCGAGGGCCTGGAGACTTCGGTCTTCTTCTACGCGTCGGTGCAGACCGCGCGCGGCGACACCGCCTTGCCGCTGCTGGGTTTCACGGCCGGGATCGTGATCGCGGTGGCGCTGGCCTGGCTGCTCTATCGCGGCGCGCTGCGGTTCGACCTGGGCAAGTTCTTCAAGGTCACCGGGGTCCTGCTGGTGTTCGTGGCCGCCGGGGTCCTGGGATACGGGCTGCACGACCTGCAGGAGGGGGCTTTCCTTCCCGGGCTGACCACGCTGGCGTTCGACGCCTCGGCCGTGGTGCCGGAGACCTCGTGGTACGGCGCGTTGCTCAAGGGCATCTTCAACTACTCCCAGCAGACCACGGTTCTGCAGGCGATCGCGTGGGTGGCCTACGTCGCGATCGTCCTGCCGTTGTTCCTGCGCCCCGCGCGCGACAAGTCCGCCACCACGACAACCGCGCAGCCGGCCGCGGCCCCCGACCTGAAGGAGTGACGATGGCCAAGACCGCCCGAACCGGTCTGGCGGTGAGCGCGGGCGCGACCCTGGCCGCGCTCGTCTCGGCGTGCGGCGGCGCACCGCCCTCCGCGGCGAACGGCATGCCCGCCGGGCCGATCACGGTCACCGCCTCGGACTCCGCGTGCCAG
The DNA here is from genome assembly GCF_040639695.1 of Amycolatopsis sp. NPDC023774. Lineage (NCBI taxonomy): Bacteria > Bacillati > Actinomycetota > Actinomycetes > Pseudonocardiales > Pseudonocardiaceae > Amycolatopsis > Amycolatopsis sp. NPDC023774. The sequence goes on from NZ_JBFAAJ010000042.1 coordinate 18,188, forward strand.
GTGTCGGCGACGACCGCGCCGGCGGGGAACCTGACGTTCCAGATCGCCAACCACGGAACCAAGGTCACCGAGTTCTACCTCTACGGCGACGGCGACGGCGACCGGATCATGGGCGAAGTGGAGAACATTGCGCCCGGCCTGACCCGGCGCCTGATCGTGGAGGTCGCCGACGGCGGCACGTACCAGACGGCCTGCAAGCCCGAGATGGCCGGCGCCGGCATCCGGAGCCCGTTCACCGTCACCGGCGGAGCGGCCAAGGGCACCGACGCCAACGCCCAGCTCGCCGAGGCCGCGCGCGGCTACGCCCGCTACGTCTCCTCGCAAACCGGCGCGTTCGCCGACGAAACCCGCAAGTTCGCCACGGCGATCAAGGCGAAGGACGTCGCCGCCGCGAAGTCGCAGTACGCCCGGACCCGCATCTACTACGAGCGGATCGAACCGGTCGCGGCCAAGTTCGGCGATCTCGACCCGGCCATCGACGTGCGCGAGGCCGACGTTCAGCCGGGGCAGAAGTTCACGGGCTTCCACCGCCTGGAGAAGGACCTGTGGGTCACCGGCCTGCAGCCGGACTCCGCCGCGATCGCCGACCGGCTCGTCGCCGACGTCACCACCCTCGGTCAGAAGGCGTCCGCATTGCAGCTGAGCGCGTTGGATCTGGCCAACGGGGCCGAAAGCCTGCTCGACGAAGTCGCGAGAGGCAAGATCACCGGCGAGGAAGAAGCCTTCTCCCACACCGACCTGTCCGACTTCCAAGCCAATGTGGACGGTTCCAAGGGCGCCATCCAGGCACTGCGCCCGGTCCTGGCGCAGCGCAACCCCGCGCTGGTGTCCACACTCGACGCCCGGTTCGCGGCCGTGCAGACCCTGCTGGACGCCCAGCGCACCGGGGACACGTTCAAGCTCTACACCGACCTGACCCAAAGCCAGATCAAGAAGTTCGCGGCCGCGGTGGACGCCTTGTCCGAGCCGCTGAGCAAGGTCGCGGAGGTCGTCGCCCACTAGCCACGCTCACTGAGTGAGCTCTCAGGAAGCCGCTGCCACGATCGCGTGGTGCGAAACGAGGAAAGCGGCCGGCGCGGACACCGGATCCTCAGAACGGCCCTCGTCCTGATCGCCGTCGTGGTACTGGGCGCCGGAGGGTACGCCGGATACGTCGTGGTCCACGCCGGCCGGCCGGTGACGCTGCCGGCACCGACCGGCTCGTACCCCGTCGGCCGGACCGGTTTCGAGTGGACGGACGCGACCCGCACCGACCCGCTCGCCCCCGCCCCGGCCGGACGTCGTGAGCTCGCCGTCTCGCTCTGGTATCCCGCGGCGCCCGCCGGCCGCGCCCGCCCCGCGGACTACACGCCGGGAGCCTGGGCCCAGCTGCACCTGCCCGGCCCGGTCGGCCTCGCCGAAACGGACTTCGCCGACGTACACGACCACGCGCTCGCCGACGCGCCGGTGGCGCCCGGCCAGTTCCCCGTCGTGATTCTCGAGCCCGGCCTCGGATTCGCAGCGCCGCAGTACACCACGCTGGCCGAAGATCTGGCGAGCCACGGTTACCTCGTCGCCGGCGTCACGCCCACCTACAGCGCCAATCTGACCGTGCTGCACGGCCGGCTCGTCCACGCCACCGCTGCCGGAAACCCGTCCTCGTTCAACGGCCCGGACCTGCACGCCGGCGCGGCCCAGGCCGACGGCGACCGGCTCGTCGCCGTGTGGGCCACCGACGCCCGGTTCGCGGCCGACAAGACGATCGCGCTCGACAGCACCCGTCTCTTCGCCGGACATGTGGAGCACGACCTCGTGTCCTACGTCGGCCACTCCTTCGACGGCGCCGCCTCGCTCGAAGCCTGCCGCACCGACACGCGCTGCGCCGGCGCCGTCGATCTCGACGGCACGCCCTACGGCGCCGTCGTCCACACCGGACTCGCCAAACCACACCTGCTTCTCGCCTCCGGCGACTTGTGCCTCGCCGCGACCTGCCCGTCGGCGCCCGCCGACCCGGCCGTCCACGAACTGCTGGCGACAGGCGGGCCGGCGTGGTGCTACCAGATCGACGGCGCCCGCCACTTCGACTTCAGCGAGTACGACGCCTACTACCTCGCCGCACCCCTGCGAGCCCAGCTCGCCCTCGGCGACCTGGACGGCACCGAAGTCCTGACGATCACGGGTGCCTACGTGACCGCGTTCCTCGACCACACCGTCCACGCACGCGCGGAACCGCTTCTCCAGACAGGCAACACCGAATTGCCTCAGGTGAAAACGCAACGGCACCCCGCCTGACCGAAGGGCCGGACCGAACACCACCCGATCGAGGAAACCGTCTTGCCGCAAGCCTTCCGCACGATAGGGAGCCGTTAACCCCGCCACCGCCACCATCGGCACCGAGATCACCGACACCCGCAACAAGGAGATCAAGGTGCGTCACGGCGAAAGCCTCCGTTCGGCCATCCGCTCGGACTCGATCACCCCGCTCATCGGCGTCTTCGACATGTTTTCCGCCTCGGTCGCGGCTCAGCACTACGACGGGCTGTTCATCTCCGGATTCGGCTTCGCCGCGTCCCACTACGGGCTGCCCGACATCGGGTTCATCGCGTGGCCCGACATGGTCGCCTTCGTGCAGCGGCTGCGCCTGGCGCTGCCGCGGCACCACCTGCTCGTCGACATCGACGACGGGTACGTCGACCCCGAGGTCGCGGGCCACGTCGTGCAGCAGCTGGAGCAGCTCGGCGCGTCCGGCGTCATCCTCGAAGACCAGAAGCGGCCCCGACGCTGCGGCCACGTCGACGGCAAACAGGTCCTGCCCCTCGAGGAATACCTGGAGAAGCTCGACCTGGTGTTGTCCGCCCGCCGGGATCTCGTCGTCGTCGCCCGCACGGACGCCACCGAGCACGACGAAATCCTCCGCCGCGCCGAAGCGCTGGCCCAGACCGACGCCGACGTGGTCCTCATCGACGGCGTCCGCTCCGCCGAGGCCATCACGCAGATCCGGACGGTGATCGGCGACAAACCGTTGCTGTTTAACCAGATCGCGGGTGGGAAGTCACCGCGCCTGTCCCTGCCCGAGCTGTCGGCGCTCGGGGTCGACGTGGCGATCTACAGCACGCCCTGCCTGTTCGCCGCGCAGGAGGCCATGGACAACGCGCTCATCCGCTTGCGCCACGACGACGGGCGGCTCCCCGTGCTCGGCGCCGATGGCGTCGGGGTGGCCCAGTCGCTCGAGTTGCTGGAACGCAACATCAGCCGCCACCACGCGACTTCGGGCCGAATCGGCGCCTGACCCCCGGGGGGCTGGCCGGATCCGTTCGGCCGGCCCCGCTTGATGGTCAATCGTCAGCTTATGTTGACATTGGAACACCGTCAGCTTATGTTGACGAGATGAAGGCACGAGCGGAGATCGCCGAGAGTGCGGCCAGTTCCGACCCTGACGTCGGGTTGCGGGCGGTGGCGGCGTTGCGGGCGCTGACGGAGGAACTGGAGACGCTGCAGGTGGATCGGGCGCGGTTGTCGGGGTGGTCGTGGCAGGACATCGCGGCCCGGCTGGGCGTGAGCAAGCAGACGGTGCACCGCAAGCACGGCCGCAGAACCCGGGGGCCGAATGAGGAACCGGCAGTTCGGCGAAGACGCGCGCGCTTTGGTGCGGACGGCGCAGGAACGCGCCCGCGCGCTCGGGCATCCCGGGATCGGTTCCGAGCATCTGTTGTTCGCGGTCGCGGACGCACCGACCCAAGTGGGCGAGGTGGCGCGCGAGTACGGCCTGACCCCCGACGGCGTCGCCGCCCAAACCGCGCGGCTCCTGACCAGGCCGCGCCGGGCGTTTGACAATGTGGACGCCGACGCGCTCGCCGCGATCGGCATCGACCTGGATGCGGTCCGCGAAGCAGTCGCGGCCCATTTTGGCCCCGTCCCGGCGCCTCTGCCGCGGAGGCGCCAGCGTCCGCAACTGCCCGGGCACCTGCCGATCACCGGCCGGGCCCGGTCCTGCCTGCAGGCGGCGGTCAGCGAGGCCGGGCGCCGCGGCGTGTCCCCCGCGGGCGCGAACCACCTCGGCGCCGTGGTGGTCGGCACGAGTGGCGGCCTGGTGCCACCGATCCTGGCCGCCCTCGGCATCTCCGCACCGACCCTGCGGGCAGCGCTTCTGGAACGTACGCCGTGAGCCGCCGGGGCCTGTGGTGGCTGCTCGCGGCAGGCGTCGCCGCCTGGGCTGGCAGCTGGCGCATCGTCCATCTGGAAGTGACCCGCTGGCACCACATGGATTCACGCCTGCGGTTCACTCCGCCTCCGGCGCCTCCCGGTGGTCCGGCCCCGCACGCCGGGTTACCGGTGCTCCTGGCCATCGCGGTCGCCGGAGCCGCTCCCTTGGTGTCCGTCGCGGTCGTCGCGCTCCTGCTCGCCCGAGCGTCCAAAAGGACAACGAGCAGGCGGCCGGCTGACCTCGTTCCGGTCAGTCGTGGCCGAAGCCGTGGTGCGGGCCGTCGTCGGCGATGCCGTGGACGGCGAGCAACAGCATCGCCACGAACACGAGGGCGGTGGCCGCGATGAGGAACGCCCGACGGCGGGCGCCGGCGGCGGGACCACGGCCGGTGAGTGTCGTGAAGTCAGTAGCCAGCTGCTGGGCGGCCAGCGTGAGCACGGGCCGCCATCCGGAGGCCGGCGCGGGCGCGGCAGATCGCGGAAGGTCGGCGAGGACCGCGTCGAGCTCGTGCCGGAAGCGCGCGGAGTAGATCGTCGCGGTCCGTTCCTCCACTTCGGCCAGCGACAGCCGGCCTTCGCCGACGGCCGCGTGCAGCGCCGTGGCGGCGGTTTCGCGCTCGGTGTCGGAACAGCGGATGCCCTCGGGCGCGTGCTCTACGCGGGGCTCGTCTGCGGTCATGGTCCCTCCCGGCCGAGGTGGTGTCCGGAACTCTCGCCGAAATTCTACACGAACGTAGTAGCCAGGGTCAGGGCTCGAGCGGCAGCAGCAGCGTGAAGACGGCGGGCCGCGGGCGGGTCACACGCAGCCGTCCGCCTTCGGCTTCGGCCAGGCGGCGCGCGAGCGCGAGGCCGATCCCCGTTCCCCGGGCACCCGGAGAGCGGCGGTGGAACACGTCGGTGCCCGGGGCGATCCCCTCGCCTTCGTCGGCGACGTCGACGGCGAGCACGTCGCCGGCGTCGCGGGCGGTGACCGTGACCGTGCCGGCGCCGTGGCGCAGTGCGTTGTCCAGCAGGACGGTCATGATCTGCCGCACCACCGGGCCGGACAGTTGCGCGCCCGCGACGACGGGTTCCACCCGCAGCACGAGCCCGCGCCCGTGGCCGGCCAGTGCCGGCGCCCATTCCAGTTCGATGGCGGCGAGTTCGTCGGCCGCAGCGGTGGCGTAGCGGACCGGTGGGGTGTCGCGGGCCAGGGCGAGCAGGTCGGTGACGGTCCGATCGAGCCGGCCGGTGGCCGCGACGCCCGCCTTGACCACGTCACGCAGGTCGGCTTTCGGATTCTCCAGCGCGGCCTCCAGCTGCAGGCGAAGTCCGGCGAGCGGCGTGCGCAGCTGATGGGAGGCATCGGCGGAAAAGGCGCGTTCCCGGGCGAGCAGGTCGTCGAGCCGGACGGCGGTGGAGTCGAGGGACTCCCCGACGGAGTCGATCTCGGGGATCCCGGCCCGGTCCGCGCGGATGCTGAAGTCGCCGTCGCCCAGATTCCGCGCGGTCGCCGACAGCTTCTCGAGCGGACGGGCCAGCCGGCGAGCCTGGCGGCGGGCCACCAGGTAGGCCGACAGCAGCGCGACGACGGCCAGGCCCGCCATGCCGAGCCAGGTCAGGCCGGTGTGCCAGTAGACCTCGGTCCGCGCGGTGGCGGCGCGGACGAGCGCGACGACCCTGCCATCGTCGTCGATGGGCACGATCACCACGAGGTCGTCGGGGGTGTCCGCGGTGACGACGCCGTCCGCGCGCGCCGCTTCCCCGGCCTGGGCGAGCGTGGCCGGGCCGGAGCCGGCGAGCAACGCGCCCTGCGGGCTGTAGACCGCGACCGAGGTGGGATCTTCGGTACTCGGCGTCCGGTCCGGGGTGCGGTGGCGCAGAATGTCACCCGAGACGTCGAGCGCGTAGGAGTCGGCGGCGCGTTCCAGCTCGGCGCGCTCTGCCGTGACGAAGTACCGCGCCACGGCGACGGCGAGCGGGACCCCGAACAACCCGATCGCGACCAACGCGGCGAGCACCGTGGTTAGGACGATGCGGCGGCGCACGCGCTCACCCTTCCGGTTCCTCGAGCCGGTAACCGTGCCGGCGCAGGGTGGCGATCTCGGGCATCGGACCCGGCGTGCCGGTGTCGGCCAGCTTGCGCCGCAGCGTGGCGATGTGGACGTCGAGCGTTTTGGTCGAGCCGAACCAGTGCGCGTCCCAGACGTCGGCCATCAGCGTCTCTCGGCTCACGGCGTTGCCCGGCTCCTGCGCCAGCCGCAGCAGGAGCTCGAACTCCTTGGCGCGCAAGGCCAGCTCGGCACCGTCCACAGTGACCCGTCGCGCCGCCGGATCGATCTTCAGCCGGCCGAGGGTGATCTCACCCAGGCTCCGGTCGCTCAAATGGCGCCGCAGGTGCGCCCGCAGGCGTGCATGCAGCTCACCGAGCGGCACCGGCTTGACGAGGTAGTCGTCCGCCCCCGCTTCGAGGCCCACCACCACGTCCATCTCGTCGGCGCGCGCGGTCAGCATCACGATCACGCACGCGGGCAACGCGCCGCGCAGTTCGCGGCACACCTCGGTGCCGTCGAGATCGGGCAGGCCGAGGTCGAGCAGCACCAGGTCGCACGGCTGCTTCGCGGCATCGTGCAGGGCGGTGCGGCCCTGCGTGTGCCACGCGACCTCGTGCCCGTGCTGGGTCAGGCTCGTGCGCAGGACCTCACCGATGGTGCGGTCGTCTTCGACGAGGAGAACTCGGGCCACGCCCCGAGAATATCCACATTCCCGGGTTCCGGTGCGCACCACGATCATTTTGCCTCCCGCTAACCTGAGCCGAATGTATTCTTACCTCCAGCCCCGGTGAAATCGGTTCGCGTTGAGCGGTGAATGCGTTTTTTCCTCTCCCTAACCTGCGGCTTTCCGGGCGTGCACCGGGCCCGGAATAGCTTGCGGACATGTCCGCCGATCAGCTCTTTCCGCATCCGGTTCCGCCGCACCGTCTTCCACCGCAATCGGCGACCCGGCAGCCACCCGCGCCGCCGAGGTCGAAGCGCCGCCGGCGCCGGATCGTGCTGCTGGTGATCGCGGCTGTCCTGGCCTACCCGGCCGCCAGCTACGGCTACGCGCTGACCTATCCCGGCGACGCGAGCGTGCCCGTCCGGACCGTGGATTGGCTGCGGGACATCGGTCTCGGCGGTGTGGTGAACGCCGTCGAGAACTGGTGGTTCACCCGGCACCCGCCGTCGAGCGCGCCGCCGCCGGCCAGGGATCTGCCAGCGCTGGGAGGGCTGGCCGTCAACGGGCCCGGGCCGCGCCCGCGGAACCTGGCCGTCGGCCCGTCCGCGGCGGCCGGTGCGGGCGAATGGCTTCCGGGCGCGCACAGCGGCGGCGGCCAGGTCGCCGAATACACGACGTTCATCCAGCCCGATCCCGCGCACGCGAGTGTCGTGGCCGGAGTAGCGTGGCTGAACCAGTCGCTGGTGCGCACGCAATTGTTCTCCGGCACGAAAGACCCTGGCGGTCCCGGCCCGGCCGCGATTCCCGACGAAATGCGCAGCTCTCTCGTGGCCGCGTTCAACTCCGGTTTCAAGCTGAAGGACTGCAACGGCGGCTACTACCTCGACGGAACCACCGTCGCACCCCTGCACAACGGCATGGCGTCCGTCGTGATCGACGACACCGGGCGCGTCTCCGTGGCCCAGTGGGGCCGCGACGCCACGATGAACCCGCACATCACCGCCGTGCGCCAGAACCTCGACCTCGTGATCGACCACGGCGCCCCAGTCCCCGGCCTCGACCTCAACCCGGCGGGCCACTGGGGCAGCGCGTCGAACCAGTTCCAGTTCACCTGGCGCTCGGGTCTCGGCACCGACCGCGCCGGCAACCTCGTCTACGTCGGCGGCACCGGGCTCACCCTCCACACCCTCGCCGACGCCATGGTCCAAGCCGGCATCCGACAGGGCATGGAGCTCGACATCCACTCGCCGATGGTCATGTTCAACAGCTACCGGCCCGACGCGCCGGGCGTCGGGCCGGACAAGCTCCTGCCCACCATGCCCGCCAACCTCACCCGCTACCTGCAGGCCGACCAGCGTGACTTCTTCGCCACATCGCTCCGGTCCCGTCCGCCGACGGCACCGTGAACTACGACACCGGTGTAGATTCGCGTCATGCGCAGGGGACCTGGTGAGCTCGAGGCCGAGGTGCTGGCCGTGCTCTGGCGGCACGGGGCGGCCTCCGCGGCGGACGTGCGGCAACGGCTCGGCGACGACACGCTCGCCTACACCACCGTGGTGACGATCCTGTCCCGGCTCTACGAGAAGGACGTTGTCACGCGGGAGAAGCGCGGCCGGATGTTCGTCTACAGCCCGGCGGAAGACGCCCCGGGCCTGGCGGCGCGGCGGATGCGCGCGGTGCTCGACGGGGAGGCCAACCGTGAGGGCGTGCTGGCCCGGTTCGTGTCGAACCTGTCGGCCGACGACGAGCAGGCGCTGTTGCAGCTGCTCCAGCACGACCGCAGAGGCGACTGAGACCGTGGGCACCGGCCTGCTCGTTCCGCTCGTCCTGCCGGTGGCGTCGTGGCCGGTGGGGCGCTGGCTCGCGCCGCGCTTGTCCCCTCGTCGTGCGACACAGCTGCTGACGTTTCTCGCGCTGGTGTTCGCCGTGGGCAGCGCCGGCGCGTTGGCCGTGGGTGCGCTCGCCGGTCTGTCGCTGGTGCCGGTGGTCGCCGAACTCGGCGACTTCTCCCCCGCGACGTTCACCGCCACCGTGCCGACGCCGGTGGCCATCGCCTGCTGCGCGCTGCTGATCGCCGCGGCCTTCGCGGCCGTGCGCGCGATCCACCGCCACTGGCGGTGGTACCGGCGGGTGCACGCCGAGCTGGACGAGCATTCCCGCGAAGGCGGGGTGGTGGTCCTGCCGGGCGCGGAGCCCGTGGCCTTCGCCATCGCCGGCCGGGGCGGCCGCATCGCCGTGTCCGCCGGGATGCTCGCCGCGCTCGAACCCGGCGAACGGGCCGCACTCCTGCAGCACGAGCGAGCGCACCTGCGGCTGCGCCACCCGGCCTACGCCGCGGTCGGCGTTCTCGCCACGGCGCTCAACCCACTCGTGCGCCCCCTGACGACGGCCACGAGGTTCGCGATGGAGCGCTGGGCCGACGAAACCGCCGCGTCCGGGGTCGGTGACCGGCGCGTGGTCGCGACGGCGGTGGCCAAGGCCGCGCTGGCCGACCGCGGCCGCGGCTCGTACGCGCTCGCCGCCGGGGGCGGGCCGGTGCCGCAGCGGGTGCGCGCGCTGCTCGACACCCCCGCGTCACCTCCGCGCCGCCGCGGCGTGCTGACCGGGATCGCGGTCGCCGTGGTACTCGGCTGCTGCGGCTGGTCCGTCGGCGCCGGGGCGCAGGCCGCGATCGCGTTGCACACCGACATCGAAGCCGCCCAGCAGGCCTCGTGCGCGTCCCACTCCGTGCTCGCGCAGCGGTCCCACCACAAGACCGCGTTCCGCGCAGCCAGCCAGGATCGCCGGGAGTGCGCCGAGCGCTGAGCGCCACGAACCGACAGTGGACGCGGCGACGTCCGAGTCGTGTAACAGGATCGTGCCACCGGGGCGAAGTCCCTTGTGGACTGTCGTGACCACCGACGCCGGAGTCGCGCGGGCGGCCCAGTCGAACCCCCAGGCCGTCCACAGCACGGGCCGCAAACCCAGCTTCCGCGCCGCGACCAGCGAACCGGCGGAGAACACCCCGTAGGGCGCGCGCAGCCACCGTGGCCCGACGCCGGCGACGTCGGTGATCAGCTCGACCGTCCGCGCGAGGTCGTCGTGCAGAGCCGACGGGGAACGGCGCAGGAAACAGCGGTGGTCCCAGCCGTGCACCGCGAGCTCGTGCCCGGCGGCGACGATCTCGCGCCCGAGCTCTGGGCACCGGGCGAGCTCCCACCCGAGCACGAAAAACGTCGCCCGCGTCCCGGTTTTCGCCAGCAGGGCCAGGAAATGCGGGGTCGAGCGCCGGTGCGGGCCGTCGTCGAAGGTGAGCGCCACGTGGCCGGGGTCGCCCACCCCGGCGAACGCGTCGGGACGCAGGGGCGGCAGGAACAACGCGGCCGGGGCGGCGTGCGCCACGAGCGCGCCCGCCGCCGCGACGCGGATCACCCGGCCACCTCGATCGGCAGGGCCGGCACGGCCGGCCCGGCTTCACGAGCGAGCGCGGCACGCAATGCCGGGCCGAGCGCGTCGGGCGTCCGGACCCACGGCACGGTGCCCTCCTGATCCAGCACGGCGGCGTTGGCGCGGCCGTGACCGGGCAGGCAGCGATACGTCAGCACCGGCAGCCCCGTCGCGAGGGCTTCGGACGTCGTGAGCCCGCCCGCGTTCTGGACCACGAGGTCGCACGCGCGCATCAGGTCCGCCATCGGGTCCACCCAGCCGAACACGTGCCGGAGGCCCGCGTTGCGCAGGCGTTCGCGCAACGCGTCGTTGCGGCCGCAGACGACCACGGGCTCGGCCGAACCGTCGGCGCGCAGGTCGGCCACCGTCCGTTCGACCTCGCCGACGCCCCAGGACCCCGAGACGACCAAGGCCAGCGCGCGATCCGCGGGCAGCCCGTGCGCGAACCTCAGCCGCGTCCGTTCGGCCGCTCCGGCCACGGGCCGGAACGCGGGCGCGACCAGTGGCGGCGCGACCAGCACCCGCGCCGCGCCCCAGGCTCGCGCCTGCTGTGCCGCGGTCTCGTTGGGTGCCACGGTCAGATCGGCCTGCGCGCTGACGCACAGGCGATGCACCGACGGATCCGTCAGGTACGCCACCAGCCCCGGCGCGAGCCGCCCGCGCGCCCGCAGGTGCGCCGCCGCGTGGGTCGCGAGGGGGTAGGTCGACACGACCAGCCGGGCGTCGTCGCCCACCACCTCGGACAGCCCGGCGGACGCGAGCGCCGCGAGCCGCTGAGCGAGCGCCGCGAGCGCCGGTGAGCCGAGTGCTCCCAGCAGCCAGTCCCAGCTGCGCGGGGCGACCTGCAGCTGCCGGTGGTAGGCGCCGCACAGCGTCTGCCCGAGCCGGCCCGGCAGCAGGTCGAGGAAGTCGACGCGGTCGGCGCACACCCCGCGCTCGGCCAGCCATCGGGCGAGCTCCCGCGCCGCACCGTCGTGCCCGGCGCCGACCCGCGCGGACACGATCACCACTCGATCGCCTTCGTAAATTTCTACAGGCATGTAGTAAATCTACATTCATGTAGTCAGTCGAGGCCTCCGGGTGCGCCCGCGCCTGTTTCGTCCGGTCTCCGGCGCCCGCACGAGCGGTGCGGGCGCCGGCCCCGCTACCGGTCGAGTTCCGGCAGCACGCGGGTGCCTTCAACGCGCACCGCGGCGAGCGAGCGCGGGTCGAGGTGCAGCAGCCGCAGGATCGTCGGCGCGATCTGCGTGGTCTCCACCGCGCCTCCGACGCTCCGCCCGCGGCCGGTGCCGCTGACGACCAGGGGGACGGACCGGTCGTCGGCGGCGGCCCCGCCGTGTTCGGCGATCTTCGACTGCCCGCCGGTGAACACGACTCCGGGCACGGTGAGGCCGACGAGGTCGGGCACGCGGTCGTCGCCGGGGCGCACGCCGAAGTAACGCGCGGCGTCCGCTCCCGCGTGGACGGTCGTCAGTCCGGAGTGGACGAACGGCTTCGGCGCGCCGGTGACCCCGTTGCCGGTGCCCGACTGCGCGAGGAGGTAGTTCTTCGCGAACGTCGTGGCCGCGGCCGAGCGGTCGGTGAGCCACAGCAGCAGCGCGTCGTCGTCGGTCGACTGGGCCACGAGGTCGGCCGCGCCCGGGTGGGCCTCGCGCCAGGCCGCGTTGAGACCGTCGAGCAGCGCGCCGTCGTCGATGCGGGTCAGCGCGTTCGGGTCGATCGGCGACTGGCCGTGCTTGGCGGACAGCACGATGGTGGTGCTCTGGTCGAGGCGGCGGCGCTGGAGCTCCGCGGTGAACGCACCGAGCTGCCGGTCCACGAAGTCCAGCGCCGAGCGCACGACCGGGCCGGGTGCGCCGCCGGCGGTGTACCCGCCGGCCTGACCGCCGGAGACGGGCAGCTTCTGCGCGGTCGACACCGACTGGAAGTTCAGCCCGAACACCGCCGGTGTGTCGACCTTCGTGGTGCCGCTGTGGTCGTAGCCGTCGATCTCGTTGAGCACCGCGCGGGCCTTGTACGAGTCGTACTGCTGGGTCGCGGCGTTGTCCGTGGTCCAGTCCCCGCCGGCCGGTCCTCCGGGCACCTGGCTGTTGATCTCCGGCGTGAACAGGTCCTGCACGCCGGTGCCGGATGGGCCGTTCAGCAGCTCGTAGGCGGGGTGCTTGTCCGACCACGCGGTGCGCAACCCGGCCTGGCGAGCCACCTCGAAGACCGTGTTCACCTGAAGGTACTGGTGCGGGTAAACGGGTTTGCACGTGCGGGGGTCGACCGGCAGCTTCGCCGGGTCGATGAGCGTGCGCGGGTTCCCGGTCATCTTCAGCACGCTGCCGGGCAGCCCGGCGAGGCCCTGCCCGGCGTCGACGGAGTTCTTGTCGAGGTCCAGATCCTCGGTGTAGTCCACTCCGGTGCCCGGCTTCACGCCGGCGCAGTTCGTGGTGCCCGCGGGCAGCAGCGCGTGGTTGTAGGTGGCGTCGTAGTACACGCCGGTCGTCGCCGGGTTGCCGCCGGTGACCTGGGCGACGAGGCCGGGGAACGAGTCCGAGGGCACGGGCGTGTTCGCGTGCGTGTACTGCGTGCCGTGCGCCACCAGGCTCGCGAGCGCCGAGTGCGGATGGGCCGCGGTGTACCAGGCGAGGTCCGACTGGTGCATGCCGTCGACCGAGACGAGCAGCACGTGCTGCTGCTCGGGCTGCGCGGTGGCGGCCGGGGCGACGGTCGCGAACAATCCCGCGGCGGCGAGAAGGGCGAACAAGGGTGTGCGGGTTCTCGACACGGATCTTCCTCCTGTTGTCCGGCATCCGCCGACTGCGGCGCCCGGGGTATTCCAGGCCCTCGAAGAGGACTCCGGGGAACACGCGAAAGAACAACGCGTGAACTGGCTTTCCCGCCACAGCAGGAAAATCGGCGACAAGGTACCGCTTCGAAGGTTAGCCGAAGGTTTACCCGCGGCAATTTTTCCGCAAGCGGAAAACCGGCAAAATGAGCATCGGGAACACCGGCGGAACAATCATTCCGACGTCCCCGAGCACGTCAGCACATGGGAGGATTTCCCCATGACGACAGCGGAACTGAGCGGCGGCGGTCCGCGCACCGGCCGCCGCACCGCGAGCAAGGTCCCGGAGGTCACCGCGCTGTTCTGGGTGATCAAGGTGCTCACGACGGGCGTCGGCGAGACGACGAGCGATTTCTTCGCGCACAACGTGGATCCCGTGATCGCGGTGGCCGTGGCGGGATTCGTGCTCGCCGGTTCCCTCGTCGCGCAATTCGTCTCCCGCGCCTACCGCCCGTGGCTGTACTGGACGACCGTGGTGCTGGTGAGCGTGTTCGGCACGATGGCCGCCGACGCCGCCCACGTCGGCTTCGGTGTGCCGTACGCGGTCTCGACGACGGTGTTCGCGATCGTGCTCGCCGCGGTTTTCCTGCTGTGGCACCGGCTCGAGCGGACCCTGTCCATTCACGACATCACCACGCCGCGGCGCGAGGTGTTCTACTGGCTCACCGTCGGCACGACCTTCGCGCTCGGCACCGCGCTCGGCGACCTCACCGCCACGACCCTGCACCTGGGTTACCTCGGTTCCGGGGTGGTGTTCGCGGTCGTCATCGCGGTGCCGCCGCTGGCCCGGCGCCTCGCCGGGCTCGGCTCCGTCGCGACGTTCTGGGCCGCGTACGTCGTGACCCGGCCGCTGGGGGCCTCGTTCGCCGACTGGCTGGGCGTCGGGCCCGACCGTGGCGGCGTCGGGCTGGGCACCGGTCCCGTGAGTGTCACCCTGCTGCTGGTGATCGCGGCATTGGTCGCCTTCCTGGGCGTGACGCAGGCGTCCGGCCGACGGGCCCGGTAAGGCCATGCGCATCGCGTTCGTCACCGAGACCTGGCTGCCCTCGACCGACGGGATCGTGACCCGGCTCGTCGCCACCGTGCGCGAACTGCACGCGCGCGGCCACGACGTCCTGGTGATCGCCCCGGAAGCCGGCGGCCCGAGCGCGCTGGCCGGCGCGCGGGTGCGCACGGTCCGGGCGGCCGGCGCGAAGTTCCGCACGGTCTTCACCGGCATGCTCCACGGCGACGCCCTCGCCGAGGCCTACCGCACGGCCGACCTGTTCGTCTTCCCGTCCACAACGGACACGCTCGGGCTTGTGCTGCTGGAAGCGCTCGCCAGCGGCCTGCCCGTCCTCGCCGTCGAAAGCCCGGCGGCGCGCTCGACGCTCGCCGGCACCACAGCCGCCGAGTTCTTCCCCATCGACCGGACCGCCGACCTGCCCGCCCACGCCCGCGCCCTGCTCAGCGGCGACCACCGCGCCGAGGCGCGCCGCCACGCCGCCGGATCCGGGTGGGACACCGCCACGGAACACCTGCTGGCACTCTACACCGAGACACTCAGCTCGGCCGGCCGCTGCCGGACCGGCGCCGTTCGCCGCGCACACCGGGCGGGGTGAAGGAGCGGTTCGCCCGCCCCCGCTTCCGGATCGGCCGCCGACATCGAGGCAAGCCGTGCGCCAACGAAATCTTGCCCGCCGCTGACGTCATCCACTGTGGAGTAACGAGACAGCGTTCGGTTAACCCTGCTCGAACCGGCTCCTGAGCCGCACCGGCCTAACCTCGGTGCATGCGGGGTTCGCCACGTCCTCAGCGTCCCCACAGGAGGTGCCAACGAGGGTGACCGCGAACCCCGAAGGCAGGCAAAGGAGATCCCGTGGTGAGCCCCAGTCCCCCGGCCGTCCTCGACGCGCGAACCCCGATCGCGCCGGGTCCGCGGCACCTGCCGGCGCGGACCCGGTTGGCCGTCGCAGTGGCCCGGTTCGCCGCGGCGGTTTCCCGCAGGCTGGGGCTGGGCGCCGGTGGCGTGATCGGCGGGCGGATCGCGCTCCGGCTGGACCCCGGCGTGCTGCGGCGGCTGAGCCGGAATCGCACCGTGGTGCTCGTGACGGGCACCAACGGCAAGACCACGACGGCGCTGATGCTCAGCCGAGTGCTGGAGACGCTGGGCGAAGTCGCGGGCAACGGCGACGGCGCGAACATGCCCGACGGAGTCGTCGCCGCGCTGGTCGCCAAACCGGAGGCGCCCGTGGCGGTGCTCGAGGTCGACGAGACCTACCTGTCCGGCGTCGCGGCGCAGGTGCGGCCTTCGTGCCTGGTGCTGCTCAACCTCAGCCGCGATCAGCTGGACCGGGTGGGCGAGGTCCGCACGATCGAGCGGGAGTTCCGGGCGATCTCCGCGGCGCTGCCGGACACCACGGTGGTCGCCAACTGCGACGACCCGCTCGTCACCTCCGCCGCGCTCGCCTCAGCGCGGCCGTTGTGGATCAGCGCGGGGCCGGGATGGCACGCCGACGCCGTGGCGTGCGCCCGGTGCGGACAGGCCATCCACCGTGACGACGCCGGCTGGCACTGCGTGTGCGGCCTCACCCGCCCGGATCCACTGTGGACCCTGCGGGACGACACGGTGGAAACCGCGGACGGCACCACGGTCACGCTCGACTTGCGGCTGCCGGGCCGGGCGAACGCCGCCAACGCCGCCGTCGCGGTCGCCACGGCCGAGCACCTCGGGGTGTCACCCCACGTCGCCGTCGCCCAGTTGCGCGCGATCGGTGGTCGCCGCCGGTGAGCGCGCGACCGACGTGGCCGTCCGCCTCACCTACGCCGAAGTGCGGCACACCGCTGTGCCGGCAGCCTTTCGCGGCCCTCACGTCGCTGCCGCCGGGGCCCGTCGAGTTCGTCGCGAACTACACCGCCTTCCGCGAGGCACAACAGCACCTCGGCCATGCCTGACTCGGCGCTGCGCATCGGCCTGGTGCTGCCCGACATCCTCGGCACCTACAGCGACGCCGGCAACGCGCAGGTCCTGCAGCGCCGGACCGAGTGGCGCGGCATCGCCGCCACCGTCACGGAGATCCGCCACGGCGAAATTGTGCCGTCGTCGCTCGACCTGTACCTGCTGGGCGGCGGCGAAGACGACGCCCAGGCCCTCGCGGTCGACCACCTCCGAACCCACCCCGGCCTGCGGCAGGCGGTCGCCCGCGGCGCGGTGGTGTTCGGCGTCTGCGCCGGCTTCCAGATCCTCGGCACGGAGTTCACCACCTCCGACGGAGTGACCCGCACCGGGTTGGGGCTCCTCGACGCCGTCACGACCCCGGGCAAGCGGCGCGCGGTGGGCGAGGTCGTCGTCGACGTCGCGGCCGAGCTCGGCACCGAACCGCTCACCGGCTTCGAGAACCACCTCGGCCGCACGCGGGCCGGTACCGGCAGCCGTGTCCTCGGATCCGTGCGCGCGGGCACCGGCAACGGGGACGGCACCGAGGGCGCCCTCACAGGCCGCGTGCTGGGAACCTACCTCCACGGCCCGGTCCTGGCCCGCAATCCCGCTCTCGCGGACCTGCTGCTGGGCTGGGCGCTCGGTTCGCCGCCCTCGGCGCTGCCCCTGCCCGAAATCGGGGCCCTGCGCCAGGAACGGTTGCGCGCCGCGAAACGCGGCCCGCGCAGGTAAGCGAACGGCAAAGCGTTGTGCCGGAAGTTTGCCGGCTCCGTGCCAGACTGCCGCCGTGCCGTCAGCAGACACCGGACGGCTGCCCATGCCCGAACCTCACCTGCTGCGCGCGGCCCGGCTGGGCGATCTGGCCGACTGGCTCGCCGCGCAGCTCGGAGCTTCGATGCTGGCCGAGGACGCGCCCGAACCCGACCCGTTGACGCTGGCCGCCTGGCACGCGAAAGCCCTGCAGCGCGTGGCCGAACTGCTCCCCGACGGGGATCTTCGCGATGCGCCGATCCTGCGTGAGCGGAGCCTGAACGATCTGCTCGCCCGCGGCCAGGGCATCATCGCCGCCGCGACGGAAGCCCTGGCTGCGGAAGGCTTCGCGCGACCCGGAGACGGTCAGGCGGACAGCACGCCCGAGGCCAGCGCGGCCAGCAGCGCGACCCCCACGACGACCCGGTAGATCACGAACGCCGTGAACGTGTGCCCCGCGACGAACTTCAGCAGCCACGCGATCGTGGCGTACGCCACGACGAACGACACGACCGTCCCGACCACGAGCGGCAGCACCTCGACACCGCCGCCGAGCGCGTCCTTCAGTTCGTAGAAGCCGGCGCCGGTCAGGGCCGGGATCGACAGGAAAAACGACAGCCGCGTGGCGGTGACCCGGTCCAGGCCGCGGAGCAGGCCGGTCGAGATCGTGGCGCCGGAGCGGGAAAAACCGGGGAACAGCAGGGCGAGGATCTGCGACGAGCCGACCAGCATCGCGTCGGTGAACGTGGACTCGACCTCCCCGCGTTTGCCCGTTCCGAACCGGTCCGCCACCCACATGATCGCGCTGCCGGCCAGGAGCGAGATCGCGACGACCCACAACGACGCGAGCGGTCCCTTGACCAGCGACTGGAACAGCAGGCCGACGACGACGATCGGGATCGTGGCGAAGATGACCCACCACGCGAACTTGTAGTCGTGTTCCTGGCGCGCCCGCACGTTGACGAGCCCGCGCCCCCACGCCGCGGCGAACCGCACGATGTCGCGGAAGAAGTACACCAAGACCGCGGCGATGGCACCGACCTGGATCACCGCGGTGAACCCGACCACCGACTGATCGTCGACCGGGATGCCGAGCAGCCCTTCAGCGATCTTCAGGTGCCCGGTGGAGGACACGGGCAGGAATTCGGTCAGCCCTTCCACGATCCCGAGGATCACGGACTGGCCGAGGTCGATCGCGCTCAACGCGTTTTTCCTTTGCTGACAGTGCTGACGGTGCCGAGGGTACTGAGGGACGGGAACATCAGGAGCCGGCTCCCCGACGCTCCTTGCGGCTCTTGAGCACTTCGAGCACCAGCGGGATCAGCGAGACGATCACCACGAGCGCGATGATGGGGAGCAGGTACTGATCGATCCCCGGAATGCTCGCCCCGAGAAGATACCCGGCGACCGTGACGCCGACCGACCACAGTAGCCCGCCGAGGACCTGCCACAGGGTGAACGTCCGCGCGGGCACGTCGAGGATGCCCGCGAGCGGGTTCAGCACCGTGCGCACGACCGGGATGAGCCGGGCCAGCACGATCGCCTTCGCGTGGCCGTAGCGGGTGAAGAGCTCTTCGGCTCTGGTCATCCCGCGGTGCAAGTGCGCGTTGCTCGTGCGCGCCAACAGCGCCCGGCCCCCGCGGCGACCCAGCACGAACCCGGTCTGCGCCCCGAGCAGCGCACCGGCGACCGCGGCCACCAGCACGAGCGGCAGGGAAAGGTGGACGGTGGCCGTGGCGCTGGTGGTACAGAACAGCCCGGCGGTGAACAGCAGCGAGTCACCGGGCAGGAAAAACCCGATCAGCAGGCCGGTTTCGGCGAACAGGACGAGGAACACCCCCGCCGTGCCGAGGCTCGAGAGCCACGACGTCGCGCTCAACGGGTTCATGCGGGAGACCGCCTTCCGCGGTAGTCCAGATCTTCGACAGGCATGTAGTATTTCTACACCATTGTCGTTTTACGAAGTGATCAGCCCGAGCCCTCTGGACGCACCGGGCTCAGGCGTCGGTCCCGACGCCGGTGAGCCGCCGCCACTCGCGGTCCCAACCCCGGGCACGGAGGTGGTCGAGCCACCATCGCGCCGTCACGTAGACGAACGCGACCGCCACGACCAGGCAGAACTCGACCGCGACGCCGTACACGGTCCACGTGCCACGGACGCGGCGCGTGCCGAGCGAGCCCCCGCTGCCGGCCGTCTGCGCGGCCGGCGGGCCGGGGAACACCTTCGCCGTCACCTGGTAGCGCACCCCGGCCCGCGAATCCGCCGCCCGATCCGCGGCGAAGACCGACGAAGCGAGCCCGAAGCAGATCGGCACCGACCCGAAAAACGCCGCGCTCAGCACCAGGATCAGCACCGCCTCGATCCGGTCCCAGATCCGCACCGAGGGCCGCCGCCGCACGGCCGGGCGCACCAGCCGGAGGAAGCGGGACACCGGGGCGAGGGCCGAACGGGTCGAATCGGGAACTGCCATGATCCGAGAGTGCCTGGGCCCGCAACCGGTGTCCGCCAAATTGGCCGCGATTTTGCTGCGCCCTGGCCGAATCCGATGCTCGGTCGCGGCGATGTCCCGGCCGAGCCCGTCGCCCCGGCCCGCCCACGAACGTCACGCGACAGACGGTTGGCACCGCTCGGTTTCCACCGGCCGCGCCTCGCCGCAGGCGTGGCGGTACACGGAGACGAAGCTTTCGAGCGTGCCGGCGAGGTCGTGGCGGGCCACCAGCGCCCGGCCGGCTGCGCCCATCGACGCGCGGGCGCCGGCGTCGCAGGCCAGCTCGTCGAGGCGGATGGCGAGGGCGTCGACGTCGCCGGGTGGGTAGAGGTGGCCGTTGACGCCGGGATGCACGAGGTGCGGCAGGGCCATGGCGTCGGCCGCGACCACCGGCAGGCCGGCCGCCATCGCTTCCATGGTGGCGATGCTCTGCAGCTCGGCGGTGCCGGGCATGCAGAAGATCTGGCAGCAGGCGTAGATGCGGACCAGGTCGGCGTCCGGGACGAAGCCGTGGAAGCAGACGCGGTCGGCCACACCGAGCTCGGCGGCGAGGCTCTCGAGCGCGGGACGGCACGAGCCGTCGCCGACGATCTCGGCGAAGCAGCGGCAGGCGGGCGACGGCGCGGATGAGTTCGTCGACGTTCTTCTCGGCGCCGAGGCGGCCGACGAACAGCACCGCCACGTCACCCGTGGCGGGCGTGGCGCGCTCGGCGTAGTGGGCAAGGTCGATTCCGCACGAGATGACGCTGACGGGACGTTCCAGCCCGTTGCGGGCCAGCAGCTCGGCGGCCCGGGGCGTGGGTGTCGTGACGGTCCCGACGACGCGGTACACGCGGACCAGGTCGCGCCAGCCGACACGGATCAGCGCGCGCCGGACCGCCTGCGGCAGCCGGACGTAGCCGAGGAGGTTCTCGGGCATGAAGTGGTTCGTCGCGACGGTCGGGATGCCCCGGCGGCGCGCGGCGGCCAGCAGGGCGCGCCCGACGGAGAAGTGGGACTGGACGTGGACGACGTCGGGCCGCACCCGGTCCAGCACGTCCTCCGCGGCCCGGCGGGCACCGCCGGGGGTGCTGATCCGGAACGTCGGGTGGAAGGGCGTCCCGAAGGCTCGCGCGTCGTGGACGGTGAGGCGGCCGTGGTCCGTGTCGTCGCTGCGGGCCGGGGGCGCAGCACGTGCACGTCGTGCCCGAGGCAGGCCAGGCCGTGGGCGAGCCGGGCGGTGAAGTGGACGGCGCCGTTGATGTCGGGCGGAAACGTGTCGGCGCCGAGCAGGATCCGGAGTCCGGAGGTGGGGAGCGGGTCGGGCATGGAAGGTTCCTTATCGGGTTCGGAGGGACCACTGAGAGAGCCGGCCAGCACGAGCACACCGAGCACGGCGGCCAGTGCCAGGACCAGGCGGGCGACGGCGAGCGCCGGCCCGAGGTGAGGTGCTTCGCCGTAGAGCAGCTGGTCAGCGGCGACGGCGGTGAGCGGGTCGAGCACCGTCGTGGCGGCGACCACGACGGCGGTGGGCCCGGCGGCGTGGGCTTGCTGGAGCAGCCAGCCGCCACCGGCGATCAGCGCACCGCCCGCGAGCGCGAATCCCGCCGCGGCCGGCAGGTGGGGCAGGCTGAGCGCGGCCGCCCGCATCACCGCGGCGCCGAGGCCGAACAGCACCGCCGCGGCGGCTGCGCGCCCGAGGCAGCGCGCGCGGCCCCGGCAGGCGAGCCCCGCCGCGGCGACGGCCGGGCCGGCCAGCACGGCGAGCACGACGGCGCTCGTGGTGATGTGCGCGTGCGGGGCCGGCGCGGACGCCGAGGTGAGCACGAACCAGGCGACGGCGACGCACACGATCGCGGCGGCCACGCGGATCCGACGTGAGGTCACCGCGCCTTGCCCGGCGAGCACGGTCAGCACGAGGCTGAGTACGCCGAGCGGCTGCACGATGGCCAGGGGCGCGAGCGACAACGCGGTCAGGTGCAACGCGGTGCCGGTGACTCCGAGGAGGACCCCGGCCTGCCACGTCCGCGACCGGGCCAGCCGCGTGAGCCTCACCCGGCCCGCGCCGCTGCGGGTCTGGACGGCGTCGTGCTGCAGGGCAACGGATCCCGCGAAGAAGCAGGCACCGAGCAGGGCGAAGGCGACGGCGAGGAGGGTCATCGGGCCGCCGTCCGCACCACGAGCGCAATGGTCACCAGCGTGCCGAGCTCCGCGGCGAGCGCGATTCGTTCGAGCAGTCCCTGGGGCAGCTCGGAGACGAACTGCGCGATCCCGAAGGCCGCCGCCGTGGTGAAGGCGAGCCGGCCACACGAGCGGACCCGCTGCGCGTGGCGCGACCATCGGTGGTCCGCGCGCAGGAGCCGAACCAGCGCACGGCAGGCCAGCGGGAGACACGCGAAGAGCACGGCGCCGCCGAAGCGGTGGATTTCGCCGTGCACGGTGACGACGGTGGTGCTGGGGTTTTCCTGGAACAGCAGCACGAGAAACAACCCGGCGACCCACAGTCCGAAGAGGACGGACACGGCGCGGTCCCGTGGCAGCCCCGCCAGATGGGCCGCCACGACGAGGGCGATCCCGCCGGCAAGCACGAGCAGCACCGCGATCGTGAACAGGGCCCGGCCCGAGCGGTGCAGCGCGTAGTCGCTGACCGGGTCGCGGAACGGGTCGACCCGGTGCGCGAACCCGATGCTCAACCCGCCAACCAGGGTCAACGCGGCCGTCCACAGCCCGATCGCGGTCCACGCGATCGGGCTGATCCGAGCGGACCGGGGCGAAGTGGTCGTCACTGCGCCCACGATCGTGAGCCCGGATGAGGAAATGATGAAGATCGAGCCCGGTTTGGCTAAGAATCCCGCACGGGCGCCGCGCACGGCAGAGCCAGCTCGAAACGAGCCCCGCCGCGCTCACCGTTCGACGCGCTCACCCGACCGTGGTGCTGGGCGACGACCTGGTGCACGATGGCCAGCCCGAGCCCTGAGCCGGGTTGTGAACGAGCGGACGCGGCCCGGTAGAAGCGTTCGAACACGTGCGGCAGGTCGGCGTCGGGGATGCCTGGGCCCTCGTCGGTCACCACCAGATGCGCCTCACCTGACCCGCCGGTGAGGGTGACGGTCACGGTGCCGCCGGGAGGGGTCCACTTGGCGGCGTTGCCCAGGATGTTCAGCACGGCGCGCTCGAGCGCGGCCGGCCGGCCCCGGACCACGGCAGCGTCGGCGGACAGGCAGTTCCCAGAGCCCGAGGTCGGCCAGGGTGTGCTCGACGCCCTCCGAATCGCGGGCGACCTGCACGGCGCCGCCGGCCGGACGCGCGGCGATCCAGACGCGGTAGCGGTCCGACCCGATCTTGTCGACCTCGGAGCCGACCGAGATCGTCCCGGCGGCGACTTGGCGCGCCTGCGCGCCGACCGGAAAGGCGCTCACTTCCCCGGCGGCCGCGGTGGGCGCGCCGGAGGCATCGACGAACTGGACGGTGAGGCCGATGCCGTGGCCCGGGTCCGCGCTGCGCCCGTCGTGGTCGGCCGAGCGCAACGTGGCCAGCGCGTCGGCCGGCGACGCGGATTTCGCAGCCACCTGAGCGTAGGCCTGCAGCTGGGCGTCGAACTGCCGGTACAGGCTCGCCTGCGTCACCAGCCACGAGGTGAGCGACACGGCGACCACCGCCACGGCCACTGCCGCCACCGCCAGCACGGTCAGCCGGGCCCGCAACGTCAGGTCCGGGAGCCGCCGTCTCACAAAGGGTCCTCACGCAACACGTAGCCGACACCGCGCACCGTGTACAGCAGCCGTGGCTCTCCCCCGGCCTCGAGCTTGCGGCGCAGCGAGCCGACGTAGACGTCGAGGCCGTTGGACGCCGCGCCGAAGTCGTATCCCCAGACCTGTTCGAACATCACCGCGCGGGTCAGCACGTGGCGCGGATTGCGCAGGAAGGTCTCCAGCAACGAGAACTCGGTGCGGGTGAGGCGAAGCGGCATCGACCCACGAGTGACCTCCCGGGTCGAGGAATCCAGCACCAGATCGGCGAACGACAGCGGTGGCGGCAGCTCCGTCGCGGCGGAGGCGTAGTCCGTGCGGCGCAGCAGCGCGCGGACCCGGGCGAGCAGCTCCTGCAACGCGAACGGCTTGACCAGGTAGTCGTCGGCCCCGGCATCGAGGCCAGCCACCCGGTCGTCGATGCCGGTGCGGGCCGTGAGCATCAGGATCGGGACGTGGTTTCCTTCGGCCCGCAGCAGCCGGCAGCTGTCGATGCCGCCCAGGACCGGCATCGTCACGTCGAGGATCACCCCGTCCGGCCGCTGCGACCTGACCAGCTCCAGCCCACGCGCCCCATCCGACGCGACCGACACCGTGTAGCCCTCGAACCGCAGGGTGCGCGACAGCGAGTCCCGCAGCGCGGCTTCGTCATCGACGATCACGACGTGCACTCGCGCCTCCGGGTCTCTTCCCCCGCAACTACCGACGCGTGGCTGAGCGGACCGCCAGCTGTTGATTAGTGGCCGGTTAAATCCGCTTGCGAAGTCGTTGACCTCACTCGAACCTCCCGTTGATCGTCGGCAACCTACAGTCGAGCCGTGCAGCCGACGGCGGAACCGGAGACCGGCGGCCGGGCGCTCGCCCCGGCCGTCGCCGAGGTCGCGACGCTGGTTTTCCTGCTGCTGGCGGTCTCGGCGACCGGGATTCTGCCCTGGGCGAAGGGATTCGACCTCGACGTGCACTCGTGGCTCGTCGCACACCGCTCCTCAACGGTAGTCTCGTTCGCCGCGGCCCTGACGAGCAGCGCGTCTTCGGCGTTCGCCGTGCCGGCAGTGTTCCTCGCCGCGATCGCGCTGACGCAAGGCTCGCTCTGGACGCGACTGACGCGAGCCGCTTTGGTCACCGGGGTGGTCGGGCTGGGCATGTTGTGCCGGTTCGGGCTCTCCGCGCTGATCGCGCGGCCGCGTCCTCCCGAGGCCGACTGGGCGGTGAGCGCGTCGGGCCAGTCGTTCCCCTCGGGCCACACCTCGGATGCGATCCTGGCCGCGGGCGTGCTCGCGTGGCTAGCGGCGCAACGGCTGCGCGACCGGCCGGTCCTGCGCTCCACGTTGTGGATCATCGCGGGCACCTACGTGGTGGCGATCGCGTGGACCCGGGTGTACCTCGGCGTCCACTGGCCCACCGACGTGATCGGCAGCATCGCCTTCGGAACCGCGTGGCTGTGCGGCCCTCTCGTCGTGCGCCGGGCCTTGCTGTCCGCCGGCCGTTCCTGGCGCGAAGCCGACGTCCGGCCACGACTAGCCGCAGCGAGGAGCCGGCGACGGCACCGGTAGCAGCCGAGTTCCCGCCCGCCGCAGCACATCTAGGGTTCGGCGGCTCGTGGGATCCTCGACCACCACCTCGTCAACGGGCCCGATCAGCAGCTGCGCGATAAGCCACGTAGCCTGCTGCACGCCGCCCGTGATGAGGATGTTCTCCCGCGTCGTCGCCATGCCCAATGCCGCGTAATACCCAGCAACCGCGTCGCGAAGCGTCGGCAGCCCGGCGGGAGGAACCCGCCGGCCGCGACATGGCCCATCAGCCGGCGTCGATCGAGGCCCGCGATCGCCTCCGCGACGATCGGCAGCCCCGGCAGCGCTCCGCGGGCGATGTCGTAGGACGCCAGGGAGTCCGGGCCGAGGACCGTCGCGACGCTCGAGTCCGCACCGATCGCCGCGAAGCCTTTCCGGCGCACCCGGCACCCTGAACTCTGGAAGAACTCGACGACGTCCGCGGCCACCAGTGCTTCATAGGCCTCGGTGACTGTGCTTCGGGAGACGCCGAGCGCCTCGGCCAGCTTGCGCTGCGAGGGCAGCAGCACCCGGTCGGTCAGGTGGCTGTCGGCGCGCGAGACAGGCCGCGGTCGTTGCTCGGCCATCGCCGAGCACCCGCGTGAGGCGGGTGGGCTCGATCCGCCCTTCCGACGGTGGCATCCGGTCCTCCTCCCGGCAAGACGGTACCTACTGGTCGATCACGGATCCGTCGACACTGAGCCTCGCCTTGATCGGCCGCGGTACGT
Source organism: Amycolatopsis sp. NPDC023774 (assembly GCF_040639695.1). Lineage (NCBI taxonomy): Bacteria > Bacillati > Actinomycetota > Actinomycetes > Pseudonocardiales > Pseudonocardiaceae > Amycolatopsis > Amycolatopsis sp. NPDC023774. The sequence goes on from NZ_JBFAAJ010000042.1 coordinate 43,488, forward strand.
AGGGCACGCGCTCGGTCACGTTCGGATGCAGTTTCACCCCGATGCCCGGGCTCGCGTCGACAAGGAGGAACCCATGGCCGTCGTACCCGGGCTGGCCCGTGACTGGTCGCCGTCCGGGCGATCGGCCAGCAGCGAGTGCCAGGTGCGGCCCGGGTACCCGACCAGGGCGAAGTTGGAGATCGCGGCGGCGATCTGCAGCGACGCGGCCGTAAGGACCGGGCCGAGCGGATTGCGCGGGACCACTCCGACGTGCTGCGCCTCTGCGAGCGCGGCGATCTTCTTTGCTCCGGTGATCCAGCGCTACAACCGGGTGGACGCACCGCGTTGTCCGCGCGTCGACAAGGTCGAACACACCACCCTGATCGAGCGCGTGGTTGCAGACGTCGAGGCCGAGCTTGCCGCCGTCGAACACGGAGAACGCGGGTGACCTGTCCGGCCGGGCGAGACCCAGCGGTGCTCCTCACTCGTGCAGACGCCTCCCCGCTCCGTGTCAACGCCGCTAATGACATGTTGCTTGAACAGCCACTTCGTTCAGAAGGCAGAACAGTCCTACCAAAACCGCCATCGCCGCGTGCTCGTTGCACGTTCGCGACCAGCCGACCGTGTCCACCCCCATCACCTGGGAAGAAGTCACAGCCTGCACCCAAGCAGGCCAGCTCGTGTTCACCGCCGACGAGGTTCTCGATCGCGTCGACGAGGTTGGCGACCTTCTCCGGCCTCTATTCGCCACCACCGCGCCGTTGCCCGAGCAATCGAATGGATGAACTGTATGCCGCTGGGTCACATGGCTGAGCCCGCGGCTTAACCGGCTGCGAAGAAGTCGAGGTAGGCCTGGGCCAGCGCGGCCGGATTTTCCCACGCGATGTTGTGACCGGACGCGGGAATGACGATGCTGCGAACGTCGCGGGCCACCTGCACGAGCTGCTGGGACACCGCGTCCCCGAGGTAGGCCTGCGCGCCGACGGCCAGGACCGGGCAACTGATCGGGTCGGCGTAATGCGGGCGGTTCTGTTCGGTGTCGGTCTGGCGGGCGCGATACATCTCCAAGATGGCCCGGGTGCCGCCCGGCTGCTCGGCCGAGTGCACTATTTCGTCGACGTCCTACTCGGCCAGCGCGGTGGGGTCCCACATCTGGCGTCGGGCGTACCAGGTCCAGAACGGCCGTTCCCGCCCGGCCAGCAGCAGCTCGGGCACGTGCGGCAGGCTGAAGAAGCTGAAGTGCCAGCCGGTGCGGACGTCGTCGGCGGCGAGCGAAGGGTCGGGTCCGCCGCCCGGCAATCCCGGACCGGCCGGCAATCCCGGCAGAAGCGTTTCCTGGAACACCAGCTGCCGCACCCGGGGCCGGTGGAAGGCCGCGACGGCGTAGGCGATGGCCGCGCCCCAGTCCTCGCCGGCGACGCGGAACTGCTCGAAGCCCAGGTGGGTGGCCAGGTCGGCGACGTCAGCGGCCATCGTGGCGGTGTCGTAGCCGGTCAGGGGGCGCTGGGAGCCGCCGGCGCCGCGGTTGTCGACCGCGATGACGGTGTAGTGCGGGGTCAGCAGCGGCACGACGTGGCGCCAGTACGACATGGTCTTCGGCACGCCGTGCACCAAGAACACCGGCTCGCCGGCCCCGCCGATCGCGTAGTGGATCTCCACGCCGTTGACCTTGGGCTTGCCGTGTGTGAGCTGGACTCCGGCGTGATCGGTGAGGTTCATCTCGGCGAACTCCTTCTTCTCGTCGACCGGGTAGGCGCCGACCGGGTGGTGGATCTTTCAGAGCGGCCGCGGCGGCCGTTGGGTCGGCGTCCACGGTCGGCATGGAAGTGTCATTCGGTATAACGGCGCCTTCGTTCCTGCCGATGTCGCCTGCGGCGCACCTGTCACAGATGGAGTGCATCTGACGATCAGATGGTTGCGCCGTGGGCGCACCGGCGGCCGCCATTTCCGAGGTGGCAGGACTGGGTTGGATTACAGGCGCCGGTTAGCTGCCCGCGGTGTGGATGCGCAGCAGCTGGTCGGCGAAGCGCCGTGCGGCCGGACTGGTCTCGCCCACCGAGGGCAGGATCAGGTAGATGTGCCTTTCCAGGCGCACGCCCTCAACCGCGATGAGCCGCAGAACGCTGTCGGGTGCGGTCAGCACCGGGTACTGCAGGCCGGCTGGAGCGAAGCCGATACCGACGCCTGCGCTGACGAGCTCGAGAAATAGCTCCCAGTCGCCGACCTCACAGACGATCCGGCGCGGTATGCCTTCGCCGGCGAACGCGGCGTCGCTCAACAGGCGACCTGTCCACCCTGTGGGTACCTCGACGAACCGCTCGTTGGCGAGTTGTCTGATCTGGACCTCAGCCTGCTCCGCCAGGCGGTGATCAGCACGGCAGACGAGGTGCAGCGGTTCTCGCGCCAGGCGAGTCATCCGCAGGCCCGGGACCTGGCTGACCGCGGGGCCGATCACGCAATCCAGTTCTCCCGTCTCGACCATCGAGATCATCGTCAACGCGGGCGCGTACTGCAGGCGCAGGTCCATACCGGGATGTTCCTGGGTGAACTCGCCGAGATAGGAAATAAACGGCACCAGATGCTGAGTGGAGTGAGAGACGCCGATGCGCAGTGTGCCGATGAGCACGTCACGGGTGTGGTGTACGGCCTCTTCCGCCTGCGCAGCGCTGGCCAAGGTCCGGCGAGCCGGGCCCACCAAAGCCTCGCCGGCCGCGGTGAGCCGGACGGGCCTGGTTCCGCGGACGTAGAGGGACGTACCGAGTTCGCGTTCGAGGGCCTGGAGTGAGTTCGACAGGCCTGACTGCACGATGAGCTCCCGCTTGGCGGCGCGGGTGATGCTGCGTTCCTCGACCAACGCCAAGAAATGACGTAGCTGTCTGAGTTCCATCGGACACCGCCTCTTGGCCTGAATCGCAGCATATCTGGACAGTGTCATCTGTCAGGCAGATGCAATGTATCTGTGCGCACTGCCGCCGGACCGGCATCGAAGTTCTGACGGGCGTGGTTGACGCCGACGAGCCAGTAAGGAACACAGTCAGGACAGGAGATCCGCCCATGGCAGACCACTCGACGAATCGCGCCGCGCCACTGCCCGCTGCGGGCGGCTCGCGGCGAGCCGTGTTCGTCATTTCGCTGATCTGCGCCGCCCAGTTCGTGCTGCAGCTGGACTTCAGCATCGTGAACGTGGCACTGCCGTCGATCCAGCGGGAGCTAGGCATGCCCGCGGCGGAGTTGCAATGGATCGTCACCGGGTACGCGCTGGCGTTCGGGTCGCTGCTGCTGGCGGGCGGTCGCCTGGCGGACCTGCTCGGCCGGCGGACGGTGCTGGCCGCCGGCCTGGCCTTGTTCGGGATCGCGTCGCTGGCCTGCGGGCTCGCGCAGTGGCCGATCATGCTGATCATCGCCCGGATCGTGCAAGGCGCGGCCGGGGCGATGGTCTCCCCGGCCGCGCTGTCGCTGCTAACGACGACCAACGCAGAAGGGGCCGCGCGCAACCGGGCACTGGCGATCTGGCAGGCCACCACCGCCGCGGGCGCAACCGCCGCGGTGGTGGCCGGCGGGCTGCTCACCCAGTACTTCGGCTGGCGGGCGGTGTTCCTGATCAACCCGCCGATCATCGCCATCATGCTCGCGCTGGTCCCGCGGCTACCGGCCGGGAAACGGTCCGATGGCGGCAGCGTCGATGTGCGCGGGGCGCTGCTGGTGACCGCCGGCGTCGCGGCGCTGATCTTCGGGCTCAGCAGCGGGCAGCAGCACGGCTTCACCGCGCCCGTGACCATCATCGCTCTCGTCCTGGCGGTGCTGCTGAGCACGGGCTTCGTGTTCGCCGAAAAGCGGTCGGCGGCCCCGATGTTGCCTCTGTCGATCCTGGCGGAGCCGGCCCGGCGGGCCGCGATCGCGGCGATGCTGCTGATCGGTGCCATTCTGGCCGGCTACGTGTACTTCGCGTCGCTGTACATGCAGAAGGTGCTGGGGTTCAGCCCAGTGGCGACCGGCCTGGCGCTGGGCCCGTCGACCGTGACCGTGGTGCTTGTCTCCACCCTCGGTACCCGCCGGCTGCTGGCCCGGTTCAGCACCAAGGCCGTCCTGCTGGCCGGACTGGCCGGCATCGGCGCCGGGCAGCTGTGGCTCGCTCAGATCACCGCCGGGGCCAGCTACCCGGCGGCGGTGCTGCCGGGGCTGGTGCTGACCGCGGCCGGGGTCGGGCTGGCGCTGCCGACCGCGTCGATCGCGATCACCAGCGGGGTCCGGGCCAGCGACCAGGGACTGGCCGGGGCGCTGTTCACCACCAGCCAGCAGACCGGCGCCGCGGTCGGCCTCGCGATCCTCGCCACCGCGGCCGCGGCGGCCACCGACGGCCACGGCGGCTCCCTGGTGGATGGCTACCGCCTGTCGTTCCTCATCGCGACCGGTCTCGCAGTCCTCGCCGCGATCATCGTCGCGCTCCAGCTCAGCACGAAACCTCGCCGCGGTGAACCCGGGCACCAGCAGGCTGGCCCCGGCGCACCGCCCTCCGCGCCGCCCGCCCCGCAGCTCGGGGTGCGCAGGTAGCTGTACACGGTTTCGCGGCTGATGCCGAACTCGGTGGCCAGCAAGGATTTCTTCTCCCCGGTGGCGGCCCGCTCCCGCAGCTCGCGGGCCTGCTCGGCGGTGACCGCGGGTTTGCGGCCGGTGTAGGCACCGCGGGCCTTGGCCGCGGCCATGCCCTCACGCTGCCGTTCGAGGATCAGGGCACGCTCGAACTCGGCGAACGCGCCCATGACCGACAGCAGCAGGGTGGCCATCGGCGAGTCCTCGCCGGTGAAGGTCAGGTGCTCCTTAACGAACTCCACCACCCCAACCGGACACCATGTCGCCGCATTTCGCCAG
>NZ_JBFAAJ010000043.1:0-46912 GCF_040639695.1 Amycolatopsis sp. NPDC023774
GCCCGCTCACGCAGCTCGTCGCTGTACTTCTTCGGTGCCGCCATGCTCCGCATCCTCCATGGGATCAGAGCCTGCACCAGACCCGGGGCGCATCAGACCTTCACACGAAGCTAGTTGCCGCGACGCTCGATCTGGCCGTGTTGTCGCGCACCATCGGTCGCCTTGTTGACCATGAGTTGATCGTAACTGCACCCACTATGGCTCCCATTGATCAACTATGAGGGCAGGTACTTCAGAGAAACTCCTGGTCAGAAGAGTGGAGCTGAGGGGAATCGAACCCCTGACCCCCGCCTTGCAAAAGCGCTGGTCAACACCATCTCCGGCGTCCACTGCTGGTCAGAGTGACTTTGCTGTTGTCTCCGCTGCCTCGCGTGGATGGTGCAGACGTCGTTTCGCAGTCATCATGACCGTCATTGATCAACTTAGACTCGGTGTGGCGTAGCCTTGGTCGTCGTCGATGTGCCGGCTGCATCCGGGCTCGTCGGCATGGCTGGTGATCGCTCAGCCGTCGTCTTCCACGTGCTGCCGTTGGTCGCACTCTGATGCCCGTCGAGCCCACGGTCCGGAAAGTGCATGCTGAGAGGTTCGAGGCGTTCGTTGTGCGCCGTGAGTGTCGACGTCGTCCTCGGCGTCGGCCGGCACCCAGCCGCCCAGGGAGATGTCGCGGGTCTGCTTGAGCGGGGCGCCGGCCCGTTTGCGGTACCAGACCTGCTTGAACTCGGCGCTGGCCGATCGGTGCACGGCGGGCATCGTCACCGGCACGCCGGCCTGGCTGACCTACTCGACGATGTCGGGATCTCCCCACGCGCCGGTCAGGTCGTGATCGACCGTGCGGACCTTGCGCAGCGTCGCGCGCAGCTGTTCACGTGTGCGGATCGCGCCCTCGGCGCGCCGCTGCACGCGGTGAGGAGTACGGCGAGCGCGGCAAAGGAGACGACGGTGGCCACAGTGGTGACGCGCATGGGGAACCCTTCTTCAGGTGCCGGGTCGTTCCACCCGGTTCATCACCGCCTCACGGACCGTGCCGGGATTCGGTTCAACGCGACGGTTTCGCAGCTGCGGTGTGTGTGCTTCTTCTCGGCCGCGGTTAGAGCCGTGGTGGAGGCCGTACTCACCACCGGCGTGCGTGTCGTCGCCGCCCGGTCTATCCGCCGGACCAGGCAGATGCTGGCCTGCATGTTCAGGACGGGTCAGAGCACGCTCTCGGCCGCGCGAGCGATCTCGTCGATGTCGTCGGTTGTGGCAACCAGGATGAACTCGTCAATGCCAACATCTGCATAGCTGTGAATAGTTTGCTTCAGTGCTTCCGGCGAGCCGCTGACGCCGGCTGCCATCTGCGTGGCACCTTCCTCGCCCTGGAAGCTGTAGTAGTCCTTGACCTGCGCGCGCCCTTGGTCCTCGTTGCCGAGGGCGAAGTAGCCGATCACGACGATTTTTGGGTTGCCGGTGCGGCCTGCGTGCTTCCATGCTCTCTTGGCGGCTTCGATGGACGGGCCGACAAGAGACACCGGGCCGGAGGCGGCGATGTAGCCGGCACCTTCCCGGGCCATGCGTGCGAGTGCTGTGGGGCTGAAGCCGCCGAAGAGCAGCGGTATTTCCCGGGTGCCGGCAGGAACGGCGGGGTTCGTCCCGTCGCCGACGGGCTCTCCCCTCCAGATCCTGCGGTAGATCTCGAGGTCGTGGTCCATTCGTTTGCCGCGGCCCTGCACGCCGCGTCCTTCGACCGGGAAGTCGTCCGGTCGCCGCCCGACGCCGAGGCCGAGTGTGAGCCTGTGTCCGGAGACGCCGTCGATGCCGGCCAATTCTTTGGCCAGTAGTGGTGCCGGCCAGGTGGGGGCGAGCAGCACGTGGCTGAGCAGCCCGATAGTGCTGGTTGCGCCTGCTGCGGCGGCGAGCGTGACGGTATCGCTTACGCCTGGATAGGCGTACCGGCCGATGGTGCCGAGGGTGGAGAAACCGGCCTCCTCGGCCTTCGCTGCCCATCGTGGAATCGTCTCGGGGCGGACGTTTCGCACCTGGTTGGGAAGCCCGATGCCGATTTTCACTCAAATCTCCTTCCAGCATCGTCGGGTTTGGTCGCTGACTACGCGTTGAGCAGGCGGCGTAGATGGTCGGCGATGAGCGCGGCGCCTTCTGGCTCCACGATGTCGTGGTGGCGTCCGGGGATGGGGATGATCGTGAGGTCGGGGCAGTGGTCGCCCCAGCCGAGGGCGGGGTCGTCCGGTTGGTCGTCGGGCTGGGGGGTCAGCCAGGGGCGCCGGTTGGTGGCCCGGAACAGCACGACCGGCCCGAGGTAGGGCTGCTGGGGCGGCTGGTAGTGGATCAGGGCCGCGGTGTCTTCGGCGAGGGTGAGATGGCTGTGCAGGAGTCCTGGGCTGACGCTGTCACTGATCCCGGACCTCTTGACCGCCTCCGTGAAGAGGGCGATCTGGTGGGGGCCGTCGCTTGCGGCGAGAAGATCGAGGTCGAGGTTGACCGAGCGGCCGTGGAGGCTGCCGACGTAGTCGGCGACGGTGCCCAATGCGTTCGCGGCGACCTCCCGGCGGGTCTTTTCGGACCGATGCCAGGGGGGAAGTGTTGTGTCGAGCAGGACGACCGGGGCGGGCGCGGCGCCGTCTGAGGTCAGTCGGTGAGCCGTTTCGAACGCGGCCAGCCCTCCGGCTGACCAGCCACCGAGAACCGCCGGTGTGGACAGGAGCTGGGCGTATCGACTTGCCCGGGTGGGGATGTCGAATGCGTCTTCGACGCGTTCCAGGCCGTAGCAAGGGCGGTGGGGCTCGAGTTTCCGGGCGATCGGCGCATAGACCGCCGAGTTACCTCCGGCGGGGTGCATCAGGTACAGCGGACGCGCGGACCCGCTCGCTTTCAGGCGGCGCACGAGTCCGCCGGACGGATTGCGCTGGCGGTCCCGGACGATTTCGGCGAACTGCTCGACGGTGGGGTGGACGCGCAGGTCAAGCGCCGTGATCGGCCGACTGACTTCGGGGGTGATGACCTCGAGGATCCGCGCGATGTCTGCGGGCGGGGCGGCGGCGAGGTCGGTGTCGAGACCCGTGTCGGTTCCCAATACCTCGGAGGCGACGCGCAGGACCAGGCGCTCGGCGTCGTCGCGGCCACGCGGTGTGACAGGCCGTGGGACCTCGGCAGCCAGGTGAGCGGCCAGCCCCGCGACGGTAGGGTTTGCGAACACCTGCCGGACGTCAAGGGTGACGCCGAGGACGGCACGGGCGCGGGCGGCGAGACGGGTGGCGAGCAGAGAGTGTCCACCGCGGTGGAAGAAGTCGTCATCAGCACCGACCTCGTCGACGGCGAGGACTTCGGTGAACAGTGCTGCGATCGACTTCTCCATCGGTGTACCTGGCTGCCGGGACTTGACTGCGGACTCGAAGCTCGGCGAGGGAAGCGTGTTGTGGTCGACCTTCCCGTTCGCGGTCAGGGGGAGCGTGTCGAGGCAGATGATGGCGGTGGGGATCATGTGGTCGGGAAGCCGCGTAGACAGGAAGGCGCGCAGTAGTTCCGGGTTGCCCGGGCCGGGGCTGACGTAGGCCACGAGATGGTTGGTGCCTGCGGGATCAGGGCGTGCGACCACAGCGGCGGCCGTGACGTCGGAGTGCTGGACGAGCACCGTCTGGATCTCGCCAGGCTCGACTCGGAACCCGCGGATCTTGACCTGGTCATCCACGCGTCCGAGGAACTCCAGCTCGCCCTGGCGGTTCCAGCGAGCCCGGTCGCCCGTGCGGTACATCCGCTCCCCGCCGGCTCCGTAGGGGTCGGGCACGAACCGCTGTGCGGTCAAGTCCGGCTGGTCGAGGTAACCCCGGGCCAACCCGCTGCCGGCGACGCAGAGCTCGCCCGCCACTCCTACCGGCACCGGGCGAAGCCGTTCGTCGAGAACGTATATCTGCGTCCCGGCGACAGGTCGTCCGATGGGGACGGTGGTTTGGTTCGGCGAGACTTGGGTGACGGCATGGACGGTGGCGAACGTGGTGTTCTCAGCCGGGCCGTATGCGTTGATGATGTCGAGGTCCGGACACATCTCACGGACCCGCCTGACCGCGTCGACGGACACGGCCTCCCCGCCGGTCCAGACTTCTTCAAGGGGCGCGAGACTCTGCGGCATTTCGTCGGCGATCACGGCGAACAGTGCCGCTGTGACGAACAGGCTGGTGATTCCGTGCCGGTTGATCAGTGTGGCTATGTCGGTAATGTCGAGTCGCCCGGCAGGGGCAAACACGGCGGTGCGACCGCTGAGCAGCGGTGTCCACAGCTCGTGGCTGAACGCGTCGAAGGTCATCGGCGAGTGCACCAGGACACGATCATGGGCGCCGTGGATCAGACGCGGGTCGAGGACCATCTCGGCCAGGTTGCGGTGTGTCAGGACGATGCCCTTGGGGCGACCGGTCGATCCGGACGTGTAGATCACACAGGCGGCGTCGTCGGGGTCACGACCTGGCTGGATCTGCTGCGGGGGCGGTTTCGCGGACAAGTCCTCCACGCGCAGCACAGCGGTCGTGGACGGGACCTCGAGTTCGCCGTGGCTGGTGGGATCGAACTCGGCAGTCGTGAGCAGCAGGTCGGGCCGGGCGTCCTGCAGGAGGAACCGGATACGCTCCGCGGGCTGAGTGGTATCGAGCAACAGGTAGGCCGCGCCGCTCTTGAGCACCGCCAAGATCGCGAAGACCAGATCAATTCCGCGTGGCAGCGCCAGTGCGATCCGACGTGGCGCATCGCGGTGCCGCGCGACGAGGTGTGCCGCGAACCGGTCGCTTGCCTCGTCGACCTCCCGGTAGGTCCATGATCGGTCGGCGGTGACGACCGCGATGGCGTCCGGGGCAGCGGAGACCTGTGTGGCGAAGAGGCCGGTGATCGTGCGCGGTCCGGTCAGGGTGTCGGCACCGCGGCCCCAGTTCGTCAGTAACCGTTGTCGCTCGCGCGAATCCACAAGATCGAAGGAGCCAACGGGCCGGTCCACGGTGGAGGCGGCGAGCTCGCCGAGGAGCCGCAGGAAGCGGGTGTGGTGCGCGGCGACGTCTTCGGCGTCGTACAGCTCGTCATTGCCCTGCAGATAGGAGCGCAGACCGCGTGATCCAGGTCCGTCGTCGAGGAAGAGCGTCAGGTCGTGGACCGGGTTGGTGGTCATCGTGCGCCAGGTGACCCGGTGACCGCCGATCGTGAAGGCGTGGTCGAAGCTCTGCAGATTCACGGTCATGCTCATCAGCCCGGCAAGGCCACTGCGGACCCCGAGATCCTGGCACAGCTGTGAACCACGGTAGCGCTGGTGGGCCAGGGCTCCACGAATCTGCGAGCGGGCGCTCTCCAGCAGCTCCCCGACCGTCGTGTCTGCGTGGACCCGCAGCCGGAGCGGCAGGACGTTGGACATGAGCCCGCAGCCGGACGCCTGTAGCTCGGTCGGGCGAGCGGCGACCGGGTAGCCCAGGACGATGTCGGTCTGACCCGTCATGCAGTGCAGGAACGCTGCAGCTGCGGCAACGGGGACCAGGGACCGCGACCGCGAGCCCACCTGTCCTGCCAGGTCGCGCATCGCGTCGAGGTCACCGGCGGGCACATGCTTGGCTGACCAGACGATCTCGTCTGCGGGACGCGTTGGCCGACGGCCGCTGAGCCGGCTGGGTTCGGGAGGCTCCTCCAGCTGGCCGGTCCAGTACTCCTTATCGGCGCTGAATTGTTTGGAGGATTGATAGGACTGCTCGGCCTGGACGATGTCCCGCAACGGGGCGAACGGTGTGGGCTCTGCCTGGACATCCGCGATCAGAGCGTCGTATATCGCGGCCACCCGCGCCACGACAAGGCGCATCGAGGCCCCATCGGTGATGATGTGGTGAAAACCGAAGTACCAAGCAAACCGGTCCACATCCAGCATAAACAGAGCAAAGGTGAACAGCGGACCAGAATCAGGACACATCGGGTCGCGCAGGTCGGCGCGTATCCATCGTTCGGCTGCGGCGAGCGGGTCATCCTCGGTGCGGACATCCACAACCGGGAACGTCCAGTCCACCGTGGAACTGATGACCTGCAGGATCTCGCCGTGCTGCTCGATGAATCGCGCGCGCAGTGCCGACGATTCGTCCACCACCTGGCGGAGGGCACGCTCGAACACAGCCGGGTCGATCTGTCCGTGAATCTCGACGTACTCGCCGAGCCGGCACGCTGATGACGCGGGGGCCAGGCGGGCCATCATCCACATCTCCCGCTGCGCGGGTGACACCGGCAGAATCTCATCCACTGTCAACAACCACCTTATGCGCGGCTCAGGACGCCCGCCGCACCGATTCGGCGACGACTGCCTCGATGGCGTCGACCGCCGTGGCGGCGCCGTCCGCCGGTACTGCCTCGGCCGCGGCGCGGCATGCCTGTGCCACCGTCGCGGAAGTCATGGATTCGCGTACGGCATTCCGCAGCGCGGCGAGTGTTATTTGACCGGGCTCGAACACGGTTGCGACACCCGCTTCGGCGAGCATGACCGCGTTGTCGAACTGGTCGATGGCCTGCGGCACCGCGACCATCGGCACCCCGAACGCCAACGCCTCCGACGCGCCACCAGCTCCGGCATGAGTCACGAACACAGACGCGTGACGCAGCACCGACCGCTGAGGCACCCGCCGGTGCACCTCGACATCGGATGGCAGCGGTCCCAGGTCCTCCGGGTCGATGTGTCGGGTGCCCACCGAGAGGACCAGGTGCCACCCCTGCCCGCTCAAGGCAGCGATGCAATCGCGGAAGAAGCCGATGGAATCGGTGAACGCCGTACCCAACGACACCAGCACCAACGGCCGCTCGGGTGCAGGCCACGGTTGCTGCTCGGGCCGCCTGTCGAGGCACGGCCCGACGAACGTGTACACCGACGGATCGAAACGCTCGGGGTGCGGTTGCAGTAGCCGCGGTATGAGCACCAGACACCGCGACGGCCGGCGCAGAAACTCCACAACCGACAACGAGATTCCCTGTGCTCCCAGCCAGTCGGCGAATCTCGCGCGGATCTCCGCCGCATCCGGAGTCTCCGCCATCACCGGCAGCCACTCCGTCGGCCGCTGATCATCAACCGTGCTCACCCGGGCCGCCGCCAACTTCACCGCAGGCAAACCCCAGCGCAATGCCAGGGCATACCCCGCGTATGCAGTCGCCTCGTACACGACGACATCAGGACGATCATCGGTGAACGCGTCTTCCAATTGCGGCAACGTGCGCTGGGCGTAAGCAAAATTCATGCCGAAGACGAACGTCGCAAGATCGACCGGTTCGCCGTCCGCGGCCGGCATCACGGTCTTTGGCTGGTCACGGATCACTGGCGTCGCGCCGGTCGAGGCGATCAGCTCGGCGAACTCCGCAGTGACCGGGCAGCTCACCCGATGACCCCGCAAGACCAACTCGTGAAGAACGCCCCGAAGTGGCTCGATGTGGCCCATCGCGCTGACCGTCACAACTAGAACGTGCAAAGCTTCGCTCCCCGCTCAGTACTCAACGCGGAACAAAGTGGGTACTGCTGCCGACATCCGATGGGCACGACGCGCACGCCACCTGACCCGCGGATACAGCCACAGCGCTGCTGCCAATTGATCTTCCTCTGGTCTCGACCCTACACGGCTCTGTCCGGAGGTTGTGTGTGACAACGGACCCACTTGCCCGCAGTGCCATCAAGGCTGTGCACCCGGACATGTTGTGCGTCACTACGAATAGCGCACGCGTGCCGCACGCGAGCAACCTGAGAACCACTTCAGTACGGACTCGCGCTCCAAGGAGACGCCATGACCTCGACGCTCAGCCTCCCGCAGCGCGGAACTGAACAGTGAGCCGCGCCGAGGCGGTGCCGGACTACCTCGATCAGCTTCGACTCGACGGACGTGTTGTCGTCGTACTGGGCGCGGGCGCCGGAATCGGCCGCCAGACCAGCCACGCGCTGGCCCAGGCGGGAGCCACAGTGGTCTGCGTCGGCCGGCGCGCCGAACCCGTCGAGATCGTGGCGAAGGAAATCGGCGGCCACGCCGTCACCGGCGACGTCACTCGCCGCGACGACATCGCACGCATCTTCGCCGAGGCCGCCAAGATCGGCCCGATCAGCGGACTCGTCGACATCGTCGGCAGGGTCCTGCCGGGCCCCGTGCTGACCTACGACGATGACCGCTACGACGAACAATTCGACGTGGTCCTCCGGCACGCCTTCCTGGCCCTGCAAGCCGGAGGCCAAGCCCTCGCCGAAGCGGGCGGCGGGTCCATGGTCTTCATCGGTTCGGTGTCCGGCCAGGAATACCTGCCGAACCAAGCCCTCTACGGGGCAGCCAAGGCAGCGCTCCACCGCCTGGTTGAGTCGGCCGGACGCGAGCTCGCGCCACGCGGCGTCCGCGTCAACGCCGTGGCCCCGGGATTCACCCACACCCCTCGTCTCGACGAACTCTTCACCGAAGACCAGTGGACCGCAGTGAACGCGACCATCCCACGCGGCCACGCGGCCACGGCATCCGAAATCGCCGGCCCGGTCCTGTTTCTGCTGTCGGACCTCGCGAGCTACCTCAACGGGCAGACGATCACCGTCGACGGTGGCATGACCGCCAGCTTCACCGGCCAGTTCTGATAGGTCCTCGGACAGCGCGACATACTCGTCGCTGCTCCCAAAGGCTCGGTGGCGAGCTTCGCGTCCCGGGCGGAAACGCCGTGCACGCCAGCCGCGATTCGGTGACCTCGCGGTGCGGCAGTCGGCGAGCGGGGCGGCGACCGTGACCTGCGGCGAGGAGCCCGCGCCGCACGACGGGCTGACGCTGCTGCACCAAGGAGAAATTGAACTCACTCGCGCGGCGATCGCGATCTACGACCCCAGCGGGCAGCTCCGCCTCGAGCTACCCGTCGAAAAGCCGGCGATGTCGGCTTTCGCGATGTCGCCGCAGTAGTGGTCGGCGTCGGGGAAGTTCATGCCGTGCACATCCACCGCGAGCGGGTTGTGGTTCGCCGCGAGCATCAACTCGACCCCGGGCACGGCGGCGGCGCCGTGGGAGGACCCGCCCTAGCCGGCGAACTCGTCGTAGAGGGTGAACATCAGCGGTCCTCCATGCTGTCGGGCACCATGCGGATCGGCTTGCCGAGGTCGAGCGCGTAGGCGAGTTCCGCCCGGGTTGAGGGACCCATGTAGCCGCCAGGAGCGACGAACACGACCTCGTCGGCGAGCCGGATCTTGGCCCGGTGCAACCGGTCCAGCGCCGTCTTCGCTTCCGTGTCAAGCACGACCCCCTCGGACGAGCGGGTGGAGGAAACCACCTCCGGACGCACCACGATCCGCCCAGCGAGAGTTTCGAGCTGTGCGACATGGGCGATGGCATCCATGAAGCGGGTCGAGCCGCAGAGACACACCACTAGCGGCCGATCAGCGTGAGACATCACAAGCTCGCCTTCCTGCTCCAGCAGGGCGGACAGGCAACCGCAGGCGTCGTCGACGTCGTGGTGGTGTCCGATGCAGCGGTCGTCAAAGCAGCCGCAGGCGTCGCCGAACCGCTGTTCGGTCTGGAAGTTGCGGCGCGCCCATTCGGTCGGGCTGATCCCGGCGGCTGCGAGCCGCTCTCGGGCCTCGGGGTTGAGTTCCATGTCGGGTGTCCTTCGTGTCGAGGGGTGGTTGCTCGTGTAGTGGCGGTGGTCGCCCGCCGGCGGCCGACGTGGGTAGAGTCGGGGCCGGTCGGGCCAGCTAGTCCCTGGCCCGACCGCCACCGGTGATCAGCGCGTGGCGCCGCATCCGGTCTTGCAGCAGACCCAGACGGTCGGGTCCACGTTGGACTTCACGAAGTAGTGGCCGTCGCCGTTGGCGGGGTCGCAGTTCATCCCGTTCACCTCCCCTCGCGTTGGTCGTCGGACGGGAACGTGAAGGGCGCGAGCTGCGCGGCCAGACGGTGGCGCAGCGCGACGAGGTGTTCGAGGACCTTGTCGAGCTCGGCGAGGGCGAGGATCCCGGCCTGGGTACGCGATTCGGCTGAGAGGGATCGCCAGTCGCCGAGGCCGGCCCACTGGCCCAGTCGGATGGCCACGCCGGCGCTCAGGGCCGCTTGGACGTGCCGGAACCGGGTGATCAGCTCGCGGGGGTCGTCGGTGCGCATCGTCGTTTGGTCTCCCGGTTAGGGTCAGAGGTAGATGCGGCTGGCGAGGAACGCGGCGGGGTCGTTGGCACGCGACACGAACGCGCGGTCGCCGGCGCTGACGCTGGCCAGGACCTGGGTCGGGGTTTCGCCGGTCTCCTGGCAGCGGTCGAGCACCTTGTATTCGAGAGCTCCGTAGGCGTCGGCGCTGGTAATCACGTGCACGTCGCGGGGGAACATCTCGCCCAGCGCGGCGGCGAACTCCTGCTCCAGCGTGCGCTCGACGTCCGGCGACGGCGTCAGGGCTGGGATCGGCTTGGACACCGGCACGTAGTCGCCGTCCACGCTCGGCCACCGCGGACCCTCACCAGTGGTCGACGCGATCAGGGTGGTGAGGGCGGCGGCCATGTCGGCGCGGTCGGCGTGCAGGATCGCCAGGTACGCGGCGTTCGCGTCGTCGTCGCCGAGGTTGGGCTCGTCGTGCTGTAACTCGTCGTGCAGCTCTTCGCGGGTTTCAAGAACGGTTTCCGCGTAGCTAAGGTGGGGGTTGGCGTACTCGTCGCGGTACCAGTCGGTAGCGATGGTGATGGCGGTGGTCAGGTCCATGGCGGTGCTCCTGTCGGTCAGTCGGACAAGCGGTGAAGGAACGCGACTTCTGCGGGGCTCGCGCTCACGACGCGGCCCCGTCCGGCTCGCAGGCGAACAGCTGCTCCTGGCCCTCGACGTCGCCCCAGGCGGTGAGCTTGGTGTCGGCGCCAGCGGTGCCGGTCGGGCGCTTGCCGCGCCCGCGCGCGGCGGACACCTGGCTCTTGGCGTGGCGCCCCTGCTCTCCGGTCATGCCGTGCCGGCTGGCGAGTTCGTCGTCGGTCGGCTTCTTCTTGTTCGGCGCCATTCGGGTCTCCCGTTCGTGAACCGGGGTCGTGCCGGGCTGGGGTGGTTTTCTTCGCTGCCCGTAGGGCTGGGCGTCGGCAGTTGCCGTCGCCCTTTTCGGCGCCTGGCGCGGCCCCAGAGGCTCGCGATCAAGGGATCAGGCCGAAAAGTTTTGGAGCCACGCGCTTTTTGTGGATTCAAAAGTTTTCGGGCCCCTTGATCGTGAGTGGGGGCCGTGCTAAGCCGGGCTGCGAAGCTCAAAGACACAGACCGCGCTTACGCGGCACCGTGTTCCACCCGCAGAGGGCGGTGTCAGTGGAGGCGACCGGACGTGGGCGTGCTGGCCCCCGTTCGGGCTGGTGTTTTTGTCGGTCCCCCGTGTCACCATCGAGGTATGGAGTTGACCGGTCGCGATTTCGACAAGATCCCGCCGCGCAATCTGCACGTGCCGGTGGTCGAATTCGCGCGCCTGTGGCTGGCCGCGGAGGAGCTCTACGACCGCGAGAAGTCGTGGTCGGCGTTCGGGGTGGTGCAGACCTGCCGGTGGCTCGCCTGTGCGACGGTGCGCGCGGCGGACGGCCGGACTTACCTGGCGGATGCTCCGGTGACGAACCGGTTCGGCTTGGCCCACGAGGAGACCATTGAGGCCGAGGCATTTGCGGCGGAGGTGCTGTTGTTCCGCCGTCCGGTGCCGGCGTGGCTGGAGGAGCGGTCGGGTTGGCTGGCGGCGATCGTGGTGACCCTGGGGTGGGCGTGGCGTCGCAGCGGAACCCCTCCGATCGACGTCCCCGCCCACATCCCAGGCTGACCGTTCATCGCGTGTAGACCTCGCCGTCGTCGACGCCCGCCTCGGCACGGTGCGGGCAACACCGCCGAGGCCGTCAGCGCCGGCGAGGTTCCAGCCGTTGTAGCGGGCCTGGACCAGATCGCCGACACCGGCGTAAGTGCCCTGCTTGCAATGCAACTCGACCCGGACGACCCTCGACCGCCATATCAGCAGGTCGCGAACGCACTGCGCGCGGCGATCTTGACGAAGACGTTCAAGCCGGGCGAGAAACTACCTTCCGGCCCAGAGCTGTCACAGCAGTTCGGCGTCGCCCGGATGACGGTGCAAACGGCGATTCGGCTGCTGCGCGACGAAGGTCTGGTCGTGTCCCGGCAGGGCAGCGGTGTCTACGTCCGCGAGCGCACGCAGCGGGCGGTGGATCTGCGGTCTCACCTTGAGCGTGCCTTCGAGCAGCCCCAGGTGTCTGTCGATTTCGCGGGCTTCTCCGGTGAGACGCTGCACGGCGCCATCACTGAGCCGCTGGACAAGATCCGTGACGGTCGTCTCCGGCCCGACTCGCTATCGATTCGACTGCTAGTACCGGATCCGCGACAGCCGTGGTCTCTGCCGGCCCAGGTCGAAGACCTTGCCGACAGTCCCGCTTTTAGGGCGCGGGCCACCCGCATCATGGAGCGCCACACGCTCGCGATCGTGGACGCGGTGAACGAGCTCGCCGACCTTGGCCTCGTCCCGGACGCTAAAGCGCAGGTGCGAGTCAATCCAGCCGTGCCGCTGTTCAAGCTGTACGTGATCAACGACAACGAGACGTTTTTCGGGTACTACCCCGTTCAGGAACACCACGTAACGCTCGACGGTGAGCGGACGGCGATCTGGGACCTGATGGGCAAGGATGCGATCTTGTTCCACTACTCAGCGGACGGTGACGAGGACAGCCTCGCGTCGCAGTTCACTCGACAGTCACGGATGTGGTTCGAGTCCCTGTGGACCACCGTGGGCCGGGACTACATGCCATGACCGCTGATCAGCTCGCTGCTGCGCTGAAGCGAACGTCGAGCGTTCTACTCGACTTCGACGGACCCGTTTGTTCGGTCTTCAGCACCTTCGCCCCGGCTGCCGTCGCCCATGAGCTACGAGCTCGTCTCAGTCTCGATGCTGCGCCAGAGACGCAGGAACCATTCGATCTTCTCAGTTACGTCGCCCGCCACGAACCGACGAGGCTCGTTAGTGCAGAGGCGGAACTGGCCCAGCTGGAGGAGATGGCGGTACTTCGAGCCGCGCCTACTCCCGACGCGGATGCAGTACTCCGACGTTTCAACGAGTTCAGCCGGCCGGTGGTTATCGTGAGCAACAACTCCGACACCGCGGTGCGCGCCTACCTGAAGCTGCACAGTCTCGGATCCCTGGTGGCCGCCGTGTCGTCGAGGGTCGATCCGGACCCCAACTTGCTCAAGCCGCACCCGCATTTGCTCCGCCGCGCGGCGGCTGCACTGGGCTGTGAGGTGGCTGATTGCCTCATGATTGGCGATTCCGCTACTGACATCGAAGCTGCTCAGGCGGCGGGAGCCGTCGCCGTCGGCTACGCAAACAAGGCCGGCAAGCGCGAACGGTTCGAGCGCCTGAGAGCCGACGCGATCATCGAGGCCATGAGCGATTTGTTGGACGTTCGCATGCCTATGTAGATCGTGCATCACCGTCTAATTCAGACACGAGCCGCGACAGCGACCACTCCCCACGCCTCGGCGCGAGCAACGTCGACCTGAAGTCGGCGTGCCAACTCGCCGACCGGACTGTCAGCCTTGAGGGCAAGAACAGCGGCGTCGTATTCGCGGTCTCCAGAAACTGCACGAGGGTCAATCAACAGCAACCCCTGTTCGCTACGAAGCACGTTCCCGAATGAAAGGTCTCCGTGGCACAAGGAACGCGACTCGTCGAGGACGAGCTGATCGAGGATCAATAGGGCGTGCTCGCGTTCTTTGTCGCTCGCCGCCTCGGAGCCTGGTGGTAGGTCGATCGCGTCACCACCGAGGAGACGCTCGCGCAGCCAGATGGAGATCGGTGGGAATTCCTGAGAATGCAGGGCCCCGGCAAGTGGACGAAGGACGTCGGCTAGTTCGTCGACCGATGCAGAGTGAATGTCTCTCGTCCCTGGCTGCACCTGGTCCATGACCGTCCAGGTGCTGACTGCGGACTCAACGACCTGGTGAACAGCCGGCGCCACACCGAGCATTGCGAGCCGTTGCGCTGCGCGAGCTTGGAGGGCGCCGACAGGATCAGGTATCGACTTCATGATCAGTGGTCCGTTGGGTGTCTTGACCGCCACAACGAGCCCGTAGCGGGCGGCCAAGACCTTCTGCGGCTGAGCGTCGTAGCTGCGGCACAGTTCGGCGAACTCTCGTTCCGCAGCAGAAGCCCACAGCTCTCCGCGAGCTGGCCAGCGAGAACATACGGCGCGCGTAACGTCGTTCGGCACCGCCACGCGCTCGCCATCTGGCAGGACTTCCGGACTGACCGGATTTCGGCCAGGGCGCTTCATTCGACTTCCGAGGATGTTGGCCGCGCGCTTGTCTGCCTCAGCCTTCCACGCTGAGTACACCCTCATGGTGGTGACTCCGCTTGAGTGGCCAAGTCGACCGGCGACGGTGCGAAGGTCGACCCCCGCGAGGATCAGCTCCGTGGCCGCGTAGTGCCGCAGTGCGTGGAGGTGGCTATCGATACCGATCGATGCGCACATACGCCCGTAGCGGTGAGTGATGGCAGAGCGGTTGCATGGTTTGTCGAACGTCGGTGCGTACGAGAACAGGTACGCCTCATCAGTCGCGCGGACGCCGAGCTCGCGCATGCGCTCCTCGTACTGCGCCCGAAGGTCGCGAAGTACGTCGATCGTCGCGTCGTCGAGCGAGATTCGCCGCGGCTGATCGCTCTTGGTCTCGTGCACCGCCAGTATCTGGTTCGTAAATTCGACATCGCGCCAGCGAAGACGGACAAGTTCGCCGCGCCGAACGCCGGTGACCATGACTAGCCAGACGAGCGTTCCCCACACCTCGTCCTGTTCCCATGCAGCGTTGATGATCTGCGCGGCCTGTTCCGGGGTAGGCGGATCAGGGTCTGGCCTCGGCGCCTTCGGCTTGACGGCTAGCTCTGCCGGGTTGGTCTTCACCCACTCCCACCGCATGGCCGCGGAAAACGTGCGCTGATCATGAAATGGATCTTGAGTACGCTCGCTTTGGCGAGTGGGTGACAGACGTGCGGCAAGCACTCCGTGATCTTGCAGCCCTTTTCGACGCAGTCGTGTGGTGGGTACCCAGCCGTCGGTGGGCGACCCGGTGGCCGCTTGTGCTTCACCGTTCGGCATTCATACGGGCCGTCGACCCTGTGATCGAGGAATGGCCGGCCATCACAGCGGACCCGGCACCGATGCAAGTCGGCGTAGAACTGCTCGAGTGTCCTGACCTTGATCTTGGCGAGAGGCTCGGCGCCAAACGCAGGATAGATGTATCGCCGGGCGTACATCTCGTAGCCATCGCGGGTCTCGTCGCCGAGTTCGGCCAAGCGCAGCCAGTCCTCCATGGCGACTCGCAGCGTGCCCTTACTCCGCGCGTGCCGGTCCTCGTCCACCTCGGCAACCAGCCGGGTCCTGATCCGCTCAGCTTCCTTCTCGTCGGTCGTCGAGTCGGTGAGGTACAGCCGGTTACCCGTGAGCGGGTCGATCCCGGCATAGACGCTGATCTGGAACGAGTTGCCTCGTCGCCGGATATGGCCCCGCTCTCGGAGCTTGCGATCAGACTTCCGCGCCACGATCTTGAGAGTACTCGCCGTCACAATGACTGACAGAGATCAACTTTGATCGTGGCACTAGCCATAAAACCGCTGGTCAAACCTGTGGAGCTGAGGGGAATCGAACCCCTGACCCCCGCCTTGCAAAGGCGGTGCTCTACCAATTGAGCTACAGCCCCGGACGCGAGTGCCCGTGGGCACCCGCGCGGTGAGTCAGTTGCGGGAAGCGTCCGCGGCCTTGGCCGGGGTGCTGCCGTTCGCGGAGACCGGGCCCGCGGGGGCGGTCGCCTGGCGCCAGAGGTCAGCCTCGGCCTTGGCAGCCTTGTTGCGCTTGACGACGAACAGGACGCCGCCCGCGACGACTGCGAGTGCCAACAGCTTCTTCATCTGAAGACCCCTTTTCCAGCTTGCTTCCGTACGCCACGATGCTACTGCACGCGCTGAGCGCCGGATCCGGCGGTTCCGGGGCCTGGTTCCACGTGGAACCATCGGCGACTCGCGTCACCGGCCCGGCGGAATACCTCCGGCGGGTGCGCCGTTGAACAAGCTGGTCGGTGCGCCCAACGTGTCCCCCGGGCTCACACCTTTGCCTTCGCGGAATACCGTTCGGCTGGAGCCGCGTCGTGCCTTTCGCCGAGAGGCGACCGTGCGCGTGCCGACCGCAGACATGTCAGCCCTGCCGGTCTTCTCTTCCCGGCAGGGCTGACTTACGTCTGGCGAGCCTCGCGCGCACGCGGGCTAGCCCGACCCCAACCAGGCCCGGCTGCCCGGTCGCGACGCCATGGGCCACCGCGAATCACGGCCCAGCCAGTGCCCACGCTTGCCGGAGCAGCTCCGCGGTCACGCCGTGCGCCTCGGCCACCCCGCCGCGAACGCCGGCGACGCCCATGCCAGGTCCCACGCGCGGTCGTCCACGCACAGGCCGGACCAGGCGATCACGCCGCCCAGCTGTTGTTGCAGGGTGAGCCGGCGCAGCTGAGGCCACGTTTCGCGAGACCGGTTACACCCACTCGCCCATCGCTTCGAGCATGTGCGAGCAGTAAAACGGCTCGTCGACCTGCACGTTTTCCGGCAGGTCTTGCTTAGCACGAAACGCTTTCAGCTCGACGACATCGACGTCGAACGGCACGGTCGACCAGGTGTAGCCCGGGCCACGCGCAAGCGCGGCATCGAGCAGCAGAGACCCGATGCCGCGACGGCGATGCCGTTCGGCCACGGCGACCGCCCGCCGCGGGGTCACCTGCACCGGGAACCCTGCGCGCATGTCCGCCGCCGCACCCAGCACGTCACGCGGCTTGTGCTCGACCTCGAACCACGTGCCCGGATACGTCGAACGCTGCGGCGAACGGGTGATCTTCCGAAGCGTCTCGAACGCTTGTTCACGGCTCGAGCCCGGCATGACCTGGGCCAGCGGGTTTTGTGACGGCTCTCGTGACGAGCTGTCAGCCTTTCGTGAGTAACGAACCGAGGGGGGCGGCCGAGAAGCCGTGAGCAAGTTTCGTCCACGACGAAGGGGGAGAAGACATGCACTCGGTGAAACTGGCCGGTAGAGCCGCGGCGGTGCTGGCGTTCGCCGCCGCGACCGTGACCGCGGTCGCGGTTCCGGCGAGCGCGCAGACCGTCGACAAGGCGACGTTCGCGTTCAGCGGCGACTCTGGCGACTGGATCAGCGGAGGCCAGTCCTATGCGTACGACACCGCTGCGAACGACCGCTGACCGTCAACGCGAGCGAAGCGGACGACTACGTCGGCATCTCCGTGTCCGGTGCCAATGGCGACAACTGGAGCGCCGATTTCGCCGCGCCGCGCGGCACTGCGCTCGCGCCCGGCACCTACGCCGGCGCGCTGCGCTATCCGTTCCAGCCGCTGCAGGCACCCGGGTTCTCGCTGACCGGCAACGGCCGCGGCTGCAAGGAGAGCACCAGTACCTTCACCGTCGAGAACGCTGTGTTTGGACCGAGTGGCTACGTGCAGGAGTTCGACGCGACCTTCGAACAGCATTGCGAGAACGGCGCCACCGCCGCGCGGGGTGAAGTGCACATCACCAACCCGCCGGCGCCCGCGGAGCTGGGAATCGGTGTGAAAGTGGCGACCTCGGGCACCGCGAGCACGCTCGACGGCAAGGCCGGCCTGACCGGCACCCTCGAGTGCACCGAGCCGGCGACGGTCACGCTGTCGGGTACAGCCACGCAGGTCAAGCACAATGTGATCATCCGCGGTTCGTACAGCACGCAGGTCGCGTGCACTCCCGGCGCGGCGGTGCCGTGGCAGGTGGCGGTGGATCCGGTCGGCACCACACCGTTCCAGAAAGGCCAGGCCGAGATCGTCACCCGGGCGACGGCTCTCGACCCGAACTACAACACCAATGTGTCCGTCAGCGACACCACCGTGGTGACACTGACGAAGGCGTGAGTCGGTGGGCCCACGCTCGGCGAGGCGTGGGCCCACCGCAATCGCGCCGGGGAGTCAGGCCGCCGTCCAGTCGCGCTCGGCGAGGCTCGGATGCAGGGGTGCGTCGACGAGCCGGTTCGCGAACGTCGACAGCGTGTAGGTCCGATCCCGAGCATGA
This sequence comes from Amycolatopsis sp. NPDC023774, assembly GCF_040639695.1. Lineage (NCBI taxonomy): Bacteria > Bacillati > Actinomycetota > Actinomycetes > Pseudonocardiales > Pseudonocardiaceae > Amycolatopsis > Amycolatopsis sp. NPDC023774. The sequence goes on from NZ_JBFAAJ010000043.1 coordinate 18,070, forward strand.
CTTCCAACGCCTGCTGCGGCGTGTACCCCGCGGCCAGGAACGCGTCCAGGTCGACCGCCGGCACCCCGCCGGCCGTGGCGAGGGCCGTGAGCGCGAAGCGCCGCACCGCTTCGAGACGCGGGACCGGCAACGGTGACTCCGAACGCAGCGCCGCCACGAGTTCGGCGGAGCCGCCGAGGCTCAGCAGCCGGGCCGTGTGGAGCGCGACGCAGAAGTGGCAGCGGTTGCGCGCCGCCACGGTGAGGATGAAGGGTTTCGCGCTCGAGCGGGTCCAGCGCCGTCGATTCGAACACCGCGTCGAGCCGCAGGAAGCCCCGGCTTCACGCTGCGTGCTGCTGTTCGCGGGGAAGCGCTCGACAAGCTGGTTGAGCGGAAGAATGACAACACGGCCATTGCCGGTACCGGGCCCACGGTCGAGCAGTCCGTTCGGGACTGGCTGCGTCACGGTTTGAAGGGCCGTGACCGAGCAACCGTGGACAAGCTGACCACCTTGGCCGAGACGACGTGGACTCCTGGCTTGAAGAGAAGGCCGAAGTCCTGGCGAATCGCACTCTGGCAGACCTTCGCTCGATCCTGCGTCGTGCGATCAACCGCACGGCGAAACGCACCAAGGGCAACGCGATCCGCAACGTGGTGCTGCTGTGCGATGAGCTTCTGACCGGCCGCGAGGGGCGCAAGTCGAAGTCGCTGACGTTGACGCAAGCGGAAGCGGTGCTCAACGCCGCCGAAGCCGAGCGCTCAACCTACGGCGAATACACCGTCGTGTCGCTGCTCACGGGTGCCCGGACGGAGGAGGCACGTCCTCTGGCGTGGCACGAGGTGGACTTGGCGGGAAGGCCGCACGCGATCCCACCAGAACCTCCGCACGTCAACGTCTGGCGGTCGGTGCGGGCCACCGGCGATACCAAGACCCGGAAATCCCGCCGCTCGCTCGCGCTGCCTGGCCGCGCGGTCGGGGCGCTGGAACGCCAGCAGCGACGCCAAGATCTTCAGCGGCGGATCGCCGGCGACCGGTGGCACGAGCAGGGGATCGTGTTCGCTTCGGACGTGGGCACGCTGCTCGACGCGGCGAACGTTCGGCGAGGCTTCCGCCGGATCTTGAAGAAGGCGGGCCTGACCCCGGAGGACTGGACACCGCGCGAGCTGCGGCACAGCTTCGTGTCGCTGCTCTCGAACAGCGGGGTCAGGTTCGAGGACATCTCGCGTCTGGTCGGCCACTCCGACACCAAGGTGACGGAGCTGGTTTACCGCCACCAGCTCCGGCCGGTGATCCAGCACGGCGCAAAAGCGATGGACACCATTTTCCCGACGAGAGCGCTTAGTCACTCAGTTAGTCACTCGGTCACGCAAAAGGCCGGTTCGCATTCTCGCGAACCGGCCTTTGACCTGGGTGGGCCCACCAGGACTTGAACCTGGGACCTCTTCGTTATCAGCGAAGCGCTCTAACCGCCTGAGCTATGGGCCCGTCGAACGAGGAGAACTTTACAGGACCCCCGGAGGGGCCCTGCAACCGGGTTACTCCCTTTCCGACAGAGTGACTTCGAGGCCGCCCGCCAGGTCGGCGGACACGTTGTAGATGAAGGCGCTCACCGTCGCCAGCGCGGAGACCAGCACGATGTTGATCGCGCCCAGGATGGCGGCGATGCCGAACACGCGGCCGGCGCTGATGAGGGGCTCGGTGGACGCGTTGGCGCCCTCACCGCCGACCAGGGACGAGTAGGTGCCGTTCAGCTTGTCCCAGACGCCCATGCCGTCGAGGACCGTGTAGAGCACGCCGACGGCGACCAGCCACACGAAGAACATCGCGACGCCCAGGACGAGCGAGAGCTTCAGCACCGACCACGGGTCAAAGCGCTTGATCTGCAGCGACGCGCGGCGCGGGCCGCGACCCGGGCGACGCAGGGCGCTCGGGGTGGGGCGGGTGCGGCCGGCCGGGGGCACGTCGGCAGCCGCCGGCGGCGCGCCCTCGGCTCCGAAGAGCCGGGGCGCGGCCGTACCGCTCACCGCGGGGTAGTCGCTCTCGCTCACGCGCGGTCCGTCCTGCTCATGATCCGAGTAGACCACATCGTCGGTGGCGATCCCCGTCGAGACCGTGGCCTCGGAGTCGCCGCCGCCGTCCTTGGCGGTGCGCTGCCAGGGTGGGCTCGACGACGTGCCGTCTGCCTTCTCGGATGGTGTCACGAATAGTCAGTCCTTACCCGTGCGTGGGGCGCCGCTCACTGCTCCGGCGCCGTGCCGTCTTCTTCCGTGCTCTCCTCGGGCGCGGCGGTCACCTCGCCGTCGACGGCGGGGGTCTCCACAGCCTCGTCCGCAGAAGCTTCCGAAGCGTCCGCGGTCTCCGTGGAGTTCTCGCCACCATTGGCGACGTCCGACCCCTCGTCCGCGTTGCGTGCGACCGCGAGAAGAGTCGTACCTTCCGCCAGATTCATCAGCCGCACGCCCTTGGTCTGGCGACCGGCCTTGCGCACGTCGCGCGCCGGCGTGCGGATGACCCCACCGCTCGAGGTGATGGCGAACAGCTCGTCGTCCCCGTCGACGATGAGTGCACCCACCAGCCTCCCACGTTTCGTGTCGTGCTGGATGGTCAGCACACCCTTGCCGCCGCGGCCCTGCACTGGGTAGTCCTCGATCGGCGTGCGCTTGGCGTACGCGCCGTCGGTCGCGACCAGGAGGAACTTGTCGGGCTTGACCACGCTGATACCGAGCAGCTCGTCGCCGTCGTTGAACCGCATGCCGAGCACACCGGACGTCGCGCGGCCCATCGGGCGCAGTGCCTCGTCGGTGGCGTGGAAGCGGATCGACTGGCCGCCGGCCGACACGAGCAGCAGGTCGTCCTCCGCCGCCGCCAGCACAGCGCCCACCAGCTCGTCGCCTTCCCGCAGGTTGACGGCGATGAGGCCGCCGGCGCGGTTGGAGTCGAAGTCGGTGAGCTTGGTCTTCTTCACGAGTCCCTTCTGCGTGGCCAGCACCAGGTACGGCGCCACCTCGTAGTTCGGGATCTCGATGACCTGGGCGATCTGCTCGTCGGGCTGGAACGCCATCAGGTTGGCCACGTGCTGGCCGCGCGCGTTGCGGTTGGCCTCGGGCAGGTCGTACGCCTTGGTGCGGTAGACGCGGCCCTTGTTCGTGAAGAACAGGATCCAGTCGTGCGTGGAGCACACGAAGAAGTGCTGCACGATGTCGTCCTGCTTCAGCGTGGCGCCCTGCACGCCCTTGCCGCCGCGCTTCTGCGAGCGGTACAGGTCGGTCTTCGTGCGCTTCGCGTAACCGGTGCGCGTGATGGTGACCACCACGTCCTCGACCGCGATCAGGTCCTCGACCGACACCTCGCCGTCGAACGGGATGATCTTCGTGCGCCGGTCGTCGCCGTACTTGTCGACGATCTCCATGAGCTCGTCGCGGATGATCGAACGCTGGCGCTCCGGCTTCTCGAGGATGTCCTTGAGGTCCGCGATCTCCAGTTCGATCTCGGCCAACGTGTCGATGATGCGCTGACGCTCGAGAGCGGCCAGCCGGCGCAGCTGCATGTCGAGGATCGCCGTGGCCTGGATCTCATCGATGTCGAGCAGCTCCATCAGGCCCGGACGCGCCTCGTCGGCCGAGGGCGAGCGCCGGATCAGGGCGATGACCTCGTCGAGCATGTCCAGCGCCTTGACCAGGCCGCGCAAGATGTGCGCGCGCTCCTCGGCCTTCTGCAGGCGGAACTTGGTCCGCCGGACGATGACCTCGACCTGGTGCTTCACGTAGTGCCGGATCATCTGGTCGAGACGCAACGTGCGCGGCACGTCGTCGACGATCGCCAGCATGTTCACGCCGAAGTTCTGCTGCAGCTGGGTGTGCTTGAACAGGTTGTTCAGCACCACCTTCGCCACGGCGTCGCGCTTGAGCGTGATCACGATCCGCATGCCGGAGCGGCTGTTGGACTCGTCGGCGATGTCGGCGATACCCGTGAGCTTGCCGTCGCGCACGAGGTGCGCGATGTTCTCGACGAGGTTGTCCGGGTTCACCTGGTACGGCAGCTCGGACACGACGAGCGTGGTGCGCCCCTTCGCATCCTCCTCCACCTCGACGACCGCACGCATGCGCACGGACCCTCGACCCGTGCGGTACGCGTCCTCGATCCCGGAGGTGCCGAGGATCATCGCCTTGGTCGGGAAGTCCGGGCCCTTGATGCGCGTGAGCAGCGCCGCCAGCAGCTCGTCGTCGGACGCCTCGTAGTTCTCCAGCGCCCACACGACGCCGTCGGCGACCTCGCGCAGGTTGTGCGGCGGGATGTTGGTCGCCATGCCGACCGCGATGCCGGAACTGCCGTTGACCAGCAGGTTCGGGAACCGCGCCGGCAACACGTTGGGCTCTTGCGTGCGGCCGTCGTAGTTGTCGCGGAAGTCGACGGTGTCCTCTTCGATGTCCGCCAGCATCTGCATCGCCAGCGGCGCGAGGCGCGACTCCGTGTACCGCATGGCGGCGGCGGGGTCGTTGCCCGGCGAGCCGAAGTTGCCCTGCCCGTCGATGAGCGGGTAGCGCATCGACCACGGCTGGGCCAGGCGCACGAGCGCGTCGTAGATCGCCGAGTCACCGTGCGGGTGGTAGTTGCCCATGACGTCGCCGACGACGCGGGAGCACTTGTTGTACCCGCGGTCCGGCCGGAAACCGGAGTCGAACATCGAGTAGAGCACCCGGCGGTGCACCGGCTTGAGACCGTCGCGCACGTCCGGCAGCGCCCGCGCCACGATCACGCTCATGGCGTAGTCGATGTAGGAACGCTGCATCTCCTGCTGGATGTCGACCGGCTCGATGCGGTCGTGTTCCGGCGGCAAGGTTTCCGTCATGGGTTCCTTCTCGGGGAAAGGTCTGGGCAGTCAGGGGAAGCGGACGGCTACACGTCCAGGAACCGCACGTCCTTGGCGTTGCGCGTGATGAACGAGCGCCGGGCCTCCACGTCCTCGCCCATGAGGACGGAGAACAGGTCGTCGGCCTGCGCGGCGTCGTCGAGGGTGACCTGGCCGAGCAGCCGGTTGGCCGGGTCCATCGTGGTCTCCCACAGCTCTTCGGCGTTCATCTCGCCGAGCCCCTTGTAGCGCTGGATCGCGTCGTCCTTCGGCAGCCGGCGGCCGGCCTCGACACCCGCCTGGATCACGGCGTCGCGCTCCTTGTCGGAGTACGCGTATTCCGGGTCCTGCCGCGGCCACTTGATCTTGTACAGCGGCGGCCGCGAGAGGAAGACGTGGCCGTGCTCGATCAGCGGGCTCATGAAGCGGAACAGCAGCGTGAGCAGCAGCGTGGTGATGTGCTGGCCGTCGACGTCGGCGTCGGCCATCAGCACGATCTTGTGGTAGCGCAGCTTCGAGATGTCGAAGTCGTCGTGGATACCGGTGCCCAGCGCCGTGATCAGCGACTGGACCTCGGTGTTCTTGAGGACGCGGTCGATGCGCGCCTTCTCCACATTGATGATCTTGCCCCGGATGGGCAAGATCGCCTGGTACATCGAGTCGCGGCCTTCCTTGGCCGAGCCGCCGGCCGAGTCGCCCTCCACGATGTAGAGCTCGCACTCGCCCGGGTCGTTGGAGCGGCAGTCCTTGAGCTTGCCCGGCAGGCCGCCGATCTCCAGCGCGCCCTTGCGGCGCACCAGGTCCCGCGCCTTGCGGGCGGCCATCCGCGCCTGCGCCGAGGAGATCGACTTGTTGATGATCGTCTTCGCCTCGGTGGGGTTGCGCTCGAACCAGTCGGCCAGCCACTCGTTCGACTGCTGCTGCACGAACGTCTTGGCTTCGCTGTTGCCCAGCTTCGTCTTCGTCTGACCCTCGAACTGCGGCTCGGAGAGCTTGATCGAGACGATGGCGGCGAGACCCTCGCGCACGTCGTCACCCGTGAGGTTCGCGTCCTTCTCCTTGAGCAGCTTCTTGTCGCGCGCGTACGCGTTGACCACGCGCGTGAGCGCCGCGCGGAAGCCCTCTTCGTGGGTGCCGCCCTCGTGGGTGTTGATCGTGTTGGCGAACGTGTACACCGACGGCGTGAACCCGTTGTTCCACTGCATCGCGACCTCGACCTCGAGGCCGGGGCCCTTCGCGTCGAACGAGATCACGCTCTCGTGGATCGGGTCCTTGCTGCCGTTGATGTGCTTGACGAAGTCCTCGAGCCCGCCGGGGTAGCAGTAGACCTTCTCCTTGACGCGCGCCTGCTTGCCCTCCGCGTCTTCCTCGGTCTCCTCGTCGGCCACGCGCTCGTCGCGCAGCGACAGGGTGAGGCCCTTGTTGAGGAACGCCATCTCCTGCAGACGACGCGAGATCGTCTCGAAGTTGTAGGTCGTGGTCTCGAAGATGTTCGGGTCGGCCCAGAAGGTGATCGTGGTGCCGGTGCCGTCGGCCGGGCCGAGGTCCTCCAGCGGGCCGGGGATCTGGTTGGTGTACTCCTGGCGCCAGCTGCGGCCACCGACCTTGATCTCCGCGAGGAGCTTCGTCGACAGCGCGTTCACCACCGAGACGCCGACGCCGTGCAGGCCACCGGACACGGCGTAGGAGTCGCTGTCGAACTTGCCGCCCGCGTGCAGGATGGTGAGCACGACCTCGAGGGTCGGCTTCTGCTCCTTGGGGTGCATGTCCACCGGGATGCCGCGGCCGTCGTCGACGACCCGTACCCCACCGTCGGCGAGGAGAGTAACCTCGACCTTGGTCGCGTAGCCGGCCATCGCCTCGTCCACGGAGTTGTCCACGACCTCCTGGACCAGGTGGTGCAGACCGCGCTCACCGGTGGAACCGATGTACATGCCGGGGCGCTTGCGGACCGCTTCGAGGCCTTCGAGCACGGTGATGGACGACGCGTTGTACTCGCTCTTGTTCTCGGTCACCGGCGTTGTTTCTCCTCGTCTCGCCCGAGCGGACACTCGCTACTCCTCCAGTGTACTTGCCCGCGCGCGCTGACATGCGGCAAGGACACCCCTCACTGCGTCACAGAGCCGCGAAATCGCTCGAAGGCGAGTCATCTCGTAGCTCGCGGGTTGTCAAGCTGTTCTCGGGGAACTCACCCGCCGACGCGCAACCGGAGTCAGCCGTACGTGTCACGCGGCCCGCGGCCCGGCACGACCCGCGGTCCTTTCCGCCAGCTCGGCGCCGTCGGCCCCTGGATCCGCATGCGCTTCACGACGCCGTTTCCGACTCCCGCGGCGATCTTCGCGAGCAGCTTCCCCTGCAGCAACCGCAGCTGCGTGGCCCACGCCGTGGAGCTCGCGCGGACGGTGAGCTCGCCGTCCTTGAGCGCTACCGGCTGGGCGTGTTCGGCGACGTCCTCACCCACCAGCCGCGCCCACTGCCCGAACACGCGCGCGTTGGTCATCGTGTCCTGCCAGCCGCTGTCGGAGACCAGCCGCGAGACGAGCCGGCCGAGCGGCTGCGGGTCGCGCGCGTCGGCTCCGGGCCCCGACCAACGACGACGGCGCGGGTTCTGGCCCCCGCCGCCCGTGATCCGGCCGCGGCGCAGATTCGGCGGAGCACCGCGTTCCTTCGCCTTGGCCTTGGCGGCCTCGAGCGCCGCGTGCGCCAAGTCCCGCCCAGAGGGCTTCCCATTCGGCCCAGTGGACACGTCACTCTCGGTACCGGATTCGGCGCTCCCACGTGGGTGACGCCCCACTCGGGGGGCGTCACGGCCCTCATCAGGCCGTTTCGTCACGCGCGGCGATAACCCGTTCACGGGCTTATCCACACTGTCCACAGGTTTGTCCCCAGATCGGTGGGTAACTTCTGTGACCGCGGTCACCCGCCGTGGCCGCCTTGATCTTGGGGCCGGGGACTCAGGCACGGTTGACCTCGCCATCCGCCACCACGAATCGGCTTCCAGCCAGCTCCGACGGCACGTCCTCGTCCACCGCCGCCGTGATGAGCACCTGTTCGGCACCCGCGGCGACCTCCGCGAGCCGCGCCCGCCGTTTGCGGTCGAGCTCGGCGAACACATCATCCAGCAGCAGGACCGGTTCGCCCGCTTCGCCACGCAGGAGCTCGTAACTGCCGAGCCGCAGGGCCAGCGCGAACGACCACGACTCGCCATGGCTCGCGTATCCCTTCGCCGGTGCCTCGCCGAGGACCAGCTCCAGCTCGTCGCGGTGCGGGCCGACGAGGCTGATGCCGCGCTCCAGCTCGTTGCGCCGGACGTCGGCCAGCGCCTTGAGCAGCAGCTCACGCAGCACATCCGCGTTCGCCCGCTCGCCGCCGGCCACGCCGTAGCCCGGGGGCAGTGCTTCGCCGAGCGACGACTTGTACGCGATCGACGCCGGCCGCGAGTCCGGCGCGACACCCATGTAGGCCTCCGCCGCGTACGGCCCGAGGTCGGCAATGAGGTTCAGCCGCGCCGCCAACAGCTGGGCGCCGGCCACCGACAGGTGATCGTCCCAGACCTCGAGCGTCGAGAGCGCGTACGGGTCTTCCTTGCCGGTGCGGCGTTTGCCCGCGGTCTTGAGCAGGGCGTTGCGCTGCTTGAGCACCTTCTCGTAGTCCGCGCGCACACCCGCGTACCGGGGTGCACGCAGTACGAGCAGCTCGTCCATGAACCGGCGGCGCTCACTCGGGTCACCGCGCACGAGCGCCAGGTCCTCCGGGGAGAACAGCACCGTACGCAGGATCCCGAGCACGTCGCGCGGCTTGCCGACCGCGCCCCGGTTCACGCGGGCGCGGTTGGCGCGTCCGGCCGTGATCTCGAGCTCGACGGTGAGCTCGCGGTCGTCGTTGACCACAGCGACCCGCACGAGTGCGCGCTCGCACCCGTGCCGGATCAGCGGGGCGTCCGTCGCGACCCGGTGGGAACCCAGGGTCGCGACGTAGCCGATCGCCTCGAGCAGGTTCGTCTTCCCCCGGCCGTTCTGACCGACGAGCACGACCGGCCCTGGTTCGAGGGCTAGGTCGGCTTGCGGCCAGGACCGGAAGTCGGTGACCTGGAGATGTCGCAGATACACGAGCGGGGGAGGCTAGCTCCCGGCCTTCTTCACAGCGTGGCCACCGAACTGGTTGCGCAGCGCGGCGACGGCGCGCATCGCCGCGGAGTCCTTCTGCCGCGAGGAGAACCGGGCGAACAGCGCGGCCGAGAGCACCGGCGCCGGCACCGCGTTGTTCACGGCTTCCTCCAGCGTCCAGCGCCCCTCGCCCGAGTCTTCGACGTAACCCTCGAGGTCGTCGAGATCCGGGTCCTCCTCCAGCGCGCGCACCAGCAGGTCGAGCAGCCAGGACCGCACGACGGTGCCGCGCTGCCAGCCCTTGATCACGGCGGGCACGTCCTTGACCACGTGCGCGGCCTCGAGCAGCTCGAAGCCCTCGGCGTAGGCCTGCATGATGCCGTACTCGATGCCGTTGTGGATCATCTTCGCGTAGTGGCCAGCACCGACCTCGCCGGCGTGCGAGAAGCCTTCTTCGCGCGGGCCTTCCGGACGCAGGGCGTCGAAGATCGGCATCGCGCGGGCGACGTCGGAGCCGGCGCCGCCGACCATGAGGCCGTAGCCGTTGTCCTTGCCCCACACGCCACCGGAGACACCGCAGTCGAGGTAGCCGACGCCCTTGGCCGCCAGCAGGTCCGCGTTCAGCTTGTCGTCGGTGAACTTCGAGTTGCCACCGTCGATCACGAGGTCGCCCTCGGACAGCGACTGGCTGAGCTCCACCACGGTCTGGCGCGTCGGGTCGCCGGCGGGGACCATGATCCAGACGATCCGCGGCGCGTCCAGTTTGGACACCAGGTCGGCGAGCGACTCGGAATCGGTGACGGCCGGGTTGCGGTCGTAGCCGACGACCTCGTGCCCGGCGGCACGCAGCCGCTCGCGCATGTTGAAGCCCATCTTGCCCAGGCCCACGAGACCGAGCTGAACCATGAGATCCCCTTAGTTAGTAACGAAAATCCTCGGTTGTGACAGACCGGTCAGCCCGGGAGGCGGACCGGCATCAGCAGGTAGAGATAACCGGGGACGACGTTGCCCTCGGCGTCGGCGGGCTTGATGAGTGCCGGCCGGTTGGGGGTGGTGAAGGTGAGCTCCGCGCGGTCGCTGTGCAGCGCGCCGAGCCCGTCGACGAGGTAGCCGGGGTTGAAGGCGATGGTGACCGGTTCGCCTTCGTAGTCGACCTGCAGCTCTTCTTCGGCGCTGCCCTCGTCGTCGCCACCGGCGGAGAGCCGCAGCGATCCGTCGGCGAACTCCAGCCGCACCTGCGTGCCGCGTTCGGCGACCAGCGAGACGCGCTTGATCGACTCGGCGAGCGCCGACACCTCGATCACGGCGCGCGACGTGTGGGTCGCCGGTAGCAGCTGCCGGTACGGCGGGAACTCCGCGTCGAGGAGGCGGGTGGTGGTGTAGCGGCCGTTGCCGGAAAGGCCGAGCAGGCCTTCGCCGCTGGCGAGCGCGAGGCGCACGGTGCTGCCGGCGCCGCCGAGCGTCTTCGCGGCTTCGGCGAGCGTGCGCGCGGGCACGAGCACCGCGGCGTCGGGCAGGCCCTCGGCCGGCTTCCACGTGAACTCGCGCATGGCGAGGCGGAAGCGGTCAGTGGCCACGAGCGTGAGGGTCTCGCCCGAGATCTCCAGGCGCATGCCGGTGAGCATCGGGAGCGTGTCGTCCTTGCCGGCGGCGGTGACGACCTGGGTCACGGCCTGGCCGAACGTGTCGCCGGTGAGCTCGCCCGCGAAGGCGGGCTGGGACGGCAGCTGCGGGTAGTCCTCGACGGGCATGGTCGGCAGGGAGAAGCGCGCGCTGCCGCACGTGATGGTGGCGCGGGCGCCGTCGACGGAGATCTCCACCGGCTGCGCGGGCAGCGCCTTGGTGATGTCGGCGAGGAGGCGGCCGGAGACCAGGAGGCGGCCACCGTCGGCGATCGTCGCGGGGACGCCCACCGTGGCGGAGACCTCATAGTCGAACCCGGACACCGTGAGCGCGTCGGACTCCCCGTCCGCACCCGCGTCGAGCAGCACACCGCCCAGCACCGGCACCGGAGGCCGGGACGGGAGGCTCCTGGCCACCCAGGCGACGGCGTCGGCAAGCCCGTCGCGCTCGACGCGGATCTTCATGCGCGCATCCTTTCGACAGCCGAGCCCCTCGGCTCGTGAAGGGTCGGCGGCTGGCGGTTCACGAGTACTGCGCCGAGTACGCCGCGACCGAGTCCCCACCGGGCCGGCCCGTTTCGGCGTGCCGGGATCGGCGCACAGGAACGGACCAGGTGCAGGCATCCACGTTAGGCCGTCGCCAGGGGTCCCGTCACCTCGGCCTCCCCTTGGCTTTGTCGACAAGGAGACAGGCTCGACGGCTTGTCCCCAGCTTCGTCCATCGCCTGTTTTTGTTTTGTTCTTTCTTTCAAAAGATCTAAGAGCAGTAGCAGTAATAGGGGCTGTGGGTTGTGTGGACAGAGCTCGTTCGCGCAGGTCGTCGGGAGCGTCGGCGTGTGGAGAGTCCTGGTGGTGGATCGGTGGATGGTTCGGGCGACCCGTGGATGGTTTCGTCCCGGCCGCGATCCATCCACATCTCGGGCCGGTTGTCCCCAAGGTTGTCCCCAGGCGTGGGGGCAGTTGTCCCCAGGTTCTGTGGGTGCCGAAACGGGCCCGAATCGCCCTGGAGAGTGACGGGCTCCCGATGTGGATCACGTGTGGGCAACCTGTGGAATCCCCGTGGACAGCCCTGTGGAAAGTCTGTGGATTCGGTGTGGGCGGGATGTGGACTGTTTCGGCGTCGGTGCAGCTGGAGGATCCGCTGGAGTTGTGCACAAACTGCGCACAGGGTGGGGAAAACTGCTTGTGTATCAATGGTTTGGGGATGGCTGCGTACGCGTGCGTACGTGGGCGACGGCACACGCCGCTTGTTTCGCTGCTTCGCCTGTGTACGGTGCTTCGTCCACGTTGGACCCGCTGCGTTGTGGAAGGTGTTGTGTGGTAAGGGAATCAGGCTCGCGGTGGGTGATGCGGTGAGCGCGCGGGGGTGCGGTGTGGATGGGCTCGGTGGACGGATGGCGGGCCTCGGTGCCGACGGGGGCCTCAGTGCTGACGGTGGGCCTCGCTGAATGCCGTCGTGAGCGCGTCCCCAGATAAAAAGGAGGGCGCCGCCCGTAGGCGACGCCCTCCTTCACAAACTCCGAGCTACTGCCGAGCCCGCTGCTTGATCCGCGAAGTGAGCTCCTGCACCTGGTCGTAGATACGCCGGCGCTCGGCCATCTCCTTGCGGATCTTCTTGTCCGCGTGCATCACGGTCGTGTGGTCGCGGCCACCGAACGTCTGCCCGATCTTCGGCAGCGACATGTCCGTGAGCTCGCGGCACAGGTACATCGCGATCTGGCGCGCCGTGGCGAGCGCCTTCGTCTTGCCGGGCCCGCAGAGGTCGTCGAGCGTGACGTCGAAGAATTCCGAGGTGACGCCCATGATCGTCGGCGCGGTGATCTCCGGCGCGTGTGAGTCGGGGATCAGGTCGCGCAGCACGATCTCGGCGAGACCGACGTCCACGGCCTGCTGGTTGAGTGACGCGAACGCGGTGACGCGGATCAGCGCACCCTCGAGCTCGCGGATGTTCGCCTCCACGCGCGAGGCGATGAACTCCAGCACCTCACCCGGCACCGCCAGCCGGTCCTGCGCGGCCTTCTTGCGCAGGATGGCGATGCGGGTTTCGAGCTCGGGCGGCTGGATGTCGGTGATCAGGCCCCACTCGAAGCGCGTCCGCAGCCGGTCCTCCAGCGTCTCGAGGCGCTTGGGCGGGCGGTCGGAGCTGACGACGATCTGCTTGTTCGCGTTGTGGAGGGTGTTGAAGGTGTGGAAGAACTCTTCCTGCGTACCTTCTTTGCCTTCCAGGAACTGGATGTCGTCGACGAGCAGGATGTCGATGTCGCGGTAGCGCCGCTGGAAGGCGACCTTGCGGTCGTCTCGCAGCGAGTTGATGAAGTCGTTGGTGAACTCTTCGGTCGAGACGTAGCGCACGCGCATGCCGGGGAACAGCCGTTGCGCGTAGTGGCCCACGGCGTGCAGCAGGTGCGTCTTGCCGAGCCCGGACTCACCCCAGATGAACAGCGGGTTGTACGCGCGGGCCGGCGCCTCGGCCACGGCCACGGCGGCCGCGTGGGCGAACCGGTTGGACGCGCCGATCACGAACGTGTCGAAGGTGTACTTCTCGTTGAGCTTCGTCTTCGACGTCTGCGGCTGCGCGGGCGCGGTGTAGGGCTGCCCGGCGATCGGCTGACCGGAGAACGTCGGCCAGATCTCGTGGACGGCGGCGAGCGCTTCGCCTTCCTCGTCCACTTCTTCGTTCGGGTCGTCGGACTCCTCGAGCGGGGCCGGCTGCGGCATCGGGCGCTGGCGCGGCGGCTCGGGCCGAGCGGCGCGCGCGGCGGCCAGGGAGGCACCGTCGATCGGCGGACGCTGCTGCGCGGCGGAACCGTTCGCAAGCCGGCCGGTGTCGGGCCGGCCGTCCTCCACGTGCGCTGGATCGAGGTGACCGGGTTCCAGGTGACCGTTGTCGGCGCGGCCGTTGGCGGGGTGCCCGTTTTCCGCCCGAGGGGGTGAGGGCACGTAGCGCGGCGCGGGCGTGATGGTCTCGGCGCTGTCGACCTTCACGGCGAGCGACACGGCGCGGCCGAGCCTGCGGGAGAGGGCGTCGGTGATCGCGCCTCGAAGCGCGCGTTCGATCGCTTCCTTCGCGAAGTCACTGGGGGCAGCCAGCAGGGCGGTGCCGTCGAGCAGGCCGATGGGCCTCGTCACCCGCATCCAGGCCCGTTGCTGCGGCGAGAGGGTGCCGTCGGACAGCTCCCGCACCACCTGCTCCCAGATGACGCCCAGATTGTGCTGGTGCTCGGACACCTGTCTGGCTCCCCTCCCCTCGTCGGCGTGAACGGCGGAATCCTCCCAAGCACGCCCGTGAAACACTCCCCTGGACGTCATCTTGGACCGACCTGCGCGCGGGCACAGCGAATATCCACATAGTTGTCCACAGCTGTGCACTAATGTACGGCTGCCCGCAGCCACGCCACCTGCGGGCTCGACGTTCGCCGTGGGCGCCTCCACACCCCGGTGGCGATACCGCCGTGCGCCTCGCGACCGGAGACCCGGACGTGGCACGCTAACAAGCCTCGCCCGCTGCCACAAGGCATCGTCGCGCGCAAGCTTTTCACGGTGTACGGCGTGTTGCCATTCGGTGCCCCGGCGTGGGGCCGGCGAGATCACGGACCGGTCGCCGAGCGTGGCGGAGGGGGTGCCTACACGGCTCCCGACCGGGGTGCGTACCCTCGTAAGGTCTCCCGTAAGCGACGGGTGCGTTTCGCGTGCCCACGTATGTCGTCGCTCGTCGTGACGAGGCCACACGTTGGTAGGAGACACCAGAGACTGCCGTGCGACCGCACGACATGCCGGTAGACGGCCGAAAATCCGTCGCCCGACGGCCGAGACACAGGAGTAGCAGTGAGCAAGGGTAAGCGCACCTTCCAGCCGAACAACCGCCGACGCGCGCGGACCCACGGTTTCCGCCTCCGCATGCGGACCCGTGCCGGCCGGGCCATCTTGGGGGCTCGTCGTCGCAAGGGCCGCGCCGCGCTGTCCGCCTGATCCGGCTCGTCGAGGCGCGCCGTGCTGCCCGCAGCCGCACGCCTACGGCGGAGTGAAGACTTCCGGGTCGTTCTCCGCCGGGGCTCCCGGGCAGGCAGGCGCCGCCTCGTCGTCCACGCGTTGACCACGGACCCGTCCGCGGCCGCACCTGATGCGGCCAGGGCGGGTTTTGTGGTGAGCAAGGCCGTCGGCAACTCGGTGGTGCGCCACCGAGTGACCAGGCAACTGCGGCATCTCGTTTCGGCCCGGCTCGGAACACTGCCCCCGGGCAGCTCGTTGGTCGTACGGGCATTACCTCCGGCGGCGTCCGCTTCGAGCGCGGAGCTCGGCGCCGATCTCGACGCGGCGTTGCGCCGGCTCGGACTCACCTCGTCCCGCCGCACCGCCGGGGAAAGTGCTCCCCGGCAGCCGCGTCAGCAGGACGCGGCCCCCGACCACGGATCAGCGGTGTAACGGCAATGCAAGCCACTCCCGAGCACACCCACGGCGGCACCGACGTCACCGGGGAGACGGCCCCGCGCCGCCCCGGGCCGGTGGCGTGGGTGCTGCTCCTCCCCATCAAGTTCTATCGCAAG
This sequence comes from Amycolatopsis sp. NPDC023774, assembly GCF_040639695.1. Lineage (NCBI taxonomy): Bacteria > Bacillati > Actinomycetota > Actinomycetes > Pseudonocardiales > Pseudonocardiaceae > Amycolatopsis > Amycolatopsis sp. NPDC023774. Next base: position 33,171 of record NZ_JBFAAJ010000043.1, read on the forward strand.
GCGATCTCGCCCTTCCTACCGCCGGCCTGCCGCTTCTACCCGAGCTGCAGCGCGTACGCAGTCGAAGCCCTGACCCGGCACGGTGCCGGCCGCGGCTCCTACCTCGCGCTGCGCCGGCTGGGGCGGTGCGGCCCGTGGACACCGCCGGGCCGCGATCCGGTACCCGAGAAGTTCTCGTGGCGCCACCACCTGCCTGAAACACCGATCGAGGAGTAGCTCAGTGCTCGATTTCATCTACTACCCCGTGTCCTTCATCTTGTGGTGTTGGCACAAGGTATTCGGGTTCGCGTTCGGGGAAGCGTCGGCGATTTCCTGGATCCTCGCGATCATCTTCCTGACGTTCACGGTCCGCGGCATCATGTTCAAGCCGTTCGTGAACCAGGTCCGGTCGATGAAGAAGATGCAAGACTTCGCGCCGGAGATGAAGAAGCTCCAGAAGAAGTATGCGAACGACAAGCAGCGCCAGGCGCAGGAGATGCAGAAGCTCCAGCGCGAGCACGGTGTCAACCCGCTGGGCAGCTGCCTGCCGATGATCCTCCAGATCCCGGTGTTCATCGGTCTGAACCACGTGCTGCGCGCCTTCACGATCCAGCCCGCCGGCGGCGGTGTGAAGACCGAGAACTACTTCTTCAACCAGCACGACGTGCAGTCCTACGTCAGCGCGAAGCTCTTCGGTGTCAACCTCGGCGAGGCGGTCTACAACGGCGTCGGCGTGGTCAGCGGCAGTGTCGCGGCTCCCGGGTTCCACTGGAACGTGCTCCCGGTCGCGCTGCCGCTGATGATCATCGCGTCCATCGCCACGCACCTCACCGCGCGGCACTCGGTGGCCCGGCAGAATGCCGCGTCAGCCACCCCGCAGACCGCGATCATGAACAAGCTCACGATGTACATCTTCCCGCTCGGCGTGCTCGTGTTCGGTGCCCTGTTCCCGCTCGGCCTGCTCTTCTACTGGCTGGCGAACAACGGCTGGACGCTGATGCAGCAGCGGCTCGTGTACACGCGCATCGACAAGGAAGAGGCCGCGCGCAAGGCGGAGGCCGCGGAGAAGCGAGCGTCGCTCGGGCCCAAGCCCGGGCAGAAGCCGACGGCTCCGAAGGTCGGGCAGAAGCCTGTGCAGCAGAAGAAGAACAACTCGTCCGGCAACGGTCAGCAGCAGGGCAAGGTGACCAAGGCGGGTTCGGCGCACGGTTTCGCGCAGACGAAGCACCCGTCTTCCTCGGGTGGCGTGGAGAGCGAGAAGACCACTTCGGCCCAGGCTGCCTCGCAGGACAAGTCGTCCGAGCCGTCCGAGCCGGACACCAAGGCGACCCCGTCGAAGCCGGCGCAGCAGCCGGCCCAGAACGGATCGAACAAGGAGAACGGAACCGGGGTTTCCGGGCTCCTCAAGGACTCGACCAGGAAGTCGGGCCGGAAGCGTCGCTGACGCGTCCGGTTCGGAGAGGAGACGAATGATGTCGGAGACGGTCGACACGATCGACGCCGATCAGGACGACGAGACCACGGCCTCGGCCGCACCCGCCGCGGGTGCTCCCGCCGACGCCGCCGACGAGAAGCAGGGCGGCGACGACCTGCTCGTGCAGGAAGGCGACATCGCCGGCGACTACCTCGAGCGCCTGCTCGACCTGCTCGACTACGACGGCGACATCGACCTCGACGTCGAAGCCGGCCGCGCCATCATCAGCATCGACGGTGGCGAGGACCTCGAAAAGCTCGTCGGCCCCCGCGGCACCGTGCTCGAGGCCCTGCAGGAGCTCACCCGCCTCGCCGTCCAGCAGGAGACGGGCTCCCGCAGCCGCCTCATGCTCGACATCGCCGGCTGGCGCGCCGACCGCCGCGAAGAGCTCCGCGAACTCGGCCGCTCCACCGCCGAGTCCGTCCTGTCCAGCGGCGAGCGCGTGCGCTTGCAGCCCATGAGCCCCTTCGAACGCAAGGTGGTGCACGACGCGGTGGCCACCGTGGACGGCGTCACAAGCGAAAGCGAGGGCGAAGACCCGAAGCGCCGCGTGGTGATCTTCCCAGAGGGCTGAGCCTCCCCGGCCCGCGTTGCCGCTCCTGTCGCGGCTTTGATGTGGGTGATCTGGACGCAGCACTGAGTATTGCGAAGCACTGAGCAGAAGCGGCCCGCCGGATTTCCGGTGGGCCGCTTCTTTCGTCCCCGCTCTCAGTCTTTGCTTTGTTCCGCCGTAGTGCGTGCGCCATTGGCTCTCGTCTCGGGTGGCCTCTCGCCATGGGCGGCCTCTCGCCCCAGGGTGACCTCCCGCCATGGGCGGCCTCTCGCCGTGGGCGGCTTCACCACCGTGCGCCCACCTGGCCCCGGCCTGGACCCGCCACACCGGGCACCTTGCCACCATGCCCCGGCTGCGCTTCCGCGCTTGCCGCCGTGCGTCGCGCGCTGCTGCCACGTTCACCACCTCGTTACGTGCCAGAACCCAGTCTCCAACGGCCCGCGCGCGCCGCTGGCTGTTGCGCTGGGCGGCCTCACCACTGTGTCCCCGGGCCGGCTCCCTGCGGCGGTTCTCTTGCCGTCGTACCCCCGCACCTTCCTGCGCCGCGCTCATCGCCTCGTTACGTGCCGAGACCTGGTCTCCACACCCGCGCACCACTGACTCCCGCGCTTGGCAGCCTCACGACCGTGCCCCCAGACCGGCTGCTCCCCCACGCCCGCCCCACTGGCCGCTATGCCCACGAACCGGCTCCTGCGCTGGGGGCTGCCTCACCATCGTGACCGGACTCGCTTCGCGAACCCGTCTACTGGTCGCTGTGCCCGCGAACGGGCTCCTGCGTTGGGCGGCCTCACTACCGTGTCCCCGGACTGACTCCCCACGCCCGTCCACTGGTCGCTGTGCCCGCGAACCGGCTCCTGCATTGGGGCCTCACGATCGTGATCGGACCCGTTTCCCGGGCCGTCTACTGGTCGCCATGCCCGGGCCGGCTCCCGTATTGGGGCCCTCACCGTCGCGACCCAATCCGCTCCCCAGGCCGCCAGACCCCGGACCGGCTCCACGGGCTCGGGCCGCACCATCGTGCACGGGACCGCTCCCCGCGCCGGTTCTCTTGCCGCTGTGCCATGAACCTGCTCCCCGCGCTGGCGACTGCACCGCCGTTCCCGGACTCGCTTCCTGCGCCGGTTCGCTTGCCGCCGTGGCCCGAGCCGATTCCCGTGCTCACCCTGTGCCCCGTGGCCGAAACCTAGTGCCGCGGGGCATTGCTTTGGCCCGCTGGCTCGAACTCGCTCCCGTGCCCATCGCCTTGGCCCCGTGACTCGGATCCACCTCAGCGCTTGCTGCCGTACCCCCCGCGGCTCCTACCCCATCGCCCGAACCGGCTCCCGCGCTCGTCGCTGTGCCGCCAGGCGTAAATCTCCCTCGTGCCCATCGCCTGGCGTCGTGACCCGGGCCTGCTCTCTTGCTGATCGCGCTGCCGTCGCACAACTGCGGCTCGGGATCACTCTCACACTTGCCGCCTCGCCGCATTGGCCCGACCAGTTGCGGAAAGTCGTAGCCTGCCACCTTGGTCTGTCTGCTCCCGTGCTCTGGGCCGCGCACCTGCTCGCGCCGCCGGGCTCCGCACCGGCGTCATGGCTCGCAGGTGTCGGACTGCAGGGCAGGGGACTCCGCACCTGCTTCGTCCATAGCTCCGCAGGGCTCCGGCCTCACCGCGACTCTTTCCACTCCCACCCAGTCGACTACCTACTGCGGTTTCCTGCGTCACTCAGGCTGCGCGAGCGACAAGGCTCACTCCGTCGCCGGATCTCCAGCCGCTTCGGCCTCCACGCCCGAGCCCGCACCAGCCGGGACCCCTCGCCCAGCCACCCGAGCGTTCTCCGGCGCGCTCAACCGACCCGCCACTCGCAACCCTCGCGCATCCCCGGCATCCCGGGCATGGCGGCTCAACCCCGCGCACCTTGCGGCGACCCCGCACCCGCGGCACCCCAACCATCCACAAGCCACGGTGCTTCCCGGGTTTCTGCCGACTCGGTCGACTGAACTCGCCACGCGAACACTCCCTGGCGGCTCGACCGCCGGCCAGCGTTCAGGCGACGCGACTCCACCGGGTTCCCTTTCCATCCATCGAGCTAGGCGAGGTCAGCCGCCGCGGTCGATCCGTACGCGCCACCCCGCGCACACTTGGAGAAGCAAGGTCGACCACCTGCGGGTCCTCCCAATCGCGCCTCCGCATCCACCGATACCGCGACCGCCCACGCCGCGCGGATGCACGTCGGTACTGCCGTCGCGGATGACTGGATGCGTTGCCCGGCACGCCTCGACGTGACTCTGTCCCCGACCGAGCTCGCCTCAGCCCTCATCGCTGGAAGCTGTCCTTCGTTTCACCATCCCGCAGGCCGCCTGGCGCAAGTGGATTGGCCCCAGCAGACCGCCAACCCGCGACACCGCTGCCTTCATCCGTGCGCCACCTGAGCGCTCGGAGTGGCTCGGGTGCCGTGGGTCCGCCCACGCAGGCTGGCCGGGACGCTTCAGAACACCCGCCGGAACGCCACCACGAGGCCCGTATTCGCGAAGAAGACCTCACCCCGTCAGTTCGTCCGGACTAGCCGGTCTCGCGCGGCGCCGGCCGTCGAGGCGGCGGAGTTCGCTCCTGGCAACGCGGCTCATCGAGACGCCTAGGCGCCAACTGCCCGAGAGTTCGGATCCGCGTTCTCGTGCTCGGACGACCGGCACCTCTGATCTAACGCTCGGCCCTCAGTCCTGCCTCGGGCGGTCGGCCGGCGGCAGGCGTGGCCGAGCGAGTGCCGGACGCAGCGCGCACAAGGCGGCCGGTGCCGCGAACGTCTGGCAGCGACCTTCCAGCCGCTCTTTACGCCAGCCCGCTTGCGTGCCGAACCGGTTGCCGCGATCGCCCACTGGCCTGTTTACGGAGCAGGGCCCGCCGTCGGTTCATCTGACTGATCGCTCTCGACTCAACCCTCAGCGGCGCCTTCGAAGGCTCTCTCGAGGGTCGCTCGCTTGGACCGATCCCCTGCCCGGGCGCTCGCGTGACCTTCGCTCCAGAGAGGTCGTCTCAGCCATTGGCGGCGCCTGCCCATGGGCGGTATGCCCGCGCGCGGAGCGAACGGCGGGTGCGCCGTTTCACGTGAAACGGCGCACCCCGTAGCGACCACCCCTCCGCCGTGGTTTCACGTGGAACACGGCTGTGGACACTCGAATCCCCGAGTGGAGTTGTCCACAGTTGCGGTCTGTCGGCTCGATTTGGGCTCGGCATCGGGGACAATCGAGCGAGTGCGTTTCACGTGAAACGCGCGGACCGAGGAGTGGGTTTCGTGAGCTTGGACGGCGCCACCGCGATGGTGCGGACTGCGGCGGCGGAGGTGTTCGGGGAGCGGGTGGACCGGGCGGCTGGGTACGTGGAGTTGCTGGCTACACATGGGGTCGAGCGGGGGCTGATCGGGCCGCGTGAGGTGGAGCGGTTGTGGGAGCGCCACGTGCTGAATTCGGCTGTGATCGGGGAGCAGATTCCCGACGGGGCGCGCGTGGTGGACGTCGGGTCGGGGGCTGGGCTTCCGGGCGTGCCGCTGGCGATCGCTCGACCGGACCTCGCTATCGTTCTTCTCGAACCCATGGCCCGCCGGGTCGACTGGCTGGCCGAGGTTGCCGAGAAGCTGGAACTCCCGATCACCATCGTGCGTGGACGCGCCGAGGAGCGTTCTGTGCGTGAGCAGCTGGGTGGCGCAGACGTGGTCACGGCTCGCGCTGTTGCTCCTCTCGCTCGTCTCGCGGGCTGGTGTCTTCCACTGGTTCGCCCCGAAGGTCGTCTGGTTGCGCTCAAGGGGGCCAGCGCGGGAGAGGAAATCGAGCGAGATCGCGTGGCTGTGCGGAAGGCCGGCGGTGCCGATCCAGAACTCGCCGAGTGCGGGAAGGCAGTGCTCGAGATCCCCAGCACGGTCGTGATGATCCGCCGCCTGCCACCGAAGCCGTCCCGGCCTCGCGGCAGGCGGAGTTAAGCGTACGAGTGCGGTCGCGACGTTCCACGTGAAACACCGCGGTCCGAACGCCAACGAGTCGTCTATCAAAAGGAGGTGTCGAGCCCGGTGAATCCCCGACCGTCCGACCCTGCGAGCACCGGCCACGACCTGGGCTGGACGCCGATCGCCGAAGAAGCCGTCCGAGCCGCGAGCGTTCTGCACCCGAAGGAGGGCGCGCTCCCCCGCCCGCTCCGTCGCCGCGTGCTGACGGTCGCCAACCAGAAGGGCGGCGTCGGCAAGACGACAAGCGCCGTCAACCTCGCTGCCGCGCTCGCGGTGCACGGGCTCAAGACTCTGGTGATCGACCTCGACCCCCAGGGCAACGCCAGCACCGCGCTCGACATCGATCATCGCTCCGGCACGCCGTCGATCTACGAGGTGCTCATCGGCGAGGTGTCAATCGCCGAGGCGGCCGCCGTGAGCGAGCAGTCGTCGAACCTGTTCTGCGTGCCCGCCACGATCGACCTCGCCGGCGCGGAGATCGAACTCGTCTCCATGGCGAACCGCGAGACGCGGCTCAAGGAGGCGCTCTCGTCGGAGATCCTCGACCAGATCGGCGTTGACTACGTCTTCATCGACTGCCCGCCGTCGCTCGGCCTTCTCACCGTCAACGCGATGGTGGCCGCGCAGGAGGTGCTCATCCCGATCCAGTGCGAGTACTACGCGCTGGAAGGTCTCGGGCAGCTGCTGAGCAACATCGAGCTCGTGCAGCAGCACCTCAACCGCGAGCTCCGCGTGTCCACGATCCTGCTGACGATGTACGACGGGCGCACCAAGCTCGCCGACCAGGTCACGAACGAGGTCCGCAACCACTTCGGCGACACTGTCTTGAAGACCGTCATCCCGCGCAGTGTGAAGGTCTCGGAGGCGCCCGGCTACGGTCAGACCGTGCTCTCCTACGACCCCGGTTCACGTGGCGCCATGAGCTACCTCGACGCCGCCAAGGAGATCGCGGTGCGTGGCGCGACCGAAGGAAGGAGCAGTACCGCATGACTGAGCGCAGAGGAGGGCTGGGGCGGGGGCTCGCGGCCCTGATCCCGACCGGGCCGGCCACCACCGCTGGCCCGGCGCCCTCCCCCGTCGAAGGTGGCACGTCCGCGGACAAGGCGGCGCGTGAGGACAAGGGCTGGTTCGCGGCTAACGGTGCGGCGACTCCCGTCAGCGGCGAGGTCGCCGGCGCGGTCTACCGGGAGATCCCGGTCAGCGCCGTCAAGCCGAACCCGAAGCAGCCCCGCCAGGTCTTCGACGAAGAAGCGCTCGCCGAACTCGAACACTCCATCCGCGAGTTCGGACTCATGCAGCCCATCGTCGTCCGTGAACTGGGCGACGGCGCGTACGAGCTCGTCATGGGCGAGCGGCGCCTGCGGGCGTCGCAGCAGGCGGAGCTCGAGGCGATCCCCGCGATCGTCCGGCAGACCGCCGACGAGTCCATGCTGCGCGACGCGCTGCTGGAGAACATCCACCGCGTCCAGCTGAACCCGCTCGAAGAGGCGGCCGCGTACCAGCAGCTGCTCGACGAGTTCGCGGTGACACACGAAGAGCTCGCCAGCCGCATCGGCCGCAGCCGCCCCGTCATCACCAACACGATCCGCCTCCTCAAGCTGCCGCTCGCTGTGCAACGTCGCGTGGCCGCGGGCGTGCTTTCGGCCGGGCACGCGCGGGCGTTGCTGTCGCTCGAAGATCCGGAGAGTCAAGAAGAGCTGGCGGCTCGGATCGTCGCGGAGGGCATGTCGGTGCGCGCGACCGAGGAAGCCGTCACGCTGAAGAAGAGCGAAAAGCCGGCGAAGCCGAAGCCCGCTCCCCGCAAGCCGATTCAGGCACCGGGTCTGCAGGAACTGGCCAACCGCCTGTCCGATCGCTTCGACACCCGAGTGAAGGTCGACCTCGGCCGACGGAAGGGACGCATCGTCCTCGAGTTCGGCTCGGTCGACGACCTCGAACGCATCGTCTCGATCATCGACGCGAACTCGAGCGAAAAAACGGCGAATCAGACAGAGGAAACCGACTAGGGATCACCCCGGGTCGTTTCGTCACGGTGATGATTGCTCACCGGAAGGATGATCGGAACTCTGGGTGGTCGCCGCGGGCGCGGAAAAATCGGCGGTCGCGCGGCGCGGAATCCGGGAGAGTTGGGGGAAACAGCTCTCCCGAAGGAGCGTCCCGTGATTCCTCCGCGCCTGGCGCCGTTGCTGAGTCAGTTCGACTTCGCGTGCGAACGACTCATCGCTCGGCTCGGCGGGCCGGCGGTCGACAGCGGCGACGGCACCCCCGTCTCCGTCGACCCGATGACCGACGACGAGTTCCGGTGGGAGCCGGTGCCGGACTGTAGGTCGGTGCGGCGGCGCTTCGAGGGGCCGGGGCCGCGCGCGTCGTTCCTCGCCGGCCGCGGCGACTGGGGCCGCGACTCGGCGCCTCACCCTCACCCGTGGCCGCCCCCCGTCACGACGATCGCGTGGCGGCTGAGTCACCTGACCGAAATGCTGTTGCTGCGCACCGACCACACGTCAGGCAGCCACACGCTGACCCGCGACGACTACGTCGACACCGGCGACGCCGCAACCGCGGACGCCGCGTTCCGAACCGGCGCGGCCGCGTGGCGGAAGGCTTTCTTGAGTGTCGACGACGCAGCGCTCGACACCGCGGGCCTGTGCACTTATCCCCATGGCAGCGACCCCGAAGAGCCGTTTCTCGAGATCGTGTGGTGGGTCAACCAGGAGGTGCTGCACCACGGCGCCGAAATCGCGCTGCTGCGAGATCTCTACCGAGCGCGGTGATCAGCGCGCGACGGCCCGCGCCACGAGATCCGCGAACACCGACCCGAGCGATTTCCCCGCTGCCTCAACGGCCATCGGCACGGTCGACGTCTCCGTGAGACCCGGCGACAGATTCACCTCGAGGAAGTGCACCGTGCCGTCGGCGGTGATCACGGCGTCGGTGCGCGAGATGTCGCGCAGGCCGAGCCAGCGGTGCGCCGCCACGGCCAGCTCGCCGACGGCCTTAGCCGCTTCCTCGGAAATGCGCGCCGGCGTGAAGAAGTCGGTGAGGCCGGCCGTGTAGCGGGCGGTGTAGTCGTAGACGCCGCTCTCCGGCACGATCTCGACGGCCGGCAGCGCCTCGGCGCCGTGCTCACCTTCGACGACCGTCACGGCTACCTCGACCCCGTCGATGAAGCGTTCCGCCAGCACGGTGTCGCCGTACGCGAAGCAGCCGACCATCGCCGCCGGCAGCTCGGACGCCTCGCGCACGACCTGAGTGCCGAGCGCCGAGCCGCCCTGGTCCGGCTTGAGGATCATCGGCAGGCCGAGGCGCTCCACCATCGCGTCGAGCACCGACTGCGCGCCGAGCTCACGGAAAGTGCTGTGGGGCAACACAATCCAGTCCGGCGTCGAGAAACCGGCCTGCTGTACGAACGCCTTCGCAGTCGGCTTGTCCCACGCGCGGCGACAGCCCTGCGAGCTCGTGCCGACGAAGGGCACGTCGAGCATTTCCAGCACCGTCTGCACAGAGCCGTTCTCGCCCTCTCCGCCGTGCAGCGCGACAACGACCGCGTCAGGACGCTGCGTACGGAGACGTTCCAGCAGTCCGGCGTCGGTGTCCCACTCCTCCACGGTGAGCCCCTCGGCGCGCAGCGCGGCCGAAAGCCGGCGGCCCGAACGAAGGGAGACGTCGCGTTCGTGGGAAAGCCCGCCTGCGAGCACGGCAACGGTACGGTCGACCACCGTGGGAACTCCTTAGGTTTTGCTGCGGACCGGTCAGACCGTGTCCGGCGACGGGGTTTCCGACCCCGAGATGGTGCGTGCCTTCACGCTACCGAAGGTGCGGCTGAGGTCCATTTCGGACTCCAGCACCGCCGCGAGCCGGCGCACGCCTTCGCGGATCCGTTCGGGCGTCGGGTAGCAGTACGACAGGCGCATCTGGCGCGAGCCGTAACCGTCGGCGTAGAAGCCGGTGCCCGACGCGTACGCCACGCGCGCGGTGACCGCGCGAGGCAACATCGCTTTGGTGTCAACACCTTCCGGCACCGTGACCCACACGTAGAAGCCGCCTTCGGGCATCGTCCACGAGCAGCCCGGTGGCAGGTACTGGTTCAGGGCCGAGATCATCGCGTCGCGGCGCTCGCGGTAGTTCTCGCGGAACTTCTTGACCTGGCCCTTCCAATCGTGCGTCGCGAGGTAGCGCGAGACGATCATCTGGTTGAACGTGGGTGGGCACAGCGTCGCGGATTCCGCCGCCAGCACAAGTTTTTCGCGCACGGCGTGCGGCGCGAGCACCCAGCCGACGCGCAGGCCGGAGGCGAACGTCTTCGAGAACGAACCGAGATACACGACGTTGTCGGGGTCGAGCGAGCGCAGCGCCGGGTAAGTCTGGCCGTCGAAGCCGAGCAGCCCGTATGGGTTGTCCTCGACGATCAGCACGCCGTGCTCGCGGCAGATCTCCACGATCTCTGCGCGGCGATCCACGGAGAGCGTGACGCCGGCGGGGTTGTGGAAATTCGGGATGGTGTAGAGGAACTTGACGCGTCGGCCGGTCTGCTCGGCTTGGCGCAGCGCCTCGCGAAGGCCTTCGGGCACGAGGCCCTGGTCGTCCATCGCGACGTGCACGACCTTCGCCTGATACGCCGCGAAGGAGCCGAGCGCGCCGACGTACGAAGGGCCTTCGGCGATCACGATGTCACCGGGGTCGCAGAACAGCCGAGTGACCATGTCGAGGCCCATCTGCGAACCGACGGTGACCACGACGTCGTCCGGGTGCGCCTTGATGCCTTCGAGCGCCATGATCTCGCAGATCTGGTCACGCAGCGTGGGAATGCCGTGGGCCGACCCGTATTGCAGCGCCACAAGACCCTCGTCGGCGATGATCTCCGCCACCTGCGCCGACAACGTGTCCAGCGGCAGCGCGGCGAGGTTCGGCATACCGCCGGCCAGCGACACGACCTCGGGCCGGCTCGCCACCGCGAAGAGGGCCCGGATCTCCGAAGCGGTCATCCCGGCGGTGCGCGCTGCGTACCGGTCGAGGTGAGGGTCGAGATTGTGGCGGCCGGCTTGCGGCTTGACGGGGCGGTTCTCGGTCATCGACACACCTGAGGGCTCGGTGGTACCTGCGGGTAGATCCATCGAGTGTAACCAGGGCCTCTTCCTGGTCCCCGCTCTTCCGGCGCTCATCACATCGTCCTATTCTTCGAGTGGCTCTTTTGGTTGTTCCTGCGCTCATGCGGGGAGCGGATGCCGGTCGTGAGGGACTCGGGGAGGTTTCAGGTGTCACGTCGCGTGGTGGGCGTCACACTCGACAATCTCGAAGACCTGCCCAAGAGCTGCCGCCGGTGCGTCTACTGGGAGCTCGCGCCGCACCTCAAGGCCCAGGCCGAGGAGTTCGGCTCCACCGAGGTCGAGAAGGAAGCGTGGGTCTCCAGCGTGCTGCTGGAGTGGGGCTCCTGCGGCCGCATCGTCTACAGCGACACATTGCCGGTCGGCTTCGTGCTGTACGCGCCGCCGAACGCCGTGCCCCGCTCCCTGGCCTTCCCCACGTCGCCGCCCAGCGCCGACGCCGTGCTGCTCACCGCGTTCCAGGTTCTGCCGGAGTTCCGCGGCGGCGGCCTCGGCCGGATGCTGGTGCAGGCCGTGGCGAAGGACCTCACCAAACGCGGTGTTCGCGCCATCGAGGCTTTCGGCGACGCCGTGCCCGACGAGGTCGACCCGATGGGCCAGCACACGTGCGTGCTGCCTGCGGGTTTCCTGCAGAGTGTCGGCTTCAAGACGGTTCGGCCGCACTCGAAGTGGCCGCGGCTGCGGCTGGAGCTGCGTTCGGCGATCACCTGGAAGGAAGACGTCGAGGCGGCGTTGGAGCGGCTGCTCGGCCAGGTGACGATCACGACCGCGGAGCCGAGTCTCGGGCGGGCTTGATCAGCTGTTCTCCAGCTGGTTCTTGAGCTTGGTGAGGCTCTCGCGCCAGTAGGCCTTGAAGTGGTTGGCTGTCTCTTCGTCGACAATGCGCTCGTGCGCCAAGGCGATCTGGGTATTCGTGCCTTTGTCGACAAATCCGATGTTGACGCGCGTGGCTCCGTCGTTCCAGTCGAAGCGCGCCGACTTGTTCTGTTGCGTCTTTCTGGTGGTGAGCCCATCGCCGTCGAGCCACTTTTCCCGCGCGGCCGGCTCGGCCACGGCCTTGCAGACATCCTCGACACTTGCCTCGATCGTCCGGCTCGCACTCACCGTGAACAGCCCGTTCCGACCCCCGTTGCGCGGCCGCAACCCCCGGGACCGCTCGTACTCGACGGTCACCGTCTGTACCCACCAAGTGCCCATCTGCTGCTCCTCGATGAGCCTGCCGACGATCTCCCAGTGGCTCTGACCACGCGCTCCCCTTGCGTCAAGTACCTCACCCCACTCGCCGAACCCGCGCCCGGTTGCCTTACGCACCGCATCGTCCGAGGTCAACTTCGTGCCACCCATGGCAGCCCTCCTTGTCTCGTCACCCCGAACGTCGCCACCGGCCCCGCCTCTTCGACACACCCCCCGAAAGATCTTCGTGACCCCGGCTTACCACGGTCTTACCCCGCCCGAAATACCCGATTTCCACAGCTGTGCACAACTGTGGAAGAAACCCCGAGTTATCCACAGATCCCTGATAGACGCCGTGGAAAACCTGTGGATGAGTAGACTGGATCTGGGGACGCCCCCGAGGAGGGCGGGGGCTGCCCCAAGGTGTGGTGTGTCCACGGCGGGACGGGCGCAATGGGTTGTGGCGGTCGGCGGGAGCGGTCGAAACGGTCGCGCGGCTCCGGTTGCGGGTGGGCGGTGGACTACTCCACCCGGGTTGGCCCGTGCACCGCCCGGGGTGAGGTTGGGGCCGCGGTTGTGCACAGGGCGCCAGCGGTCGGCGGTGTGTCACGCGGTGAGTGCAGCTGGTTGTGCGGATGTGGGTGACTACCCAGAGTTGTTGTGGGTAAGTCCGCCGAAGGTGCTGCGGCCGGGTGGGGTTGGGCCGGGTGCGAGGCTGCGGTGACGGTGGGTCCGGCCGTGTTGGGGTGGTGGGGAGAGCTCGGGATCGGCGACGGGCTTCAGGAAGGCCAAGCATCTGGCCGGAGTGGCAGTGGATCGGCGTCCGGAGGCGGCGATCTGCGGCCGCCCACGGAGGGCTTGACTTTGGCGACCTGCAGCTCGAAGGCTTACGGACGGCGGAGCAGATCAGGCCTCTCAGCGGCGGCGCCAGCCGAGGCCCTCCAGCCAAGGCGCCCGCCGGCGGCGCCATGCGGCGCTGTAAACGGCGGCCCCGGCGCACCGACTTCCAAGCTGGAGCCAGTCCGACGGCGGGGCTTGCGCCCGGACGCACACGCGAGGGAGTGGCGGTGGCGCCCGGTGCAGCCGATCCGCACCCAGCGCAGTCCGGACAGTGGCCTGGTTCTGTAATTCGGCGGGATTGCGCGGCGACCGGGTGCCAGCCTGCAGCGATCGCAGCTGGCGCCCGTGGTCGGTCGCAAAGAGCTTGGCGGCTTGGGCTGGGAAAAGCGAGCGGGCCCTGTCCTCGGAGGCCCTGTCCTCAGAGGCCGTGGTTGGTGGCGAGCGCGGAGTCTGGAGAGCTCGGTCCGGTGGCCATTTACCGGCCAGCGATCAACGGCCGGTGACCACAACTTGGCCTGGCGGCCCGGTCCTCTGCACTTCGTGGCGGGTTGTCAACGCTTCGGGAACCTTGACCCCGGGTGGTCTCGGGAAAATTGACCCCGTGCGCGGTGTTGTCGTCTAGTTCTGGTCGGTGTTCTGCTGCT
>NZ_JBFAAJ010000044.1:0-43812 GCF_040639695.1 Amycolatopsis sp. NPDC023774
CATCTCCAGCACACAAGATCAACTACACGACCGTCGAACCAGAGCCTAACCGACACGCCGGTCGCTTCATAACGAAGTGTCGTTGCAGTACTAAGTTCGGTCCGGCCGCCCGCGAGTTGATCTGCCGCGTCGCCCGCAGTGACCCGCACGGGCTGGGGCAGCCCTTCACTGCCTGGAGTCTGGCCAAGCTGGTCGCCTATCTGCGCGAGCACCACCGGCTGGTTGTGTCCGCGGAGACCGCGCGACGAGTTCTGCGTAAGGCCGGCATCACCTGGCAGCGGACGAAGACCTGGAAGGCCAGCCGTGACCCGGACTTCGCCCCCAAGATGGCCCGCATCCTGGACCTCTACGATCATCCACCCGGCGATGGCCGCGTGCTGTGTGCGGACGAGTTCGGGCCGTTGAATCTGCAACCCCGTCCTGGTCATGGCTGGTTCCGTCGCGGTCAGCCCGCCCGCCTGCGCGCGACCTACCACCGCCACGCCGGTATCCGGCAGATGTTCGCCGCGCTGGATCTGGCGTCGGGGCAGGTGTGCTACCGGTTCCGTGACCGCAAACGCTGGCCTCAGTTTCTCGACTTCTGCAAGCAGCTCCGCCGCCGCTTCCCGACCGGAAAGCTCTACCTGATCTGTGACAACTATAAACCGCATGCCAAGGCCGAGGTCACCGCATGGTGCGCCGAGCACGGGATCGAGCTGGTCTACACACCCAGCAACGCCTCATGGTTGAACTGGGGTCGAATGCGAGTTCACCGCGCTGCGCTGCTTCGCCCTCGACGGCAGCGACTACCCCTCCCACACTACTCAGGAAGCCGCCATCGCAGGCTATCTGCGGTGGCGCAACCGGCATTGCCACCCCAAACGGCACTTCGCAGTCAACTCCAAGATCCGCCGACCCGATTACCTACCCAACGTTGCGTGACACGGCACTAGCTGTAAATATTTACTCGCCAAAGTTCCGATCGGAAACGTTCGTCATTTCGAGCCCAAAAACCGCGCGCCATTTCAACAATCGATGCATACTCGACACACTCCACGATGGAGATCAATGCCGATTCATCCAAGGACGAACCGACATATTCTCGACCTATCAAGACGACGTTGCTCTGGTAAATATAGCGCTGAACGAACCATCGATCCTGCGCTTCGGCGAGCGACACAGTTGCAGGATCGTGAAGCTCCTCTTCGGTACGCAATAATTCCAAGACGGCACCTGTATCCTCGACAAGTCGACCGAGTCTTTCGTCCGAGAACCGAGGAAGGTGTGCCAGCTCCTCGAAGGCACCATAGGCGAAGTTCGGGTAAGCGTCTCCAACCAATTGACCTTCGATGATTAACTGGAACCGAGACTGCCCGGAAGTTGAAACCGGTTCGACAACTAGGCCAAACATGCCATCATTGGTGGAAAACCTCAATTCTATCCCCTCTTGATTGAAGCCGGAATATCGTCAAGCGGAATCCTTACCGGAGCTCCGGATTTCGTCACACCGTTACTGCTGCCACTGAAGTGCCAGACATCATCACCATGCTGGGAGTAGCGGTAGTATACCGCCTTTCTTCCAGAGCCGATTTTCGTCCATCGCACCCTGCCCACCTGGACACTGTTGGCGAATTGCTCCTCCGCGTCAGCCGGTAATACACCTTTCGCGGGGTTGTAAGGATTAGGACCACCCTTCGGGTCGTGATGTCCTGGATTCTCGTACACAGGACATGACGCATTATGCACCAAGACTGGCGTGGCGCCCGCGAAGACATAGTACGTGTGGGTGGTGTCGATGGTGAGGTTGTAGGTGCGGAAGTTGCTGGTGTAGCGGTGGAGGGTTTGGATGGTCGCGTGACCGTCGCCGGGCGTGTCGAGTAGGTCGCCGGGCCGCAGGTTGGTGGCGTCGGTCCAGTTGTGGGTGGTGACGTCGTACCACAGGTGGTGTGCGGTGGAGGTGATCTTCTTCGGGCCGCCTGGGGTGGTGATGGTGACGTCGACGAAGTCGCGGTCGGTGTCGGTGATGTGCAGGGCTGTGACGGTGTGGATCTCGATGTTGCTGTTGTCGGGTTCGGCGTTGCGGACCTTGTCGCCGACCTTGACGTCCTCGATCGGCTTCCTTGACCCGTCGGCCATCAGCACCGGGGTGTCTCCGGCGAAGCTGTTGGCTCCGACCTCGCAGGTTTCCGCAAGCTCTTCCTCAGCAGCTCGGCCTTCGGCCTCAATCTCGCCCGCGGCGAGGTGTTCACCTCCGGCGAAGGCGAGTTCGACGCCTCTGGCCTCGGCGCCGCCGGGTACGAACCAGATCCCGACCTCGGCAGCGCCCTTGAGGCATCCGAGGAGCTCGAAGTCGCTGATGCAGCCGTCTACGACGTCCTTCGCGCCGGAGTACTCGTATAGGGCCTCCCCCGCTTTGGCGAAGAAATGTCCAACGCCGCTCAAAAAGCCGGCAACGCCTGAATGATCGTCATCGCCGGATCCGCCGCGCGACCCACCGCCTGATGCGCCGCGAGGCTTCTGCCCTGGCTGCTGGTGCCCGCCTGAGGGAGGAGTTCCATGGTTGGCGGGATGCTGTTGACTCGCCCTGCAGCCGCAGATGTTCGAGTCCAGATCGCTCTTCCCGCCACAACTCCAGCCGCCGTTGCGGCAGGCGTCGCCGCCGCCCAGCTTGCCGCCGGGCAGGTGGCAGGCGCCGTCGGGGCCCGAGCACAGGCCGGTCGGGTCGGACTCCCCTACCGGGTCGTCGCTGGCGTAGGAGTAGCCGTTCATCTGTTGCGGGTCGTCGGTGTTGAGCACCGGGTCGACCGTGGTGAAGCGCCCGGTCAGGGGGTCGTATTCACGCGCACCGAGATGCGTCAGACCGGTCGTGTTCTGGTATCCGCCCAGGTAGCCGTGCCTGTCCGGCCAGGTGGACGGGGCCGGGCCGCGGGCCACGCCGTAGGGGTCCTGCCGGCGTTGGGTGACGGCGAGGGTGTCGGCGTTGACGGTGGCGTAGGTGGTGTTCTGGGTGTCGGTCATCGACCACGACAGGCCGGCCCTGGCGTTGCGCTCGGCGACGGGTGCGCCGTTGAACGTGTAGAACCGGGTGCCAACCGTGCTGGAGGTGCCGGTCGCGCGGAACAGCTCCAGGTCGTTGAGCGTCAGGGTGGTGCCGGTCGCGTCCTTGGTGAACAGGAGGTTGCCGTCGGCGTCGTAGGTGTAGCTGGAGACGTGGCCGCTGGCGTCGGTGGCGGTGGCGATGTGGCCTTCGGCGTCGTAGGTGAAGGTCTGTCGTGTGTCGCCGGTTCCCTGGGTGAGAGTGCGACCGGCCGGGTCGTAGGTGTAGTCGGAGTGGGTGCTGCCGTTCGGCCCGGTGGTGTCCAGGGCCTGGATCGCGTGCGGCTGCGGCTGCCCGGCCGCGGGATAGGTCGACGTCGCGGTGGTGTCCCCGGTGGCGCCGTGCTGGGTTTGCGTGCGGCGGTTACCGGTCGAGTCGTAGGTCCACGACGTCCAGTACGGCGCGGCGCCTCCGATCCCCGTGACGCTGGGGGTGGTCGCGCAGTTGCCGTTGGTGGGCGTGAAGGCCTGGGTGACGCGCTGGAGGTAGTCGTAGCTGAAGCATTGGGTGTCAGCCGGCGCGTCTTGGGGGGTGTCGGCGATGGAGGTGGTGTTGCCCGCCGCGTCGTAGCTGTAGAAGCGGTTGGCGATCATGAAGTTCGTCGAGGTGGCCCGCTCGGCCAGGGTCGTGGCCAGCCGGTTGGTGCCATCGGCGTAGGTGTGGGTGACCGCGATCTGGTTGGGCAGGGTCGGGTCCTGGTAGTTGGTCCGCAGAACCTGCCCGTAGGGGTTGTAGTCGGTCTCGGAGACCAGCAGGGTGCCGACGCTTCCCGCGTCCTGGTAAGTGGTGGGACTGTCCAGCGCGTCGTACCCGGTGAGCATCGTCTCGCCGGGCAAACCGCCCGTTTCAGGACTGCTGAAGGAACGCAGGACATCGCTGAGCGTGTCGTAGCGCCACGAGAAGGAGTAACTGCCGCCGAACCCGGTTTCGGTGATCGGAACGGTGAACCGAGAGTTGGTGACCCGCCCCGCGGTGTCATAGCTGACGACGGTGTTGGTGTAGGTCTTGCCGCCGGCATACCTACTGGAGCTGGTGGGCTTGTCCTTCAACACGGTGTCGTAGGTCCACGACGCCAGCTTGGTCCCGCTGGTGGAGTCCTGGAATTCGGCGGTTTTGCGACCGAGGTTGTCGTAGGTGTAGGCGAGGGTGCGGCCGCTGGCGTCGGTGCTGGTCAGCATCCGGCCGTCGTTGTCATAAGTGAAGGAGCTGGCACCGGTGTCGGGGTCCGTGGCCGAGGCTTTCCGGCCGAGCAGGTCGTAACCGGTGGTCCAGGTGTTGTGGCCGGTGGTGTCGGTGGTCGAGGCGAGCTGGCCGTCGGGGGTGTAGGTGTAGCTGGTGACGTCGGCCGGGTCGCCGGGGCTGGTGTGGGCCGGGTCTTTGTATTGCGCCAGCTGGACTTTCTGTCCCAGGCCGTTGGTGATGACACTGCTGGCGGTCCCGCCCTGGGGCGGGATGGTGGTGGTGCGGTCACCGTCGTACACGGTGGTGCTGTGCCACTGTTCCGTGCCGTAGAGCTGATAAGCCGACGCGGTTGCGCGCCCGGCACTGTCGAAGGTGGACACCGTCGTACTCGGAACGGTGTTGTCCGCGACCGCCAACAACGTCGTCGATGGCCCGGAGTCGCCGTTCCAGTAGGCGTCGTGGGTTTTCCACGTCCGCCCGTGTGAGTCGTAGAAGGTGTCGGTGACGACCCGGCCGCCTTGCGCGTACGAGGTCGGGGCCTGGGTTTGCACGGTGCGGCCGAGCCCGTCGACCAGTGCGTAGGTGGTGGCGTAGTGGCTGTTGGACAGCAGTGTGTTGGTGGCGACGACGCTGGGTTGGGTGTTGCTGACGGTGTAGGTGTAGGTGGTTTTGGCCGGGGCGTTGGTGCTCTTGTTGTGTCCCGGTGGCCAGAGGGCGGTCAGGCGGCCCAGGGCGTCGTAGGTCGCGTCGGTGCGCAGGCCGCTGTTGTCGACCTCGCCGGTGGTGGCCCCGGTGATCGGGTCGAGGTAGCGGGTCGAGGTGAACTTGGTGGTGTCGGTGCCGCTGACCTGGGGCGTGGTGGTCGCGACCTGGGTGAGGGGGCCGCCGGTGGCGGGGGTGAACGCGGTGGTGGTGGTCAGGCCCAGGGAATCGGTCGCGGACACCGCACGGCCGTAGCTGTCGAAATCGGTGCGGGTGGCGGGCGACAGGAAGTGTTCCGCGCCGCCGGCGGGCCAGGAGTCGACCGTGTCGGTCTGGGTGACGTCACCGACCGTGGGCGCGGCGCCGAACGGTTGGTGGTCGAAATAGGACCGGGTGTCCGACACGATGGTGGCGCTGCCGGCGGGTGTGGCGCAGGTGCCGGCGCTCGTCTGGACCTGGCTGACGTAGTTGATCAGGAACGCCGTGGTGTTCTGGTCGTAGGTGGTGCGGGCGCAGGTGGCCTGGTTCGGATCGGCGATGTCGCCGTCGTTTTCGACCTGGGTGACCAGCCCGTAGCTGCCGAACGTGGTGATCGTGCGGGTGGTGCGCCAACTGTTGGTGGCGGCGATCCACGTGCGGGTGCGGGTGGTGCCGGTGCCGGTGTAGAAGGCCTGGGTGCCGTTGGTGTTGGTCGCGTTCGGCGCGGAGATCCACGGGTCGTTGATCGTGTCGGTGATGACCTTGCCGTCGAGGTAGGTCAGCGACTCCCGGGTGAAGCTGGGCAACGCCGTGTTGTCTGGGATGGCCTCGCCGAGGCTGTCGGTCACCGACGAGCTCCGCTTGCCACCGCCGGGCAGGATGTCTCCGTCCATGCCCCGCAGGTACTGCGTCTGGGTGACGGTCGGGGGTCCGGACGGGTCGCTGGTGGCCTGGCCCACGGTGGTTTTCACTGTGCCGTAGCCGCGCCACATCGACCAGGTGCGGTACTTCGGGTCGGCGAGGTAGTTCTCGTCGTAGTGCCAGGCCCCGCCGCCGAGGTAGTCGTAGTGCGTCAGGGTCTGCTGGGACAGAGCCGACCCGTCTCCGGTGCTGCCGGCGATGCGGCCGTCGTCGGTGATGTCGGTGACGAGGTACTTGTTGAACCAGTCCAGCACCGGGTCGGTCGCGCCGCCCGGTGTCCAGTAGACCGGGTAGCAGGCCAGTGTGTTCGTTTCCGGGGCGGGCATGGTCATGCCGGGGGTGCACTGCGGGTCGGCGTACTTGACCGTGGTGACGCCGCCCTCCTCGTTGGTGACGGAGTCGATCCGGTTGCGGGTCAGCGCGGTGTAGTTGGTGCTCGGGTTGACCCGGTTCGCCAGGGCCTTCGGGTGGAAGGTCACCGGCGGCAGGCTGATCGAGCCGCCGGCCTTACCGGTCTGGGTGATCGAGTCCAGCCACATCGCCGGGCTGGACCCGTCCCCACTGGCGGGGAAGGACTGGGCCAGCGCCCACTGGCTCACGGTTTTCCAGCCGGTGCCACCGTCGGAGACCTGCGTGCTCACCGACGTGATCCGACGGCGGGAGAAGAACGCCGGCGACACGTTCGGGCACGCCGCGCCCTGCGTGCACAGCTGGTCGGCGGGCACGTCCGGCCACGACGCCGCGTTGGCGGTGGTGAGCTGGGCCGGATCACAGGTGATGGCGCCGCCCGGCACACACCGTTCGGCCGTGTCGAACACGATCTGGTCGGGTGCGTGCGTGTACACGCTCGCGACCCGGGTGTTGAAGCCGTACTCGATGCGCAGCAGGTAACCGCCGCGCACGTACGGCGTGCCGGCGCTGGTGGTGTTCAGGTTCAGCCCGTAGTAGTTGGTCTCTGGCTGGTAGTAGAAGGTCGTGGCGTTGCCGTGCGGGTCGACCACGTAGTCGAGGTTCCAGCGCCAGGCCTGCTGACACCACGACGCGGCGAACGTGGCCGCGTTGCAGGGTTCACCGGGGTTGTTGCCGAAGACCGGTTCGGTCCATGTGGATTGGGTTTCGGGGTTGCCGGCCTGCCAGCCCGGCAGGTGGTTGAGCCCGAAGAAGTACTGGGTACCGTCCACAGTGGTCAGCTTCCAGTGCTCGCCACCCTGAGCACCGTTGCTCGCCCCGGTCAGCTTCTCCACACGGGAGCCGTCGTCGGCCCGCAGATGCCAAGCGCCGGTGGCGGTGTCCTTCACCAGCTCGGTCGTCCGGCCGGCCAGAGAGAGCGTCGCGTTGTCGGTCGCCCAGCACAGGTCGCCGGTTTTGGTCTGTCCGTTGTTTCCGCCCAGGTCGTCGCCGCAGGACTTGTAGGACCGCTCGATGTACCCACCACCGCCGAGGGACCAGCCGTCACCGATCGCCGACGCCTGGTTGTTCGTCGCCGATGTCAGTCCGTCCACGCTGCCGGAGGAGTACTCCAGCGCCACCGACGGCGCCGGACCGCCCAAGCCCGCCGGGGCGGCGAGAGGATACGTGTAGTCGAACTCGCCCGACGACTGCCCCGCGGTCCAGGACCCGGCCGGCGCAAGGCTCGTCACCTTGAAGTCGCCGCCACCGCTGGAAGTGTCGGGCGTGGCTGCCAGCACCGTCGCCGAACGGGACGATATGGGAGCGAGGGTGACTTCACCGGCGAGCTGCCCGGCCTTCACGTCGTTCGCCGAGTCCACGGGTGTGCCCGTGCGGCACTCCGGCTTCTCGGGCGTGCTCACCACACAGGCCGGGTACTGCACGAACCGCAGACGCTGACCGAAATCCGCGCCGTAGGCCCCGGCGAACGACCGATAGTCCACAACGACCTCGACCGGCCCGGACGTATCGCCCGACACCGGAGCGACCTGCACCAAGGTGCCCCGGATACCCGCCTTCTCGGCCACCGCGTGATCCACCGTGCTGACCTCGACCTTGGCCGCTTCGTGCCTCTGTGGCGCTTTGGCTGCCGTCGCACTGTAGGCGCCGGTCCGGCTGTCGCGGCCGTGCCCGCGGGTCACCGACACCTGCTTCCCAGCCACCACCCTCTTCGGCGACGCGCCACCCTGCGCGGTGGCCGGCAGATCCACCTGGGCCTTCTCCGCGGCGGGCCAGTGCACAGTCGGGACCGGCGCCGACGCGGGCGCCGCCGGCGTACCGCCGGACAGCGTCTTCACGTCCTTGCCGGCCACCGAGCGCTCGGCCTGCAGCGCCGGCAGATCCCAGCCCAACCCGTGCCAGCCGGTCGGCGACGCGACCGCGTCCTGGCTCGACGCCAGCATGATCGCGGCGACCGCGACAGCCACTGTGCGTGCCCACCGCTTGATCCGAAAAACCCGTCTCGAGACGGTCATGATGCTCATCACCCTTGTCTGCACAGGTGGAACACAAAAATGGAAGAGCCCGCTGCTCGATTAGAGATTCAGGCGACCGAACGTCACGCCAGGATCGTCTGTTCTGGCGTCATTGCCGATGTCGTTGGCAGTGCGAAGGCCCTGGTACACGCGCACCCCGGCCACACCGCCATACCACTGGTCGGACCGTTGGCCATTCCACACACCACGTCCGATGAACAGGTCACCGGTGCTGGCCCGGCTGGTGATGCCTTGGCCGTTGGCCGTCCCCAGGTAGGTGTTCTGTTTCACGCCGTTGACGTAGAACGCCATGGTGCCGGTTGACGCGTCGTAGGTGGCCGACAGATGAACCCACGTGTTGTCGACGGCGTCGGCGTCACTGACCGCCCACCACGCTCCAGGGTCGGTAGGCGACGAGCTGATGAGCATCGTCCACTTGGGATGCGCAACACCGTTCGCGTCCGGTAAAGGGTGATACCCGAGCAGCTCGGCGGAGAACTGCGGATCATCCATCCCCACTACTGCTCGCCCGTTCGGGTCGATAGCGCCGTGCGCTGCCACGTCATCGGCAGTCCAGGAGTGGTAGGCCCACGCTTCGACGGTGTAGGACTTTTCGGTGCGCAGGTTCGCCGGCCGTCCCGCGTCGATCTGTCCCGTCCCGGACCCGTCGAACCGCGCGGCACACGCGTTGTCGTCCGCAGCAAGGCTCACACCGCCGGAACCAGTCCCGGTCGCTTTGCTGATCGTGTCGAAATATCGGTCGCCATACAGACCCGCGACCTGGTCATCGGTCAGGACCTGACCCCACGCCTGGACCTGATCGACGGAGCCCTTGAAGAAGTTCCCCACGCCGACGTTCGATCCGACCGTGAAAGCGCCCTCGGCGCTCCACACCGTGGGGACGGTGTTCTGGCCTTCGAGCTTCCCGTTGACGTACAACCGGACGCGCATCGACTTCTGGTCGAAGACCCCGGTCAGCATGGTCCAGGCCCCGACCTGCGGCGCCTGGCTTCCCAACGCCCAGTGGTAGTTGTCGACGGTGTCGTCGTCGGCCGTGGTCATCCCGAACACCCAGCGGTTGACATCCGGCGAATAGCGCAGCTGGAACGCCGCCGTGTGCTGACCGGCCTGAGCGAACAGCGTGTAGTAGCCGCTCGCGTCGTCCAGTTTCGCCCACGCCGACACGGTGAACGACTGCGTCGTGTCCACCGCCGGAGCCGCGGTGGCATAGCCCGTGGAACCGTCGAAGTGCACAGCGCCCGCAGCCTGACCCGTCGTCCAGCCGTAGCCGCCGTTGAGGGTCATGGTGTTGCCGAACGCGCTCGTGTCGTTGACCGTGTTGCCCGTGCCGTCGTCGAAGGCCCAGTTGCCTTGCAGCGACGGGACAGTCGTGCCGAGCACGTCGGTGCAGCCTTCCGCCAGGCCGTACTTCGCCAGCGGCACCGCGGCGTTGGCCAGATCGTGTGCGTCCTGCGCGGACAGCACCCGCTGCCACACCTGCACGTCGTCCACCTGACCGGCCAGGAAGTCAGCCCGGGACCCGTTGTACTTGCCCGCGCCGATCACCAGATTCCCATTGGCCGCCCAACTCGTGATGACGTTGGCGGCCTGCTTGGCACCGTCGACGTAGAGCGTCATCGTGCCCGTCGACGCATCGTACGTACCCGCCACATGAGTCCAAACCCCCAGAGCAGGGGGCTTCGTCGACTTCGCTCGGACCACACCAGCGTTGGCCTGGTCGGCAGACAGCATGCTGAACGCCCACGCGTTGTCGACTTTCGAGTACTGCAGATAGAACCCGCTGCCTTGGTTTCCATCCTGAGAGATGACGGTCTGGAAACCGTTGGTGTTGGCCAGTTTCACCCACGCGCCCACGCTGAAGGACTTCGTCGTGTCCAGCACCGGACCGCTGGTGGTGACATAGCCACTGGAGCCGTCCAGGGTCAGCGCGCCCTTGGTGCCTTCGCTGTAGCCACTGGCGTCGGGATGGGTCCAGGCGTTGCCGTGGTCGTAGCCCGCGGCCCAGTCACCGCCGGCGATCAGGCTCGCGGTGTGCACGGCCAGGCCGTCGTTGTTGGGCGTGGTGTTCGCGGTGTCGGCCAGGATCCGGCCGCCCATCTCATCCAGCGGCCACGCGCCCACCAGACCGACGGAAGGGGTGTAGGGCAGCACGTGGAACGAACAGGTCGCCGCGTCGAGGTTGCCGCTGGTCACGCAAGTGGCATCAGGGCCCGGGGTGCCGGCCTTGTTCACCGCCTTGACCTTGATCAAGTTCTGGTTGCCGTTGACCGCCAACGCGGACAGGTCCGCCGTGGCAACCAGATTGCCGTTCGCATCCGTGCCCTGGGTCGCGGTGACGCTGGGCGAGCCCTGCGGCTGCGGTTCCGAACCATCGGTGGTGTAGATGAAACGGGCGATGTCGTAGAACCCCATCGTCGCCATGCTCGCCGAAACACCGAAGTGCACACTGTCGTTCTGATGCTCCGGCGCCGTGCCGGTCATGGTCACCGACGGCGCCCGCGGCACCGCCGAATCGACAGTGAACTCGCAATTGCCCACCCACGGCGACGACAGCTGACCGTCACTGACCTGCATCGACCAGTTGTAAACGCCATCCCCCGCAATCCACCCGCTGGGGACAGCCGCCAACTGCGCGGTCGCCGCCTGGTTCGGACCCGGCGTGCCGACGGTCACGGGAGTGCCGCTGTTGTCGTGAACGTTCGTGCTGCTGCCCGCGGTCCCGGCACCCACCTTGAACCCGGCCAGCAGCGTGCCGCCATCGGGGTCGGACACCGACCCGGCCAACTGCGGCGTCTTCGTGGCCACCCACGGCCGGTTCACGCCCTGAACACACTTCGCCGTGCCGCGCTGCATCGACAGATTAGCCGGTGAGTTCGGGTAGGAGTCGTAGTCCACCTGGAAATACGGGTTCAGATCGAACCGGCGCCACGCCGCCGTGGTGCCCTCGTTGCGAGCCGCGAGCACGAACCACGCGCTCTGCCAGTGGTTCGCCGCCGCGTCCTGCGCTGCCCGGAGTGCGTCGAACTGGCCGGCGACGTTCGGTGCGTCGTGGCAGTTCGCGACGTTCATGTCCGACACCCAGTACGGCCAACTCGGCTGCTGGTTCCACGTCGTGTTGCTGTCGCCAGGGTTCGAGATCCACAGGCCGGTCGGATCAGGAGTACAGCTGTAGCTGTGCTGGATCGTGGTGTTCAAGGTCGCGGACTTGATCACCGTGCCACCGAGACGCGAGGTGTTCATCTGGATGTACGACCGGGAAATCTTCGCGCTGTCGTAATCCTCGTACCCGGCCTTCAGGTTCGACAGGTCACCTGTGGACGCGTTCCAGTTATGCGCCGTCGGGAAACCGGACTGCACCACCACGTGAGACTGAATGCCGCAAGAGGTGCACCAGTTGTCCGGGTCCAGCGACACCGGGTACTTGGTCTTCGGGTCGGAGAGGAACGCTTCGTCCGGACTGATCGTCACCTTGTCCGGAGTGAGCGTGAAGTCCATCACCGCTTCGCGCCGGCCGCCGCCTTCGCCCAGTTGCTGCTCAGCCGGGGTGCCGTCGCCCGACGAGTCCCACATCCTCGAGGCGTCACCGGCGAAAACGACATCCCCGCTGGAGTTCTTGACTTCCAGACCGTCCGTGGGCGTCGACTGGGCCGGCGTACCGCGCCCATCGCCCTCAGCCACGGAGACCGTCGCGTTGTGCGTGTACAGCCCGAACGGCACGTCCCGCAGCTGGGGGTTCTGCGCCGCCTCGGGAGTCTTGATGACGAGATTCTCGGTGTACCCCTCGGTCGCCGCCTTGACCGTCAGGTCGACGCCCGGAAGAACCTCGGAGTAAGTAGCAGTGTCCCCGGAGAGAGTCGGCACCGGGAGGTCACTGGTCCACTTCAGACCGACCGCGGTGCCGTCTTCTCCCGCCTGGACAATGGGTTTCGCCGCAGAACCAGCACCGCCCGGATTGATGCTGACATCCACCGCGACGGCCTTCGGACCGATCGAGCCGTCGGGTCTTCGCTCGAGCGTCGTGTCGATCGGGGTCCAGGTTGTTCCCTGCTTGACCCGCACGGGGTTCGTGTACTCGGTCAACGTCCACGAACCATCCGGGTTCGCGACCGTCTTCGACGTCTCCGTGGTCTCGGACGAAACTTCAACCTGCTTATCGCCCGCCCGGGCGTACGCCGTCGCCGTCGCCTCATCCGGCGCCGAGTCCGGCACGTTCGCAACCTGTGCCGCCAGAACCGGCTGCACCAAAGCCACAGAGCTCAACACGACCGCAGCCGACACGACAACAGCGCGCCAACGCACACCAACAGAACGCACGAAAATCCCCTCGCCAAGAGCACCAGCCAACCTGCTGGGCCCCCGACGAACCCGAGAACACTCTGCCAAACAGCATTACGCGCGGAAATAGACCAAGCGGCGTATTCGACGGATCTTGGCTGTGCAACACAACACACACCAAAAGTGATAAAGACGCAAATAAGACAAAGTCTGTCAAAACTTCAATCTCCTTCGGCCCAGAGCCGCCACCGGCCGTACTCCGCTGCGACGGGGGCGACAGCTCCCGCGCATGCCAAGTGACGCAAACGGCGACGGTCCATCACCCCCGGCCAGCCCCGGAACAGCGGCAATCGACCAACGACCGCCGGACAGCGCCAACGTCGAGCTGACCGCCACCAACTGCACCGGTGGTCGGCAAGGCGCCGCTGTCCCCCGGTCAGATGCCTGGTCGAATCTCTGTCACCTGACGAGGCGAAGGCGTCGAGTTCAAAGACCCACACCCGGCGATGAATACGGCGTCATACGCCCTACGCGCCGGCGCCTCGGCTGCGCTGTTCGGGCGAACGTAGCCAGGCTCACCGTCATGGACCCAGAACCGGTGCATCGGTTCATCGTGCCCTCTCCGCCGCTACCCTCTAGGTCCGCGCCATCCTCAACAGAGCCGGTGGACGTGCTTGCGCAGTGGATGACCACCGGCAGACCCACGCAGCCCTCTCCCCCACCCCAGCCCGACGGCGGGTT
Organism: Amycolatopsis sp. NPDC023774; assembly: GCF_040639695.1. Classification (NCBI taxonomy): domain Bacteria; kingdom Bacillati; phylum Actinomycetota; class Actinomycetes; order Pseudonocardiales; family Pseudonocardiaceae; genus Amycolatopsis; species Amycolatopsis sp. NPDC023774. Next base: position 13,321 of record NZ_JBFAAJ010000044.1, read on the forward strand.
GAGATTCGCCTTCTACGGCCGCACCTCCACCCTGCGCCACCAAGACCGCGTGTCCTCGCACGGCTGGCAACGCGACATGGCCGACCACCTCATCACCGGCCACGGCCAGATCATCGCGGACTACTTCGACGCCGGCACCTCCCGCCGCATCCCCTGGCCACAACGACCCCAAGCCGCCCAGCTCATGGCAGCAATCACCGACCCGAACCCCGCGGTCGACGCGATCGTGGTTGGTGAATACGAGCGAGCCTTCACCGGAAGCCAGTTCGCCACGATCTACGCCTGGTGCACCCGTCACCGCATCCAACTGTGGCTACCCGAAACAGACGGGCCAGTCGATCTCGGCAAGCGCGATCACCGCGCGCTCCTGGCGCTACTGGGCGCACAGTCGCAACGCGAAGTCCTCCGCGCCCGCCACCGGGTCCTGGCGGCCATGCACAACCAGGCCACCCAGCAAGGCCGCTACCTCGGCGGACGACCCCCATACGGCTACCAACTCGTCGACGCCGGCCCTCACCCCAACCCCGCCGACGCTCGCTGGGGCCGACGCCTCCAACGCCTCGCACCCAACCCACACACCGCACCCCACGTGACCTGGATGTTCCAACAACGCCTCGCCGGCCACAGCGTCGCCAGCATCGCCCGATCCCTCAACGAACGAAGCATCCCCTGCCCCTCCAGCGCCGACCCCCACCGCAACCGCCACCGAACCCGCAGCACCTGGACACTGCGCACCGTCGCCGTCATCCTCGCCAACCCGCGCTACACCGGCCGACAAACCTGGAACCGCCGCGCCAACGGAACGGGCAACCCCAGATCAACACCGGCGCTGTCGGCGAGGGCTGCGCATCCAGCCCTCGTCAGCGAGCAGGACTTCGTCACCGCGCAGCAGATCCGTGCACCGCGACCCACCAACGACGGCCGTCTGCGGAGGTTCGCACTCGCCGGCCTGATCCGCTGCGGCATATGCAATCGGCGACTGGACTCGCACTGGAACCACGGACGCCCCACCTACCGCTGCCGACACGGCCACACCAGCACCCAAAGCACGAACCAAAACCGGCCGAAAACACTCTACATCCGCGAAGACCATCTCATCGACAAGATCAGCATCCGGCTCGAAGACCAAACCACCAACAGCCACAACGAAGCCAGCCGTGACCGGACACGAAGCAACCGCATCGCGGCAGCGCTACGCGACTCGGGGAGCTTCGTCGTCTGCGACAGCACCGGCTGCCGTCTGGAATCGATCAACTCAACCTGAGCCACACACCAGGTACAACCACCAAGATCGCGTTCGCGATCCGTGGGGTAATACTGTGTCCGAGGACTTGAACCCCTTCGCATGGGAGATCTCCCAAGTTTCGGGAGATCATGTCACCAGAGTAACTGACTCGCACATGCTGTGCGCACTCCCCCAGCGCGCGATGCCTCTGTGGGGAGGGACCACCATCCGCGGCTTATCGCTGCGGTCCGGCGCGATAGAGCGGCGGACGCCGGATATCAATCCTGAAACCTGACGATCTTCTTGACCGCCGTTTGATTCCCCGCTCGACCCGGGTGACCGGCAGGCGTTCGAAACGGAACTCCGGAGATATGATCGGGCGCGCACCGAGGCGTTCATTGAACTGGCCGAGTGTCCCGGTTCCGGATTCTCCGAGGTAGTAGTAGCGGCACCCGACCTCGCACGCGTCCTGGATCGCCCGCGCCTGAATGAGGTCGGTGGCCCACGTAGCGACGTGGTTTTGCAGGCGGTGCAGAGCACGGTTGCCCGGACCAAGCAAAAGCCATCCGGCCACTGTGCCGACCGTTCCTCGACGAGTTCCGCGTCGACTTGCTGCGGCCATGGCGGTTGACCGCGACAACACCCGACGGGACCCACCACCCACCGCCTGATCTCGAACCGGACAGCTGAACAGCACCGTGCTCGGCGGCGAGCCGACCGCGCGGCCGCCTGCCACAAAAGATCTTGTTTCACCGCAGCGCCGAGGTCGCCTCATCTGGGCGAGCATTGCGGATACGCGGCGGTGCTTGCCGCGTGCGGACCGCCGGCAGGAATCCTCCCAAAGCCTTGCCGACGGGCTGCATGGCTCAAGTGCGCTACAACGCCGCGAGAGGCCGGCGTTCGGCTTGCCGACGAGCAACACGGTGCGGACATGCGCGAGAACTTTCACGAAGAGCTGAACTGCCTCAGCGAACAGCTGCGGCGGATGTGCACACTCGCGGCCGAGGCGATCCGCCGCGCGAACAGGGCACTGTCAAACGCGGACCTGGACCTCGCCGAGCAGGTGATCGCCGCCGACGCCGAGATCGACTGGGCTCGCGCGGACTGCGAGTCGCACGCCCAAACGCTGCTGGCCCTGCAAGCGCCCAAGGCGCACGACCTGCGGGCGATTCTGGCCGCGATCTACTGTGCCGAGCGGCTCGAGCGCATGGGCGATCTGGCCGCGCACATCGCCGGCATCGCCCGCTTCGCCCACCCCGCCCACGCTGTCCCGACAGAGCTCGTCTACGCCTTCGCAGAAATGGGTGACGCCGCCGTCGGCATGGCAGACCGCCTCGCCGAACTGATCGCCAGCAAGTGCGCGTGCGGGTTCGCCGACCTCGCCGACACCGACCAGACCATCGACACCGTGCACGCCCGCGTTCTGACCCTGATCACCCGCGACCAGTGGCCCCACAGCGTTCAGACGGCCACCAACCTCGCCCTGCTCGCCCGCTTCTACGAACGCTTCGGCGACCAAGCCGTCGCCGTCGCCAACCGACTGCACTTCGCCGACACGGGCGATCTTCCCTTCCGTCCCCACACCTAACCCAGCACCGCGCCCGCCTCGCCGGCCTGAGCGTCCACTCCTCGATCAAAGATGGTTTGTCTTCGTCCGGATAAGCACCTCTCCGGCCCGACCTCTGACTTCCGGCACCGGAAACACTTCTTCGACGTCTCATCCTCGACCACCCTGCGGCACCCCTGTTCGTGTTCGTCTCCTCGCGACGACCGTAGGCGGCGCCACCGTGCCCGACAGGCGCGCGCGGTGTGGTGTTCGCGGCATCCCGCGCCTATTGCCCCTGCTGGTCGTCGTATCACCCGTTGAGACAACGTGACTGTGAGCTCTACCTGTCACCGTCGGCCAGTGCGCACCGGCAAGAATCCGTGGTTCGTTAGCTGAAGTTGTCACCGGTTGTGAAAGAGCCCGTGGCGATGCTGGAAACCGAGGTCAACCGGATCCAGTTGACCATCGAAACCTTTAGCGCCGCCAGCGGGGCTGTGGTCGCGCGCGTGGCCCCAGCGACGTGAGCGGTTGCTGGTGAGGTGCCAGGTCACCTGACGACGGTGCCCTGGTCGGTGGGGGTGACCTCGGCATGATCGGACAGCAGGTGAATCAGCGGCAGCCCCCGGCCGCGCAGCGGGTCAGGGGCGGGCTGGGGCCGCCAGCGGCCATGATCGGTGACGGTGACGCGCACAGTGCGCTGGTCGAGGGCCTGCAGGTCGAGTATGCCGGTCGTGGTGTCGGGATAGGCGTGCTCGGCGGCGTTGACGAGGGCTTCGTAGGCGACCAGCTCGATGTCACCGATCAGCCCGGCCGGTAGTCCGCGGGCGTGGGCCCAGTCGGTCAGGGCGCTGCGCAGCGCCGAGGCGTCGCGCAGGTGGGCAGCCTGGCGCACATGCAACGCAGGCGCGGGATTATCTGGGTCGCTCGCCGAACCCATCGGGTGGTCTCTCCTGATTCTCCGCTGCTACTCAGCGGTCGTGCGGTGAAGCATGGCCAGGCGTACCCGCTCATGGCGCGCGCCGATTGAGCTCGTCTGGCACGGCGGCGAACCGTTGGCGGTCGGGGCCTGGCGGCCTCACCTGGCAACGACGCCGGGCCCGTTCCGGCGCCCGGCCGCGCCGGCCGCCCACGTCATCGGGGTTCGTCGCCGACCGGCTCGAAGGCGTTGCGGTTGCACGCATTCGCCTCGGCGCTGTGTCGTGGGCGGCATTCAACCCTGGCGTCGTTCGGTGCCAAGCGGACGCGATTGGCCGAGTTCGCCGACCTTGCCAGCGTGCTCGGCCCCGCCTTGGACGGACGCTCCGCGGTGCTGGACGGCGAGGTCGTCGTCTACGACGAGGACGGCCGAATCGACTTCGAGCTCCTGCAGGAAACCGCGGCCGCTACGTCAAACACGCCGCCTGCGCCGGACCAGGCCGCTCGACGAACTGTGGGCAACTCGGATACCGCGGCCGCCGTCCACCCTCGCAGCGAAAGCCCCAACCGCCCGACACACGGAATGACCCGTCTGATTTGCCGTGCTGACGTGCGCGGTCACTTGGTGCGGCGTGGGCCCGACCAGCCAGCGGCGATGCGATCTCCGCGATGTCCAGCGCCGCGCGAGGTTCGACATCGACCCGGTGATCAGCAGATCGGTGCTCGCCGAGACAACAGCCCGGCCGAGTGTGTTTGACCAGCGTCACGACGGGCAGTCGGGGCATCAGGAGTCGGACGATGAGCCGACGATGCGGTCGTCGCAGCGGCCAAGAAGCACTGCGCCGGTGCCCACGGTGCCCACGGGCGGGCTCCGCACGAACCCTCGTCCGCACGCTGTGGTTAGCCGGGCCCGCTGAGGGAACTCGGGACCCAGCCCGTCGCAGCGACCCGACAGGAGGAAGCTGACGTGGACCCACGACTTCGCGAAGACACCGAGCGCAAGCTGGACCAGCTCACCGACCATCCGGACATGGATTTGCACCTGCGGATCCAGGAACACCGCCTCGAGGGCTACGCGTGGTGCAACGGGAGGCGGTATCGGATCATGGGCGTCAGGGACGAAGAGGACGCCGCGGAGGAGCCGGACGGCGGTCGACCCGACAGGTGCGACGGGCCAGGGCGTCGCTTTGGCGGCTGAGCCCTGACGAAGGCGACGGATTCGGCCAAGCAGGGCCGTGCTCAGCCCGGGCGGCTCGCCATGTCAGCCGGAGCGGGGCCACGCGCCAAACCGAAGCTGGAGCTTTCGGCGTCCGCGCGAGGAGCAACGACCTTTCGCCGTGCTAGACGCTGTGAGACCGAGGCGAGCGTGGCGTTCCATCCGCATAGTGGTACCGGTTCCTATCGACGTTAGTAGATCATCCGCGCGTTTGGAGTGCCGTGCAGACGGTCGCGCAGCCGAGGCAGGAACGCCGGGTCCACTTGGGCGACCGTCTCCAGATCCGCTTTGGGAGGGACGGCCAGGCCCGCCACGGCGAACGTGTCGAGCACCAGCCCCGCAGCGCAGAGGGCGAGCTCGTCGAAAGTGGCGGACGGCAGGTCCATTTCGGCCGGCAGCCACGGCGTGACGAGCGGGCAGGTCGAAGGTGCCACACGACCTGACACACCAGCCGAACCCCACGCGGTAGCGCGACGAACCCACCAGGCGGACTGCCAGACGGACTCAGCGCTGGCGGGCAGTCAGCGCGCCTCGGTGGCTTCGGTCATCGCGGCTCCCCTCCCACGGTCGGTGAGATTCCGCGGTCACCCGCCGGTATGCCGTACTACACATTCGGCCGTGAACGTGAGCGGACGGGCGAGGTCGGCGCCGCCGGCGGCCCGGCTGGGCGCCGGGCCGCCGTGCGCGGTCACGTGGCCTTGCTCTTCACGGCCTTCACCTTGCCCTTCATCGTGCCCTTGGCGTCCTGCAGAGATGCGTAGGTGCCGTAGAGTGCGGGGTCCGGCTTCGGCGCGGTCCCCGGACCGCCGAGGGGCTTGGGGTTCATGAGGTACTCGATGCCGGCCTCGGTGGTCCAGCTGGCGCCCTTGGCCCCGTCAGGACCGTCGGACAGGTGCCAGATGGTGTGGTTGTGGTCCTGGTTCTCCTCGTCGAACAGTGCGTTCGGGGCGATGTCGCCTTCCAGGCCGTCGGCTTCGAGTTCCTCGATGGCGGCCAGCCACTGCTTCTGGTGCACGGTGTCGCGGGCGAGGTTGAACTGCAGCATGGCCTTGACGCCCGGGTCGTCGGTCATGTTGTACAACCGCGCAGTTTGCAACCGGCCTTGGGCCTCGGCCGCGGCATTGGCGCGGAAATCCGCCAGCAGGTTGCCGGAAGCGACGATGTACTTGCCGTTCCACGGTGTGCCGTTGCTGTCGGCGGGCAGCGCTCCGCCCCCGGCGACGATGGCCTGCTGCGGATCCATACCTCCGATGACGGCCGCCATCACCGGGTCCTTGACACTCTCGGCGGTGGCCGTGACCGGGGCGCCCTCGAGCAGGCGAGCCACCATCGTCGCGAGCATCTCGACGTGCCCGATCTCCTCAGTCGCCGTGTCCATGATCAGGTCCTTGTACTTGCCTTCGACGCGACAGTTCCAGCCCTGGAACAGGTACTGCATGGTCACGGTCATCTCGCCGAACGCACCGCCGATGAGCTCCTGCAGCTTGTGCGCGTACACCGGGTCCGGCTTCTCAGGCTTGGCCTCGAACTGCAGCAGTTTGGTGTGTCGGAACATGCGAGCGGTCCTTTCTGCAGGCGGCAACCGGTCATTTCCGGCCGCGGGGTCCACCCGAATGCCCCCCTCACGCCGGAATAACCATCGTCCGCGCGACGAAGTGTCTCCGTCGAAACAGCGCGATTGCCTGTGCATCCGGGGGTACGCGCCGTTGCGCGTGGCGCCGACTCGGCGCCACGGAACCGTTCCCTGGGAAGGGAGCCGCCATGTCGACACACACGTCGTCACACACTGCCATCGGACGATCGTCCGCCCAGGTCGCCGCGGGCATCGTCGCCGTCGTTTTCCTGCTGGTCGGCATTCTCGGATTCATCCCCGGCTCCACCACCGACTACCACCAGATGAGCTTCGCCGGGTACGACTCGACGGCCATGCTCTTCGGCGTGTTCATGGTCTCCACCCTGCGCAACATCGTGCACCTGCTCTTCGACGTCGTTGGCGGTGGTGTAGCCGGCATGGAGAGTGGGTATGCGCGGCCGACCAGCACGTCCGGCGACGAATGAACCGAGGATTCGATGACCGACACCGCTGCGCGGCCGACCACCGTCCCGCACCGACCGGCCGTGAGGGCTGCGCGCGGCTCGGTGATCCTCAAGACGGTCCGCACGACCGACCACAAGACGATCGGCGTGCTGTACCTGTCCACCTCCTTCGGGTTCTTCCTGATCGGCGGCTTGACCGCCTTGCTGATGCGGGGCGAGCTAGGCCAGCCGGGACTGCAATTCCTGTCCCCGGAGCAGTACAACCAGCTGTTCACCATGCACGGCACGATCATGCTGCTGCTGTACGCCACCCCGAACCTCTTCGGTTTCGCCAATTTCCTGGTGCCGCTGCAGATCGGGTCGCCCGACGTGTCGTTCCCGCGGCTGAACGCCTTTTCCTACTGGCTGTACCTGTTCGGCGGGCTGATCGTGATCAGCGCCTACCTCACCCCGGGCGGCCCGCCCGACTTCGGCTGGACGGCCTACACACCGCTGTCCAACGCCATCCACGCCCCGGGGGTCGGCGGCGATCTGTGGATCACCGGCCTGATCGTCACCGGCCTGGGTACCATCCTCGGCGCGGTCAACATGATCACCACGATCGTCTGCCTCCGGGCACCCGGGATGCTGATGTGGCGGATGCCGATCTTCACCTGGAACATCCTGTTCACCGGCATCCTGATCCTGCTCGCGTTCCCGATCCTCACGGCCGCGTTGTTCGGATTGCTGGCCGACCGGCACATCGGCGCGCACGTCTTCGACCCCGCGAACGGCGGCGCCATCCTGTGGCAGCACCTGTTCTGGTTCTTCGGCCACCCGGAGGTCTACATCGTCGCGCTGCCCTACTTCGGCATCGTCACCGAAATCATCCCCGTCTTCAGCCGCAAACCGCTGTTCGGCTACAAGACGATGGTGTTCGCGACGATCGCGATCACCGCCCTGTCGACCGCGGTGTGGGCCCACCACATGTTCGCCACCGGCGCCGTGCTGCTGCCGTTCTTCTCGTTCATGACCTTCCTCATCGCCGTGCCCACCGGCATCAAGTTCTTCAACTGGATCGGCACCATGTGGAAAGGCACCCTCACGTTCGAGTCACCCATGTTGTGGTCCATCGGGTTCATGGTGACGTTCCTGCTCGGCGGCCTCACCGGCATCATCCTCGCCTCGCCACCGCTCGACTTCCACATCCACGACACCTACTTCGTCGTCGCCCACTTCCACTACGTGCTGTTCGGCACCATCGTGTTCGCCACCTTCGCCGGCATCTACTTCTGGTTCCCCAAGATCACCGGCCGCATGCTCGACGAGCCGCTGGCGAAGTGGCACTTCTGGACCACGTTCATCGGCTTCCACACCACATTCCTGATTCAACACTGGCTCGGCGACGCCGGCATGCCCCGCCGCTACGCCGACTACCTGTCCACCGACGGCTTCACCTGGATGCACACCGTCTCCACGATCGGGGCGTTCCTCCTGGGAGCCTCGGTGCTGCCGTTCATCTGGAACGTCGTCAAGAGCTACCGCTACGGCGAGCCAGTCGAGGTGGACGACCCCTGGGGCTTCGGCAACTCCCTGGAGTGGGCCACCACAACCCCGCCGCCACGGCACAACTTCCTCGAACTACCCCGCATCCGCTCCGAGCGGCCAGCGTTCGAACTGCACTACCCACACATGGTCCAGCGCATGCGCGACGAAGCCCACATCACCCGCGGCCACCCGCACGGCAAACCGTCACCCTTCGAGGCCGCCGCAGCCGCAACCCAACCCGACGAACAAGGCACCACCGACGACCCGCGCGGCCGCTGATCGACGATCTTCGCGCGGGGCCCAGCGCCGAGGACAGAGGCCCGGCGCAACCAGCCGCACGTCGAGGTAGCGCCGGCGCATCAGAAGAACCAGCAACACCGCGCCGGACACCGCCGAGACGATGACGCGGCGATGGTTATGCGGAACTGGCACGGGTACTCCGCCGGCTCAGCACGGGTAGCCGTCGTCGCGACGACGACCCGTCCCGGCTCACGAACCGGAGGAGGCGTTGTGCGCGCGATGGTGTACCGCGGGCCGTACAAGATCCGTGTCGAGGAGAAGGACATCCCGCCCATCGAGCACCCGAACGACGCGATCGTCCGGGTGTCACTGGCCGCGATCTGCGGCTCCGACCTGCACCTATACCACGGGATGATGCCTGACACCCGGATCGGCTTCACCTTCGGGCACGAGTTCGTCGGCGTGGTCGAGGAAGTGGGCTCGGGCGTGCGGGACCTCAAGCGCGGCGACCGGGTGATGGTGCCGTTCAACGTCTTCTGCGGAACGTGCTGGTTCTGCGCCCGCGGCCTCTACTCGAACTGCCACAACGTGAACCCCAACGCCACGGCCGTCGGCGGCATCTACGGTTACTCGCACACCTGCGGCGGGTACGACGGAGGCCAGGCCGAGTTCGTCCGCGTGCCGTTCGCCGACGTCGGCCCCGCCGTGATCCCGGAGTGGCTGGCCGACGAGGACGCGGTGCTGCTCACCGACGCGCTCGCTACCGGCTACTTCGGCGCACAACTGGGGGACATCGTGGAGGGCGACGTGGTCGTGGTCTTCGGGGCCGGGCCGGTCGGGCTGTTCGCCGCGAAATCGGCGTGGCTGATGGGCGCCGGGCGGGTGATCGTCGTCGACCACCTCGAGTACCGCCTGGAAAAGGCGCGCACCTTCGCGCACGCCGAAACGTGCAACTTCGCCGAGTACGACGACATCGTCGTGCAGATGAAGAAGCTCACCGACCACCTCGGCGCCGACGTCGCGATCGACGCCGTGGGCGCCGAGGCCGACGGCAACCTCCTCCAGCACGTCACCGCCGCGAAGCTGAAGCTGCAAGGTGGCTCACCGGTCGCGCTGAACTGGTGCATCGACTCGGTCCGCAAAGGCGGCACCGTGTCGGTGATGGGCGCCTACGGACCGGTGTTCAGCGCTGTCAAGTTCGGCGACGCCCTGAACAAGGGACTCACCCTGCGGATGAACCAGTGCCCCGTCAAACGGCAGTGGCCGCGGTTGTTCGAGCACATCCGCAACGGCTACCTCAAGCCGAGCGACATCGTCACCCACCGCATCCCGCTCGAGCACATCGCCGAGGGCTACCACATGTTCTCCGCCAAGCTGGACGGCTGCATCAAACCGCTCATCGTGCCCGGCGGCAGCTGAGGAAGGAAACCGAGCCATGACCTACACCTCCGAGCGCCCGCCGCTCGCGGAGACCAGTGACCAGCTGCGGGCCCGGATCCCCGGCTGGGGCGCGGACCTGGACCCCCGGGACCGGCCGTCCGTGCCGAAACTGCAGTGGCAGCCCGACCGGACCGGCGCGCACTGGGAGTTTCCCGAACGCCAACCCGAGAAGTGGCCCCGCGAACGGTCGATCGAGCACGCGTTCCTCACCCCGGTCTTCGGCACGTCGTGCCCACCCCGTGGTTTCTCCGGCGCGGTGCGCAAACTGGCTTACCGCAGGTACAGCGAGGCCCGCGCGGCGCACTGGCTGCTCCTGCTGGCCGCCGACCGGATCGACGCGTGGGAACACCACCTCCGCTCGTTCGCCACGCTCCGCCCGGACAACCCCGTCACCCAAACCGGTTTCCCCAGCGAGTTCTCCCGCCACGGCTTTTCATCCCGGGTCGGTAAGAAACGCGCGGACGTCAAGCACCACCTACTTGACCCGATCATCGTGGCCGGACCGTGGGTGCTGGCCGGCGGCCTCGTCATCGCCGGGATCAGGAAAATTCTTGGCCGCCGCTGACAACACCGGGTCACCACCACCCAGCGCCGGTCGACTGTGACCTTCGGCGACCGGACGGGAACGCCGAGAAACCTCCCTTCGGAGCCAAAGCGTGTTAGGGCCGACGCGGTCGCTCAACGTCCCTCGTCCTGTGCGGACTGCCCTGCAGCAACCCGGCGAGGCCCGGATTCCGACCCTCACCTGACGGGACTCAGTCCGAGCCGCTGTCGACGAGGTCCGGGGGCAGCGGTCCGACGTCGGCGGGACCGGAACGGGCGGCGAGGGCGTCGGCGACGATACCGGTGACGGCGGCGTAGACGGCCTTGTGGACCAGGTCCACGGCGAGCTCGTCGCGCGGCCAGGACGGCGGCGGCGCGCCGACTCCGGTGGCGTTCTCGAGGATCTGGTCGTTGGTCAACCTGAGCACGGCGAACTTCGCCGACGCCCACGGACCGCGCAGGCCGGCGTGGGCCATCGCGGAGCGCAGGATGCCGAGCACGACGCCCTGACCCAAGTGCATGATCCAGTTCGCCAGTTGCGGCGACTGCCCCGGATCGTCTCGCCCCACCAGCCGGCGCAAGACGCGGGCGGGCACGTGCGAGTCGGCTCGGCCGGTGAGGAGCTGTTCGAGCTTCTCACCGATCGTCATAGCCGTGACCCCAGCCGCCCCCGACAGCAAGCCTTGCCACACTGCGTCTTTCATCATCTTCCCCGGGTACCCCGCCGCCGGCGGCGTACCCCCACGGGCCGCCGCCTCGAGCACCCGCGCCCACCGCCCCGTCGCTGGTGAAGGCCGCGGTGGACCACGTCGAAGGCTCGAAGCAGTCGGCACGGCACCCCGGCTGCCCGGCCGGTTGTCAGGAAACGGGGTCGGCGGCCGTGAGCATCGCGTGTTCGTGGAAGGCCGCCATGGACAAGGTCTTGCAACGTGCTTTTCGAACAGGAAAGTGAGCCGGTCGTGTTCCGCGGACATCACGACGCCGCGGCCCCGTTCCGCGTGGTGCACCGCGCTGTTGACCGGAAAGGCGCCGCTTCCGGGCGGCGGTGGCCCGGCGGTGACGGTGCCGACGGCGCAGGTGTCGCAATTCCCGCAGAGCCGGGTGAGCTATTCCCTGAAGTAGCCGACGAGGAGGTGCCAGCGGCACCGGGTAATCTCGGCGTAACCGCGGATCATGTCGATGCGCGACCGGATCATGACCGTCCTGCTGTACAACGCACTGCGTCACGGCGCCGGCAAGGTCACTGTCACCGCCCGCGACGCCGGCGACGTGCTCGCCGTCGACGTCGCCGACGAAGGCGAGGGGATCACCCCGGGCACCAACGCGTTCCACCGCCGCTCCCGGGCGCCCGCGGAACGGGGATCGGCCTCGCCCTCGCGCGCCGCCTGGCCGAAGCCGAGGGCGGCCGACTGCGCGTGACCCGCCCGCGGCCCGCCGTCATCACGCTGCTGCCGCTCGAGCCCTGACCATAGCTACTACGTTCGTGTAGAATTTCTGGTGGCATTTCTCCTTGCACACATCATGGGTGCCCCCGAGGGCCACCCACGTCGGCTCCCGACTACCCTTCGACGCGCGCTACCGCGCAGTTCTCAATGACTTTCGAAAGGATCCTGCGGAGCCGGCCGGGAATTGACGCGACCGGTGAGAGGCGACCCCGCCCGCCCAGTTTTAGAGCGGGCGGGGTCTGAATCCGAAATTTCTCGCGCAAGCGAGTGCGGACCTCAACCGCGTGGGGGGTTCTCGGGCAGGTCGTCGGTGTCGATGTGTTCCTTGCGCACCTCGGCGGAGACTGTCTCGGTCTCGGTGACCTCTTCCTTGGCCAGGCGCACCCGCTCGACCGGCACGGCCTCGGTCTCCACGACCGGCCGCTCCGCGTGCAGCGTCATCTCGTGCTCTTCCTCGGAGATGGCCGGCCCGTCCAGGGCAGCTGCGGCGTTGGCCTCGGTGATGGGCTCGCGCTCGACGCGGACCTCCTCGTGCGTCACCGGGACCGACACTTGCTGGGTCTCGGTGACGACATACTTGCGCAGCGCCGCCCGGCCGGTCTGTTCCCGCTGCGTGCCCACCCGCAGCCGTTCCTCCGAACGCGTCATCGCGTCGTCGGTGGTGGGGCCGGAGATGTCGTGCCCGACGTCGGCTGCTGTGTCGCCCATCGGGCCGGTCTGCCCGGCCTGGCCTTGCCCGGCGCCGAGACCGTAGTGCTGGTGGAGTCGGCTTTCCTCGCCCGGGTCGAGGTGGTCACCCGAGGGGTCGACATGGGGTGCATCCTTCACGAGGTCCCTGTCGTAGGACGTCTGGAGGTCGTCACCGCGCGGTTGTACGCCCTGGACGGGCAAGAACGTCTCGCTTGTGCCGAACAGCCCGGTGTTGACGGTGATCCACGAAGGGGTGCCCCTGTTGACGTCGGTCCACAACTGGCCCACCTTGCCGATCTTCTGACCGGCCGGGTCGTGCATGGTTTTTCCGGCCCAGGTAGTGAAGTCCTGATATTGGGGTACTGTCATTTCGATCTTCCTTGCCAGTGGAGGGGTTTGCGTTCAGCGCCTATTACCCGCCTTCGCGGACCCGACACCTGCCTACGGAATTTTTTCGCCAGTAGTCCGCCACCGCGGCGTGGTCTACGATCTTCAAAGTGTCGAAGACGTGCGCGTGAGCTGCACAGACAGGACCTTTTCACGCTTGCCGGAATTTCGATCCCATCCGTGTGGCGAAACAAGTTCGACGACAAGGGCGGTATCCGGCGAATCGCATCCTTTCTTCCGGTGTGGAAATCGCGGACCCGCGGCTCGCCCGGTGAAGCGCCCCAGCGCGCGGGCCCGCAGGTGATCGATCGCGTCGGCTGCGGCCCGAGGAGGGGTGCGTCGCACGGCGGCGCGCGAGGGCGCTGCCGGTCAAGCAGAGGCCGGCAGTCACGCCGGCCTGAAGAAAACCCAGCCAGGCTGCCGAGAAGTGACGTCCCATGCGGTTAAGGGCATACTTGCGGTGCGGTGCCTCCACGACGACGACGAACACCAGCGTGGGCGACCACTGCCCGGTGCGGCGGCCCCATTGCCCCGCACGTGGGGCCGCGACGGCACAGCCGAGGGTCGACCTCACCCCGGACCAGGTCCTCGGCGCACCTGCGCCCTCACAGGACCTGTCGGCCTTTTCTCTGCCCCGTGCGGTCACGGACTGGGCCGCGGGCGTGCTGGACATGGTAGGACGTGCCGCAGTCGACGCGGCGATGTAGCCGGTGAGCAAGGCATTCACCCTGGCTACGGCCACGGGACATGCGGCGGTAGAAGTTCCTCACCGCAGCCAAGGCGCCCGAGCAGGCGCTCGGTCAAGACACCAACGCCCTCGACGAGCACGACGCGCCGCTGCGGCTGGCTCAACTCGACGACGAGGTGAGCGTTTCGGCGACCCAACACCCCAGGGCGATCAACCTACTCGAACAAAGCGGTTCGGTCGGCGTCACCGACGACGGTCGCATCGAGTACCTCGACTCTGGCATCACGTCCGAACACGCCGTCCGCCAGGGGCTCGCCGCGGCCGAAACCCACGAGCGGCTGATCTGCCGCAGAACCGGGCCGGACACCTGCGCGCCCGCGACGACGGGTTCCACGGTCAGCACGAGCGCGCGCCCGTGGCCGGCGAGTGCGGGCGTCCATTCCAGCTCGATGGCGGCGAGCTCGTCGGCCGCGGCGGTGGCGTCGCGGACCGGGGGGTGTCGCGGGCCAGGGCGAGCAGGTCGGTGACGGTCCGGTCGAGTCGGCCGGTGGTCGCGACGCTCGCCTTGACCACGTCACGCAAGTCGGCTTTCGGGTTCTCAAAGCGCCACGCGACGTCGTGCCCGTGCTGGGTCAGGCTCGTGTGCAGGACCTCACCGATGATGCGGTCGTCTTCGACGAGGAGAACTCGGGCCATGCCCCGTGGACCGGGCCGGGATACCCGAGATCGACTCCGTCGGGGAGTCCCTCGACTCCACCGCCGTCCGGCTCGACGACCTGCGCGCCCGGGAACGCGCTTGAGAATATCCGCATTCCCGGGTTCCGGTGCGCACCACGATCATTTTGCCTTGCGCTAACCTCAACCGAATGTTTTCTTGCCTCCCGCCCCGGTGAAATCGGTTCGCATTGAGCAGCGAATGCATTTTTCCTCTCCCTAACCCGCGGCTTTCCGGATGTGCACCGGTCCCGGAATAGCTTGCGGAATATGTCCGCCGATCAGCTGTTTCCGCATCCGGTTCCGCCGCAGCACGCGTCCCGGCAGCCACCCGCGCCGCCGCGGCCGAAGCGCCGCCAGCGCCGGATCGTGCTGCTGGTGATCGCGGCGCTGCTGGCCTACCCGGCCGGCACCTACGGCTACGCGCTCACCTGTCCCGGCGACGCGAGCGTCTCGATCCGGACCGTGGATTGGCTGCGGGACATCGGACTCGGCAGTGTGGTCAACGCCGTCGAGAACCGGTCCACCCGGCACCCGCCGTCGAGCGCCACCGTCGGCAGCGGAACCGCCCTCACTCGGCGGGGTGGCCGTGAACGGGGCCGGGCCGCGCCCGCGGAACCTGCCCGTCGGGCCGTCCGCGGCGGCCAGCGCGGGCGAATGGCTCCGGGCGCGCGGAGCGGCGCCAAGGTCGCCGAATACACGACGTTCCTCCAGCCCGATCCGGCCCACGCGAGTGTCGTCGCCGGAGTCGCGTGGCTGAATGAGTCGCTGGTGCGCACGCAATTGTTCTCCGGTACGAAAGACCCGGGCAGCCCCGGCCCGGCCGCAATTCCCGCAGAAATGCGCGGCTCGCTGGTGGTCGCGTTCAACTCCGGCTTCAAGCTGAAGGACTGCAACGACGGCTACTACCTCGACGGAACCACCGTCGCACTCCTGCACAACGGCATGGCGTCCGTCGTGATCGACGACACCGGACTCGTCTCCGTAGCCCAATGCGGCCGCGGCGCCACGATGAAACCGCACATCACCGCCGTGCGCCAGAACCTCGACCTCATGATCGACCACGGCGCCCCGGTCCCCGGCCTCAACCTCAACCCGGCGGGCCACTGGGGCAGCGCGTCGAACCAGCTCCAGTACACCTGGAGCTGGGGCCTCGGCACCGACCGCGCCGGCAACCTCCTCTACGTCGGCGGCACCGGGCTCACCCTCCACACCCTCGTCGACGCCTTGGTCTAAGGGATGTCTCGTAACCCGGTGTCGGGCTGGCTGGTCCGATAGTTGATCATGTTTGGTGTGGTGCAGGTGATCACAGCGTCGCGGCCGGAGTGGATTGCCCCGTTCACCGGGCTGGAGCCGGGTCAGTTCCGCAAGCTGGTGCGGCTGGTCGGGAAGCGGGGTGGAGACGAGATCGCCCACGGCCGCCCTGGTCGGCAGTGGGCGTTGCCGCTGGCAGACCGTGTGCTGCTGGTCGCGACGTACTGGCGGACGAACCTGACGATGCGCCAGATCGGACCGTTGTTCGGGGTGTCGCATTCCGCAGCCCACCGGGGGAAGCGACACGATCGGTCCACTGCTGGCGCTGGCCCCGGTCCGCACACGCCGGATCGACGCGGTCGCGATCGTGGACGGCACCCTGGTGCCCACGCGGGATCACCGGCTGGCGGCACCGTCGAAGAACTACCGGTACTCGGCGAATGTGCAGATCGCGATCGACGCCGACACCCGGCTGGTCATCGCCACCGGCGACGCACACCCGGGCAACCGCAACGACTGCACCGTCTACCGCGACTCCGGCATCGAGCAGGAGTTGGCGGGGCGCCCGGTGATGGCCGACGGCGGCTACCAAGGCAACCCGGCCGTGATCATGCCCTACCGCCAACCCCGCGACGGCCATGATCTGCCCGACTGGCAGGAAGACCTCAACGCCGGCCATCGCAAAATCCGTGCCCGCGTCGAACACGCCCTGGCACGGATGAAATGCTGGAAAATCCTGCGCGACTACCGCCGCGCCGCCCGCACACTCAACGACACCGTGTCCGGCATCGCCCACCTGCACAACATCCTCCTCACCGACTGATCCACAACACCAAACCCCACCAACCACAACACCAATTACGAGACATCCCTGAGGCCGGAATCCAGCAGGGCATGGAGCTCGACATCCACTCGCCGATGGTCACGTTCGACAGCTACCGGCCCGACGCACCGGGAATCGGCAAGCTCCTGCCCACCATGCCCGGCAACCTCACCCGCTACCTGCAGGCCGACCAGCGTGACTTCTTCGCCACGTCGCTCCGCTCGACGCCGTCGAAGGCACCGTGAACTACGACACCGGTGTAGATTCGCGTCATGCGCAGGGGACCTGGTGAGCTCGAGGCCGAGGTGCTGGCCGTGCTCTGGCAGCACGGGGCGGCCTCCGCGGCGGACGTGCGGCAACGGCTCGGCGACGACACGCTCGCCTACACCACCGTCGTGACGATCCTGTCCCGGCTCTACGAGAAGGACGTCGTCACGCGGGAGAAGCGCGGCCGCATGTTCGTCTACAGCCCGGCGGAAGACGCGCCGGGCCTGGCGGCGCGGCGGATGCGCGCGGTGCTCGACGGGGAGTCCAACCGCGAGAGCGTGCTGGCCCGGTTCGTGTCGAACCTGTCGGCCGACGACGAGCAGGCGCTGTTGCAGCTGCTCCAGCACGACCGCAAAGGCGACTGAGACCGTGGGCACCGGCCTGCTCGTTCCGCTCGTCCTGCCGGCAGCGTCGTGGCCGGTGGGGCGCTGGCTCGCGCCGCGCTTGTCACCTCGTGGTGCGACACAGCTGCTGACGTTTCTCGCGCTGGTGTTCGCCGTGGGCAGCACCGGCGCGTTGGCCGTGGGTGCGCTCGCCGGCCTGTCGCTGGTGCCGGCGGTCGCCGCGCTCGGCGACTTCTCCCCAGCGACGTTCACCGCCACCGTGCCGACGCCGGTGGCCATCGCCTGCTGCGCGCTGCTGATCGCCGCGGCGTTCGCGGCCGTGCGCGCGATCCACAGCCACTGGCGGTGGTACCGGCGGGTGCACGCCGAGCTGGACGAGCATTCCCGCGAAGGCGGCGTGGTGATCCTGCCGGGCGCGGAGCCCGTGGCCTTCGCCATCGCCGGCCGGGGCGGCCGCATCGCCGTGTCCGCCGGGATGCTCGCCGCGCTCGAACCCGGCGAACGGGCTGCTCTCCTGCAGCACGAGCGGGCGCACCTGCGGCTGCGCCACCCTGGCTACGCCGCGGTCGGCGTTCTCGCCACGGCGCTCAACCCTCTCGTGCGCCCCCTGACGACGGCCGCGAGGTTCGCGATGGAGCGCTGGGCCGACGAGACCGCCGCGTCCGGAGTCGGTGACCGGCGCCTGGTCGCGACGGCGGTGGCCAAGGCCGCGCTGGTCGACCGCGGCCGCGGCTCGTACGCGCTCGCCGCCGGAGGAGGGCCGGTGCCGCAGCGGGTGCGCGCGCTGCTCGACACCCCCGCGTCACCTCCGCGCCGGCGCGGCGTACTGACCGCGAGCGCGGTCGCCGTGGTACTCGGCTGCTGCGGCTGGTCCGCCGGCGCCGGGGCGCAGGCCGCGATCGCATTGCACTCCGACATCGAAGCTGCCCAGCAGGCCTCGTGCGCGTCCCACTCCGTGCTCACGCAGCGGTCCCACGGCGAGACCGCGTTCCGCGCAGCCGGCCAGGATCGCCGGGAGTGCGCCGAGCGCTGAGCGCCACGAACCGACGGTGGAGGCAGCGACGTCCGAGTCGTGCAGCAGGATCGTGCCACCGGGGCGAAGTCCCTTGTGGACTGTCTCGGCCACCGACGCCGGAGTCGCGCGGGCGGCCCAGTCGAACCCCCAGGCCGTCCACAGCACGGGCCGCAGGCCCAGCTTCCGCGCCGCGACCAGAGAACCGGCCGAGAACACCCCGTAGGGCGCGCGCAGCCACCGTGGCCCGACCCCGGCGACGTCGGTGATCAGCTCGACCGTCCGCGCGAGGTCGTCGTGCAGAGCCGCCGGGAAGCGGCGCAGGAAACAGCGGTGGTCCCAGCCGTGCACCGCGAGCTCGTGCCCGGCGGCGACGATCTCGCGCCCGAGCTCCGGGCACCGGGCGAGCTCCCGCCCGAGGACGAAAAACGTCGCCCGCGTGCCGGTTTTCGCCAGCAGGGCCAGGAAATGCGGGGTCGAGCGCCGGTGCGGGCCGTCGTCGAAGGTGAGCGCGACGTGGCCGGGGTCGCCCACCCCGGCGAACGCGTCGGGACGCAGTTGCGGCAGGAACAACGCGGCCGGGGCGGCGTGCGCCGCGAGCGCACCCGCCGCCGCGACGCGGATCACCCGGCCACCTCGATCGGCAGGGCCGGCGCGGCTTCGCGGGCGAGCGCGGCACGCAAGGCCGGGCCGAGCGCGTCAGGTGTCCGGACCCACGGCACGGTGCCCTCCTGGTCCAGCACGGCGGCGTTGGCGCGGCCGTGGCCGGGCAAGCAGCGGTAGGTCAGTACCGGCAGCCCCGTCGCGAGGGCTTCGGAGGTCGTGAGCCCGCCCGCGTTCTGGACCACGAGGTCGCACGCGCGCATCAGGTCCGCCATCGGGTCCACCCAGCCGAACACGTGCCGGAGCCCCGCGTTACGCAGGCGTTCGCGCAACGCGTTGTTGCGGCCGCAGACGACCACGGGCTCGGCCGAACCGTCGGCGCGCAGGTCGGCCACCGTCCGTTCGACCTCACCGACGCCCCAGGACCCCGAGACGACCAAGGCCAGCGCTCGATCCGCGGGCAGCCCGTGCGCGAACCTCAGCCGCGTCCGCTCGGCCGCTCCGGCCACCGGCCGGAACGCGGGCGCGACCAGCGGCGGCGCGACCAGCACCCGCCCCGCGCCCCAGGCTCGCGCCTGCCGTGCCGCGGTCTCGTTGGGTGCCACGGTCAGATCGGCCTGCGCGCTGACGCACAGGCGATGCACCGACGGATCCGTCAGGTACGCCACCAGCCCCGCCGCGAGCCGCCCGCGCACCCGCAGGTGCGCCGCCGCGTGGGTCGCGAGCGGGTAGGTCGACACGACCAGCCGGGCGTCGTCGCCCACCACCTCAGCCAGCCCGGCGGACGCGAGCGCCGCGAGCCGCCGGGCTGGCGCCGCGAGCGCCGGTGAGCCGAGTGCCCCCAGCAGCCAGTCCCAGCTGCGCGGGGCGACCTGCAACTGCCGGTGGTAGGCGCCGCACAGCGTCTGCCCGAGCCGGCCCGGCAGCAGGTCGAGAAAGTCGACGCGGTCGGCGCGCACCCCGCGCTCGGCCAGCCACCGGGCGAGCTCCCGCGCCGCACCGTCGTGCCCGGCGCCGACCCGCGCGGACACGATCACCACGCGGTCGCCGTCGAAATGTTCTACAGGAATGTAGTAAATCTACATGCATGTAGTCGGTCGGGTCCTCCGGGCGCGGCGGCGCCTGTTTCGTCCGGTGTACCGCGCCCGCACCGCGGTGCCGGCGCCGGCCCCGCTACCGGGCGAGTTGCGACAGCACGCGGGTGCCTTCCGCGCGCACCGCGGCGAGCGACCGCGGGTCGAGGTGCAGCAACCGCAAGATCGTCGGCACGACCTGCGTGGCTCCACCGCGTCGCCGACACCGCGCCCCGCCGCAGGGCCGCAGGTGGGCGCGAGGCCGACCACAGCCCTTGCCGCGAAAGGTTTACTGCGGTCCGGCTCCGATCAGGCGGCCATTACGCCCGAGGCCAGCGTGGCCAGCAGCACGACCCCCACGACGAGGCGGTAGATCACGAAGGCGGTGAACGTGTGCGCCGCCACGAACTTCAGCAGCCACGCGATCGCCGCGTACGCCACGACGAACGACACGATCGTCCCGACCACGAGCGGCAGCACGTCGAGGCCGCCGCCCAGCGCGTCCTTCAGCTCGTACAGGCCGGCTCCGGTCAGCGCCGGGATCGACAGGAAGAACGACAGTCGCGTGGCGGTGACCCGGTCCAGGCCGCGGAGCAGGCCGGTCGAGATCGTGGCGCCGGAGCGGGAGAATCCCGGGAAGAGCAGGGCGAGGATCTGCGACGAGCCGACCAGCATCGCGTCGGCGAACGTGGACTCGGCCTCCCCGCGTTTGCCGGTCCCGAACCGGTCCGCGGCCCACATGATCCCGCTGCCGACGATGAGCGACACCGCGACGACCCACAACGACGCGAGCGGGCCCTTCACCAGCGACTGGAAGAGCAAGCCCGCAACGACGATCGGCAACGTCGCGAGGATGACCCACCACGCGAACTTGTAGTCGTGCTCTTGGCGCGCCCGGGCGTTGACCAACCCGCGGCCCCACGCCGCCGCGAACCGCACGATGTCGCGGAAGAAATACACCAGCACCGCGGCGATGGCACCGACCTGGATCACCGCGGTGAACCCGACCACGGATTGATCGTCGACCGGGACGCCGAGCAGCCCCTCGGCGATCTTCAGGTGCCCGGTCGAGGACACGGGCAGGAATTCGGTCAGGCCTTCCACGATCCCGAGGATCACGGACTGGCCGAGGTCGATCGCGCTCAACTCACTTTTCCTTTGCCCAGGGACGAGAACATCAGGAGCCGGGTCCGCGGCGCTGCTTGCGGCTCCCGAGAATTTCAAGCGCGAGCGGGATCAGCGAGACGATCACCACGAGCGCGATAATCGGCAGCAGGTACTGGTCGATCCCGGGGATCGTGGCGCCCAGGAGATACCCGGCGACCGTGACGCCGATCGACCACAGCAGCCCGCCGAGCACCTGCCACACGGTAAACGTGCGCACGGGGACGTCGAGGATGCCCGCGAGCGGATTCAGCACGGTGCGCACAACCGGAATGAACCGGGCGAGGACAATCGCCTTCGCATGGCCATAGCGGGTGAACAGCACTTCGGCCCGGCTCATCCCGCGATGCAGATGCGCATTGCTCGTGCGCGCCAGGAGCGCCCTGCCCCCGCGCCGGCCCAGCACGAACCCGGTCTGCGCACCGAGCAGCGCGCCCGCGACCGCGGCCACCAGCACCAGCGGCAGGGACAGGTGGACGGTGGCCGTGGCGCTGGTCGTGCAGAACAGCCCCGCGCTGAACAGCAACGAGTCACCGGGCAGGAAGAACCCGACCAGCAGACCGGTTTCGGCGAACAGGACGAGGAACACCCCCGCCACCCCAAGGCTCGACAGCCACGACGCCGCGCTCAACGGATTCATGCAGAAGACCGCCTTCCCCGGGGGATCTGCTCTTCGACACCGATGTAGTACTTCTACACTATTGTCGTTTTACGGGGTGACCAGCCCGGCGATCAGGCGCATGGCGCATCGGCTCAAGCGTCCGTGCCGACCCCGGTGAGCCGCCTCCAGCTGCGTGACGTGGCGTGCGCAGGCCGGCGGGCCGGGCAGCGGGTCCCGGTGGTGGGGAGTGGGTCAAGGTCCCCGGTGGCCAGGCGCGGCGGTACCCACCCGGCCGGACCGCGAAACCACCCGTCAGGGCCGGTGACCTGCACGTATCCCCCGGCGGCAGCCGAACTGCCGGGTTAGGCTCGCGCCAGATGCCGCCGGGTGCGGGCTGCCCGGCGACCGGCGAGCCGGGGAGGTCCGATGGCCAAGCGCGTGCCGGGTGACCGGTCGGTGGTGCCCGGTTACGTCGAGCCGATGCTGGCCACCGCGGACGGCGGCCGGTTGCGCGACGACCCGAAGTACGCCTACGAGTTCAAGTGGGATGGCTACCGCGCGATCATGCGGGTCGCTGCGGACGGCACGACGGTGCTGACCAGCCGCAACAACAACGACTTCACCGGCCGCTACCCCGAACTCGCCGGCGCCCTCACCGACGCGCTCGGAGGTCGGCACGCGGTCTTGGACGGGGAGATCGTCGCCCTCGACGACGCGGGCCGGCCGGACTTCGGGCTGCTGCAGAACCACGACAGCAGCGGCCACACGGTCGCCTACTTCGTGTTCGACGTCCTGCAGCTGGGCGACGACGTCCTGCTCGATGCCTCCTACGACGAGCGCCGGAAAGTCCTCGAGGAGATCGAGCCGCCCGACAAGAACCTCGTCGCGATCAGCCCCTCCTACAGCCACGCCGACCGCTCCGCCACCGGGATGACCCCGCGGGGCATGCTCGACGTCGCCGCCACAAGCGGGCTCGAAGGCCTCGTGTGTAAGGCGCGGACCTCGAAGTACCGGCCGGGCCGGCGCAGCCCCGAATGGTTGAAGCATCCGCTGATCCAGACGCTCGAGGTCGTGATCGGCGGCTGGCGCCCGGGCCAGGGCCGCCGCGGACGCCTCATTGGCGGGCTGCTGCTCGGCGCGCACGACCGCGACACCGGAGACCTGCTCTACATCGGCGACGTGGGCACGGGCTTCACCCACCAGGCGCTGCTCGACGCCCAGGAGAAGCTCGCGCCGATGGAGCGCGCGAGGAGCCCGTTCGCGAACGAGGTGCCGCGTGACCGCGCCCGCGGCGCCCACTGGGTCGAACCGGCCTTGGTCGGCGAGGTCGTCTACCGGCAGTTCACCCCACGCGAACACCGGCTCCGGCACACCGCGTGGAGAGGATGGCGACCGGACCGCGAGCCGGGTGAACCGCTTGTCCCCGAGCAGCCCGGCCGCGGCAGCGGGAAGTGAGGGCGATGGCCGAGCAGAAGGTCACCGTGCAGGTCGGGCAGCGCCGGATGGCACTGTCCAACCTGGACAAACCGCTCTACCCGAACGGCTTCACCAAAGGCGAGGTCGTGCGCTACTACACCTGCATCGCCTCGTTCCTGCTCCCCCATATCCGGCAGAGGCCGATCACGATGGTGCGCTTCCCCGAGGGCACCAACGGCCGGCTGAGGTGCGGTGGGGACCAGAGCGCCTGCGAGATGTTCGCGAGCCAGACGAAAATCGGCCGGCACGAGACGCTCGACACCGAAAGGGAGATCCCTCCCAAGACCGCCAAACCCTCGTCGGAGACGTCCGAATCGTCCGAGACGACGGCGGCTGAAACCACCGGCACGTCGACGCCCTCGGGCTGAGTGCCACGTCGCGCGCAGCCTCCTCGGGTTGCTAATCGAGTTGTCCGACGAGATAGTCGCACAGGCAGCTGAACCGCAGGTCGCCGACCAGCCGAGCGCCGCCCAAAGCTCGAAACGACTTTGGCCGGATGCCCGACTGAGCGTGGGGCACCCGGCCAAAAGCCCTCACACCAGACGACTTCGAGGACCAGGACGAGGCCGCTGAACGACTCCTGTCCTTCCAGCACCGGTACAACACCGCCGCGATCCCCTTCGACTGGAGGTTCACCCACGACGACCTTAACCGGCTGCTCGAACGGATCGGCCGTCATGATCGCCACGCTCCACGACCGCCGCCAGCATGACGACCCCCGACGAAGTAACGGGCGCGACCACTAGGTTCCAGTCGGGGAACTGGCCACCGACCGCATTGTTGATCCGTAACTGGCAAGCTCTAGGCCAACCAGATGCTTTACCATCTCGGACTGGTGGGCCGCGACGTCGACCAGAATCTGATCGGCGCGGTCGTCCTCGATGTGGATCTGGGCCGCGAGCGCCAGCGCTCGTACGCGGGCGCTGGGATGACCGTTCCCGATACGCGCCAGCGCATCAGCGCACTCGCGGGACCGAATTACGTCCGCGATGCGGACCGCGGCTTCCAGGCCGCTGAAATTGAGGTACCGGCAGATCATGCCCGAGCCCTCGTCGAACTGGAACTGCATTTCGTTCTGCACTGGTCCCCGCGGAATCAGGTTGAGGGAGACCGAAATCTGGCCCGGTGGCAGCTGGATGTGCACGTCCTCTTTGGCTCGGTAAAGCGCTACTCGACCCTTGGTCAGGGAGAACACGCCTTCGTCGGCCAGCTCGACCACCTCCCCGAGGCGGCCCTCGTATGCAGTCCGCTCGTACCTATACGAGCGGCAGCTGTAGCCGAGGCCCAGGTAGCCGACGGTCAGGATATCGAAGTTGTGGTCGTGGCACACGTCATACTGGTAGCCGGGAATCGCCTCCTCGGCAGCCGAGATGGGCTTCCAGATGTTCGCCCGGATGAAGTAGTCCCTGGTCGAGTGCACCAGCAGAACTTCCGGCGCGTACAGGTTGCCGGCCTGGAATCGGAGCTGGTTCCGCAGTTCATAGAATAGGCGTTCAATAAGAAAAGTTTTGTTGTTCGCCAGCTTCTGAAGCAAGGGAGCGGAGGCGATCAAGTCCTCGTGCCGGGTCAAGTCGAAGCCGCCGTCGTCGATGGCTCGTACGTACTCTTCAAGCGACAGTGAATCCTCTCCCGCGCTCGTCTCAATGTCCATCGGCAATGTGATCACCTGCCCCCGAGAAAAGATGATCCAGAATGGAATTGGCGCCCTCTCGCAGACCGTGCTGACCTGATTCGGCGGCGCAGTGGAGCGCCGCAAAGCTGTACGGGTGTCCGGACGCGAGCATGGACTGGATCGCCAGCAGCGCTACCTGAGGCGAACGCGACGTCAACGCGAGTTCGTAGATGTCGTCCGGCACCGCGACGCCCTCCGTATGGGCGATCTGCAGGACGTTCCGGAAACGCGACGCCGCGAGTGAGGACTGCTCACAGTAAAGCGAAACGAGCTCGGGAGTGAACGTCCAGACCACGTTCGGCGACGCGCGGCGGTACGTCAGAATCTGGGCGATCATCGGACTGGTCGCCTCGCAGATATCCAGAACCTCGTGCCGATTCTCGTTTACGAGAACGTCGCCCTCACAGGCGTCACGCACCGAGCACTCGCGGATCTGCACTCCCGCGACGAATTGTTCGATATCGCACTGCGTTGGCACCGCCAGGGTTCGGACCGTGAGCGTGCCCGGACCCTTCACCGCGATCATCTGCGGCATCCCGACCCACTTCACCGTTCGCGGCCTGCGACCAAAGGGCGCAACGACACGGACCGAGTACTCGAGGTTCGGAGTGTCAACGAAAGTAAAGCTGCCCTGGCCAACGCCGCGCCGGACGATATGATCGCTGTCTGCGGCGGCGGCGAGGAGCTCCCGGGCCACGAATTCAGTGAGAAATTCGCTTCCGGCGTGGTCCAAGAACACAGCTCTGAGGGACTCCCAGTCGTCCGCCGTCCGTTCGAGGGCTTCAGTGAGGACGTCTAGTTCGCTCGCCACAGCACCTACCGGTCCGTTCATCAGACAAGGAAGATCTCGATCACAACGAAGATCACCAGGCCGCTGCAGTCCTCATCCGCGGCCGCGAGGCGGTCTGACCCGTACGTGGCGACCGCATCAGAGAACGTTACGCCCTTGAAGTCGCCGATCAGCAGCTGACGGCGATCCGCCAGGTATGCGTGAAGCTTGTCGTACTCTCGGCCGGCCTCCTCTGAATAGCCCGTCTCACGGAAAACATGGATCAGATCCAACTTTGACGCGACTTCCTTCGCGACCTCAAACTGCGCCTGGGATATGCGAACCAGCCGATACTCGACCTCCGGTTTGAAGGTCGTGATGGGCGTGCAGGTCGTCGCCGATTCCCTGGAATCGATCAGCGACTGAAGATACGGCCGCAGTGGCCGGTATTTCTCCATGATCGGCTCGAGGCTGGCCAACTTCGCCTCGACGTCCACGTCCGCATCGGCTCTGGACGCTTCGGCTGATATGGTCATTGTCAGAGCTGGTCCGGCGTTGTCCGGCTGTCGCTGGAAGCGGATGGCCGGCTTCATGGCGAGAGCAAAGGTGACGAACGAGCGTAGGTCCTCTGACAACGTCTCAGTCATGGCATCTCCCCGGGCACGGTGACGATTTGCGCTTACGTAATTCCATCGCGGTCCGGAACGGCACGACGGTTGGGCGGCGCGATCGGACTCCCTGCAGGGAGGACGCTGGCACTGTCGTTCATCAATAGCAATAGGCCGATGGGCGTTGCCCCTTCTACTGCTGCGCGGTCTTGGACGCGTTCAGCCGCAAGATCGTGGTCTGGTCCATCAATAACAACCAGAGCAGCAACCTCGTCATCAACGCTATCGAGATGGCGATCAGCGACCGCGATCGCAAGCCTGACACCGTGTTTCGCTCCGATCACGGGGGTGCAGTCCACGTCCTGGAAGTTCACCAGCTTGCCCTCACAGGTGGGATGTTCGGCGATGTTCACATACCCACCGCAAGTTTGATTTGGGTGCCGATTGACCAGATCCTCGCTGAAAACCTCGACCTTCGGGTTCTGGCGGGTCTGCCGCCGCGGTATCCCGCCCAGCCCTGGCTCGATCACCGCAGCCGACCCAACGGTCCCTGACGCCAACCAGTATTGAGGACATCAAGCGACCCCGCCGCCCCGATGGCACCCGAAATGGCCTACCTGGATGACCCGGCAGCGACGTTCTGCCTGGTCAGAAGGGCACGGTCACCCGGTGGCAGCGCTCTCGTAAAGCGGGTGCCGCAGGTTCGAACTGTGGGGCTTTTGAGCTCACGGCGACGCGACCAAACGAGGGCTTGCCCTGGATGGAGCTGGCCAGCCCGTGACCAGGTCAGGTACAGCGCCGCACTGGAAGACGACGGGGGCGCGCGGCTGCTCGCGGGTGCAATGGTGGCTCTGGTGTGGGCGAACTCGCCCTGGGCGCCCATCCACGCGGTCGAGTGCGTTGTTACCTCGCCGATGCATGTCCGTGCTCTGGTGGAGTTCTTGCGGCCAGGAGCGTCTGCTCGGCGCTGCCAGCGGCGACTACTTCTGCGCGGCGTGCCAAGAGCCGATGCCGATTATCGACGAGCCGTCGCGATGCATGTCGTGCCAGGAGGCCCGGGCGGTTCATGATCGAGCCGACACATCAGACGGCCTGGCAGCGCCTGAACTGTGACAACGTGTGGGGCTGGTCCCGGCGACCGCGGCCCCCAGGCGGCGACGTCGCGACCAACTCCGACGACATCGAGATGGCCAAGCAAGCCGTCGCCCTGGTCGTGTCACCACACGACGCCTGCTGAGTCCAGTCCAGAATCGATCGTCGCGGTGCCCTCCTAACGCCGACCGGTGTGACGTCGCGACCACCGCTGGGCGCGTCGACCACCGCTGGGTGCGTCGACGATCACTTCCGCGGGCGAAGTCCGACTGGCGCATCAACTGCGGATGTGGACGGAGGGTGGACGCCTCTGAGCCTGGCAGCCCCTCCTCGGCGCTTTGGGACGACCAGCCATCCCGCGCGGACAATTGCAGCGACTACTCCAATTGGCGGAGACGGGTGAAGTATTCACCGACCTGGCCGAGGTGCTCGCGGCCCGTGGCCTCGACGAGCCGGTACACCGCGTCGTAGGTGTAGTCGCAGCTCGCATCGACGAGCCGGTTGCGGAAGAAGATCGGCTGCTGCGCGGCGTCGGTGACGCGGGTGATGTTGCCGACGGGATCGTAGGTGTAGGCAAGGTCCGGCAGCCGGTCCGGGCCGCGCGCGGTGCGCAGCGCGTCCAGTCGGAAGGTAAGCGGGTCGTAGGTGTATGCGGTCGTCGTCCCGTTGCCGTGGTCGCACCGGGTGCGACGGCCGTGGGCGTCATAGTCGATGTTCGTGAGGACCGCGACGACCCGGCCGTCGGGCAGGGTCGCGTCGATGGTCTCCAGCAGCCCCGCCTCGTTGTACGCCCGCCGGATCCGCGCGCCGTCGGGGGCGCGCATCAGAGTCGGGCGGTTCAGGGCGTCGAACTCGCTCTCCGCGACGAACGTCTCGCCGGTGAGCGGGACCGCGCCCGACCAGTCGAGCGTCACCGCGTACTCGGCGGCGAGTTCGCACCGCGCGCCGCGCAGGTTCCCCTGCGCGTCGAACCCGAGATTAGTCAGCTCGCCGGCGCCGTCGCGCTGACTCCTCACGCGGGTGCGGAGGTTGCGGTCGTCGGCCGGCTGGTCGTCGCCGTACTCGATCTCCTGCTCGACGACCTCCCCCCGAGCCCGCCGCCCTGCGCGAACACCCGGACCAGTCGCCGCAGCTCGTCGTAGGTCATCCGGCGGCGGAAGCCACGGCTCGCCCAGCCGATCACGACCTGCCCGGCGACGTCGTGCAGGTCGTGCCGCTCGCCGGCCTCCATGCTCGACCGGCGCACCAGGGTCGCGAGCATGTCGACGTCGTGCCGCATCACGAGGCGGCCGCGCGCGTCCATGATCTCCCGCTGGTTGCCCTCGACGTCGAGGACGGTCCTGGTAGCGAGGAACGTGTCCATGCTGGCGACCCGGTCGTGCTCGATGGTGAGGAACGCCCGCCCGAGCGGGTCGGGGAAGGTCGTGCCCGGCGTGCGGGCGTGCGCGTCGGTGTTCGCGACGGCCTCCGCCTCCGCCGACCCGGGGGCGGCGCCGCTGCGCTGGTCGCGCCAGCCGTTCCACGGCCCGTTGGCGGCGAGGTACGCGGCGACGACACCGCCGATGTCGGCGTCCGGGCCGGGATCGTCGAGCACCGTGTCGTTGGCGTCCCAGGCAGCCCCCCGCCAGGCGCCGATGACCTGCTTCTCCCACGTGCCGTCCGGCCGGATCGTCGCAACGACGCGGTCAAGGGGGTCGTAGAAGGTGACCGTGCTGACGTGGGCACCGGCTTCACTCACCAGGCTTTGCTCGACGCCCAGGCCAAGCTCGACCCGCTGGCCTGGTCGACGAGCCCGTTCGCGAACGAGGTGCCGCGCGAGCGGGCCCGCGGCGCGCACTGGGTCGAGCCGGTCCTGGTCGGGGAGGTCGTGTACCGCCAGTTCACCCCGGGCGAACACCGCCTGCGCCACACCGCGTGGCGAGGCTGGCGCCCGGACAAAACACCTCGCGAGGTGTTCGTGCCCGAGCAGCCCGGCCGCGGTGGCGGGTGAGGCCGATGGCCGAGAAGAAGCTGACCGTGCAGGTCGGCGAGCGCCAACTGGTGCTGTCCAACCTGGACAAACCCCTGTATCCGAGCGGGTACACCAAAGCCGAGGTCGTGCACTACTCCTCGACCATCGCCCCGGTCCTGCTGCCCCATCTGCGCGGCCAGCCGGTCACGTTCGTGCGCTGGCCTGAGGGCACCACAGGTGAGGCCTTCTTCGAAAAAGAACTCCCCCGCGGCGCCCCCGACTGGGTCCGCACCGCCCCGCTGCCCAGCTCCGGCACCCGCAGCGGCAAGGGCCCCCGCACGATCACCTACCCGCTCATCGAGGACGTACCCAGCCTGGTGTGGGCGGCCAACCTCGCCGCCCTCGAGCTGCACGTACCGCAGTGGACTATCGGCCCCGGACCGAAACGCCAATCTCCCGACCGGCTCGTATTCGGCCTGGACCCGGGCCCGGGCGCCACCGTCGTGGAGTGCGCCCGCGTCGCCGAACGGCTGCTCGAAGTCCTCACCGCGGACGGGCTCACGCCGCTGCCGAAAACCAGCGGGTCGAAAGGCCTGCAGATCAGCTGCGGCGTCCGCACCCGCCAGCCCGGGCGCACCTCCGCCTACGCCAAGGCGATCGCCGAGCAGCTCGCCGCCGAAATGCCCGAGCTGGTGGTGTCGAAGATGGCGAAGAACCTGCGCGCCAACAAAGTGTTCATCGACTGGAGCCAGAACCACGTCGCGAAGACCACCATCGCCCCGTACTCGCTGCGTGGCCGCGACACCCCGACCGCCTCGACCCCGATCACCTGGGACGAGGTCCGCGCCTGCCGCACCACGGCCGAGCTCACCTTCACCGCCGACGACGTGCTGCACCGCGTCGAGGAGCACGGCGACCTGCTGGCCGAGTTGGCCGGCACCCGCGTGGCGTTGCCCGGCCGCTGACCGCCGCGGCCGCAGCCGGGCACCTTTGGGTGCTATCCCCAACACGCGATCCCCGCGCCTGCAACTTCGGGCCTCAACCTGACCGGATTCACTCTCTCGCCGCGGATCCGCGACAAGTTCGACGACGAGCACTACCCCGGTTACACCATGGGCCGGGCCGCCGACATGCTCGGCACCACTCAAGGCTTCCTGCGCAGCCTCGACG
>NZ_JBFAAJ010000045.1:0-43017 GCF_040639695.1 Amycolatopsis sp. NPDC023774
CGACCGCCCGTCCGGTGCCCTGCCCCGCCCCATCGCGCCGAAGGTCACCGCCGGGTAGCTGGCATGGAAATCGCGCAGGAACGCCTCTTGGGTCGCCGTGGTCACGACAGCACCCTAGGACAGTCGGGACCGTCCTTCGGGAGGTTTGCGGAATCCGCATTTCTGCGATGTCCCGCTCAGGTTTGGACCGGTTCGCTGGCCTGTACGCCGTGCCATCGAGTGACTAGCGGCGGCGGCAGGAGGCGCCAAAGACTCGTCCGGTCACGAGTTATGGATACGGGCAGACGGTGTCCGGCGGAACGTGCAAGCCGCCAATGCCGCCAGCGCGAGCACGGCGAGGGTCGTGACGGCGATCTGGGTATCGACCAGGGTTCGCGATAGCGAACTCGCCAGCATGGTCGGCCACTGAAGCACGTGATGCCACGATGCGTACTGCGCGGGCAGCGTTGCGGCCGCGGACACCGCCAGCGCGACCGCCCACGCCGTGCTGTACTCGACCTTTCGGGCCGCGACCAGCGCGAAATATGCCGTAGCAGCGGCAGACAGTGCCCAGCCCGGGATACTGACCAGTTCCCAGATCGGCCGGGCGACGGTGAACAGGTCGAACAGATACAGAACCTGGGCCGCCGCGAAAAGGGTCAGCAACCACTGCCCCGGCTTAGGCAATGGTGCCTCGCGACGGAACCCGAGGTACAAGCAACCGATAGTGATCCACAGCGGAAGGTTGTTGATGATCACACTTCCCGCGGCTGTGGGGTTCGCGGATACGCCGCAGCTCAGCAGGGTGCTCTGACCGATCGCGCAGCCGGTGAGCGGAACCAGGCCCGGCAGGGCCGCCGCGAGTGCGCTGAACTTGGCCCAGCGGCATCGCCCCATGATCAGCAGCGCCACCGATGCCACGATGACGAGTGACCGTCCAGGCCCGACGAGCAGTGCCTGCCACGACCAGGACAGCGACTGCGAAGAGGTCAGCGCGGTCACCAGCCCGCGCTGCAAGCCTCCGATCGCCAGTGCGGACTGGGTGACCAGGCCAAGGAGCGCGATCAACCGGGCCACGTGCCCGAGCGCCTGGGAACGGGGAGTGCCGGCCTCGATGAGACGGGTGCGCAGCGCGAGCCCTGCGGTCGAGTACACCTCGGGCCACGCTGGCCAGCCGTCCTCGCCGGGCCGGTGCTCGTCGCGGTAGGCCAGGAACGTTGCGACCATCTCTTCCTCGCGCTCCTGCCGATACCCGCGCGGCAGAGTACGCAATAGCAGTCGATACCGCCGCTCGAGTCTGGTCACGCGAGCCCTCCCAGCGCCTTGGGCTGCACCCCACGAGCGCCCAGCACAGCGGTAGCCGCATTGACGTTGGCGGCCAAGCGATGGGTCTCGGCGCCCAGTACCCGGACGCCCTTGTCGGTAGCGCGGTAATAGCGCCGCAGCCGACCTTGGTGCACTTCCTCGCGGTCAAGTTCGACCAGACCATCGTTGGCCAGCCGGTCCAGTACCCCGTAGAGAGTGCCCACCCTCAACTGGACGCGCCCATCAGACAGCTCGTCCACCATGCGCAAGACGGCGTAGCCATGCTGCGGATGTTCCACCAACACGGTCAGCACCAGAAACGCCTGCTCGGACAGACCTCTACTACTCATGGGCACGAGTATATACCGTCATGTTGAGTATCATTTCTCACGTGACGTCGAGCGAGGTTGCGTTTACCGCGGATCCGGGGGGCAATAGATCACCCTCTACCGGGCCGGACCGAAGTCGGCGGCCGAGTCGGCGTTCCCGCTGCCCGGGCCGCTGCTGACCCGCAAGCTGAACACTGACCTGATCGCCGAGCACTCGTAAGCGTTGTTTTTTCGGCGCCCGCTACCGGAAGGCCCTCTTCCACCGCATCGCGAGCTGCCTTGGGAACCCAGAGCGCAAGGTAGAGAACTGAGAAACCCAGCACCCCGATCGCCACCAGCGCGAGGACGCCACCTACCGATGCGGGAATCCCTACGTCGAGCAGCCACCCGGTGAGCCACAACATTCCCGTGCCGATTAAACCGATGACCAGTGTCGTAACCATGAAGCGCGCTTGCCTGCCCGCCGCCTTGCCCGCGAACCGCGCAAGCCGCCATCCCGTCAATCTCACATGGAGATCATGGCGTGCGTCATGCGCACACCGACACGGCCGTTCGAGGCGGGTGTGCTGCGCCTTCCGCCGCGAGCACCAGTCGGCCACGGCACCGGGGCACATGCGGCGGTCGCACCCGCTGTGGCTGGTCATCGCCGGCCATGGCCGTGCTGCTGCGGGGCGGCCGTGCACACCGGGGTGAGGCGCCGGGCCGTACCGACTCGGACAGCGCGCGGCCGCGACGCCGGCGTCGCGGACTCCGGCGCAGCCGTCGCCGGCGTCGGATACGCCGCGGCGGCGGCCTCCACGTGGTCGACGACGCGATCATGGCGCCGTTGAGCGCGGTAGGCCACCACCGCGGCCGCTGTGTACGCGGCTAGGGCGAGCAGAGCGAGCGCGATCAGCGGCGCGGGATCGTCGGCGGTGGCCAGCGCGCGGGTGAGCGCGGTGATGGTGTGCAGCACCGCGCGAGCCTCGCCGCGTCGGCGCGGGCGGGTCAGCCGCGCCGCGTAGGCGAGCTGGTCGCTCCCCACTCGCCACCGCGGCCCGGCCGGATCGGTGCCGGTGCGCCAGGTCAGCACGACCGCCAGCTCGGCGATCTCGCCGAGCGCACCGTCGCAGCGCTCCGGATCGGCGAACACCGCTGAGCACACCGACGAAGAATGCCGCCGCCGGCAAACCGACCTCGACTTTCGCCACGACCAGGACCATCGCCGGTGGCGTGATGCCGGTCTACCCGTCGATCAGGTATAGCGCCGCACAGCTTGTCAGTAGGTAGACGTCACTCAATGTCAGTGATCGCGGTGCTTGCTCAGGGGCTCGGCTCGCCGCGTTGTTGTGTCAGTAGTGACGCCTGACTGCTGACGTCAGCGTCAGGCGTCGGCGACCAGACCATAGGCGGCATTCTCAAGGTCCCGATCAAGCAGTGCCCGAGTGCCGCTCGGCCAGGGAGTCGAAGAAGCTGCTGATCACCCTGGTCGCCTGGGTCTTTTCCTGTAGCTCCTGGCCTCCGAAGCGATACACCTCATAACCGCGCAGCCGCAGCTCGCGGTCCTCGGCGACCATCTCCGCGTAGCGACGAGGGCTCGCGCTGCGGTCGTCGTTCGCGTAGTGCTGAATGCCATCGCACTCGATCACGACTCGTGCCCGATTGGGGAGTAGTAGCAGGAAATCCATCCGCTGGCGGGTCAGGGCCGCAGCACCCTGCCGTTTGGTATACGGGTCGTAGTGGAGGTAGACCTGCGGAATCAGGGCCGGGGTTTCCGGGCCATGCTGGACATAGCGATCGCCGTAGGTCCGCAGGATGAGGCGCTCGGCCCCGTTGTCGCCCAGCGATCGGTCCAAGCGGCGGTACAAGCTGCGGGCGACCTCCATCGCAGGTGCGCTGGCCATGTCTTGTCGCTCAGCCCACCACGCCGTGAGCTCTCCCCACGTCAGCCCGGTCGATCCCAGCGGGCGGTCGTAGACCAGGCAGTACTGTGCGTTCTCTACGATGTCAATGTCGTTGTTGATGGCGTCCCGAAACACGATCTTCGGTTTCGGTCCGTCAGCGGCGAAGATCAGGTTCTTGAGGTCTCCGGCCACGCCGGTGGGTCCAAGGCGATCCACCAACTTCGCCAGCTCCGGGGCCTCTATCTCATCCGACACCCGGCGCGCGACGTCTGCCAACTCTACGAGGTCGTGGTTCGACAGGATCGACCACACGAACGCGGCCTTGGTCAGTGAGCCGTACTCGTCCGGCCAAGGGGCCAGACCAAGATCCTCGAAGAAGTTCTCGATCTTCTGCCTCGTCATTCCATCCTTGAGATGCTCCGCGATGGCGTCCCGTAGCCGGCGGGAACTGATGACCTGCATGAGTGCAACTGTATGTGGTCCGTAGGACACGGCGGTGACCTTCGAACGCCGATGCGAGATCAGGGCGCTGGACTGCGGGGCGGGCATGTTAAGCAGATGCTGTCGGATCGCGGCCCCCGGCCGGCGATGGTGGGCACTCCGAGTTCGTGGACGAGTGCGGCCAGATGCTCTGGCCCTCTACGGCGTCGCCGGCTGCGCCAACGAAGCCGCGGCCGCCGCCGAGCTCGCCGACCACGACCCCACGCTGCCCGACGGCTACTCGCCCGGCGCCTTCACCCGCTCCTGAAAGGACAGACATGCCTCAGCTCGCGACGACGCCGCGGCGGCCGAATGGGTCCCGCTCCCCGAAGCCCTCGAGGAACTGCTCGCCTTCGACCACAACGACATCCTCGCCAGCGCCGACCATCACTGACCCGCACGACCCACCACTACAACCGGAAGGACGTCACCGCCATGGCCCACGCCACCATCCCCGACCCGACCGACCTGCCCGACCTCGACATCGAACTGGGCAACGCCCTGGCCGACGGCGACGAACAGGCCGTCCGTGACCTGGAGCCGAAGTTCCGGGCGCACCGGCTGAACCAGCTCGCCGATCTGCTCGCCACCGCCGACCTCGACCGCATCCGCTCCTTCCTCCGGAACTAACCCTTCTGCTCATCCCCGCAGCCACACCCGCACAACCCGTCCACAGAACACGCCGCCTCAAAGGAAAGCGCTGAACACTAGTTCGTCGAGACTGGCCCGACGCCCGACGAGGCCCAGCAGCGCGCCGACGCACGCAATGAGGCCGCTCGTAAACGGGCCTGAGCACGTTGGCCCGATCGCCGAACTGCGAGGCTGCGGCCGTGACGGCATCTGGACCGACCGCCACTCCTCACTGTTGAATCACCGCCAAGGGCCGGTGGGCCACACCATCACGGTGTGGCCCACCGGCCCTTCATTTTCAGGGTCGAAAACCTGCCGGTGCGGTCGCCTCGCCCAGAGCCTGCCAGCGGTGCGCCTGGTCCGGTCCGAAGACGACGTAGTCGCCGAAGTCGCACAGCACCACGCTCTCGTCGTCGACGTCGATGCGAAAGGGACCGCCGGCGACGAGCAGGGTGAGCGTGCGGGCGTCGGCCGTTGAGCTCCACGCGTCGCGTGCGTCGCCGGCGGGGTGGTTAGCCCATTTCACCTCGACCGCGTCGGTGTGGCGGCCGCTCTCCGGACCTCCACCCGGATGACCACCTCGCAGCCGCCTGCAGCCGTATCCAGCAGCCGACGTTCATAGCGGCCGTGAACCCGGTCCGACACCGACCTGCAGCCCGGGCAGGCCGCCGACGCCGCAACCGCCCTGGTCGTGATCCGGACTGCCTGACCTGCCCGCTCCACCGCTTCCACCTGCACGCCCGCAAGGTGCGGCAGAAGCGCTTTCACAGCATCGAGATCGCACCGCCCGCATGCTCACAGAAGCCGCAACAGCCCCATGCGCGACACGCCGGACTGGACCACAAGAGTGGTGCCAGAGCCAAATTTCGGCCGACGTTGACACCTCGGTCATGCGCTGGCAACATCCTTCAATGTTAACGTGAACACATCCCTTCACTGTGCGAGATCGCGTCTATCCGGCACGCAGTTCGTCCAGCGCAGCACTGCGTATGTGACCGCAGGCATCGCTCCGCAGCCGTCAAGGAGAAGGTCTCGCACGTGCAACGACTCAATCAGGGCTCTGTGGATGCTGCGGGGTGGAACCCGCCGGAGCGATGGTCGCGCTGTTGACCCGGAACAGCGTCGGCAACCACGAAAGGGCCCGGAACCGGCCAGCCAAACTCCCTAAGCACCATCAGACGCCAGAGATGCGCCCGACGCCCTGAAAGGCCTGCGTCATGCCCGATTCATCCCCGTCCCCGTCGCACTCGTATCAGCTCACGCGCCGAAGGCTGTTGACGGCCGGTGCCGGCGCAGCTACGGCATTCGGCCTGCTGCGCTTCGCGCCCGCAGCCTCTGCGGATGCAAGAGCGCAGAGCTACACCACGACTGACGCCTCGATCGCGTCGGTCGACCTGTCCGGGTCGTGGAGTTTCACACCCGCAGGCCAGGCCACGACGTCGATCACCGTGCCCGGCGGCGGGTGGTACAAGCAGGGCTTCACGAATGTGGCCGAAGCGGTGTACTCGCGCACCATCACCGTGCCGGACTCGGGGCAGCCGCAGTCGGTGTGGATCGAGTTCGGTGCGGTCAACCACCAGGCGACCTTGTCGGTGGACGGCCGGGCAGTGGCGACTCAGACCACGGCCTTCACCCCCTCGAACTTCGATATCACCGCGTATGTGACGCCCGGCAGCACGCACACGATCAGCGTGGACGTTAAAGGCCGCAATGCGCTGAAGAACCCGTCCAACGGCAAGTACCTGGTGCCCGACGCCGCCGAGTGGTGCGAAGCGATCCCGCAGGGCATCTACCGCTCCGCGTTCCTGCGCGTGTACCCCGCTGTGTACATCAGCGACACGTTCGTGCGCACCTCGGTGGCCAACAAGACCCTGAGCTACGACGTGTCGGTGACGAACACCTCCGCAAGCGCGCGCACTGTCACTCTGACCGGGTCGCTCTCCTCTGACAACGGCACCTCGTTCAGGTACCCGTCGCTGCCTGCCAAGACCGTCGCGGTGGCCGCACACTCGACCAGCACGGTGACGATCGGCCCGGTGGCCTGGAACCTCGGCACCACGTCCTACTGGTGGCCGAACGTGCCCTACCGCTCCGGATACCGCGCCCAACTGCATCACCTCGCAGTGCACGCCGCCACCCACCACGGCCACAACAGCCGCGCCACGTACCGGTTCGGATTCCGGGAGTTCACGCAGAACGGCGCGTACTACTCCCTCAACGGCGTACGGGCGAATCTGCGCGGCGACAACCTGCAGGGCGCCGACTTCGACCGGATCAACAACGGCGGTGAGGGCGACGCCTACGACACGCTGCCCGGCTTCCTGCCGCCGTCGAGCACGAACGGCGGCTGGCCGCAGGCCGTGGACAACCTCCAGCGGCTCAACTACAACGTGATCCGCGTCCACCAGGAGCCGGCCAGTCCCTACATGCTGGACGTGGCCGACGAGCTGGGCCTGATGATCATCGGCGAGACCGCGATCCGCGGCTCCAGCGGCCTCCAGGACTTCTCCGCCGGGCACGACAACATGGTCAACCACGCCCGCGCCCTGGTGCTGCGCGACCGCAACCACCCCGCGGTCATCCGCTGGAGCCAGGTCAACGAGCCGAACGGCCAGCCCGGCCAGGACTCCGACCAGTTCGAGCAGGACCTGTACGCGGCGATGAACGGCAGCGACGGCACCAGGCCCGTCAGCGTCGATGCAGGCGTTGGCGCGTCGCCCAACCAGTACCCGAGCATGACGCAGGCCAACTTCAACATCGTCCCGCACTATCTGGATGGCTTCGGCAAGTACGGCGAGCATCTGTGGTCCGGGACAGGTCGGCCCCTCGGCGATGGCGAGTACATCTGGCCGGCGTGCAGCACCGTGCAAGGCTTCGAATGGTTCGCCACCGCGACCGCCGCCAAGCGCGGCAAGGACGCCAGCGACCTACGCCCCTACACCCTGCTGTCCGGCTGGGCCGGTTTCGTGCCCGGTGTGCGGACCACCGACTTGACCACCGAGGAAGGCCGCCACCCCCTCTACGGCGCGGACAACCTCAC
Source organism: Amycolatopsis sp. NPDC023774 (assembly GCF_040639695.1). Taxonomy (NCBI): domain Bacteria; kingdom Bacillati; phylum Actinomycetota; class Actinomycetes; order Pseudonocardiales; family Pseudonocardiaceae; genus Amycolatopsis; species Amycolatopsis sp. NPDC023774. The sequence continues at coordinate 7,647 of NZ_JBFAAJ010000045.1, forward strand.
CGACCCGTGGAGTAACCCGCAGATCCAGCGGATCCAGGCCGCATTCAACCCGATCGCCGCGATCGACCTGCCCTACTGGTCCGCCTCCGGGGCCTCGGACGCGAACGGCGACTTCCCGCTCCCCCAGGCGGTTCCCGCCTATTCCTCCGGAAGCACGGTGACACGCAACGTCACCGTGTTCAACGACGACTTCAGCAACACCTCCGTCGCCTTCGCCTGGACGGCGTACCTGAACCAGGTAGGCGGCACGGTCATCGCGTCCGGCAATTCCACTCTCACCATCCCGCTCGGCTCCCGCGTCACTCAGCCGGTCTCGTTCACCGCTCCGGCCACCGGCTCGCGGATATATCTGGTGCTGTCCACCAGCAAGTCCGGCACCACCATGTTCAGCGACTCGGCCGAGTACTTCACCCTGGGCTCCAGCAGCGGCCCCACGCCCGGCACCTAGAGCGGCGGCTGCCCTGGACCATCAGCACCGCTCCCGGCGGCACCTTCACTCTGGCCTACACCGGCAGCGGCAAGGTGCTCGACGTCAACGGCGGCTCCTCGTTCGCGGTCCACTACTGCAGCTGCAACAGTGGACCGCGAACGGCGGCACCAACCAGCAGCCTTCGTCTCCTGAACCACACACCCTGGCAGCAACCCATGCAAGCTGACCTGCAGAGACCCATGAGGGCCTCGTGACGGTGCACCGCTCAGCTCGCTGTTGAACCACCGCAAAGGGCCGGTGGGCCACACCATCACGGTGTGGCCCACCGGCCCTTTGTCATTTCAGGCCTCGCTGGCCGGAGTCGCGTGCGTGGCCCGGTCGGGCGGATGGCCAGCGGACGGTGAGCATGGTGGCCGCGCCCAGCGCGTGCCACCGGTGCGCCTGCGCGGGCCCGAACAGGACGTAGTCCCCGGGTGTCGAGAGCGCTTCGAAGATGCCGAGGGCCTCGCTGAGGAACTCGAGGTACGTCATCCCGGTGGAGTCCTCGTCGCTGACCACGCGGCCCGTCTGCAGATCGTGGTGCGCCGTCGCGTGCCCGATTAGTTCGGCTGTGGCCGGGTTGGTGATGATCACTTCGCTGCGGACGGCGTCGTACAGCGATGCGACGCGTTTAGAGGGCGCGACGTCCACTGCTGATCTTCATCTCTCCTCGTGCCAGCAACGTCCCAGACCAATCGGCAGGCCCCGTCCACGACACCCGCTGGCTGCCGAGATAAGGGAGTCGCGGTTTCACCGTTTCCCCTTGCCTGCGATGCACAACCTCGCCGGCCGCGGCCTACCCATCGCCGGGGTCGTCGCGGACCGGTGGGACCGCCGGGTCGTGCTCGCCGTGGTGTGCGAGGAAGTCGTCCGCGGCTACAGGCCCGCTGGGCTGATCAGGTATCTGTTCGGGCCGGGCCAATTCGAGGAGCACAAGAACCCGCGCGTGGTCGGCTCCTGGGACGGCGCCCCGTGGCTGCACCACCCCGACAAGCTGCCCGCGGTCAAACTCGACGGCGAGATCCTCGAGCCCGGTGCGTTCGACTTCGACCTTGGCCCGCTGACCCAGACGATGCAGGAACTGGCCGAGCACGCCGGGCTTCCGCTTAACAACCCGCCGCGGATCACACCGCAGTGGGCTCTGCAGCTGCGCGCCGGCGGTGCGCTGCCGCCGGACGCGCCGTCCTGGGTCAAGCACTATCGGTACGACGAGAAGAAGAAGGCGGTTGTGCTGCGGGAGGGCTACGTCTGGCACTTGCCCGGTCCGATTGCACCCCGACGACCCCACGCTAAGCGACAAGCAGTGGGAGCAGATCGCCGAGCGGCTGATGAAGGCCACCGGTATCCATCAGGCCGGCGCTCGGTGGATCGCCGTGCGTCACGCGGACGACCACATCCACCTGGTGGCGACGCTGGTCTCCGAACGCACCGGCAAGCGGATCTACCCGGATCGGGACTGGCCGAAGCTGCGTGCGGAATGCCGCAAGATCGAGCGCGAGCTCGGGCTGGTGGCCACCGCCGGCGCGGACAAGACCGCGCTGCCGGCACCGACCCGCCGCGAGAAGGGCAAGGCCGAACGCAAGGGCTGGGCCATGACCGCGCGGGAAGAGCTGCGACGGGTGGTCTCCCAGTGCGCGGCCAGCACCAGCAGCGACGAGGAGTTCCTGCGCCAACTGCGCCGCGAGGGCCTGAACCCGAAGACGACGGTAGGCGCGGACGGCGAAGTCCGTGGCTACACGGTGTCCCGGCCCGGCGACGTCACCGCCGACGGCACGCCGGTGACCTACTCAGGCACGAAACTCGCGGCCGACCTGACCTGGCCGAAACTGATGGCCCGCTGGGCGAGCACCCCGACCGCCGCGCCGGTCGAGCGCACCGAGGACGGCCGCGTCTCCCGCACCGAACGGCATGACGCCCTCGAACACGCCGCTGCCGTCGTCGAGCGCGCCACCGAGCAGATCCGCGACGGCGGCGGCGACGTGGACGGGATCGCGCACGCCACCGGCGAGGTGCTGACCACGCTGGCCCGCGGCCGGGAAGGGCGCGAACTGGGGCCGCTGGCCGAGATTGCCGAGCGGTATGACCGGGCGGCGCGGACACCGCACCGTGTTCTGCCCGCGCGGATCGGCCCGGTGGCGCGTGATCTGCGGCAGGCGTCGCGGCGGATCGCGGCCGCCGGTGCCCTGTCCGGGCGGGGCAAGGAGAAGTTCGCCGGGATCGCGTTGCTGCTCGCGCTGGCGAGCCTGGTCGCGGAGATCGCCGCGTGGCAGCAGATGCGCGGGCGGGTTCACCAGGCCGCAGCCGCACGTCGGGCGGCCAGAGCGCTCCCGGGTCTGGCGCAGCCTCCCGGAGGCGGCCGACCTCCCGCCGCGGCCCGTCCGGTCACGCCGCCGACGGCGGGCGGAACGCAGGGGCGACCCCACGACCAGGGCCTCCCGCCCGCTGCAGCCGAACGGGTAAGCAACGGGCGACACCGTATGGCGATCGATCACGAGCCAGGGCAGAAGCGGCCAGCGCGGCGAGTTGACCACAACCCGCACGAAACACACGATGACCGACGCGGCTATGTGCGACGGTCGTGATCATGACGGACACCTGAACGCTCGGGGTAGGCGCGCCCTCCTTTTGAACCATCGCGCAAGCGTCAGCACTGGAAGAACGCATACAAATGATGGCCACGCATATTCGGAGCAGGCAAGTGGTCATCAGCCGCACAGGTCGCAACAGCTAAGGCCTGGCGTCTCCTCCGCAGGGAGTGCTCGACCGGTGGTCTCACGCATCGTGCAGCATCAGCGTGAGCTGCGCTTCCGGCTCAACTATGGTCGATCGACATCACCTGCACGGTGAAGTTCGGCCGGCGCGCGAGGTGCCCGAGGGTTGGGCCATCGGGTTTCTTTGGACTGGTGAAAGGTTGTGTGCGGCTGCCTCGGTGAGGTCTGCGATGAGAGCGCTGGTCAGCGCGGCGTCACGCTTGACCTCGTTGCGGCGTTCCCAATAGCCCTGGGTAGTGCTCGGGTCGGAGCTGACCCGCCCGTGATCACCACAGGCAGTGCTGAAAGCCGACGATCTTGTATCGGCTGATCAGCCCCTCCAGCGCGGCCGCGACATCGTCGACCGTGGAGAACCGCGCTGCCTCACCGGGATCGGTGCTCCACAGAGCCGCGCCCGGATGCTCGACCGAGGCGCCTTTCCAGTACGTCGCAAAACGGCTCATCACAGATGAGGGTGGACTGGGAACTTTGACACGGCGACGGCGTCGCAGCTGCTCACGAAAGTTGCGGCAGCTCTAACTAGTGGCCGTGGCGCGCCCAGGACGGGCGCCAGCTGTCGCGGTCTTGTCGGCCGGCGAAGTCGGCTTCGAGGAAGGCGAGCAGCTCGGCCAGATCGGGCTGTCGGTTGTCGGTACGCCAGATGACCCGAAGTGGGAAGACCGGTGTGGGGTCGACGATCGGGATGCGTCGTAGGTCGTAGTGCGCGGGCCAGAGATAGCGGGAGCCTTCGCCGACGAGGTTCGCGAGTGTCGCCGACTCGGCGATCTCGGTCATCAGCACCTCGGCCCCAAAGGCAGGGCCCAGGACGTCGATGGTGATCCCGAAGGTGGCGGCGAGCTCGTCGTAGTAGGCCGAGACTTCGTCCCCGCTGGGCAGCCCCGGCATCCAGATCGGGTGGCCGGCGAGTTGGCGTGGGGTCACTGAGGGAGCATCGGCAAGCGGGTGCTTCGGGCCGACCAGCAACTCGTGGCGGTCCTCGATGACCAGGGCGCTGGAGAGTCCCGTGCCTGAGAGTTGCTTTTTCGGGTCGGTCAGGCCGCGGAAGGTGGCGTCGACGGCGCCGCCCGCGACGGCCGCGAGCGCCGCCTCGAGGTTGAGGTCGGCCAATGCGACGACGTTCAGGTCGAGCGCGCGGCGTTGCTGATAGAAGGCGTGCAGGAGGGTGGCCGGTGCGGTTCGCCGGTTCCGTACGTCGACCCGGAGCGCACGGCGACCGGGCATCACCGATGCGATAGCGCGATCCTCGGCCTGGAGCAGCTCGCGGGCGTGCGGCAGGAACGCCTGGCCGTCGACCGTCAGCGTGGCGCCGCGAGGCCCGCGGGCGAAGAGAACCACGCCGAGCTCACGCTCGAGAATGCCGATGCGCTTCGAGACAGCCTGCTGAGTGACGCCCAACTCGTCGGCCGCGCTCTGGAACTGTCCTTCCGAAGCGACCTGGAGGAAGGTCCGCACCGCGTCGAGGTCCACCCACTCACCGTAGTGACACAACGGAGAGTTGTGGCGCGCCGCCCGATCGGTTGTTACCTCCCACGTTGCCGCTCGGGATTGCATAGCCCGAGCAGAACCGACGGTTGTGGATACACGAGATGGAGGAACGACGTGGCACGCAGGAAGCTCGGGCGGCAGTTCGGATGGCTGTGGGCCGCGTACGCGGTCAGCGCCTACGGCTCCGGTCTCGGGTTCGGCGCCTTCGGGCTGATCGCCATCAGCGTCCTGCACTCCAGCCCCGCCAGTGTTTCCGTGCTCTCGTCGGCAAGCCTCATCGTCGGTGCCCTCGTCGCTATCCCGACCGGCCCGTGGATCGAGACTCGACGCAAGCGGCCCGTCATGGTCACGATGGACCTGCTGCGCTTCGCCGCGATGGCGACCATTCCGCTGGCCTACTGGCTCGGCTGGCTGACCTACGTGCAGCTGTTGCTCGTCGCGATCGTGGTTGCCGCTGCCAAGATCGGGTTCGCCACCGCCAGCGGCGCCTACCTGAAGTCCGTCGTGGCCCGCGATGACCTCCTGGCGGCCAACAGCCGCTTCGAATCCACATGGTGGAGCTCGATCGCGATCGGCCCGCCGCTGGGCGGCGCCGCGATCGGGCTGTTCGGCTACACCACTACCGTTGTCGCCGACGGCCTGAGCTACCTGCTTTCAGCGCTCGGCATCACCGCCATCGGCGGCCGCGAGCCGACTCCCGTGAAGGATGCGGCGAAGAAGGTCACCCTGCGGGATCTGCCTGACAGTTGGCGGTACCTGCTCAGCCACCCGCAGCTGCGTCCAGTATTCCTGAACCGCCTCGCCGTAGGCGGCCTCATCATGGCGCAGGAACCGCTGGTCGCGGTGCTCATGCTGCGTGACCTCCACTTCGCGCCGTGGCAGTACGGACTCGCCTTCGCCGTACCGTGCATCGGCGGATTCGTCGGCTCGCGTCTCGCGGGCCCAGCAGTCGCGAAGTACGGCGAGCACAAGGTCATGTGGCTCGCGGCCATCGGCGCGGTCCTATGGCCGATGGGACTGGCGTTCATTCCCACCGGCATCGCCGGACTGCTGCTGGTCATGGCCATCGAGTTCGGTGTCATCATGCCGATGAGCCTGTTCAACCCGGTGGTCGCGACCTTCCGGCTCAAACACATCGAGCACGAGCGACTCTCACGGACGCTGTCGGCGTGGCAGATCAGCAGCAGCCTCGCCACAGCCTTGCTCACGCTCGCCTGGGGCGTCCTGGCAGCGCTGACGTCGACGAGGATCGCGATCGGGCTGGCCGGCCTTCTGCTGCTTGCCACGCCGCTGCTCCTGCGCCGGGCTGCGACATCGCGCGACAGCGCCCCTGCGCGCACCGCCGCACCTGGCGAGCGCCAAACCAGCCCGCTCGTCACTGAGGAGATGTGACCGCCCGCCATACGGCGGCGGGTTTCGCGTGCCCTGACCTGACCACGTTCTGCCGACTCGACGAGCTCGGTTCGAAGCCATAGGACAGCGTCTCGAGTTAGCCCGCGCGGTGATCACGTGCCGGGTCGTCAAATCCGATCAGTGGTGCCGTCGCTGGTCAGAGGTTGTGTGCGGCCGCTTCGGCGAGGTCTGCGATGAGAGCGCTGGTCAGCGCGGCGTCACGCTTGACCTCGTTGCGGCGTTCCCAATAGCCCTGGGTGGTGCTCGGGTCGGAGTGGCCTGCCCACTTCTGGACTTCCTGGAGTGGTTTTCCGCTTTCCAGCAGGTCGGTGATGGCGCTGGCGCGCAGCACGTGCGGGGTGACCTTGTTCGGGTTCGGCACCTTGGCGGCTCGGGCGAGCCGGCGGGTGATGTCGATGACCTGGTGCCGGTTCCTGCGCTGCCCGGTTTTGGGGTCGAGAAGCAGCGGACCGTCGTCGCGGCCGTCGAGGTGTGTCTCCAGGTACTGCTCGGTGCGGGGCGGCAGCTCACGCGTGATCCACTTGCCTCGCTTCCGTTCGAGCTTCAGCCGATACGGGCTGGCGTCGCGGTCGATGTTCTCGACGTTTATCTTCACGATCTCGCTCTCCCGCAGGCCTTGCAGCACCGCCAGGTCGAACACGAGGTTGTCTTCCGGCGTCGCGGCCGCGGCCTCGATCGCGGCGAGCTCGCTGAACGCGAGCACGCGGGTGGCGTCGACGGGGCGTCCGTTGCTGGAGGTGCCGACCTGCTGGGCGTGCTCCTCGAAGTCGACCGGGTTCGAGACGGGCACGCCGTGCTTGGCGGCGTAGGTGAACAGGCTCGACACCGCGGACAGGATCCGCCGCTGCGTCCGGACCGCCCACCGCTTTTGGCTCTTCGCGTAGATCGTCCACGTCGTCACCGTGAAGTGGTCGAGCCGGTGCAGCAGCGCGATCGGGCGTTCCCCGAAGTGCGCGCACGCCCACTCGGCCACCTTGATCAGGTCGTCGGCGTAGCCGCGTTTCGTGTCCAGCGAGGACCGCCGGCCGGTGGAGAGCCAGTGCAGCGCCACCGAGAACGTCAGGTCGTCGACCAGGGAACGCAGCAGGTCCACACGTGCCACGGGTTCGCCGTACTGCTTGACGACGCCCAGGTCTTCGGTGATCTGCTCCATGACCGCGACGTGCACGGTGCGCACGTCGCGCGGGGCGAGGTGCGTCTCCATGGCTGGGGTCAGCTCCGCGTCGGACATCAGGAATCTCCGTCGATCGGCGACTGTGCTCCCGGGAGTCGTTTCCGGGAGCATGGGGCCGAAGTTACCACATAATCTCAATTGTGTGGCACGTCCTTGACCGTCCTTAGCCGAGGTAGATCGGGTGATCGGCCGATCTCCCGACGGCACGCGAAGGTCGATGACCCGTACTTGGAGCGGATGCCGGAGGACGCGGCCAGCGTCCTGGAGTACCTCCGCCGCTTCGATGGTCCACACCTCCCGCGAGGGGCCGGCAAGCCGACGTGCTCGACGCCCTGACCCTGAACAACCACCTGTGGTGGGAGGACCGCCGGCGCGAGAAGTGGGCGCTGGACCGCGCGGTCGAACTCGGGCACTTCCTCGCGACGATCGGCGCCCAGGTTCGGGGTGTCGAAGCAGGGCCTCAGGAGCCGGCGTGAGCGTTCGAGCCGCAGCGACACCCGGGTGGCGGCGGCGAGGCCGGCGACGTCACGCAGGAACCGCAGCAGCAGGGGAAACGGCTCGGGCAGCCGGGCCGGGTCGCCGGGCAACGGGGTGGCGTGGGCGTGCGGCGGCATCGCGTCGGCGAGCCGGCGCAGCCACTGTTCTTCCTCCGGCGCCAGCGGTCCCGTCCACCCGGCCTCGGCCAGGCGCGTCCCCGCCTGTGCGGCGACCGACCAGAACTCGGCCGACGCGTCGCCGCACACTCCGGGCAGCAGCTCGATGGCGTCGGCGATCAGCACCCGCCGCGCCGGAACCGTGCGCAGACCGTCTCGCAGCACGACGTCGACCGTCCCGGGCTCGCCCGGCCCCACCGGTGTCGTGCCGTCCGGGTGCCAGAACACGACGAAAAACGGCTCGACCACCACGGCCGCCCCCGGCGATGCGCTCCCCACGACTCCCCTTTCCGTCGGCCTCGTACGCCGTCCGCCGACATTACCAGAACTCTGTACAACGTACGAGGAAATGCAGGGCAGAATGACGCGGATGAGCACGGAGTACACCGGCGGCGGAGACCCGCGGCGCACGATCGAGCTGCTCTGGGGCGTCCCCGGACCCCCGCGGCGCGGGCCGAAACCCAAACTCACCGTGGCCGACGTCGTCGCTACCGCCACCCGGCTCGCCGACGCAGACGGGCTCGAGGCCGTGACCATGCGCCGCGTCGCCGACGAGCTCGGCGTCGCGCCGATGTCGCTCTACACCTACGTGCCCGGGCACGCCGAGCTGATCGACCTGATGCTCGACCACGCCCACGGCGAGCTCACCGCCGAACTGCCCACCACCGGTTGGCGCGACGCGCTCACCGCCGTGGCCGAGGACCTGTGGCGCCTCTACCACCGCCACCCCTGGCTGCTGCAGATCACCACCGGCCGCCCGCCGCTGGGGCCCAACACCTTCGCCAAGTACGAACGCGAGCTCAGCGCACTCGACGGCGTCGACCTCGACGAGCTGGAGCTCGACGCCGTCGTCAGCCTCGTCATCGGGCTCGTGCAGGGCACCGCGCGCGGCTCCATCGACGCCGTCCGGCTCGCGCGCCGCAGCGGCCTGACCGACGCCGAGTGGTGGGAACGCAGCGCGCCCGTCCTCGCCGAGATCCCCGCCGCCGACGCCGCGAACTTCCCGCGCGCGAGCCGCGTCGGCACCGCCGCCGGCCAGGCCCACGACGCCGCGTCCAACCCCGAACACCACTTCCGCTTCGGTCTCGCCCGCATCCTCGACGGGGTGACGTTGCTCGTCGAGCGCCGCTGACGGCCTGCTGAAGGCCTGGAGACTGTCGGTCCCCCGGTTTAGGTTCGCACCCGGGTGTCGGTTTCGCCGTGGTCCGCTCGTCGAGCGGGTACGAGCCGGCACCGGAGGGAGCACGGGTGGAGGAGCACGGGCGAGACGCCGCGGTCGACGCCGCCGTCGCGCGGGCGTTCCGGGAAGAGTGGTCGCTCGTGGTGGCCACCCTGATCCGGGTCACCGGCGACTTCGACCTCGCCGAGGAGTGCGCCCAGGACGCCTTCACCCTCGCCGTGCGCACCTGGCCGCGCGACGGCATCCCGGCCAAACCCGGGGCCTGGCTCACCACCGCCGCCCGCAACCGAGCCGTCGACCGGATCCGCCGCGACGCTGTCGGCGCGGGCAAGCTCCGGGAGGCCGCGCGCATGATCGTCCCCGACGAACCACCGACCGACGACGGCACCACGCCCGACCGCGACACCGTGCCCGACGACCGCCTCCGCCTCATCTTCACCTGCTGCCACCCCGCGCTCGCCGTCGAAGCGCAGGTCGCGCTCGCGTTGCGTACTCTCACCGGGCTCAGCACGGCCGAGATCGCCCGCGCGTTCCTCGTGCCGGAGGCCACGATGTCGCAGCGGCTCGTGCGGGTGAAACGCAAGATCCGCAGCGCCGGCATCCCGTACCGCGTGCCGCCCGCGCACCTGCTGCCCGAACGCACCGCCGCCGTACTCGGCGTGCTGTACCTGCTGTTCAACGAGGGCTATACCGCGAGCGCCGGACCCGACCTGCAACGCCCCGACCTCGCGGCCGAAGCGATCCGCCTCGCCCGCGTGCTCACGCATCTGATGCCCGACGAACCCGAGGCCACCGGCCTGCTCGCACTCCTGCTGCTGCAACACGCCCGCCGCGCCACCCGCGTCGCCGACGACGGGGAGCTCGTACCGCTGGAGGAACAGGACCGCGGCCGCTGGGACGCCGCCGCGATCACCGAGGGCACCGCCCTGCTGGAAGCCGCACTGCGCCGCCGCAGCCCTGGGCCGTACCAGGTGCAGGCCGCGATCGCCGCGTGCCACGCCACGGCCGCGCGCGCCGCCGACACCGACTGGGCCCAGATCGCCGGCCTCTACCGCGAGCTGCGCCGGCACCTGCCCACCCCCGTCGTGGAGCTGAACCACGCGGTCGCCGCGGGAATGGCGTACGGGCCCGGAACCGGGCTCGCGCTCGCCGACGAACTCACCGCCCGCGGCACGCTGGCCGGCTACCACCTGCTGCCCGCCACCCGCGCCGACTTCCTTCGCCGCCTCGGCCGCACCGCCGAAGCCCACGCCACCTACAGCGAAGCGTTCGACCTCGCCCGCACCGACGCCGAGCGCAGCTACCTGCGGCGCAGGCTCGCCGAAACATCTCCCGACAATTCCGGAGCCGAAGTGTCGGTCCCGGCGCCACCCGTTCGTCGGCTGGACGAACCGATCCACGAACCGGAAGGACCGCGATGATCACCAAGACCCTGCGCGTACCCGGCGCCGAGCTGACCTACGACGTCGACGGCAGCGGCCCCGTGCTGCTGCTCGTGCCCGGCGGCCCCGCCGACGCCACGGCGTTCACCGGCCTGCGCCCGCACCTGACCGGCCACTACACCGTGGTCACGTTCGACCCGCGCGGCATCTCCCGCAGCCCGATCGCCGGCGAACCCGGCAGCGACCTCGTCGGTGAGCACGCCGACGACGTGCACCGCCTGCTCACCGAGCTCGGCGGCGGGCCCGCGCACGTGTTCGCCAACAGCGGCGGCGCCATCACCATGCTGGAGCATGCCCAGCGCCACCCCGGCGAGGTCGCGATCCTGATCGCGCACGAGCCGCCGGTCAGTCGCTACCTCGGCGAGATGCTCGCCGACTTCCCCGACATCCCGGCGATCTACCGCGAACAGGGCGTCGAGGCCGCGCTCGGCGCGTTCATGGCGGCGTCCGGGTTCGACGTGCCGCCACCACCGGCCGACCCGTCGGCCGAGGAAATCGCGCAAGGCAAACGGATGCAAGGCAACTTCGCCTTCTTCTTCGGCCACCTCATGGCTGCCGTCGGCGCCTGGGAACCCGACCTCGACGCCCTGCGCGCCACCGGCACCCGCCTCGTGGTCGCCGTCGGCAAGGCCGCGGCCGGCACCCCCGCCCACACCGCCGGGCTCGAGCTGGCCCGCGCACTCGGGCAGCAAGCCGTGGAGTTCCCCGGTGACCACGGCGGGTTCGCCGGCGAGCCCGGCCCCTTCGCCAAGCGCCTGACCGAAGTCCTCACCCACGCCTAGGAGGCCGCTCATGCGATACCTGCTCATGATCGCCGGCGAAGAGCCCACCGAAGAACAGAAGATCGCCGGCTGCGGCGGCTGGTCCGACGACCTGCTCGCCCGCGGCATCCTCGTCGGCGGCGGCGGCCTGCACCCGCCCGCCACCGCCACCACCGTCCGCGTCCGCGGCGGCGACGTCCTGCTGACCGACGGCCCGTTCGCCGAGAGCAAGGAACAGATCGGCGGCTTCGTCATGATCGACTGCGCCGACCTGGACGAGGCCGTCGACATCGCCTCCCGCCACCCCGCCGCCGCGTACGGCACCATCGAAGTCCGCCCCATGCTGAGCTGACCCGACAGGAGGAGAACCCCATGCCGTCCCTGGTGGACCGTGAAGACCAGCCGTACGTCGGCTACCGCGCGACCGTCGGCTTCGACGGGCTGCGCGAGGTGGCGCATCGCCTTGCCGTGATCGCCGGCGCCCTCGGTGAACGCGGGGTCACGCCGGCGGGCGCGCCGTTCTTCCGCTACCTCGTGCTCGGCCCCGGTATGTCGAGCCTGACGGTGGAAGCCGGTGTGCCGGTCGCCGCACCGGTCGAGCTCGGCGAGGACTACGTCGACGACGTCGTACCCGGCGGTAAGTACGTGAAAGCCACCCACCGCGGCGCGCCGGACGGACTCGCCGCCGCCGCCGCTGAAGTCCTGGAATGGGGTGCGGCCGAAGGAGTGCGCTGGGACCGCAGCCAGGCCGCCGACGGCGAGCACTGGACCGGGCGCCTCGAGGTCTACCGCACCGACCCGCGCGTGGAGCCCGACGCCACGAAGTGGGAGACCGACCTGTACTTCCGCCTCGTCGACTGACGAGCGCGGCGCGGGACCGGATGGCCGAGCGGTCAGCCGGTCCCGCGCCGCGCCAGCCACCCGCCGAGCAGACATGCGAACCCGGCCGTTGAGACGAAGGCGCGCAGCAGGTTCCACCGGACCCAGCTCGTCTCGAACCGCGCCCGAAGCTCGGCGAGTGTCGCCGTGCCTCGGTCCAGCGCGCTGTTCATCGGGAGGTTCTTCACCGCCGTGATCACGATCATCGCCAGCAGCAGCGCGAACCCGGCGATCAGCCACGGCAGCGCGCCGCGCCCGCCGGCCACCAGATCCAGCACCATCGCGGTCGCCGCCAGCAGGGGCGCACCGATGAACGTGAGCAGGAACCAGCCGTTGACGATCGCGACGTTGATCTCGCGCATCGCCGTCACGAACGTGTGGTCGTCCGTGCGCGCCAGGCCCGGCATCACCGACACCGCATAGGAGTAGAACAACCCCGCGATCAGTCCCGCCGCGAGGATCGCGACCACCAGCACCACTCCGGACACTGTGGACATCACGTGCTCCCTTCCCCAGCCGGCACGGCTCACCGCGTCCAGGCACCCGTCGCCGCCGTCGAACGCGCGTAGTCCGCGAAATCGCGCGCCGGGCGCCCCAGCACCTGCTCCACGTCACCGGTCACGTGCGAGTTGCGCCCGTCCAGCACCCGCGCGAACAGCTCGACCAGCACCTGCGCCTCCTCCGCCGGCACTCCGCCGTCGGTCGCGAGCCGCGCGAACTCGTCCGCCGCGACCGGACGATAGCGGACATTTCGCCCGGTCGCGGCGGAGATCTCCCGGGCCACGTCGCCGAAGGTCAGCAGCCGCGGGCTGGTCAGCTCCAGCGTGCGGCCGTCGAGCGCGCCCGTGGTCAACGCCTCGGCCGCGATGTCGGCGACGTCGTCGGCGTCCACGAACGGCTCCGTGGTCTGCCCGGCCGGCAACGCGATCTCGCCCGCCAGCACCGGCTCGAGGAAGAAGTGCTCGCTGAAGTTCTGGAAGAACCAGCTTGCCCGCAGCACCGTCCACGCCGCACCCGACTCGCGCACCACCTGCTCGCTGACCGCCGCGTCCTGCTCGCCGCGCCCGGACAGCAGCACGATCCGCTCCACCCCGGCCGCGACCGCCCGCGCGCAGAACGCCCGGATCACCGGCGCCGCCCACGGCACCGCCAGGTCGGGGTAGAACGTCACGTACACCGAGCCGACCCCGTCGAGCACCGGCACCCACGTCGTGTCGTCCCCCCAATCGAACCGCGGGTCGCTGCCCCGCGAGACCGCCCGCACCTCGGCCCCGCGCGCAGCCAGCCGCTGCGTCACGCGGCGCCCCGTCTTCCCTGTACCACCAAGAACCAGCGTCGTTTTCGTCATGCCAACCAGTGAAGCCGCGGCAGGTGAGACTCTCCATGGTTCATCGGCTTGATCCCATGTTCCAGCGTCTACAATGCCAGGCATGGATCCGCTCGCCGCGCTGCTCGACGGGCCCCGCGCGCACGGGGCCTTCCTGCTCCGCTCGGTCCTGACACCGCCGTGGTCACTGCGCATCGAAGACGAGGCCCCGCTCACCGTCGTCGCCGTCGTGGCCGGCGACGCGTGGCTCGTGCCCGATCGCGGCGACACCACGCACCTCGCGGCAGGGGACATCGCGATCACCCTCGGCCCGGACCCGTACCTGTTCGCCGACGACCCGGCCACCCCACCGCAGGCGGTGATCCTGCCCGGCCAGGAATGCCGCACCCCCGACGGTGAGCACCTCGTCGATCTCGTCGACGTCGGCGTCCGCACCTGGGGCACCCCGGGCGGCGGCACGACCGTGCTGCTCACCGGCACTTACCCACGCGTCGGCGAAGTGTCGCGACGGCTGCTCGCCGCCCTGCCGCAGACCCTGCTCGTTCGCGCCGCCGACTGGGACAGCCCGCTCGTGCCCCTGCTCGCGACCGAGATCGGCAAGGACGTGCCCGGCCAGGAAGCCGTGCTCGACCGGCTGCTGGACCTGCTGCTCATCGCCGCCCTGCGCACCTGGTTCGCCCGCCCCGATTCACCCGCGCCCGCCTGGTACCGCGCCCACGACGACCCCGTGGCCGGCCGCGCGCTGCGGCTGCTGCAGGACCGGCCCGCCCACCTCTGGACCGTCGCCGAGCTCGCCGCCGGCACCGGCGTCTCCCGCGCCGCGCTGGCCCGCCGCTTCACCGCCACTGTCGGCGAACCCCCGATGGCCTACCTCGCCGCGTGGCGCCTCGCCCTGGCCGCCGACCTGCTGCGCCAGCAGCCCGACACCACCATCGGCGCCATCGCCCGCCTGGTCGGCTACGGCAGCGCGTTCGCGTTGAGCGCCGCGTTCAAACGCGAATACGGCCGCAGCCCCCAGCAGTACCGCACGCGCCTACCGGCGTGAAGACGCTGGAGCCCGTCCCCGAACGCCGCTCCAGCGTCTGTCCGGAAGGGACGGTCAGGCCATCGCGACCCGCTCCGCACCCACGATGTGGTCCACGAACCCGTAGGCCAGCGCCTCCTCGGCGTCGAACCACCGGTCGCGGTCGGCGTCGGCGGTGATGCGTTCCACCGGCTGCCCCGTCTGGGCCGCCGTGAGCTCCGCGATCCGCCGTTTCATCTTCCCGAACACCTCGGCCTGGATCGCGATGTCCGTCGCCGCCCCCGAGATCCCCGCCGACGGCTGGTGCATCACGATCCGCGTGTTCGGCAGCAGGTGCCGCTTGCCCGGTGTGCCCGACGAGAGCAGGAACTGCCCCATCGACGCCACGAACCCCAGCCCCCACGTCGCCACGTCCGGCTTCACCAGCTGCATCGTGTCGTAGATCGCCATCCCCGCCGTGACCGAACCCCCGGGCGAGTTGAGGTAGAAGGTGATGTCCTTCTCCGGGTCGTCCGCGGCGAGCAGCAACAGCTGCGCGGTGATCCGGTTCGCCACCTCGTCGGTCACCTCGGCGCCCAGGAACACGATCCGGTCGCGCAGCAGCTGCTCGTAGACCGACTCGTTCGGCTGCTGCCCCGCCGCGTGCATCTGGGGAACGACCGTCAATGTCATCGTCTTCTCCTTCTCCTCGCGAGAGCCCTGTCCACTCCGAACGTAGGAGCGTGGGCGAGGCCGCGGGGGCGGCGTTCGCTCACGGCGTGCGCGGTTCGCTCCTGGCGATCACCCGGAGGTAGCTGCGCGAAGCAGCCACTTCCCGCGTCGCCACCCGGGCCGCCGTTACCCTCTGCCCATGCAGAACATGGGGGACGACCGCGTCCCCGCCCTGTTGCGCAGCCAGCCCAGCTGGCTCGTCACCCAGCTCGCCACGCAGGTCACGCGGCTGGTGGGCGAAGCGTTCGACGCCGCCGGGTTCCGCCGCTACCATTACGCGCTCCTCGCCGCGCTCGACGAGTTCGGCCCCGCGAGCCAGGCCGCGCTCGGCCGGCGCTGCCGCATCGACCGCAGCTACGTCGTCGAGGCCGTCGGCGAGCTGGAGGCCGCCGGTCTGGTGCTGCGCGCGCCCGATCCGGCCGACCGGCGCCGCAACGTCGTCACCCTCACCGGCGAAGGTCACATCCACCTCGCCGCGATGACCCGGACCCTCGACGACGTGCAGGACGAGCTCACCGCGCCCCTGCCGGCGGCCGAGCGCGAGCAGTTCGTCCACCAGCTCGGGCGCGTCCTCGACCACCTGCGCGAACCGCGCGTCACCGGTAAGGATCCCGCAATCTCGTGATCTCGATCATGGGCGTTGAACCGGACCAGCGTGGCGCACGTGTGAGCCGCAGGCCATACCGGCTTTCTCCGTTCGTCCGCATGCGAAGGATCCGCCCCCATGACTGACCACCCCTTCCGCTTCGGGGTCTCCCTGATCAACGTCGGCTCCCGCACGGACTGGCGCGCCCGTGCGCGCGAGGTGCAGGACCGCGGCTACGACGTGCTCCAGGTCCCCGACCACCTCGGGATGGCCTCGCCGTTCCCCGCACTGGTCGCCGCGGCCGACGTCACGAGCATCAGGCTGGGCACCTACGTGCTCAACGCCGGGATCCTCAGCCCCGCCTACCTCGCGCGCGACGTCGCCGACGTGCAGCGCCTCACCGACGGCCGGCTCGAGCTCGGTCTCGGCACCGGCTACATGCCGAACGAGTTCGAGGCCGTTGGCGTGCCGATGGGCTCCGGCGGCGAGCGCGTCCGCAAGCTGGAGTCCACGCTTAAGGCCACACGCGAGCTGCTCGCCGCGGAAACCGACGCGACCGTGCCGCCGATCATGCTGTCGGGCTCAGGCGACCGCATGGTGGCGCTCGGCGGCCGTGAAGCCGACATCTTCAGCTTCTCGATCATGGCCGGTGTCGCCCCCGGCACCGCCCCGGAAGACGCGTTCGCCCACCGCGTGCAGGTGCTGCGCGACGCCGCCGGCGACCGTTTCGGCGACATCGAGCTGAACCTGTTCGTCGCGGCCGTCGGCGACAGCGTCGACGAGCTTGACCTCGGCATCATCCGGCAGGCCAGCGGCCTGGCCGACGAGCAGCTCACCCAGCTGCCCGGCGTACTCGTGGGCTCGCCGCGCGAGATCGCCGAGCGGCTCGAGCGCTACCGCGAAACCTTCGGCACCACCTACATCAGCGTGCTCGAACCGCACCTCGCCGCGTTCGCCGAAGTCATCAAGCACCTGCGCTGACGTCGGCGGCGCCCAGGACCACATCGGCTCCAGCACCCCTGGGCGCCGCGCGGCGACAGGAACTTCTCCAGGTTCGCCGCCGAGTCCCGCGCCTCCTCGGCCGCGCGGGCGGCCATGTGTCTCTTCTCGACACGAGGGCAATGGGTGGCGGGCGCCGTTTAGCATCGCCAGGTTCGCGCCCGCCCCGGCGAACGGCGTGCGCCGCGTCGCCCAGCAAGGTCACGCCCGAAACCGGATCCCACGGCGACCAGCTCCAGGCATACCGACGCCGAGCCCGCCGAGACCGCGGGCTGGGCGTCGGGCGATGTCCGGGATCACGAGCTGGATCGCGTTGACGCCGGTGTGCGCCGGTTCGGCCGCGCTGACGAGCGGACGGACGTGGGAACGGCGCGGTTCGCGTCGACCAGGAGGTCGCAGTCGGCGCTGCTGCCGTCGGCCAGGTGGAGGCGAAAACCTTGGGCGAGCGGCGTGACGCCTTCCACGTCACGTCCTCAGTGGAGGGTCTGCGGCGGCAGGACGTCGAACAGCTGCTTGCGTAGCGCGGGACGGCCGGCTCCGGTCGGCCGAACGCGTCGTCGGGCGCGTCCTCGCGCAGCAGCAGGGTGCCCGTGTGGTCGTGGGTCACCAGGTCCTGGCCCTCGGGCCGGGCGACGGCGCCGAACCCGGCCGTCAGCGCTGCCTCACGCAGCGCGAGCTCGCCACCGGCGGGTGCAGGTCGAGTGTGCCGCCCTGGATGCGGGCGGCCGGGCCGATGCGCCACTACGGCTACCTCGCTCGCCGCCAAGGACGAGCTGCTCGACCTCATGTCCGACGCCGTCTAACGGCGAACTGCTCCTGCCCGAACCCGGCACCGACCGTCGCGCGGGACTACGGGCGCTCCCCCACGTGGTCCGCACGGCGGCGCACCGGCACGAATGGGTCGCCGACCTCGTCGGCGGGCGCCCCGGGCTCGGCCCGAACGCGCTCACCCACCTCGAAGCGTCGCTCGTTGCCACGGACGAGGGCGACATCGACGACGCGCTCGTCGCGGTGCACGCGGTGCACTCCTACGTGACGGGCGCCGCCCGCGGCGAGAGCACCGAGCTGGGCCGCGAACGCGAGTGCGGCCAGGACGACGCACTGGCAACGCGCGTCCGCCCCCTACCTGCGGCGCAGGCTCGCCACCGGCCGCTACCCCACCCTCGCCCGCACCGTCGACCTCGGCGCCCACCCCGACCCGGACACCGCGTTCGACACCGGCTTCGCCCGCGTCCTCGACGGTGCCGGTGGCCTGGTTACCGCTTAAGCGGCAAGATCACGGCGTGACTCCCGAGCTCGGCCCGACGACCCGCGTCATGCACGCGATGGAACAACTGTGGGCCGAAATCCGCCGCCGCCACCCCGACGTGCCCGAGGCCATCCTCGTCCTGGCGTCCGGCACGATGGGCACGACCACGGAGATCCACGGCCACTTCGCCCGCTCCCGCTGGCACGTCGGTCCCGGCGAGGATCCGCGCGCGGAGTTCTTCCTCGGCGCGGAAGGCCTGCGCCGGCCGGCCGCGGACATCCTGGCCACCACGCTGCACGAAGCCGCCCACGGTCTCGCCGCGACCCGGGACATCGTGGACGTGAGTGACGGCCGGTACCACAACAAGCGGTTCGCGGCGCTCGCCCACGAGCTGGGTGTGCGGGCCGAGCAGGCGGATCGGATCGGGTGGTCGGCCACCACCGCCTTGCCCGCGACGATCGACGCCTACGCGGATTCGCTGCGCGTTCTCGCACGGGCGTTGACGATCTGGCGGCACACCGAGCAAGAGGTCGCGGTCCGTGCGCAGGCCCCGCAGCCGCCCATGGATCCCGACCAGCCCGATGTTGTCATGCCGGCCCCGACTCCGACAGTGCTCGCGCCCGTGGACGGCCGCGGTGCACACCGCGGTGGGCCGAACTACGTGGCCGCGGTGTGCGGGTGCGACAAGCCGCGCCGCATCCGCGCGGCGCGGTCGGTTCTCGAGCTGGGCCCGATCACCTGCGGTCTCTGCCAGTCCCCCTTCACCGAAACCGCGAACTGACCGACTCGGCGGGCCGGGGGCACGCTCAGGTCAGCGGAAACAGTACGAGTCCGACGAGGCGTCGCCGCCCGCCAGCCGGATCTGATGCGGGCGCAGGCCCCGGAAGTCGTCGCCGTGCAGGAAGCACTGCCCGTCGACGCGCAGCCCGCCGACGGCGGGATCGGTCTCGAGCTTCGCCATCCAGGCTCCGACGCCATCCGGGTAGAACTGGTCGTCCCAGGCGCCGTAGAGCGAGTTGGTGACGTAGATCCGGCGACCGTCGCGGCTCACCTCGACCATCTGGGGGCCACCCGACAGCTGCAGGGACGGCGCGGACGGATGGGGGACCCGGCCGGTGATGCCGCCGAGGCGCACCGAGCCCGTTTCCCTCGGCCGGGTGGGGTCGCTGACGTCGAACTGCTTCAGCTCGCCGGTGCCCCAGCACGACACGTACAGGGACCGGTCGTCCACGCTGAGACCGATGTCGGAGATCAACGGCGGTACGGCGCCGAACGGCCGCAGTGCCGGCGGCAGGTCCACGGCATCCGCGGGCTCGGCGGGCACGGTGATCACCTTGTCCACGGCCCAGCTGTCGCCGTCGCGGTGCCAGCGCCACACCGACGCCGACAAGTCCTCAGTGGACACCACCACGCCGGCGAACCCCCACTCGGCCTCCGGATCGTGCGACGGGCGCAGCTCGAGCACCATCTGGTACTGCTCGCCCAGATCGACCCGCTGCTGGTGCCGGCCCGTGGCCAGATCCCAGAAGTGCAGCGCGTGCCCGTACTTGTGGCCCAGCAGCAGCTCCGGATCGATCCCGTCCTCGATCATCGAGGGTGTACCCCACTCGCTGCTGATCAGCGTGTTGCGGTTGAGGTGCCACCACGCGTCGTAGGCCAGATACTGCGGGCCCCGCTCGGTCTCCCACGCGCGCACCACGTCGAACGTGTCGTGGTCGAGCAGCGCGATGCCGCCCGGCCCGCCCGAGCCTTCCCCGGCGCCGAGACACGACAGGTACACCCCGTCCGGTCCGCAGTGGGACGTGTGCGGACGCGAGTATCCGGCCTTCTCGGCCAGCTCCGCCGCGGTCACCGTCTTGTGCAGCACGGGCTGCCGTGGGTCGGGCTGGGTGTCGAACACGTGGATGTTCGAAGAACGCAGCCCGGGCAGCAGCAGGAACCGGCGGCGCAGCCCGTCGGGGTCGTGCCCGGTGTGCGCGAACGCGCTGCTGCACGCGTTCCACCCGAAGTGGTGCAGCTCGTCGCCGGTGGTCGGCAGCTCGGACCAGCCGACCACGTGGCCGTAGGTGTTTGAGTCGGGATCCACGTCGACCGTCGCCAGGGCATCCGGTTTGGCGGCCGTCCGGTCGAACGCCACGACATACGCGAGCTTCTCCGGCGGGGCCGCGATCGCGTCGCCCGGGCTGCGGTAGAAGGTCGGATCCGGCTGTGCTTGCGTTGACTGTCCGGTCATCACGCCCTCCATCCCGGTTCCCCGCCGCCAATGTCCCGCGTACGCGGGCGCAGCCGCAAGGCACGAGCGCGCGGACCGGATGCCGACCGCCCTGGCTCGGCGGGATCCGCCGAGCGGCTGCGCCTCCGTCGTGAGCCCGGCCCGCGACGGAGGGATTCCTTTGCTGCTCAGGGGAAAACGTGACCGTGAGGTCGCCGGCCTCGGGGTTGTGAGCTGGTGACCCGCGGCGCCCGATCCGCTCGGGTACCGGTGCACGGCGTGGGTGAAAACTTCGCCGTCAGGCCCGGGGGGATCCGCCGGGAAGGTCGAGCAGTTCCGCGAGCAGGCCGGCCCGCAGGTCGAAGTTTTCGGTGGGGTTCGCGAGGGCGAGCCGGTGTACCCGCTCGAGCCGGGCACGCAGGCCGTCGTGGTGTTCGGCTGCCCGAGCCAGCTCGGCGCGGGCAGCCTCCAGCCGGCCCGCGAGGACGGTGGCCTCCCGTCGTTCGTCCTGAAGTTCGCGCAGCGCGGCCTGCAGGCGGGCGTCCAGGTCGTCCGCCCGGGCGCGAGCCGCGGTGAGGTCCGCCGAGGAGGTGGTGAGCCGCGCGGTCAGGGCTTCGCGGAGTTCGCCGGCGCGGGCGAGTTCCGCGGTGGCGGACCCGAGCTGGGTGGTCAGCGCTTCGCGGGTTTCCTCGGCGCGGGTGTGGGCCTGGGTGAGGGCTTCGAAAGCGGCGTCGCGTTCGGTGGTGCGGACGGCGAGCTGCTCGGAGCGTTGCGCGAGCTCCGCGGCGAGAGCGTCGGCGCGGGTGCGTTCGCTGCGGGTGTCGGCTGCGGCCTGGTCAGCGCGTTCGGCAGCGGCGGTGGCGGACGCTTCGGCGCGGGCTTGGTCGAGCTCGGCTGCCTTGCGGGCTTTCACCGCGGTCGCGGCAGTTTCCCGGGCGGCTTTCGCCAGGTCGGCCTGCTCCTGGGCCTGGGTCCGGGCGGCAGCGGTCGCGTGTTCGGCTTCCAGCGCGCGGGCTTCAGCGGCTTGACGGTGGCCGTCGGCCTCGGTGGCACGGGCTTCCGCGGTTTCGGCGCGGGTGAGAGCGGAGGTCACCTCGTCCTGGGCGCGCGCGGCGACGCTGTCGAGGGCGTTGCGCAGCGTCTGCAGCGGCCCGCCCAGTTCCGTGGCGGCGCGGACGAACTCCGCGGCCGCGTCCGTCAGGCCCGCGTGCGAGACCGAGTCGCCCAGCGCTTCGCGCAGCGCCTGGTCGGCGGCGGCGAGCTGCTTGCACGTGCGGTCCCCTGGCCAGCGGCGGTCCGGGCAGAACTCGAAGGGCCGGCCCCCACGTGGTCCGGGTGGCGGCAACGGCGCCCGGCACTGCCGGAACCCACACAGTGCGGCCGTCCGGTCCTCGATCACAGCTCCCTCAGTCATCGCGCAAGCCTATCCGATTGGTTATGTAACTCATAACCGAGGTTGTGGTTGTCTAACCCAAAAGATAGGTCAGCTACAGAAGAGAGCTTTTGTTGCTAAGCTTCCAGAGGAGATGATCGGTTGACGGAGAGTGATGGAACTGGCAGCTGTGAGTGAGATCGTGAGCCTCGAACCCCGCTCGAAAACTGGGTACCCCCTCTCGGCCGACCACGACGTCTGGCCCGGCGTCGACGACCCCGGCGCGCTGCTCGACGCCATTGCGGAGTGGCTGGCCGGCTACGGCAACCAGGCCACCCGCCGCACCTACGCCGAAGGACTCGGCCTCCCCGTCACCACGGCCGACCTCGCCGAGTGGGCCGAGCCGGGACGCCACCTCGACACCTGGCGAACCGCCGTCCTCCGCTACGCCGACGCCCTTCGCCTCACCCCGCGCCCGAGGCCTGCCAGCGCTCCCCCGCCCGCACCGCGCGGCCGCCTGCGCGCGCACCACTGGTTCCGCTGGTGCGTTGCCCGCGGCCTCGATCCGATGGCCGCCACCTCGGCCGACGTCAAGAGCTGGCTCGACACGCTCGCCACCGCCAGCGCCGCCCCCGCGACGCGCGACCGGATGCTCGCGACCGTCAAAGCGCTCTACGGCTACCTCGCCGACACCGGCCTCGTCACCGGAAACCCCGCCGCACTCAACCGGCGCCGGCTCGGCCTCGCCACCGCCGCGAGCAGCACGTCCGGCACCGTCACCCTCACCACGCGCCAGGTCCGCGCCCTCTACACCGCCGCCGGCACGCCCCGGCGCGGCGCCGGCCCACTGGACACGGCACGCGCGGTGGCGGTGGTCGCGCTGTTCACGCTCGGGCTGCGTGTGAGTGAATTGTGCGGCCTGGACCGCACCGACCTGCACGTCACCCGCGGCCGGCGCGCCCTGCGCGTCCTCGGCAAGGGCGGCAAGACCCGCGTGGTCTACCTCAGCGTCCCGGCGGAGAACGCGCTCATGAGCTACCTCTCCGCCCGCGACGCCGCGGCCGCTTCACGCGAGACCACCGTCGAACGCCGCACCCAGTCCCGGCACGCCCCGCCGTCGCCCTTGCTGCAGACCCGCACCGGCAACCGCTACCAGCGCCAGGCGATCTGGCAGCTGCTGCGCCGTATCACCGCCGCCGGCGGCACCGACCTCGCACCCATCGCCGGCGCCATGCACCCCCACGCGCTGCGCCACTTCTACGTCACCACCGCCGTCGAAGCGGGCGCGCAGCTGGTCCACGTCCAGGCCGACGTCGGCCACAGCAGCATCGACACCACCCAGCAGACCTACGACCACGCCGCCCGCGCGCCCGAACGCAGCGCCGTCGACCTCGTCGCCGACAGCTGGTTCCCCGACGCCACCACCACGGACTGACGTGGGGGTGGAAACCGACTACACCGAGAGGGGGGCGGTGAGGTTCCGGTGTGTCGTGAGGGCGGCGAAGGTCGCCAGGGTTTGCTGCCCGGGTTGTGATGTTGCTGGGGTGACGGGTGAGGCGTATCAGGGCTCGGCTACTTCCCAGAAGCCGACGGGCGTGCCCGCTGTGGTCGTCGACCAGGTCCGCAGTGTGTTGGGGCTGCCGGATGAGGTGTCGGCGGACACTGACGCGGATCGTTCCGCGACGCGGCTGGGCAGTTCGTGCGTGAGCGCCTGGGCGTGGAGTAGGAGGCAGCGAAGGTGCGGGCGGCCGCCGAGGGGTGTCGGGCGAATCGCGACCGGGGGATCTTCGGCTGCGCGTCGCCATGGCCAGCGGTCGGGCGAATTTTCGGTGGCCGGACAGCAACGTGATGAGTTGAGACATCTATTCCGTTGTGCGAATCGACATTTTATGACCTCTTCAAGAGGCCGTTACGGTCGGATTCATGGAATGGAGCTTTCAGCCGGCCGAAGAGTTGGCGGCCGCGTTGCGTGCCGGTGAAGTGACCTCGGCGGAACTGACCGACGAGGCGATCGCCCGTATCGAGCGCGACGACAAGGTGATCAACGCGATCTGTGTGCCGGACTTCGACCGTGCGCGGGCCGCCGCGCGCGACGCCGACGAGGCGCGCGCCCGCGGCGAGGTCCGGCCGCTGCTCGGTATTCCGGTGACGGTCAAAGAGTCCTACAACATGGCCGGGCTGCCCACGACCTGGGGCATGCCGCAACACCGGGACTACGTGCCGGCCGAGGACGCGGTACAGGTGTCGCGGCTCAAGGCCGCGGGCGCGGTGGTGCTGGGCAAGACCAATGTGCCCTTGGGGCTGCAAGATATCCAGAGTTTCAACGAGATCTACGGCACCACCAACAATCCGTGGGATCACCATCGCACGCCGGGCGGATCCTCCGGCGGATCAGCGGCGGCGCTGGCGTCCGGATTCTGCGCGCTGTCCATCGGCTCCGACCTCGCCGGTTCGCTGCGCACTCCCGCGCATTTCTGCGGCGTCTATGCGCACAAGCCGACACTCGGACTGGCGGCAACCCGCGGCATGGTCGCGCCGCCGGCACCGCCGTTGCCGGTCGACCTCGACCTCGCCGTCGTCGGTCCGATGGCGCGCACTGCCCGAGACCTCACGCTCCTGCTCGACGTGATGGCCGGACCGGACCCGCTGACGTTCGGCAAGGCACACGACTTGACGCTGCCACTACCGCGCCACGAGCGGCTCGGCGACTTCCGGGTCTTGGTCCTCGACGAGCATCCGCTCCTTCCGACCGGGTCCGCTGTGCGGGCGGGCGTGAACCGGGTGGCCGACGCGCTTGCCGACGGCGGCGCCCGCGTCGAACGGCACAGTCGGCTGCTGCCTGATCTGACCGAAGCCGCGACGCTCTACATGCAGTTGCTGATTTCGGGCGCCGTTGCGCGTTTTCCCGTCGAATCGCACGAACAGTTGCAGACCCGCGCCGTCGGACCATGCGCAGACGACCAGAGTCTCGACGCGACGCGGCTGCGCGCCATGGTGTTCAGCCACCGCGACTGGATCGAGGCCAACAACCGTCGCGAGCTCCACCGCCACGGCTGGCGGCAGCTCTTCGCCGAGTTCGATGCCGTGGTGTGTCCGATCACGCCGACGCCCGCGTTCGGTCACGACCATCACCCCAATCCGCTGGAACGCCGGATCGACATCGACGGCGTCGAGTACCCGTACTTCGACCAGCTCGTTTGGGCCGGTCTGGCCACCATGCCCGGCCTGCCCGCCACCGCCATACCAGCGGGCCCGTCCCCCGACGGCCTGCCGGTGGGAGTGCAGCTCATCGGCCCGATGTTCGAGGATCGCACCCCGCTGCGGCTGGCCGAACTGCTCGAACAGAAGATCGGCGGCTTCCAGGCACCGAGGTAGGGCGTACTCCCGGGGTGTCCGTCGAGGATGAAGTGCGGATGACCTGCGAGGGCTGGAGCCTGGCCTGACGCTCGCGGGCTGGCACTCGGGACCGGCCATGCCGGCTGTCCCGTCGCCTCGACAGCCGGATCGTGTTCGCATCGGACGCGAAGCCTTCGCGTCCGATGCGAACACCGGAAGTCCACGAAGGATGTTGTCTTTCCGCCGACCAGCGGCAACCCGGCCGGGCAGCCGCCGTACACCGGTTGCGCCGAGCGGCAACGGCAGCGCCGATACCCTGGTGAGCACCTCGCCGCCAGGAGAACTCTTGCCCCACCACGATTCGCTCACCGCCGACTGCGGCAGCTGCTTCGGGCTGTGCTGCGTTGCCCTCACCTTCACGCGTTCCGCGGACTTCGCGATGGACAAGGAGGCCGGCGATCCCTGCCCGAACCTGGAACCGGAGTTCGGGTGCGGCATCCACGATCGCCTGCGCGACAAGGGGTTCTCCGGCTGCACCGTCTACGACTGCTTCGGCGCCGGGCAGAAGATCTCGCAGATCACCTTCGCCGGGCGAGACTGGCGCAGCGAACCGGGTGGTGCGAAGCAGATGTTCGCGGCGCTGCCCGTGATGCGCCAGCTGCACGAACTGCTCTGGTACCTCAGCGAAGCCCGCGGCCTCGACCTCACGCGGGAGCTGCACGCCGACCTCGACACCGCGCTCGCCGAGACCGAGCAGCTGACACTGACCGATCCCGACACCCTGCTCGCACTCGACGTCGCCGAGCAACGCGCCCGCGCGGACGTGCTGCTGCAGGCCACCAGCCGGCTCGTGCGGGAGGGCGTGCGCGGCAAGAAGAAGGACCGCCGCGGTGCCGATCTCATCGGAGCCAAGCTCGCGAACGCGGACCTGCGAGGCGCGAACCTGCGCGGCGCCTACCTCATCGCCGCGGACCTGCGCCGCGCCGATCTGCGCCAGGCCGACGTGATCGGGGCGGACCTGCGCGACGCCGACGTCCGCGGCGCGAACCTGACCGCGTGTCTGTTCCTCACGCAGTCGCAGGTCAACGCCGCCCGCGGCGACGCCACGACCCAGCTCACCGAGCGCCTCAGCAGGCCCGCCCACTGGTAGCCGGCCGCGTCGATCCGACCACCACGCCGCCGAGCCGCGCGACCCAGCTGCCGCACAGGCAGCGGACGTAATCGGCTCGGCTGCCGCGAGAGGCGGGCAGGACGGCGGACGGGGGCAGTTCGGCCAGGGGCCAGCCACAACGGGGGCAACGGTTATGATCCATGCCTCGATCGTGCTGTAATGACTCAGTGCACTTCAACCCTTACGGTGGCTCCGGCGCCCAGGTAGCGGCGGCGCTGGCCACTCTGGTCCAGGACGACTGCGTCTCGGCGGACGACGTGCTGGACACCTGCCGGGCCCACGGCATGACGCTGACCGGGCTCACCGACGACGAAGGCGCCCGGATCCTCGACTGGAGCCGGCGGCTGCGGGAGGTCTTCGCGGCCGGTGAAGCGGATCAGGTGGAGCTGGTGAACCGGCTGCTCCTCACTGCGGCGGCGCGCCCGCACATCTCCGGCCACGACGGCAAACCCCCGCACCTGCACTACGCGAGCGAGGACGCGGGGGCGGTGGAACGCGTGCAGGCGCACTCGGCCGGCGGGCTCGCCCACCTCGTCTGCGAAGCACCCGACCGCTTCGGCCTGTGCGCGCGCGAGGGCTGCGGCATCGCGTTCGTGGACACCTCGCGCAACGGCCGCCGCCGCTTCTGCTCGACGCGGTGCGGAACGCGGGTCAACGTCGCCGACCACCGGGCCCGGCAGCTCAGCGCCTGACTCAGCTCATCTGCTCGTGGATCCAGTCGAGGATCGTGTCCACCCGCGCAGTGGTCTCGACGCCGGGCTGGGGGCAGTCCGGGCCGTTGTCCTCGATCGCCACGAGCCGGCCCTTCTGGTCGCCCTCGGGGACGAAGAACGGCGAGCCCGAGTCGTCGTGACAAGGGCTGTTCTCGACGGTGCGCGCCTCCCGGGGGCTCATGTCGAGCTCGGTGTGGCGGATCTCGCTGACCTCGAAGTGGCCGCGCTTCATGTGGTCGGCCGGTGCGACGACCGTGGCCGAGAGCGAGCCCCAGCCCACGAAGTCGACATCCTCGCCGACCTTGGGCGGCCCGGTCGGCAGCGTCAACGGCGCGATGTCGGTGATCGGGGCGCTGAGCTTGACCAGCGCCAGGTCGTTGACCGGCGACTGGCGCACGTCCACCGCCTGCACCACGTGCCCGCGCGGGTCTTCGTCATTGATTTTCCCCACCGCCACCGTCATGTGGTACCGCGGTGCGCCGCCGACGCGGGTGCCGGCCAGGTCGTGGAAGCAGTGCCCCGCCGTGATGATCCAGTCCGGTGCGATCAGCGAGCCGCTGCAGCCGCCGCCGCGCACGCCGCCGCCCTCGACGGGGATGTCCTTTGACGTGAGCTTCGCGTTGAACGGCATGACGCTCGGCGGCAGCGCCGGAGCAGTGCTGCTGGACGCCGGCTTCGGCTGAGCCGACGAGCCTTGCCCGGCGGCACCCGCCCGCGTGTGCGCGGCTTCGGCCGCGTTGTCGTGCCCTTCGGCGGATGCTGGCGCACTCTTCTGGACCGTAACGTAGCCGCCCGCGAGGCCGGCACCAGCAACGATGGCGAGTGCCAGCGCGCCGTGCCGGGAGCGACGGTGACCGGATCGTGACTTCACACTCGCAACAACGGACGGGGACCCCGAGAAGTTCATCCATCCGTGGAGAAATCTCAGCGAATCTCGTCACTCTGTGACACCGAAGCCGATCAAGGGACGATTCGGGCTGCATTAGGGTTCCCGTTATGACCAACCGCTTGGTATCCCTGGGCGATTCCTTCACCGAAGGTGTCGGCGACGACGACCCCGCCGTGCCGAACGGCGTGCGCGGCTGGGCCGACCGCGTCGCCGAGGTGCTGGGTGCCCGTGAGCCGGACTTCCGCTACGCCAACCTCGCCATCCGCGGGAAGCTGCTGCCGCAGGTGCTCGCCGAGCAGATCGAGCCGGCGATCGCGATGGAACCGGACCTGGTCACGCTCTACGCGGGCGGTAACGACCTGATGCGCCCGAAGGTCGACATCGACGCCCTCACCGACTCCTACGAGCTCGCCGTCGCCCGGCTGCGCGGGACCGGCGCGCGGGTCGTGCTGTTCACCGGCGTCGACGGGGTCGAGGACGCGCTGTTCCGGCGGATGCGCGGGCGCGTCGCGATCTACAACGAGAACGTGCGCGGTATCGCCGCCCGCCACGGCACGCTGCTGGTGGACATGTGGTCGATGCGGCAACTGCGCGACCGGCGGCTGTGGGCACCGGATCGCCTGCACCTCAACTCCCGGGGCCACCTGGAGATCGCGATCGCGGTGCTCGGCGTGCTCGGGATCCCCCACGACCTCGTCTCGGCCGAGCTGGGGCCGCGCCCGCGCCTGTCGGCCCGCGAGCGCCGCGAGGAGAACCTGCGGTGGAGCCGCGAGCACGCGTGGCCGTGGGTGCAGCGCAGGCTACGTGGCGAGTCGTCCGGCGACACGATGAGCCCGAAGCGCCCGGGGCTGGAGCCGTTCGGGCCAGGCGTTCTCGAGTCAGGCGCTCGCGGGTCAGGCCCCGACGCGCGGAGCGTGCGCGGCTGACAGGGCCGGGCGCAGGCCGTCGAAGAGGATCGCGACCACGCGGTCGCGTAGGGCGCAGTCGGCGCCGATGTGCTCGGCGGCCTTGGCCGTGCCGATGATCACCGGGATCAGCTCGGCCACGGTGAGGTCGGCGCGCACGGCGTCGGCGTCCTGCGCGCGGCGCAGCAGCACCCCGAGCGCCTCCAGCAGGTGGGTGGCGACGTCCGAGCCTGCCTTCGGCACGTGAACGCCGGCGGCGCTGAGGGCTTCGAAGTACGCGTTCTTGGCGCTGGACATCTCGATCCAGCTGGTCAGGAACGTGAAGAACGCGGCGCCGGCGTCGGGCGAGTGCTGCGCGACGACGGCCTCGGCCTCGTCGACGAAGCGGTGCAGCCGCGCGTAGAGCACCGCTTCGAGCAGCGCCTCCTTGGTCGGGAAGTGCCGGAACACCGTGCCGACCCCCACGCCCGCCTCGCGTGCGACCTCTTCGGTCGGGGCGCCCGTGCCTTTGGCCGCGAACACCGTCTCCGCGGCTTCGAGCACTTTGGCCCGGTTGCGCCGGGCGTCGGCGCGCAGCGGTTTGGACTCCGTCACGGTGCCTGATCGTAGCCGGGTTCAGCCGGGCAGCGCGCTGAGCACGCGTTCCAGGGCCCGCGGCACGTGCGAGCGCCAGCCGCCGCCCATGATCCGGCGGGACACGCGCTCGAACTCGTCGTCCGGGTCGAAGCCCTCGTGGCTGAGGAACAGCCGGGTGCCGGTGCCCTCCGGCACGAGCCGCCACGTGACCGTCCACTTCGGACCCCACTTGATGCTCAGCTCGCGTTCGGGGTCGGCCACCAGGACCTCGCACTGCACGGGCCCGCCCGCGAACCCGGCCGCCGGGACGGGCTGGGCGAGCAGCTCGAAGCGGTGTCCCACCACGGGTTTGATGTCGTTGGGGATCGTGAGCCAGCGTTCCAGCAGCTCGGGTTCGGTGAGCGCGCGCCAGACCTTGCGCGCGGGGTGCGGCAGGAACTGGTCGACGTGCACCGCCGTCGGATCTTCCGGGTTCGGCACGGCCTCGGTCACAGGTCCTCCTCGTCGAGCAGGTCACGCAGGTTGGTGAGCTTCGAGCGCCAGAACCGCTCGAACGGGTGCAGCCACGTCGTCACTTCCTCCAGCGGCGCGGCCTGCAGGGAGTAGAGGCGGTTGCGGCCGACGCGCTGCTCGGTGACCAGGCCGGCTTCCCGCAGCACGCGCAGGTGCTCCGACAGGCTGGGCCGGCGCATGTCGAAGCGCTCGGCCAGATCGCCGGCGGCCATCGGACCTTCGAGCAGCAGCCGCAGCACCTCGCGCCGCGCGGGGTTGGCGAGCGCGGCGAAGACGTCGTCGTTGACGGGCACGTCGCTCAGCCTCCCCGGTTGCCGAACGCCGGCCTCGCCTGCGGCTCGGGAACCTTGATCTGCGCCACCATCACGAACCGGCCGGCCGGGCTGTCGCGCGCTCGGCGACGACCTCGAAGCCGAGTTTCTCGACGTGGAAATCGCGGGTTTTCGCCTTCTCGGCCACGGGCACGGTGACGAACTGGATGCGGGTGGCGGTCATGCCACTCACAATATGTAGGATAAATCCTACGTGTCAAGTCGCGGGGCGCTGCGCCAGGGTGGGTGGTCACGGTCGGCCACGGACTCCGAGGGCGCACATGCGCAACGTCGTCATCGTCGGAGCGGGAATCGTCGGGGCCGCACTCGCCGCGGAGCTCGCGGCCGACTTCCCGGTCGAGGTGAAGAAGACGCTGACCGGCTCGACCGGGTACGCGCCCAGGTTCATCGCGCTGTTCAACGAGGCCCGCGTGCTGACCGAGCTGGCGAGGGCCGGTGCCGCGCGCTACGACGAGATCCTGGCCGGGTTCAGCTGCGTCGGCGGCCTGGAGGTCGCGACCACTGTGGACAGGATGCGGGATCTGGAGTGACGGGCGGGCGCCGCCGAAGCCGCCGGCCAGGGTGCCGGACCCGGCGGAGACGGCCGCGTACGTGCCGGCGCTCGTGGATCCGGATCAGTGCGTGGGCGCGGTGCGGTACTCGCAGGACGGCACCGCGCTGGGGCAGGTTCGCACGGCCGCGCTCGTGGACCGGTCGGTCGACGCCGGCGCGCGCTTCCGCTCGGACACCGCGGTGGTCGGCCTGGACGTCGAGGGCGGCCGGGTACGGGCGCGCGAACGGATCGCCGCCGACGACATCGCACTCGCGTGCGGGGTCTGGGGCCGCTCGGCCGCCGCGTCGGCGGGCGCGTGGACCTGCCGCTGATCCCGGTGTCGCACCCCTACGTCTACGGGTAGTTGCACATCGAGGGGCCGGCGAGCCGGATCGTGTGCCCGAGTACCACGGCGAGCGCCTGGGGCGCGGTACCTACGACCACCGTCCGGTGCCGGTCACGCCCGGCGAGTCCGCGGAACAGCCGTGGGTCACCGAGCAGGTCGACCCGCCCATCGCCACCGCGCTCGCGCTGCTGCCCGAGGCCACGCGCTTCGTGCCGGCCGAGCCGCTCAACGGCGGGTTCTCCATGACGCCCGACAACCTTCCGCTGCTGGGCGCGGTCGAGCACGTCGCGGCGCTGTGGCCGGCCGAGGCCATCCAGGTCACGCACGCCGCCGGGTCGGCCGCGGCGCTGGCCGTGTTGCTGCGCGGGGAAGACCCCGGTGTGCCCACCTCGACACGCTG
This sequence comes from Amycolatopsis sp. NPDC023774, assembly GCF_040639695.1. Taxonomy (NCBI): domain Bacteria; kingdom Bacillati; phylum Actinomycetota; class Actinomycetes; order Pseudonocardiales; family Pseudonocardiaceae; genus Amycolatopsis; species Amycolatopsis sp. NPDC023774. The sequence continues at coordinate 39,067 of NZ_JBFAAJ010000045.1, forward strand.
CGCCGCTTCGCCGGGCAGGACGGCGACGACCTCACCCGCCGCGCGCTCAAGCTCCACCGCGACAGCTACGCGACCGCCTGACCGCCGGTTCACTCGCGCAACAGGGCGTTGAGGCGCGCGGCCTGCCGGGTGAGGTGGTCGCGTTCTGGCAGGTTGGGTGCGGCCGCGGCGGCTTCGGTGTAAAGCCGGGCCGCGGTGGCGGGGTCGCCGTCGCGTTCGTGGAGGTACGCCAACGCCGCGGTGTAGCGCGGCAGGGTGGGGTCGAGCTCCGCGAGCGCGGCCAGGCCCGCGCGGGGACCGTCGGCCTCCCCCACCGCGACGGCCCGGTTGAGCCGGGCCACCGGGCTGCCGGTGAGGCGCACCAGCTCGTCGTACCACTCGACGATCTGCACCCAGTCGGTCTCCTCGGCCGACTGCGCGTCGGCGTGCAGCGCGGCGATCGCGGCCTGGGCCTGGAACTCTCCCAGCCGGTCGCGCGCGAGCGCCGCCTGCAGGATGCCGACGCCCTCGGCGATCAGGCCGGTGTCCCACTGGCTGCGGTCTTGTTCGGCCAGTGGGACCAGCCGCCCGTCGGCGCCGGTCCGCGCCGGGCGGCGGGCGTGGTGCAGCAGCATGAGGGCGAGCAGGCCCGCGACCTCCTCGTGGTCGATCCGGGCGGCCAGCTGGCGGGCGAGGCGGATGGCCTCGGCGGCGAGGTCGATGTCGCCGGAGTAGCCCTCGTTGAAGACCAGGTACAGCACCCGCAGCACCGTGGCGACGTCACCGGCCTGGTTCAGGCGCACGCCCGCCACGGTCTTCTTGGCCCGGGTGATGCGCTGGCCCATCGTCGCCTCGGGTACGAGGTAGGCCTGCGCGATCTGCTTCGTGGTCAGGCCGCCGACCGCGCGCAATGTCAGCGCGACGGCCGAAGCCGGGGTCAGCGACGGGTGCGTGCAGAGGAAGTACAGCTGCAGCGTGTCGTCCGCGACCTCGGCCGGGCCGGGTTCGGGCTCCTCGTCCGCGCGCAGCTCACGGTTGCGCCGCGAGGAGTCGGCGCGCGCGGCGTCGAGGAACTTGCGCCACGCGACGGTGACCAGCCAACCCTTCGGGTCGCGCGGCGGGTCGCCCGGCCACACGCGTACGGCCTCCACCAACGCTTCCTGCACCGCGTCCTCGGCCGCCGCGAAATCCGCTCCGCGGCGGCCGAGGATCCCGATCACGGTGGGCGTCAGGGTCCGCAGCACCGTTTCGTCCACCGACGTCGTCATTCGGTGATGGCGGGGCACTCGCCGTAGAACGGGCGCACCTCGAGCCACTCCTGGGTCGGCTTCCCGCCCGCACCCGGTGACGCGGACAGCTCGCCGGCGAGCTCGATCGCGCGCTCGTGGGTCTCGACGTCGATGATCACCCAGCCGGCGATGAGGTCCTTGGTCTCCGCGAACGGCCCGTCGGTGACCGGCGGCCGGCCCTCGCCGCCCGAGCGGACCCACGTGCCTTCCTGCGAGAGCGCCTGGCTGTCCACGAACTCGCCGGTGCTCTCGAGCTTGGCCGCGAAGTCGCGCAGGTACTGCATGTGGGCCGTGACCTCGTCCGGGGTCCACTGGTCCATCGGCACGTCGTTGCCCGCGGACGGCGCGCCGCGGTAGTGCTTGAGCAGCAGGTACTTGGCCATCGTCGTTCTCCTTGGTGTGGTCCGGGCCCATTCTGGCCGGGTTCGGTACGGGGACGCAGCCGTTCGCGGGTTCTCGACATCCCGCGGCGGAACTTTTCCCGGGTGGGGTGTTCAGGCTTGCTGACGCGCGGCGCGCTGCTTGACCAGCTCTTCGACGGCGCTCGGCAGGGTCTTCTCGAAGTCGATGAGCTTCACCCACGTCGGGGTCACGACGATCCGGACCATGCCGTCGTAGAGCGAGCGGATCTCGGCCTCCCACTCGACCCGCTGCTCGGCGGTCATCTCATAACTGCCGTTCATCTGCAGGTACTCCTCGGGGATCCCGTCGACGACGTCGAGCTCGGCGTGGCCCCGCACCAGCAGGATCTTCGGCGGGTGCACCTCGGTGTCGATCGTGAGCGCCACCATCGGGTTGGCGCGCAAGGCAGGGAGCTTCGGCGCGTTCTTGGTGGTGCACATGACGATCTCGGTGCCGTTCCAGGTGAATCCGATCGGCACGGTGCGCGGCGTCCCGTCCTTCGCGACGTAGGCCAGGCGGGTCAGGTCGCGCGCCAGCAGCTGCTGGCTGAGCGGGCGGTTGAGGATCTCGGTGATCTCGTGCTGGTCCACGGGGTTACTCCTTGGCGAGGTTCGGTCTGTGTTCGGTGCGGGGACGGAGCCGCGCACGGGTTCCCGACTTCCGGTCGTGAAGTTTCCGGAACAATCGCAGACCGTGGCTTGTCGGGCGGAATACGGCCACAAAGGGTGACGGGACGAAACGACTTTCCCGTATCGTTCGTCAGGAATCGCCGAACCAGTGCAAGTGCCTCACACTATTGAGTGACGCCAGTCACGAGAGGTGTGCATCATGGTTCTAGGCGACAACGAAGTCACCAAGTCAGTCGCAGCGTCCTCCGGAGACCGTCGAGTCCAGGTGCGGCGGGCGGCGCTCGCCGGGTCGATCGGCACGACGATCGAGTGGTACGACTTCTTCCTCTACAACACTGCCGCGGCGCTGGTCTTCCCCCACCTGTTCTTCCCCGAGTCGACCGGCTACGCGGGCGTGATGCAGTCGTTCGCGACCTACGCCGTGGGGTTCGCCGCACGGCCGGTCGGTGCGGCGATCTTCGGGCACTGGGGTGACCGGCTGGGGCGCAAGGCGACGCTCATCGTCACGCTGCTCCTGATGGGTTTGGCGTCGGCACTCGTGGGGGTGCTGCCGGGCACCGCGTCGATTGGGATCGCGGCTCCGATCATCCTGGTGCTGCTGCGCCTGGTGCAGGGCATCGCGATCGGTGGCGAATGGAGCGGATCGGTCCTGCTCGCGATGGAATGGGGCGATCAACGCCGGCGAGGGCTGCTCGCGAGTTTCGCCCAAGTCGGTGTGCCGGTCGGGCTGGTGCTGGGAACCGGTGGCATGACGCTGCTGTCGGCCACGCTGTCGCAGGAGGACTTCGACTCGTGGGGCTGGCGGATCCCGTTCCTGCTGAGCCTGGTGCTCGTGGTCATCGGTCTCGTGATCCGGTTGCGGATCCTCGAAACACCGATGTTCGCGGCGGTCGTGGCGAACAAGAAGACGTCGAAGGCACCGGTGAAGGACGCGGTGCGCCACCACTGGCGGGAAATCCTGCTCTCGGCCGGTCTGCGCTTCAGCGAGCAGATGCCGTTCTACCTGTTCACCAGCTTTGTGCTCGTGTATGTGGTGCAGCGCCCGGAGTTCAGCAAGACGTTCATCCTCAACGCCGTCCTCGCCGGCGCGTTGGTGGAGCTGGTGCTGATCCCCGTGTTCTCGCAGTTCTCCGACCGCATCGGCCGAAAGCGCGTGTACCTCACCGGCGCGGCGCTCACGGCGGTGATCGCGTTCCCGTACTTCACGATCCTCAGTCACGGCGGGCACACGCTGATCTTCGCGGCGGTGATCGTGTCGCTCGTCGCGCACGCGATGCAGTACGGACCGCAGGCCGCGCTGATCGGCGAGAGCTTCCCGACGCACTTGCGCTACGGCGGCGCCGGCCTCGGGTACCAGCTGGCGTCGGTGTTCGCGGGCGGGCCCGCACCACTGCTGGCAACGTGGCTGCTACACCTGACCGGTACGCCGTACTCGGTGTCAATCTACATCGTGTTGTCCGCGGTGGTCACGATCCTGTGTGTGATCGCGCTGCCGGACCGGTCGAAGGCGAACATCGACGACGTGAGCGTCTACGCGCGTCGTTAGCGACTAAAAAAGGCTCTTCGTAGTGATGTGTGGGTGGGTTTGCCCTGGTAGCAGTAGGGCACGTCGTTGCTGGGTCTAGGTTTCTGAGCTGTCGAGGAACAGAAAC
>NZ_JBFAAJ010000046.1:0-39705 GCF_040639695.1 Amycolatopsis sp. NPDC023774
GGCCGCGTCGTACGCCTGCACCCCCTGGCCGTCGTGCTCGCCCTGGCCACCGGGCTCGTCACCGCCGGCATCATCGGCGCCCTGCTCGCCGTCCCATTGCTCGCCGTGCTCAGCTCGGCCAGGCGCAACTTCACCGCCCCGCCGCCGCAACCCGATGCCCCGGCTGCGCCGACCGACAGCACTGGTCCAGAGGACTCTTCGGGGCACCAGACCGCGGCGTAGGGGGCCAGCTCGCACCGGTCCGCTGCTCGCACCCGCCGACAAGATGCCCTTCGCACCAACCCGGCATCTGCTGGCTCTTCCCCGGCGCGCGGGCGGGCCGTCCTACTCGACCGGGTCCAGGGGCGGCCGGGCAAGGCACCGTGGTCGGGCGCCGTGGTGCGATTGGCCGGCGTGTACCAGAAACGGCTGCAGATCGGTCGCTTGCAAAAGCACGCGGCGCTTGCAGCCTGGTTGGGAGCCGGCCTCGATTCTTCCGGCCCAGCCCAGGCCTGAGTTGCGCGCGCACCACGACACAGCGGCCATCCGGGCGCCCGGTTGTCTTGGTCGCGAGTTGGGCGGACGCTGTGATGGTCGACGCGACACACGATGAGTCCGAGGCAGCAGTGGGCGGCAACAACGAGGGTTCGGCACACGCGAAGACGGATGCTGCGAGCGGGCACCGCCGGATTTCGCTGTCGATCGGGCGGAGACCCGGTGACCTGATCTTCCTGGCGATCGCAGGCGCCGTGGTCACTTTGTGTTCACTGGCGGCGATGAACCTGGCTGTCAATCCGGTCGAGCTGGCGATCTACCAGCAGTTCGGGAAGATCCCGACCGCGTCCATCCGGGTGTGGCGGGTGCTGGCGGGGACCGGGAGCTGGATCGGCGTCGCCACCGCCACCGCTCTGGCGTTGTACTTCAAGCGAGTACGGCTTGGGGTGTACCTCGCGACAGCCGGATCCTTGGCCTGGGGGCTGGCGCAGGTCATGCAACGGTTCATCGGGGACCGGCCCGTGCCTGCCGAGCTCTTCGTCAACCCGACGGACCGGCTCCCCGGTGCTGCCGGATTCGACTTTCCGTCCTCATCCGCGGCGGTCGCGGCGGCGATGGCCGCGGTCGCCGCCCCTTACCTCAGCGTCAAGTACCGCAACCTGGTCTGGGCGGTGGCGATACTGGTCGGCGCAGCCGACGTGTATCTGGGCGGCAATCTCCCGCTGGGTGCCTTCGCCGCGGTGTTCCTCGGATGGGGCGTGGGCACGACCCTGAACCTGGTGTTGGGGGCTCCAGGTCGCCGAACGTCGGCAGAAGCGGTGCGCCACGCCCTGGATGTAGCCGGGTTGAAACCGATTCGCGTGCTGCCGATCGAGAGCAATAGGTGGGGACCGCTGCAGTTCACGGTGGACACCTCGACCGGAGACCGGCTACGAGTGGAGATCGTGCGCCGGCTGCACCGCCGTGCGGGACCGTGGTATCGGCTCAGGCGGCTTTTGGCCTCCCTCGACGTCGAGGACGAGCCTCCGCTGTCGACCACCTACCACGAGGCCGAGCACGAAGCGTTCGTCACCTTGTGCGCCGACCGCGCCGGGTTGCGGACGCCATCGGTCGTGTCGGTCTGCGAGACGGAGCACGGCTCGCCGCTGCTGGTGCGCCGGCAGGTCGAGGGCCGCCGCTTGACGAAACTTGATTCCGCCGAGATCAGCGAGTCGTTGCTGGACGGCATCTGGAGGCAGGTCGCGATCTTGTCCACGGCCAGGATCGCCCACCACGACCTGAGGCCCAAGAACATCCTCATCGACACCGCCGGCGGCGTGTGGTTGCTCAACTTCACCTTCGGCAGGGTGAGCGCGGCCCCGCGACGCTGCGCGCAGGACGTCGCCGAGGCGCTGGTGTCGCTGACGGCTCTGGTCGGTGTCGAGCGGACGGTCCGGAGCGCCCGCAGGACGCTGTCGCCCGACCAACTCGAGGAGTCCCTGGCCTACCTTCAGCCCCTCGCCCTGCCGCGCAGGATCCGGACGCAGATCGATCGCCGCTACGTGCTGACCGACCTCCGGGAGACGCTCGCCGACGCCATCGACCGGCCCATCCCTACTTTCCGTTTCCCTCTGCGGCCGAGCACGATCATCGGACTGCTGCTCTTCGGCGCAGCTGTGTATGTGCTGCTGCCCCAGCTGTCCGGCCTGCACGGGGTGGTCGGCTCGTTGCGAGGGGCCCATTGGGGATGGTTGATCGCATCGGTGATCACCGGCTTGCTGGCGATCCTGATGTCGTCTGTGTCGATCATCGGTTCCAGCGTTTCGCCACTGCCGTTCTGGCGCACCACTGCGGTGCAGTTGGCAGCCGCGTTCACCGGGCGCACCACGCCCGGCGGTGTCGGATTCTTCGGCGTCAACATCGCTTTCATGGAACGCCTGGGCATCCGCCGCGCCCACGCCGTGGGTGTCACTCTGCTGAACCTCGCTGCCACGGGCGCCGTCTCGGCGCTCTGGTGCGTGATCGGTGTTTTCGCACTCGGTAGTTCGGGAGTGCTTCGCGGTGTGTCCATCCCACACGGGTGGCCGGTGCTGGCGGGGGCGGCCGGTGCGCTGGTCATCGCGGGTGTGGTGGTCGGCTCCCCGTTGGGGCGTCGTCGGCTCGTCCGGCCCTCGTTGGCGATGGCTCGCGATCTGCTGCCCGTCCTGCGCAATCCGATCCGCGCGATCGAGTTGTTCGGCGGGGCAGGCGCCTATCTGCTGTTCTCCGGTCTCGGGCTCGCCACCAGCTTGGCCGCCTTCGGTGCGCGAGTTCCCGTGGCGGCGGTGCTCGTGGTGTTCGTCGTCGCCCAATCCCTCGGGCACCTCGCGCCGATTCCCGGCGGGCTGGGCGCCGTGGAGAGCTTGATGGTCGCCGGCCTGAGCGCGGTGGGTGTCGCGCCGGCAACCTCGGTAGCCGCGGTCCTCACCTCGCGACTGCTGACCTACTGGCTGCCCGTCTTGCCAGGAATCGCGACCTTCCGTTACCTCCAGCACCACGGCACCATCTGACCGCCGAGCCGGTTGCCGGTCCCACCGGCCGGCTTGCGCTTGGGAGCCGCTTTTCCCGAGTCCTGGTGGGCGGGGCTTGTCAGTTTGTGGTGGTGATCAGGAATGTGTAATGCCCGTTGATGTTTTTGGTGACGTCGAGGGTCTTGTCGGTGAGCCGGACCCAGGTTTCGCGGGCGAGGAACACTTGGGTGCCGGCGGTCGCGATGACGTCGTCTCCGGGGGCAGGGTGTGCGGCGATGTCGACGGCGAGTGTGGCGCCGTCCTCGGGTGGGCCGTCGAGTGTGAGGCGTAGGCCGCCTTCGGCGTGGACGTTCTGGGAGGCGGTGAGCTGGTTGATCGCCTCGGTGGCGGCTGCGGTGATGGTGAACATCGTGGTTTCACTTTCTATGTGCGACGGCGATTCAGCGCCGGTCGCGTGGTGGGGCACGGCGAACGTGGGAGCTGCCGTGCTGCCGGCCTGCCAGGCGACCACCAGCGACACGTTCGGGTCGAGCGGCAGGGGCGGGTAGGTTGCCGACCCGTCACCGGGGACCTCTGTGTTGCGCCGTTTTTTGCGGCCGGGTGCGGTGCGCAAGGATTGCGGGGATGTCCGCGGTGCCCTCGGCCACGGCTCGGGCAAGCTCGGAGAGACGCTGGTTGTGGGAACGGGCATAGCCGCGCAGGGCGGTGAACGCGATTTCCATGTCGAGCTCCTCTCCGTGGGCGGAGAGCACGCCTTTGGCCTGCTCGATGATGACCCTGCTGTTGAGCGCGGTCTGCAGCTGTTCGGAGAGCAGGTCTGCGCTCTCGATCGCCCGTTGTTGCAGCATGCCGATGGTGGCGACGTCGGCGAGCGCTTGCCCGAGCTGGGTGCTGGTGTCGTCGATCCCGTTGCTGTCGGCCTTGAGCAGGGTGAGCACGCCGATGACCTGGCGGCGCAGCCGCATGGGAACCGCTTGGACGGCCTGGAACCCGCATTCGCGGGCGGCGGCGGCGAAGCGCGGCCAGCGGGCGGCGTCCGCGATGAGATCCGCGCTGGCGATCGGGACCCCGCTGCGAACGCAGTCGATGCAGGGTCCGTCGTCGGTCTGCACGGCGAACACCTCCAGCACCTGCGCGCGTTCCGAAGATGCCGCCGCCGTGCGCAGACCGCCTTGCCCGTCGAGCAGGATCACGCCGGCCGCGGACACTTCGAGGAGCTCGACGCACTGGTCGCACAGCATGTGCAGGAACTCCAGCGCGTCGAACTCGTCGACAAGGGTGTCGGCCAGCGCCACGAACGTGTCAGCCAACCGCTGTTCACGGCCGTGGCCCCCGGTTGCGCCCGGGATGGTGCGGACGATGTGGGGTTGTTCGGACATGCTGGTCACTCTCCTGTCTCGAGTCGGAGGCGGTAGCCGATGATTTGCTGGGACACCTGGTCGAGGGGTGTCTGGTGGGCGTAGGCGTGTGCGCGGATGAGCAGAAGGGCGTCACGCATCGTCACGTTCAGCTGCGCTGTGACGACCCCGGTGGCTTGGTGGACCACGGCGTGGATGTCGGAGAGCCAGCCGATGTCCATCGGGTCCGGGCTGCGCAGATCGTCGAGGACCGTGTGCGTGGCGATGTCGGCGAGCGCCAGCGCGTCCCCTAGCTCGGTCTGGTTCAGGGAGCCCGCGCTGATGCGGTACAGGTCGAGCGTCCCGAGCCGGACCGCGCCGATGTGCAGCGGGAACGAGAACACCGCGGCCACGCCGGCAGCTCGGGCTCCGGGGGTGAATCCGGGCCAGCGGGCCTCCGCGGTTGCCAGATCGGCGACCAGCGCGGGGCCGCCGCGTTCGTGCGCCGCCGGCCCGGGGCCTTCGCCGACCGTGCGCTGCAGGTTGTCGAGGACCAAGCTGGTCGCGTCGGTTGCGCACGCCACCGCCTGCGCGGTGCGATCGTCACCGCTCTGAACGGTGACGGCGGCACCGGTGACCGCGCACACGCCGACGCAGAGGTCGCACACCCGTCGCAGCAGGGCCGCTGGATCGCTGTCCTCTGCGTGGAGCAGGGCCAGCAGCTCGCAGTACCGTTCGGTACTCATGGCGAAAGCGGGCTGTCGGCGCTCGGCCGTGCGGCCTGGCGATCGGTTTCGGACAGGCCGCCCCATACGCCGTAGACCTCCTCGGTGACCAGGGCGTGCGTGCGGCACTGCGCCATCACCGGACAGGTGTGGCAGATCTGCTTGGCTTTGGTGATGCGCTCGGCTTTGATGCGCCCGCGCTCGCCGTCAGGGTGGAAGAACAGGGCACCGTCCATGCCGCGGCAGGCGCCCCTCAGCTGCCAGTCCCAGCTCTCGACCACAGGGGTGGAAAGTCGCCAGCCGTGAGTCACGCGGAGCCACCCACTGCGGTCCGGGCGCCCGGGGGTACGCCGACCAGGTGCAGGTGTCGCAGAACGTGGCTCCTAGCAAGAAGGAACAACCCGCGGACACCAGCCCTGGGTGCACGGCGAAGAACGCCACCATTATCGGCGGTAGCCCGACGAGGACGATCGCGGGCCACGATCCGCTGAAGGTCGGGGAAGTCGGATTCGCCGTGTGTCGCGTATCTCGGTGAACCGTCGAGGGTACCGACGGCGAGGCCGGGCGAAATCGGCCGGAGCTTGGTCATGACGGGTCCTCAGTGGACAGTTTTCGGACTGAATCAGTCCTGGGTCCGCCGGGGTCCCGGGCGTGGCTGTCTTCCAGCCTCTGGATGTGGAGTGCTGTTTGCGAGCGGTCAACCGATTATCGGCATCGCGGTGCACGGGCGGCCCGGTCATGGACAGATGTTCGTCTGAGAGCAGGCTCTGGGCGCTCCGGCGATACGCACTCCACACTACAGCGCATCCGTCCGGTTGCGGTGCCCCGCCCTTCGTCGCACAGCGGGCACGGCCTGAGCCAAGTACAACCGTCACCGCGTCCGCGCCGGGGAGGGGCGACAGGCCGAGTCGTGACGACGCAGCCGGTGTTTGCGATCACGCGGACTGGGGTATCCATCATATTGCGCACCCCCGGACCCAGGGCCAGGCATCGGACATCACCTGCGGCAGGGAAGCGATCATGAACAGTGTCGAACACGCGACGAAGCCACTGCTCACACCCGAATTCAGCCGGCGGGCAGCGAGGGCATGGGTCCGAGCAGCGGACGCGGCCCTCATCGACGCCGACGAGCTCGTCTGGCTCCTCGCGCACCTGGAGCCGGATCGGCTGGGGGCGGCTCGCCCGGGCACCTCACCGCGCCGATGACCGCCTGGACCCAGTGCCGGCCAGGCGGGACGTCCACTAGCGCGCGGTGCTGTCGTGGCTGTCGTGCGAGGTCGACGTGCCTGAGCGGATGCTGAACTTGGCCTGTGCGGAGTCACTGCTGTCCGGGGCGGACGTCGCGATCAGTGCGCGTTCCGCGGCGACCGGTCGGCTTCCGGAGGGATCACCAGCAGGGTCAAGTGGTGGATGGTCGGTCAGATCACCACGACGGTGTGCTGCCGGAGCCCGAAGAACCCGCCAGTCGCACCAGATCGGGGCCGTGGGCAAGCCGTGCCGGCGCGAAGTCCCACGCGGCCGGGTTGAAGCCGATGCGTTCCACTCGGCCGAATCCGGCGGTGGTCGAGGCAACGAGGGCACCGAATTCCCTGACCGCATCCCGCGACCGCGGCCACCAGGCGCCGTCGAAACAGCCTATAGTCGCTCCCGGTTCCTTCAGCTGCAACCGATGCCCGGTCGCGAGAGAGCCGATCACGTTTCCGAGGCACCGCTGCCCGATACAAACTTCGTGGTCGCACTCCTGTCCGGCTCGCACCGTGCGATGGGCCGCTGCCGCGGTTCGCGCGCGGCGCGCCGTTCTCGGCCGACAGCGTCGAATCTGCGATTTCGCGGGCCAATACGCTCACCCTACGCCGTGTGCACTCGGCGGGCGCTGCTCTTCCGCGACGCGATGGCTGAACGGCGGCTTGCCCCAGAGTGAGGCGCTGATGCCTTTCGTTTCGGGAGAACGCAGACCGGATCCGGGAGTAGCCTGGCGGTACCAGGGGCGAAGCAGTATCCGGCCGTTCGCCGGTGCCACCTCTGGCGCACGAACAGTACTCGGCCGGTCAAGGGCCGGAGGTGGGAGCGCCGGAATGGCAACCTCGGTTCAGCCGGAAACCACGACCGAAGACGAACGAGTTTCCGAGCCCAGGCTGCGGATGAAACCGGACGGCGCCGAACGCGGCCAGGTCGACGGCGGCTGGTGGCCGCGGTCGACGGACCTGGAAGCGGAACTGCCCTCACTGGCGGCCGCACTCGAGCAGTGGGTGGGACCGGTCACGCGGGTGTCCTACCACCTGGACACCTGGGGCCCGGCGACCCGCAAGGTCTATCTCGGCGACCGGATCGTGCCACTCGAGGGCTTTCGATTCACGAACCCGCACACGATCACGGCGATCGGCTCGAACGCACGCCAAGTCATCCTGCTGGTGGTGCCCCCGGAGACTCCGCGGGAAGCGGCCCATGCCGCGCTGCGCGCGGCCGCCGGCGACGAGTTCCCCACCGCCACGTCGGAAATCCTTGCCGGCAAAGGTGTTCCCGCGTAGATCTGCGAGACCACCGGAATCCTCCCGATCAGCGCCACGCCGGGCGACTGAAGACCAAGGAACCACTTGCGGCGATTTGTGGCCTTCGACCTCGCAGCACAGCGCGATCGGTCGAGTGTGCCGCCGTGACCTTTCCACACTCGGCCACGTGTAGTGTCGGTGGTGTCCCGGGAGCATCCCGTGCGTGGGCAGTCAAGCCCACGTCGTCCCCGGCCCGTCGCACGCCCGGCCCTCGCGCGCCACGTGGGGACCTGGCGGCGCACCCACGACTTTCCTTTCGCCGCCGGCGGCTGTCGAAGTCTGGAGTGTCGTGAACGTTTTCCTGATCATCGCGATCGTCGTGGTAGTACTGGTCCTGCTGGTTTCCGCGGTCCGGATCGTCAAGCAATACGAGCGGGGTATTCTCTTCAGGCTCGGCCGGGTGGTCGGTGTGCGTGAGCCAGGGCTGCGGATGATCATCCCGGTGGTCGACGTGTTGCGGCGGGTTTCGCTGCGAATCATCACGATGCCGATCCAGTCCCAGGGCATCATCACTCGGGACAACGTGAGCGTCGACGTGTCGGCGGTCGCCTACTTCCGCGTCCGGGACGCGGTGAAGTCCGTCGTCGCGATCGAAAACGTCTACGCCGCGATCGATCAGATCGCGCAGACGACTCTGCGCAAGGTCGTCGGGCAGCACACGCTCGACGAGACCCTCTCCGAGACCGACAGCATCAACGTCGACATCCGGCGGATCCTCGACATCGCCACGCTCGACTGGGGCGTGGAGGTCACCTTGGTGGAGCTGAAGGACATCCAGCTGCCGGAAGCGATGAAGCGGGCGATGGCCCGCCAGGCCGAGGCGGAGCGCGAAAAGCGCGCCAAGATCATCAGCGCCGAAGGTGAATCGCTGGCCGCGGCAGCACTGGGCGAGGCATCGGACACGATGATGGCCCACCCGCTCGCATTGCAGCTGCGCAATCTGCAAAGCCTGGTGGAGCTCGGTGTGGACAAGAACACCACCGTGGTTTTCCCCGCCCCGCTGATGAGTACCATCAGCGAGCTCGGCGCTTTTGTCGCCCGCGAGAACGCGGCCGCGAACACCCCGCCCGCTCCGTTCGCCACACCTCCCGTCGTGACCTCGAACGGAGCCGAGGCAACCGACCAGTGAGGAGCACAGCGATGATCACCGAACTCGCCCCCCTGCCGCAGACCGGCGTGGGGACCGAAGGCGGCGCCTGTCCCGTCTGTCCACACGAGACCAACGGCCACGACGCGATCGCAAGCCGCTTCTGCGCGGCGACCTCGGCGGGCGAGCTCCACCGCGGGTGCGCCTGCGCCGCTGGAAGCACGGAAATCGAGAGATTAGATCATGCCCGATGACGTGGTCTTCGTGTCACGATACGACCAGCGGGTCGCACTGATCCGGGACGCGCTGAAGGCAGAAACCGGCCTGACCGAGTCGGCATGCCACGCGCTTGCGGTGCGGCTGCTGCACCTCATCGACGAGGCTCCCGAGAAAGTACGGCGGTAAGAGTTCGCCTTGCAGCTCGGCTCCGAGGCGGGTTCTCAGCGCTGTGAGCGGGACGCGACCCGTCTCGGCGGCGAGTCAGGCCTCGAGACTGCCAAGGTCGTTGCCTGGTTCAGGTTTCGAACCCGAATGCGCAGTTCGGCAAGAGCACGGTGGAGTACAACTGCAGTTCTGGTTCGAGCGCCACCTTGCGCGATCCGACGCGTGTGTGATCTCGGGTCAGCGGCGCGGATGTTGACGGCCGGGTCGGTCGAGGTGAAAGTGCCAGCCGTTCCGGCATCGTGGCACGCTAGCCGGCGACATGGTCGAGGGCATGGCCGCCATGCTTCGCGTACTCGGCGGCGATTCGGATCGCCATCGGCAGCCGCCCGGCGCACGATCTTCTCGGCCGCGCGGAGATCGGCATTCGCCCGTGCTTCCCCCACACGACAGCGCAGCAACGTCATCGCCTCGTCGACGGGAAGATGCGGCAAGTCGATTTGCACCGCCCCGGTGTGGGTCAGCAAGGCGCCCTGGCGCTCGCGGCTGGTCACGATGAGCACACTTCCCACACCGGGCAGCAGCGGCTGGACCTGACTGCTTCGCGCTCCGACCAGCTCCCTCGCCACCTCAAGCTGGCGACCGGACAGCTCGCCGATGATCGCGAGCGCGCCCGAGCTTCGCGGTGATGGGCAGGGCGGCGATCAGGCCGCCGAGGGCGATGGTGAGGCAGAGCCAGGCGAACCAATCGCCGAGACGGCTGTAGGTCGTCGCCGCCGGGCCCGCGACGTCAGCCACGATCGTGGTGAACGCGGCCGGCCCGCCGGTGTGTGCCTGCGCCAGCACCCGCCCCCAGCCGTCGGTGATCATCAACGAGCCATTTTGGCCCGCCCATGCCACAGGCATCCCGTTCTCCACGCCCCGCAGCAGGCCGGTGCGGCTGTGCTGCCAACCGTTCTCGTTGTTGTCCGAGGCGGGAACCGCGAGCAGCGTGGTGCCCGCCGTGCCATAGTCGCGACTCGGCTGGGAGAAGTCCAGGTCGGCACAGATCTCGATACCCGTTCGGGTTCCCGGAGCGAAGATTAGATCATGTCCGTGCGGGTTCACGAGATCGTGCTGCTTGAGGTATCGCACCGGGTTCCCGCCATCTGCGGGAAAGACCAGGGCGAAGTTGTCATGCGCGTGCCCCTCGGTCTGGACGAACCCGAGCACAATGTCGATGTCGCGCGCCTGAGCGGCCTGGCGCATCGGCTCGATGAGCGCGGCGGGGACAGCCCCTTCGACGCCCAAGGCACCTTCCGGCAGCACCGCGGTCCGCACTCCCGCCGGCAGGTTTTCGACCTCGCGGACATAACCGGCTACGAGCGCTTCGCTGACCGGCGGCGCCCAGGAGTATTGATTGGGTGCGATGGCCGCAACACGTTGTGGTGCGCCACCGGTGCCCGCCAGGCGCAGTGCACCGAACCCGAGAGCGGCCGCGACGACCACCACGGCCACGGTCGCCGTGCGCAGTCGGGCTCCACTCGGCACACCGGGTGCCGCCAGCCCCGCGACCGCGCAGGGCACGAAGATCACCAGGAACTCGACCATCCACATCCCACCGATGGCCGCGGTCTGCAGTACCAACGGCACGTCGCCCTGATCGTTGGCGCGGGTGCCAACCAGCCCCATCGGGTTCGTGACGGACACGATGTACAAAACACCCGTCCACGCGGCGGGGGCGGCCACTGCGGCCAGCAGAGTACGGCCACGCACCACCAGCGCGCGGAAAAGCCAGACGACGAGCATGAACGTCAGCGACATGCCTAAGATGATCATCAGGCCGACCGGGAGCATCGGTTCGTCATGGGAATGCAAATGAAATCCCCAGGTGTTGCTCGTGCCGAGCAGGTACGCGCCGAACGCCACCCCCAGCGCGCTCGCCTGCCGCACGCGCGGGGCGAGGAGCAGCACCGGCAATGGCGCGAGCCAGGTCAGCGCGGCAACCGGGGCGAGCCCGGTGCCAAAGTAGAACAGAGCCGCGGAGCCGGCCAATCCGGCCAGGAGGGCGAAAGCTGACTTCATCCCTGCCCCTCTCAGTTCCCGCTGACTTTCCCAGCAGCCCGGCAGCTGGGCACTGGGCCAGACCGGAGGAATCGTGGTAGGGCCAACCCCACCCCCGCGCCTTGCCAGGCGCCGACGACCAGGAACCGCTCGTCAGCAGGATCGCCGCGAGACAGAGAGCACGCCGCGGGTCCAGGCCCGATCGGTGATTGTGAACAACGTCGGGCGCGGCAAACGCAGTTGACGCGGCCACACCGGCATTGCGGGTGGACGGCTCGGCGAGCCCGGCACCGTTGCATTTTCACGCTGCCGTAGCCGAGCAAGCCGGTGAGCACGCTTCCAGCGACGATGCGGGCGATGGTGTTCCCTCGACCTACGGCATGTCTTCGATGGTGACCGCCAGCGCGTTGCTGGCCGCTGCGACCCTCGCGGCGGGGCGGGCTGAGAAACGATCGTGCGCGAGACACACGGGGCTGATCGGCGTTTCCGCAGGAGCGATCTGTGAAGCTTGCCGTGTTCCGCGCCAATGTCACGTTCTCAGTGGTTTGCGCATGGTGCTGGCAGTGCCCAAGGAACTATCGGACCTGGCTGCCCGGCAGAGGCAAGTTTGCCGGGGTGCCGCCTCCATGACGGCAATCCGGTCAGTTGCCCCGAAGTAGACAAGGACCTTCGATCGTGGACTACCGTAAGCTGTTCGCCGAGATCCACCGGCGCCCGAAGATGTACGGCCTGGACGGCAGCTACCGCGACTACTGCACGTACCTACTCGGCATCGACGCCGGCAACGACGGCCGGTTGCTCAAAGGGTTCACGGAGTTGCTCGTGCCTCGGGTCGGCGCCGGAAACAACCTGCCCTGGGTCTCCTTGGTGCTGCACCTCGCCTTTCCCGACCTCACCTCGGGATGGCGCGACGAGGCCGCTGGCGAGGGCAAGCAGGCGGCGGTGGATCTGCTCTTCTCCCTGCTGGACGAGTTCTTCGACAAGCGCGACGCCCCTCGTGGCACCGCTGCCATCTTCGATGACTACCTGACCTGGTTGAAAGTTCAGCCGGCGCGGACCTGTCAACGGAAGAACCACAGCCGAGCACGCGCGGCCGTCCCAGCGTGTGACCGCGGCGGTACCTTGCCTGGTCGACGAACCCGGGAGAGGCCGCGTGACCAGCAACAACGACGCGACCAAGTTCCGGCGGCAGCCCTGCCCCTACTGCGGTAAGCCAGTCCGCCACGGCATGGTCGGCGGCCAGGAGGACATGATCACCGACGTCGGCCCCGGCCTCGCGGCCGTCCGCCCGGGGGTGATCTGCCTGCAACACCGTCGGTCACTCGTCGCTTCGCGCGGTCTGCGCAGGGCTTTCCCTTTCACGGGACATCCGGTCTTCCCGCCGACGCTGGTTTTGCTCCTGGCGTTCCCGTTCGCGGCGGCCGTAGGTCGCGTTTCGGACGGTTTCTTCGTCTTCCAGGCTCGATCCGAGCGCACCGGCGACGATCCCGACCGAGCTGCACAGCCACACCAGGTTCAGGTACGAGCCCACACCGACCGGGTGCTCCAGCGCCTGCGCGAAATAACCGCTGTCGATGAGGACGGCTGCCGCGAGCAGTGCGAGCACGTACAGGATCGCGTACATGCACGCGACCCCGATTGCCAGTGTGGTGGCCGTGGAAACGTTGTACAGCAGCGCTTTACGTCGCTCGGCGGCTTCGGAGGGCCGGTCCCAGAGGTGGTTGTACACCGTCAACCACACCGTCATGACCAGGATGGTGACCACGGTGATCGCCGCCAGCCGCAGCGGGGACAACGCATCGGCGAGTTTCCAGAACGAACTGGTGATGATGCCGTAGGCCGCGGTACCGGCCGCGGCCGCGGTGGCGCCCGCGAGGTGCGGGACGAGCCGCCACGGACGGTTGTCCCGCACCATTCCGGCCAGCAGCCGCAGCCGGCCACGCAGGCCGACGAGAGCGAGGTGCGTCGTGGACGACTGGTGTCCACCGGGCATTCGCCGCTTCGGGGCCAGCACTTCACGCAGCCGCGCCAGCGTCTCCTGTTCGCCGTGATTGCCATCGATCCCGAGCCGTCGTGACGCCAGTTGCCGGACCACGCGGACCAGCAACGCGCGTGTCCGGCGCCGTACCAGGACGGCACCGAGCGCGGGCAGCGAGATCATCGCGACGCCGTGCTCGACGTCGACTCCGGCGACGACGGGGTCCGTTCCCGCGCGCCGGGGCAGGTCGGTGACCAGGACCAGCAAGTCCCAGCCCCGGTCCTGCCGGTGCCGCTGCGACAGCGTGCGCATCGGGATGTCGCCGTCTTCGTCCAGCGGGAGCTGGTCGACCTCGTGCTCCACCCGCCACCGCGTCTGCCCGTGCACCCGGGTGGCGAAGATTTCGGGGAGCTCGTCGGCGATCGTCGTGATCACCTGTTCCGGCAGCCCTTCGTCGGCCAGCACCCCGACGGCCACCTGGGGTGGTGCGGTCATGTGGTTCACCTCGCTCGTGGCCGCATCCGGCCACTGTGCTCGCCGCGCGGTGGCCGGATGCGGGGCCGGTCAGGGTTTGAGGACGACCTTCTCGCAGTTGTCCTGCTTGTTCTTGAATAGCTCGAAGCCGCGTTCGGCCTCGTCCAGGGGCAGGGTGTGGGTGATGATCCGGGTCGGATCGAGCTCGCCGCGTTCGATGCGCTGCAGCAGCGGCTTCATGTAGCGCTGCACGTGGCACTGCCCGGTCCGCAGGGTCAGTGACCGGTTCATCCACGCCCCGGCGGGGAACTTGTCCAGCAGGCCGCCGTACACGCCGATCACCGAAACCACGCCGCCGCTGCGGCACGACAGGATCGCCTGGCGCAATGCGTGCGGGCGTTCGGTCTCCGAACGCACCGCCTGCTTGACCCGGTCGTAGGCGGCGATGTGCGCGCTGCCGTGGGTGGCTTCCAACCCGACCGCGTCGATGCACTTGTCCGGTCCGCGGCCACCGGTCAGTTCCAGCAGCCGGGACCGGACGTCGACCTCCTCGAAGTTGACCGGGATGTGGCCCGCCTGTTCTGCCAGCTCCAGCCGGTACGGCTCCTTGTCGATGGCGATGACCTTCGCGGCACCCAGGAGCCGGGCGCTGTCCATGGCGAACTGGCCGACCGGGCCGGCGCCCCAGACCGCGACCACGTCGCTGGACCGGATGTCGCACATTTCGGCGCCCATGTAGCCGGTGGGCAGGATGTCGGAGAGGAACAGCACCTGCTCGTCGGTCAGGTCCGACTCGATCTTGATCGGGCCGACATCGGCGAACGGCACGCGCGCGTACTGCGCCTGACCGCCCGCGAAGCCCCCGGTGAGGTGCGAGTAGCCGAAGATCCCGGCGACGGGGTGACCGAACATCTTCTCCGCGATCCCGGCGTTGGGGTTGGAGTTCTCGCAGCAGGAGTACAGTTCCGCGGCGCAGGCGGCGCACGCGCCGCAGGCGATGGGGAAGGGCACGACGACCCGGTCCCCGGCGCGCAGCCGGCCCGGGTCGACGCCGGGGCCGACCTCGACCACTTCGCCCATGAACTCGTGCCCCAGGACGTCGCCGTCCTGCATGGTGGGGACGTACCCGTCGACCAGGTGCAGGTCCGAGCCGCAGATCGCGGTGGAGGTGATCCGGACGATCGCGTCGCGGTGG
Organism: Amycolatopsis sp. NPDC023774; assembly: GCF_040639695.1. Classification (NCBI taxonomy): domain Bacteria; kingdom Bacillati; phylum Actinomycetota; class Actinomycetes; order Pseudonocardiales; family Pseudonocardiaceae; genus Amycolatopsis; species Amycolatopsis sp. NPDC023774. The sequence goes on from NZ_JBFAAJ010000046.1 coordinate 14,733, forward strand.
TTCAGGATCTTCGGGTCCGGGACGTCGCGGACCTCGACCTTGTTGCGGCCCGCCCAGGTGGTGGCCCTCATGCGTCCGCTCCCTTCTCCAGCTCGGCATCCGACAGCGGTTGCGCCGGCCGCTGCGGGAACTCCTTGCGCGCCCGCTTGCCCCACGGGGCGCCGTCGGACCGGACGACCTCGCCGGTCTCCAGGACCTGCTTGAGCCGGCGCAGGTCGTCGTCGAGTTGTTGGTGCGGTTCTTCGCCGAAGTACTTGGCGACTGCTTTGCCGACCGCGCCGCCCGGGATCTCGTACGCCAGGGCGACGTTGACCTCGGTGCTCTCCCCGTCGGGGGCGGGTGTGAACCAGACGGTGCCGGCGTTCGGTACGGCGGTCTTCCCGGTCGAGCGCCACGCGATCCGCTCTCCAGGTGTCTCCTCGGCGATCTCCGCGTCCCATTCGACGTCCTTGCCGAACGGGGCACTGGCGGACCAGTGGCTCGTCCGGTCACCGGTACGCCGGACCTGCTCGAGGTGCGCCATGAACGTCGGAAGGTTCTCCAGGTCCCGCCAGAACGCGAAGACGTCCGGCGCGGGTTTGCGAATGGTTGTCGTTGCTGTCAGCTCCACGGATTCTCCTTTGCGTGCGCTCCGCGCCGCCGGCGCGGAGCTGGTGTGTTCCGCGCGGGTGGCGTGCACGGCGGTCAGCAGGTCCACTGCCGCGATCCCGGCGACGGCGCCGGTGACCCCGACCAGCCGCCGGCGGCGCCCGCCACGGTGGGCGATGGCCATGCCCAGCGCGGTCAGGTCCATCGCGTCGCCGACCACCCGGGTCCACGCCCAGACGCCCTTCCGCCGGCCGGTCAGGAGCCCGGCCGCGTGGACCAGTTCCCGCACACCGACGACCGACACCACCGCCCGCGACCTCGCGGAGTCGTCCACGCCACTGATCCAGCGCACGGTGTGTGGGGCCGTCAGCTGTGCCACGCCCAGACCGAGGCTCAGCCAGCCCAGCCGCCGACCCTGCCGCTGCATCTCCTCGTGCCCTGCGTGTCCTGTCGTTCGGTTCACCGAGCGCGTCATCGCAGCCTCCGTATCACATTGCGCCCTGTCGAACGTCCAGGTATGCCACGCCCCGGCGCGTCCGATCTGGCTCGGCTACCCCTCGGCGGTCCGGCTAACCCACCGATCAATCACAGCGCGGCGATCCATCCGTGACCGCGCTGTCCGCCGGATCGATCCACACCCGCCGGCGCCGATCGTGAAGTCGGCAACCTGGTGAATCGCCAGTCCAATTAGGTGTCCACCTGGGGAATTCGCCGCGAATAGGTCCAGACCAGGCAGAGGATTGTCCGGTTCGACCTCCGACCGGAACCCCATAAGGGTGATGCGGCGGAGAAACTGGAGGGGTAACACATGAGATTAAGATGGGCGCGGTTCTCGCCGCGGCAGCGTCGTTGACGTTCGGGTTGAGTGACATCGCGAGCGCCGCGCCCGCGGCGGCCGATCAGGTCGCCCCGGCGTCGGTGCCGGCTGCGACCGCCCTGGCTGCCTGCACGGGCCCCGTCTCACTGGACTGAGGAGCGGCGGCCTGCTTCAACCCGACCGGAGAGCACCTGCTCAACTGCGACCTCCTCCCCGACGGCCACGATCCGGAGGCCTACTACTTCCGGTCAACCTCCCCAACACCCTCCGGGCGACAAGACGGGCGCAAGCCGGTCGTCGTCGCCTGCCTGGCGGTGATGGAGGCCGCGACCTTCCTGATCGGGTGCCTGCCGAGCGCCGGCTCCGTCGGTTCACTGGCTCCGCCGCTGCTGGTCGTCCTGCGCTTCGTCCAAGGTCCCGCGACCGTTTTGGGCGTCGTCCAAGCTCTCGCCACCGTTTTGGAGACCCATGCTGTATACACTCGGCTTCTTCGGACTCCGTGCTCTCTCCGATCGGCTTCAGCGCCTGGCCGATGAGGACGTAACCCTCAGCGCGCACGGCAGCGAGTCGAGGGCGGCGGGCAGGCTGCTGCGGCGCAGGTGCGGTCGGGCGCGCCCACCCAGCAGCGCTACCTGACCGGCGACCTCGAGCTCGGCTAGACCCACCGGGTGCTCACGGCCTGCACGTCGACCGGGTCGAGCCCGGGCACGAGCAGGACCATCCGGTTTCCCTCGCCCGCCAGGAACCCGCCGCGCCGGCGGGCGCCGAGCCGCGCGTACCGGTCGGACAGCCCGCGGGCCGGCCTCAGCCGCAGGTGACTGCCGTCGGTGTACGTGGCATGGGTGACGCCGGGTTCACCGAAGTCGAGCGTGGCCGCGCGCCAGCCCGACTTGAGCACCGCCCGGCGGCGGCGCCACCAGATCACGGCGAACCAGGCGGCGACCGACCCGCCACCGAGTCCGCCGAACATCAGGCCGTAGGCGATCGCGCCTCCGAGCGGGTCCAGGACGGAGTCGTCGGCCCGGCGCGCGGCAGCGGGCTCGGTCTGGTCGTAGGTCACCTCGATCCGGTCGCCGATGCCGAGGTGTTCCGTCCTGCGGTAAGGAAAGTCGACTACGTGCGGACCGTCCGAGCCCGGGTAGGCCACCTCGAAGTGCCGGTCGGCGAGCCACACCACCACGCCGTACACCGTGAAGTCGTTCGTGTGCGCCCGGGCTGCCGCGTCTTCTTCGATCCCGAGCAGAACGATTCCGGCGGCCAGCACGCCGGCAGCCGCGACCACACCGGCCACGGCCCAGCCCGCACGACGGGCCAGCCAGGACAGCACGCGGAAACGGCCGTCAGGGCGGGCGTCATCGCCGGGCGGAAGCCAAGGCTCCCCGTCTTCGGGCGCGCTGCGGTCCGCCGGGAACACCAGCTCGCGCCGCAAGCGTTTGCCGACCGGTCGCCGCCGCGTCACCGACTGGTCCACTTCGAACCGCGCGGGACGCGCACCCCGGCTGCGTACGCGGTCGGGCTGCGGCCCTCACCCGCCACCCACGTGGCGCCGGAGTCGCGGTTGATCTTCTGCTCCTCGTACACGCCCCCCGCGAGGTAAGCCACGGTGACGGCCGGGCGTCCCGCGCCGCGGCATGTGCACGGCGAAGATCTCGCCGGACGCGGTGAAACCGTTCTCCACCAACGCGTCCGACACGTCGCACAGCCGCGAGATCCCGACCGGCGCCCCCGGCACGACCAGGAACCACAACGCCCCGGCGATCGCGACCCGCCAGAACCGCAGGGACAGCGCCCTGTCCCCCATCGCGGACTCCGTCGGCCCGCGGCGCACCCGCTCCTCCCGGGCCGGCTCGCGCGCCCGCAGGCGGTTGCGCGCCCGCCGGCCCGCTTTGTGGCGGGTAGGAGCGGTTCACCATCGTCGGCGGCCCGCTCGGTCCTGTCGCCTTCTTCGTTCGCCATCCCCAGCTCCATTTCCTGAGCGTACGGCGCAGAAATGCGGCTCCACCAGCGAAAATTCTGCGATGGAGAACACCGGAGCCAGAGGCAACCGAACGACGTTCCCCCGCGTTTGCTCAGTCCGCTGCACGCCTCGCCGCGACCCAGGCGGAACAGGATCGGCCACGACGGCGTTTCTTTGCCGTCATCGATATGCGGACCGTTCCGGGCACCGTTCGTGTGCTGCGTACGTCAATGGCCAATCAGGCGGCTCTAAGGCTGTGCCGCAGGTCAGCGAGGCTCACGATGGACCTGTGCCTGCGCCGGCACTGCCCCCTCAGGCTCGCTGTCGCCGGGCCGGCCGCGGTGCTGCCCACCGGCGACTACGAGTACTCCCCCAAGCTCGACGGCTGGCGCCTGGTCCTGCACGTGCCTGCCGGGGTGCTCCAGTCCCGCATCGGCAGCGACCTGGCCGACCGGTTCCCCGGGATCACCGAGTCCACTGCCGCGCTCGGCCGGGTGGTGCACGACGGCGAGCTGTGCGCCTACCGGGCGGGCCGACTGGACTTCGCGGCGCTCCGCGACGGCGAGGCCCGCCGCCGCGCCGAGGGCATCAGCGTCGTGTTCATCGCGTTCGACCTGCTCGGCTCCAGAGGCCGTGACCTGCGGGTGTGGCCTCTGTCCCGGCGCAGGGAACACCTCGCCGCGGTGATCGGCGCGGGCAACGCCGACGTGCAGCTGATGCGCTCCACGCTCGACGTCGAGCAGGCACATGGGTGGATCAGCACCCGAGCAGGCCGCCGTCGGCGTCGAGGGAGCCCTCGCGAAACCGCTGGGCAGCCGGTATCCGCTGCGCGGCGGCCGCGCGGGCTGGGTGAAGGTCCGCCACGTCGACGACGTCGACGCCCTGGTCCTCGGCGTGACCGGCTCCCCCACCCAGCCGACGGCGCTGGTCCTCGGCCAGACCGACCGGCGCGGACAGGTACGGGCGGTCGCGCTCTCCACGACGCTGACCCGACCGGCGCTGGCGTCGCTCGCGGGCAGGCTCCGCCTCGCACCCGGCGACCCCGTCCGGGCCTCGGGGGTCGTGGCCGGCCTATTCGGCCGCGAGGACTTCACCTACCGGCCGGTCGAACCCAGGCGGTGGTGGTGCGCCACTATTCCACGCCGTAGAGCTGGTAAGCCGAGGCCGTCGCACGTCCGGCACTGTCGAATGTGGACACTGTCGTGCTCGGAACGGGGTTGTCCGCGATGACCAACAGGGTATTCGTCGGCCCGGAATCGCCATCCCAGTTGGCGTCGTGCGTCTTCACGCCCGGCCCTGCGAGTCGCAGAAGGAGTCCGTGACGACACGGCCCCCTTTTGCGCGTAGGAGGTCAGGGACTGTGTTTGCACGGTGTGGCCGAGCCCGTCGATCAGCGCGTAGGTGGTCGCGTACTTGCTGCTGGACAGCAGCGTGTTCGTCGCGACAACGCCGGGGCTGGTGCTGCTGACCGTGTAGGTGCAGGTGGTTTTGGCCGGGGCGTTGGTGCTCTTGCTGTGGCCCGGTGGCCAGAGCCCGGTCAGCCGGCCGAGGGCGTCGTGGGTCGCGTCGGTGCGCAGCCCGCTGAGTGAGGCGTTCATTGACGGGAAGTCCTGCCTGCGCGATTGTCAGCGGATCCTACGCGGACCGCATAGCACCGATTCGCGATCGATTCCACCGCCATGGGGCGATTTGCCGTGAAGGACCGTGTAAGACGGCAGGTTCGTGTGTCGATCCATGAACCTGTGGTGCAAAATCGCGCAACGGGCCCGGCCGCCAGTGGCGGCCCGGCGATCTTCCCCGTAACCATGGATGTTGGGTCTTGGCTTCAAGTTCTCGGCTGGCACCGATGTGCTGTCAGGTCGTGAAAGCAGCCGCATGGGATACCGGCACCGTGGCCGCGGCTTTGCCTTGCGGTTCGTGTTCCGATTGAGTCGAGGTGTCGTGCCCGCTCCGGGGATGAGGGGATGAGACGATGCGCAAAAGTGCAATACGGGCAGCGAACGGAATTCGTTATACCTATACCCGGATCGGCGGCAACGACACACCACCGCTGCTTTTTCTGTCGCACTTCCGGGCCAGTATCGACATGTGGGATCCCGGTTTCGTGGAACGTGTCGCGGCGGCGCGAGAGGTGATTCTCGTCGACAACGCCGGTGTCGGCCGGTCCGAGGGACGAACACCTACCACGATCCCGGACATGGCCGAGCACGTCCTCGCCTTCATCGACGCACTCGGCCTGGACGTCGTCGACCTGCTCGGCTTCAGTCTGGGTGGATACGTCGCCCAGGAGCTGGCGCTCGCCCGCCCGGTGCTGGTACGGCGCTTGGTACTCGCCGGTACCGCCCCCCGCGGCACCGGCGGCGACCTGGCGCTGAGCGGCCGCACGCACGTCGCCGCCACCAAGGAAGCCTTGGGGCCCAAGGACCTGCTGTACCTGCTCTTTCCGCAGACCGAGACCGGCCGGACGCACGGAATCGAATTCATTCGGCGGCTAGGCCGTCCCCGCCCCGACCCCGACTTCGCCGTCACACCTGAGTCCTGGCGAGCGCAGCTGGACTCAGCGACGGCCTGGGGAAGGCCCGATCCGGCCGGAGTGCACCGACTGGCCCTGCTGCGCCAGCCCACCCTCGTCGCCCACGGGGAACACGACGTCATGGTCTCCGTGGACAAGGCGCGCCTCCTCGCGGCTCACCTGCCCAACGCGGTGTTGAAGATCTTCCCGGACGCCGGTCACGGCTTCCTGTTCCAGCACCACACCGAGTTCGCCGACGACATCACGAACTTCCTCGGCGAGTAGACGGGAGCACTGACAGTGACCAACGAGACGACAACCGGATGCCCGTTCGTGTTGGACGTGACCGGCGCCGACCAGCACGCCGAGAACGCCCGGCTCCGAGCCGCGGGCCGCGCGGTCCTGGTCGAACTCCCCGGCGGCGTGTGCGCCTGGGCGGTCCCGCACCACAACGACCTCCGCCAGCTCCTGGCAGATCCACGGGCGGCGAAAGGCATCGAGCACTGGACGGCACACATCCGCGGCGAGATACCGGACGGCTGGCCGCTGATGGGTTTTGTCAGCACCGACAGCGTCATCAACGCCCACGGTGCCCGCCACCGCCGCCTGCGGTCGCTCGTCGACCAGGCGCTCACCCCGGCCCGGGTGGCCGCGATGCGCCCCGGTGTCGAGGCCGTGGTCGACTCCTTGCTAAACCGGCTGGCCACCACTCCACCGGACCGCCCGGTCGACATCCGGTCGGCCTTCGCCTACCCGATCCCCACCACCGTGATTTCGGACCTGCTCGGCATTCCGCACCGCAAGCGCCGCCTACTGCACGTGCTGACCGGCGTCCAGACCCGCACGACCAACACTGCCGAGCAGGTGCTCGAGATCGACCAGCAGATCAACGAACTGCTGCACGAGATCATCGAGGCCAAACGAGCCGCGCCCACCGACGACCTGATCAGCTCCCTGATCGCCGCGACCACCACGGACGCCGACAAGCTCACCGAGAGCGAACTCGTCGGCATGGTGCTGCTCATGTTCTTCGCCGGCCACCAGAGCATCATCAACGTGATCGTGAACGCCTGTCACGCACTGCTGACCCATCCACGCCAACTCGCTCTAGTGCGCTCGGGCGAGGCAGAGTGGGACGCGGTCGTCGAGGAGACGATGCGGTGGAACGGCGCGGTGAACCAGTTCCCCATGCGCTATCCACTGGAAGACATCGAAATGGACGACGTTGTCATGCGCCGGGGCGACGCGATCCTCGCGTCGTTCGGCTCTGCCGGGCGGGACCCGGCCCACCACGGACCCGACGCGGACGAGTTCGACGTCCGGCGCGCGCAGGCCGGCCACCTCGGCTTCGGCCACGGTCCGCACTTCTGCGTAGGGATCCATCTCGCCCGGCTGCAGCTGGAGACCGCCCTGTCGCGCTTCTTCGCGCGGTTCCCCGAGGTGCGGATCACAGAGCAGGACGTGGCCCCGGTCCCGTCGTTCGTGAGCAACAGCCTTGAGCGCCTGCCCGTGCTGCTGGGCCCGGCATCGCGCCACTGACCGCAACGGAGAAAGAGGAACATGACTGCCACCCGGATCGCCCTGCTGGGCCTTCCCCTCGACGTCGCCACGACCACCGAACTTTCCCTGTCGAGGTTCGGCCGGATCGCCGTGGACCGGCCGGGTCGCGAAGACTGGCAACGATATCTGCACGAGCTCGATCCCGAGACCACCCTCGCCGCGGTCTGGGTCGCGGCCGGCGCCGAGCCGATCGCGGCGGTGCGGGCGTTGCGCGCGGACAGCCGGTTCGACCGGACCCGCGTGCACCTCGTTGACGCGAACGCCGGCGGTCCGGTACCGGGCTGGGTCGAGGCGCTGGACGTCGAGGACGTGGTGAAGCCCGCTGTGATGGCCGCGGAGAACCTGGCCGAGTCGGTGGAACTCACCCTGCGTGCACACCGCGCGTTGATGCTGGACGATCTGTACACCGACTTCTACCTGGACATGACGTTCAACAAGATCTTCGACTGGTTCGAGACCACCCGGTGGGACTGGAGCGAGGTGGCGCTGGACACCATCGATCGCGGCATGCTTGATGAGCGGGACGTCGACTTCCTTACCGAGGCCGCCGTGATCGAGTTCGGCACACTGCCCGGCGCGCACAACTTCCTGCGGGAGTGGGAGGGCGAGGCCAGCTTCTCGTCCTGGGCACTGCAGTGGGGCGCGGAGGAATCGAGGCATTCCCTCGTGCAGGCCCGGTATCTGGACCGCATCGGCGTCAAGATCCGTTCGAAGCATGCCCTTTACAAGCGCGAACCTTACCCCCAGGGCGACAACCGCGCGGCCACGCTGATGATGAACGTGATCTCCGAGGCCCGAGCCTCCGCCCTGTACAAGGCACTCGCGACCGAGGTGTCCGAGCCGGTCATCCGCAAGATCTGGAAGCTGCTCGGCAGGGACGAGGCACGCCACTGCCGCGCGTTCTCTGTCTTCATGCGGGAACTGTGCGACGCCAACCCGGCGAATCAGGCCGCCGTGCTGCGGATGGCCTACATCTGGCTGGCCGACCGCCGCGACGGCATCAAACACCCCGCCGGGATCTTCTACCCGCATTCCACCTCCAGCGACGGCATCCGCCGCATCGAAACCGTGCAGCAAGGCTCAGTGGACTCCGCCGACGCGAAGGTCATGTCGATCCTGCGGATTCTGACCGACGACGAGTCGATCGAGAAACCGCGAGACATCAAAGCCAAGCTGCGCAGCATGAGCCGCACCAAATGAAAGGGACACCTCGAATGAACACGGTCAGCACCATCCGGCACTTCGTCGCCGAGCGCCTGCAGGTGCCCGACGAGCAGATCAGCGTCGAGGAAGACCTGCGCAAGCTGGGGCTCGACTCGATCCACGCGTTGCAGATCGTGCTCGACGTCGAGCAGCGCTACGACATCGAGATTGACGACCATATCGTTTTCGAAGCTCAGAACGTTCGGGACTTCGCCGTCCAGGTCGACGAGCTGATCGCGGCTCAGGTTGCATCGTGAACCTGGTCGACGGTCTCCGCGAGGTGGCCGCCAGACGATCAGGACACGGCGTGCACATTCTCCGCCGGGGCGAGGAGACGGCCGCTCTCACCTACGAAGAGCTCCACGACGAGGCCGGGAGGACGGCCGCCGGCCTGGTGTCGCGGGGAGTGGCACCGGACGACCGCGTCGCGCTGGTCCTGCCCACTTCGCTGGACTTCGCCCGCGCGCTCTTCGGGGTGCTGGCCGCCGGAGCAGTCGCCGTCCCGCTGCCGGAGCCCCCGGCGTTCGGCTCGTCCCGCAGTTACCTGAACCGCACAGCTCTCGCGCTGCGCCGCTCGCAGGTGCGCACGGTCCTCGCCCGCGGCTCCGCCGTCGCCGTGCTGTCCGACCTGCTGGCGGACGAACCGGTGACGGTGCTCGACGCTGCCGGTGTCACAGCGGGTCATGCGGTCCACATGCCTCGGGACGGCGGGGACGCCGCCCTGGTCCAGTACACCTCGGGCACGAGCGCCGACCCACGCGGTGTCGTGCTCAGCCACGACAATCTCGCCGCGGGCGCCGCGAACATCGCCGACGGAACGCGGCTGACCAGCGACGACATCGGCTGCACCTGGCTGCCCCTGTTCCACGACATGGGACTAATCGGCTCGTTCCTTACGCCTCTGCTGCACGACGCGGACATCTACCTGCAACGCCCGCAGGACTTCCTGTGGGACCCGCTGGGCTGGATCCGCAGCATCGGCCGGCTGGGCGCCACCTTCACCATGGCGCCGAACTCCGGCTACCAGTACGTGCTGCGCCGCGGTGGCGACGCGGGCTCCCTCGACCTGTCCCGATGGCGGATCGCGGTGAACGGCGCCGAGCCGGTCGACCGCGCCCTCCAGGACGAGTTCACCGCCCGGTTCGGGTTGCGCCCCGGTGTCTTCATGCCGGCGTACGGCCTGGCCGAGGCTACGCTCGCCGTAACGCTCGCCTCGCTGGGACGGCCCACCACGACGCTCAGAGCGAGCCGCGCGGCACTCGGCCGCGGGGTCCTGGAGACTCCGGTGTCCGCGAACGAGCCGTATCGCGAACTCGTATCGGTGGGAACATCTGTGTCCCGCACCGAGATCCGGCTGACCGACGCGGCTGGCCGCACACTGCCGGAGCGATGTGTCGGCCGCATCGAGGTCCGCGGCCCCTCGGTTACCGCCACCGGCTACGACCACGATCAGGCCGCGACCCGCCGAACCCTGCTGAACGACGGCTGGATCGCCACCGGCGACCTCGGTCTCCGGCACAACGGCGAGCTGTACGTCGTCGGCCGGGCGAAGGAGACGATCATCGTCTTCGGAGCCAACCACTGGGCCAGCGACATCGAGGACGTGGTCCGCCGTGCCACCGATCCGGCCAAGGTGCACGGCATCCTGGCGCATCAGTTCGACGGCGACGAAGGGAGCGGGCTGGGCCTGGTCATCGAGTCGACGGAACGCGATCCCGCTGCCCGCGAAGTCATGTCACGCGGCATCAGCCGGGCACTCACCGACCAGTTGGGCATCACGCCCCGGCGCCTCACCTACCTCGGCCGGGGCGATATCCCCCGCACCTCGAGCGGCAAGATCATTCGTCGTCACGCGGAAGAGACCGCGCAGGTAGTGGTGGCGTGGGCGTAGAGCTTGCCATCGGTGCCCTCCACCCGGCCCTCCGCGGTGGCCATCGTTCGCCCGAGGTGGATGGCCGTGCCCGTGGCGCGCAGCAGCCCGGTGCGGGCGGTCACTGGCCGGACGAAGTTCACGTTCACCTGTGTGGTGGGGGCCAGCATACCGGCCGGCAGGCGGCCGATGACCGCGCACGCCATGGCGGAATCGAGCAGCGTAGCGAGAAAACCGCCGTGCACCGCGTTCATCGGGTTGTACAGGTGCTCGCCCGCCATCCCCTCGAAAACCGCGACGCCAGACGTGACCTCCACCAGCGCGAACCCGAGGGTGCGGCAGATGGGCGGCTGCGGGCTCCGCCCCTCCACGATGGCACGTAGGAAATCCAGTCCGCTCAGAGGTTCCGAAACGATCATGCGCCCAAGTCTGGTGCCGCCACCACCGCCGCGAAATCCCGTTGAGGACCCATCTCGGTGCACTTTCGGGCAACGTTCCGAGGACTCGACCGCGTGGCCATTCCTGTGTTGTGGTCATACCTGGCAGACCACCAAAACCTGGAAAGCCAGCACCGATCCGGAGTTTCTGCCGAAGGTGCGCCGGGTGCTCGACCTCTACGACCAGCGGGCCCTCCGATGGCCGAGTGATCTGCGTGGACGAGTTCGGGCCGCTGAACCTGCTGCCCCGCAAGGGCAAGGCGTGGCGTCCGCAGTTCACACTGCCCTGCCTCATTCCGCCGAAATTCCCGGTCCGGTGACGAGTGCCCGTTCATGGTTCCGGCGCTCCCATATCGTGCCGGAGGTTGAAATGCGAAATTTGTCCATCCGGGGTACGGGAGCTGGGTGAGTAGCGTGACGCAGGTCGCGTTGCTCTCGTTGAACCGATAAGGACGATCCATCCGTGTTATCGGTCAGGGTGCAAAATTTTCGCCTCGACAACCCGGGGCGAGTGTAACCGGGTGCCCGGAGCTGTCCGGGTCCCATGTGGAGGGGACGAATGACAGAGGCGATCAAGACCACAGCTGTCGATCAAGCTCGGCTGGAAGAGTTCTTCGGCAGGGCAGTGACGGACGCCGGCGCGGCAGTGACCGTGCCCCTGGCGGTGGTCGGTGCCCGGCTTGGACTGTTCGCGGCGATGTCGGTGGAGGAGGATCTCACGGCCGAGCAGCTGGCAAACCGGGCCGGTCTCGCCGAGCGGTATGTCCGAGAGTGGCTCCTGGCGATGGCCCTCTCCGGCTACGTCACCTATGCGGGCGGCGGTTCCGGCGGCGCGGAACCGAAGCGCACCGCCCGCTATCGGCTGTCCCCCGAACAGGCCACGGCGTTCACCGATCCGGAGAGCCCCGGTTACGTCGTCGGGCTGTTCCAGAGCGCCGCCGCGGCGACCCGCATGGTCGACCGGCTGACCGAGGTGTTTTCCACCGGCTCCGGCATTGACTGGCACGAGCACCACGACGATATGTTCGAGGCCACTGAAAAGCTGTTCCGGCCGGTGTACCTGGCCAACCTGACCAGCTCATGGATTCCGTCACTGACGGGGGTCGAGGAACGGCTCCTACGCGGTGCCCGGGTCGCCGATGTCGGCTGCGGATTCGGCTCATCCACGATCATCATGGCGGAGGCGTACCCGAACTCGACCTTCGTCGGGGTCGACTACCACGCACCCTCGATCGCGACAGCCCGCGAGCGGGCCGAGGCCGCTTCAGTGGGTGAAAGGATCACGTTCCGCACCGCGGGTGCCGCCGACCTGGACGGCAGCTACGACTTCATTTCCTTTTTCGACTGCCTGCACGACATGCCCGACCCGAGTGCGGCGTTGCGAGCCGCACGTCGCGCCCTTGCGCCCGAGGGAAGGGTCATGCTGGTCGAGCCGATGAGCTGGGACACGGTCGAGGAGACACTCCGCAACCCGATGGCTCGGTCGTCGGCCGGCGCCTCCTTGCTCGTATGTCTGCCCAGCGGTCTTTCCCGATCGCCCGGGTTGGGTTTGGGCAACCAGGCCGGGGTGGCGCCGGTCCTTCGCCTGGCTGAGGAAGCCGGGTTCACCGGGGCCCGGCTCGCGACCTCCAGTGAGGCCAACATCATCTATGAGTTGGCGCCGTGAGCCGGTAGGCGGCGACCGGTGCGGTTGCCTCATCGCCGATCCCCTCGCGCGTTCGCCACGTCTCCTGGCGCGGCTTCCGGATCGTGGGGCCACACGCCTCCCCGAGGCTTTGCCGCCGTCACGGCTGACCGCGGTGCAGACCGCCGGCTTCACCCCGCTCTTGCTTGGAGACTGCGACGCGGGTGTGCCGACGCCAGGAACGACCACGAGGTCGCCGAGATGCAGGCGATGGCCGACTGGTTCGGCTGCCCTACCACGCGTTCTCGAACATGAGCCCGACCATCTACGGCGGATCGGAGAGCCTGCCCGCGCAGTCGCAGGAGTTCCAGCACAAACGCAAGCCGTTCGGCGGCTGCATCGCCATCGCCGGTGGTTCGTAAACGACCTCGGGAGCGCGCACCGTGGAGCCGCCTGGCAACGTGGCCCCGGGCTTCATCAACCCCCAACTCGGAAATCATCCCTTCGATCAGGCCAAGAGCCATACCCGGACGGCCCTCGTTCAGCTCGTCGACGACCTATCGCGCGGTATTGGCCAGCAGGCCGGTCCAGAATCGTCTCGATGCGCATCGGGCCGCCGGTACCGCGCAGATCCTGCTCTCGTCCCCCGGCGGTTTCGCTGCGCCGGATTCGGCGTTGGCGCAGCCAGTCGCGCAGGGCGGAAAGGTCGTAGGCCTTGTCCGCGTGCAATTGGCCGGTTTCCGGCGACGGGGTCCCCGGCGGGAGCGCGTTGAGCAGGGGCTTGAGCGCGTGGCTGTCGTGGGTGTTGGCCGCGGAGATTCCGACGGTCAGGGGCAGGCCGTTCCGGCCGGACAGGGCGTGGATCTTCGAGCCGGGTTTGCCGCGGTCGACCCGGTTCGCGCCGGTCGGTTCGCCCCTTTTGTGGCCCTGACGGACGCTCCGTCGAGGACCGCACTGGACCAGTCGATCATGCTTTTGCTTTCCAGCTCGTCCAGGACTGCTCGGTGCACCTCGCGCTAAAGTCCGGCGGTCATCCACTCGGTGAACCGGCGATGCGCCGCCGGTACCGTGACCCCGAAGCTGGGCGGCAGGTGCCGCCAGGCGCACCCGCTGGTCAGCACGAACACGATCGCGGTGAACACTGCCCGGTCGTCCACACGCGACATTCCACCGCCCTGTGGGCGCGTCTTTCCCGCCGGGATCAGCGGACCGACCAGCGCCCACAACTCGTCCGGCACCAGCCGCCGTGACAACTCGTCCATCACAATTCACGATCTTGCCCGGGCTTCAGTCAAAATCCAAGTGAGACACGTTCTTGGTCGTTCCCGTAGTCGGGTTCGTCAGGGAGATCGTCGTCAACGTCACCGTCGACTTCAAATTCAGTGCTTAGTTCCGCCTGATCGATAAGGTCGGAGTTGTTTAAGTTTGAAGTTGGAGGATGGCTTTGGTACGGACCAACATCAGATCTTCCCGGCTCGTGGCCGACTTGAGATGGATCTCAATGACGAACGTGTATCGCCAGGTCCCGAACTTGACTTTGTCGCGGACGAACCGGGGCCCGCTCTTCGGCTGCGCTGGTCCTCGAGCCCATCGGTGTCGAGCGCTTCCTCCGGTCCGACTGGCCTTCGCCGACCCAGTGGACGCCGTCCTTGCCAAGGACGATGAAGTCTGGCTAGTACTTTTTGCCGCTGTTGCGTTCGATCCACACACTGCTGCTGGGGTTTCGCGGCGGTGGCCCCTCACCAACGGTGGTCGGACAGGCCCCCTGCTCTTCCGTCGGATGTTGCGCGCAACCTCCGACGGAAGGTCCTCAAGCGATTGCCTCGGAAACCTCAGCAGCACGACCGGCCCGGGAACCGCCCGAACCGAACGTTCGAAGCCGCCGCAACAGACTTGATCCGCGTGTCCGATCGGTCCTACTCTTCAGCGTCGACGACTGCCGAGGAGGACCAAACCAATGCGAGGCGCCAACCGTAGACGTGGCCACTTGTTGATCATCTCCGGCGCACTGGCCGCCGGTCTGCTGGCCGCGACGAGCCCGGCAGCGGATGCGGCGCCGGCACGAGAACCGCTGTACTCCCCTGGTGCTCCAGGCGCCGGGGACCCGTATTTCCCCGACATGGGCAACGGCGGCTACGACGTCAGTCACTACGACATCCGGCTGGCGTTCAACCCCGAAACCAAAGCAATCAACGCGACCACGACGATCCTCGCCACGGCCACACAGGATCTCTCCCGCTTCGACCTGGACTTCCGGGGACCGCTGAAGATCAGCAGGCTCTCGGTGGACGGCCGAAACACCACCTACAGCCGCAGCGGTGCCCAGGAGTTGGCGATCACCCCGCCGCACGGTCTACGGAAGGGTAGCTCGTTCGTCGTCTCGGTGAGCTACGCCGGCGTCCCGCAGAAGATCGACGACCCCGCGCTGGGCGTCTCCGGCTGGGTCGCCACCAAGGACGGCGCGGTCGCGCTCAACCAGCCGATCGGTGCGGCGACCTACTACCCGGTGAACGACACCACCGACGACAAAGCGACCTACACCCAGACCATCACCGTCCCGACCGGACTCACGGTGCTGGCCAACGGCGAACCCGGGCCCACCACCACGCAAGATCACCAGACCACCTTCCGCTGGACCATGAACAGGCCGATGGCCAGCGAGCTGAGCATGCTCGCGATCGGCAACTACGACGTCACCCGCGGCGTGGCGGCCGGCGGCGTGGCGAACATCACCGCGATCGGCAAGTCGATCGACACCAAGCCCGGTCAGGGCAAGGTGTTCAACCAGACCACGGCCCAGGTCATCCAATGGGAATCCTCGATGTACGGTCGGTACCCGTTCGACTCGACCGGCGGCATCCTCGCCGACGTCGGCGTCGACTACGCCCTCGAGACGCAGAGCCGGCCGGTCTACGATCAGAGCACCAGCGATGTCGACGGCGACCTGCTCGCCCACGAACTCGGCCACCAGTGGTTCGGCGACAGCCTCACTCCCGTGCGCTGGTCGGACATCTGGCTCAACGAAGGCTTCGCAACCTACTCCGAGTGGCTCTACCAGGAGAAATTCAACAACGTCCCCGTGCAGCAGACCTTCGCTAAGGCCTACGCCGATGAGAAGGACTGGAGCGGCGAAGTCGCCGACCCCGGACGTGATCACATTTTCGACGACCTGGTCTACAACCGCGGCGCGATGACACTGCAGGCGCTGCGCATGAAGATCGGCGACCGCGCCTTCTTCGAAATGCTCACGCAGTGGCCGACCGCTCACCGATACGGCAACGTCTCGACGCGGCAATTCATCCAGGTCGTCGAGCGACTGACCCACCGCAACCTGGACTCGTTCTTCCACGCCTGGCTCTACCAAGCGGGCAAGCCGGCACTCTGACCGCGTCTTGGACTGCATCGACCGTGTCACGCTCTCCAAAGGGATGTCTCGTACCCGGGGTGGGGCTGGCTGGGTCGGTAGTTGATCCTGTCGGTGTGGTGCAGGTGATCACAACGTCGCGGACGAAGTGGATTGCTCCGTTCGCGGGGCTGGAACCGGGTCAGTTCCGCAAGCCGATACGGCTGGTCGCCAAGTGGGGCGGAAACGAGATCGCGGACGGACGGCCGCGCCGGCAGTGGGCATTGCCCCTGGCAGAGCGGGTTCTGCTGGTCGCGACCTATTGGCGGACGAACCTGACCATGCGCCAGATCGGCCCGCTGTTCGGGGCATCGCATTCCGCCGCGCACCGGGGAAGCGACACGATCGGCCCGCTGCTGGTGCTGGCCCCGGTCCGCACACGCCGGATCGATGCGGTCGCGATCGTCGACGGCACTCTGGCCCCGACCCGGGACCACCGGCTGACCACCCCGTCGAAGAACTACCGCTACCCCACCACCGTGCAGGTCGCCATCGACGCCGAGACCAGATTGGTGATCCAGGTCTGCGGCCAGCCTCCGAGACCTCGCCCTCAACCTTGCCGATCGACAGGCCGGTGAGCTTGTCCGCCAGCGTGGCGGAGGTCGTCCTCATCGCCAAGCTCCAGAACAGAACATGCGCGTCGGAGGAGAGGATGTTCCACGACTGCCTCAGGCCGGCCTGGCGAAACTCGTCGCCGGGGAAGATCACCGGCGCGCCCGCCTCTATGAAGGTCGCGACGTTCAGCCCGGCTTGGGAGGTGCGCAGCGCGCACGGCATCTTCGCGGGATCCGGCCCATGCGATCTGATTGCGCATTTGGTTCACTTGCTCGGGAGTCAGCAATTGCAGCTCCGTTGCCTGGCGGAGGACGAGCTGGTGGAATTTGCGCAGCTGAACGTAGGTGTCGGTGATCGCGATGTAGCCGCGATCGCGGCGGGCCACGGAGTCGTCGGACGCAAGGATCCTGACGGCTTGGGCCGCGCCGACGACAGCGGCGCGCACCGCGCTGTACTGGATCATGTTGTAGTAGTTCCCGCGGTCCGGCCCGTCCCAGACGAGACGCAGGTGCTCACCTGCGGACATTCGGCTGACGCGCACAGTTTCGCTGATCAGCCGGTAAGGAAGGGCTGCATCGTCCCCGATGAGGTCACTGCCCGGCTCGAGCTGCTCCAGTTCCTTCGCGCGCTGCTGCCAAGCCCAAGATCCGGGAGAGCGTCCCGGAACACCTCGAGCTCGTCATCCACGAGCCCCGTTGTACAGCTTCGGCGGGAAACCGGGACGGATTTCGGAGACCGCCGTACGCCACTCGGCGCATGCCGCGCCGCGGCGGTACTTCGAAGCGCCGACCTACTACCGCCCTCAGGCGTCCGACCCGGCGTCGGTGTTCCTGGCCGGCGGCATCACCGCAATCGACGAGCCTTGGCACCAGCACGCGGTACAGACCCTTCTCACCGCCCCGATCCCGCTCGTGGTGTTCAACCCCAACCGCATCGAGTTCCCCATCGACGACCCCGACGCCGCGTTTTCCCAGGTCAGCTGGGAACAACACCATCTCCGAGCCGCTGATCTGACGCTGTTCTGGTTCCCGCGCTCGGACGCCGCGCGCACCACGCAGCCGATCGCGATGTTCGAACTCGGCCAAGCGATGGCTGAGGGCCGTCGGATCGTGGTCGGTACGGACCCTTGCTATCCCCGGGAGCCTGACGTGCATTTGCTCTGCCAGCTCAACCGTCCGGGAATGCCGGTGTGGTCCACACTGGACGACGTGCTCACCGCGGCGATCAACTCGTTCGATACAAGTTGAAGAGCCCCGGCGACGGTGGTAGGCGCCACCGCCGCCGATTGTGCGAATTGCCGGTCGGCGCCGGCCATGCTGTCGAATTCGGCTGGTGAGCGCGCGCTGCGCCCGTGCGAGGGTCGAGCTCGGTTTCATCGGGGTAGGTCAGTCAACCGGACGCCGGGTTCGGGAGTGACAGGGGCATGACAACCAGGGCGCTACGCGGGACGGACGACTGATGGGACACCCAGCCAGACGCCGTCCAGCGCCTACGCGAACCCGGCGCGAAGCTGCCGTTGCCGCCGCCACCCGCTTGGCCGCGGGCCTGTGCGATCGTGGTCGACCTCGCGCTCTAGCTGACGAGCACGATCGTCGTCGCGACAGGAATCGACTTGCCGGTCCCGGTCATCCTGATCGGGGCGTAAATCGTGGTGTCGTTCGTCTCCCAAGTCCTGCTCGAGTGGTGGGGGCGCGATGACCGGCCAAGCGATCTTCGGCCTGAGCTGCGTGGTGACGGCCATGGGGGCGCGCGCCGGTTTATCAACGAGGGACGATCATGTACCTCGCGTGCCCGATCAGACATCGAGAGAAGTGGTGCTGAACTGAACCGAAGCAAACAACGTGTGAAGTACGTCGACTGGGACCACCGTGACTCCGCACGTGGCGCGAAGCAGGCGGTTCCGACAGGTCTGCGGTGAACATGGTCTCCTTTGCGCTGCGTGAGTGAGGTCGGAGGCTCTCCGATCTCGGTTAGGGATGTGTCTTGACGAACGTAGGACTCACCAACCGTGCCCGCCTGCTCCGGCCGCTGTTGGCTGCGGGCAGCGATCAAGGGGCGGAGGAGCGCCGTCTGCCGGAAAAGAGTGTCCGGGCGCTGGCCGAAGCAGGGCTGTTCAAGGTCATGGTCCCCGGCCGTTACGGCGGGCACGAGGCGAGCATCAAGACGTTGCTCGAGGTCAGCTCGTTGGTGGCCGAGGGGGACGGTGCCGCGGGCTGGGTGGTTTCGCTGACGGGCGTTTCCGCCTGGATGACCAGTCTGTTTCCCAGGCAGGCGCAGGACGAGGTGTTCGGCGGCGAAACCGAAGCGGTGGTGTGCGGCTCGGGGTCACCGTTCGGGTCGGTGACATCGACCGAGGGCGGGTGGCGGTTGTCCGGGCGCTGGTCCTACATCTCCGCATCCAACCATGCCAACTGGGCGGTGCTGGGGTTCCTGACGCCCGGCGAAGACGGTCAACCGGGCGAATACGGGATGGCGCTCGTTCCGATGTCCGAGCTCACGCTGACCGACACCTGGTTCACCAGCGGCATGCGCGCCACCGGAAGCAACACGCTGACCGCCGAAAACGTGTTCGTCCCGCGGCACCGGGTGCTGCCGGGCGCCGCGATCGCCACCAGCGACTACCCGACGGAATTCAAGGACGAGACCGCCTACCGCGCCGCCTACTTCCCGGTCGCGACGCTCGCACTGGTGGGCCCGCTTCTCGGTATCGGACGAGCGGCGCTCGAGCACGTGCGAACGGCCGCGGCGACGAAGGGAATCGTGGCGACCAAGTTCGCCCGGCAAGCTGATTCGGCCGGTTTCCAACTGCAGCTGGCCGAAGCCGCTCTCCGGATCGACGGCGCCCACCTGCACGCTTTCCGGGCCGCCGACGATATCGAGACCCACGCGGCCCGGGGGGTTCACCCGCAGGTCCAGGTCCGCACCCGAATCCGCGCCGAGACGGCATGGACCGCACAGGAGTTGGTCAGCGCGGTCACCACCCTGGTGACCGCGCACGGGTCCGGGGCCTTTGCACTGGCCAGCCCCCTGCACCGGATGTTCGAGGATCTCAACGTCGGCGCGCGCCACGCCCTGCTCAACCCGGCCGTCAGTCTCGAGCTCCACGGCAAAATGCTGCTGGGTCTTGAAAACGACGTCACCGTCGCGATCTGAGGCGAGCCGGCGTCAACGGAGACCGGCTGCACCGCGTCCGGCTATCGCCTCGACGTTCTTGCTCGCACTCGGCCTCGTCCGACGGGCTGTACTGGAAGTCTTGCACTGAGACGGGCCACAGTGTGACCAGGCTGGAGGCGTGCTCGCCTTGGCCGCACCCTTGCGCCCCCGGCAGCCGGACACGCGCTCGTGGGTGGTCCGGCCGTCTCGAAGCCGGAAATTGCCTAAGAGCTGCTAACAGAATGGATCTTGGAATAGTTTGACCGTCGGTGCTGTTGGTGGGGCCGTGAGGAAGGGGCAGCAGCCACCGTGGATCGTGGCGGATGGTCTGTGGGCACGGATCGAGCCGTTGCTGCCTGTGGTGCCACGTCGTGCGGATCATTCCGGCCGTAAGGGGTCTGCTTAGGGTTTGGTTGGCACCTCGCGTGTGAGGTTTCGGCCTCGCCTGGAAAAATGTCATCGTGCCCAAGCCCTACCCCCGTGAGTTCCGTGACGACGTCGTGGCCGTGGCCCGTCGCGGCGAGGCCCCGTTGAAACAGGTCGCCAAGGATTTCGAGATCTCCGAGTCCTGCCTGGCCAACTGGCTGCGCGCCGCTGACGTCGAGGACGGCACCCGGCCCGGAGTAACCCGGGACGAGTCCGCGGAACTGCGGGAACTGCGCAAGCGCAACCGGCTGCTGGAGCAGCAGAACGAGGTCCTGCGCAAAGCGGCGGCCTATCTGGCGCAGGGCAACCTGCTGGGAAAATAGCCTTCCCGCTCGTCCGTGAACTGGCCGCGGCCGGCGCCCCGATCAGGGTGCCGGTCGCGGTGACGTGCAGGGTGGCTGGGGATCTCCCGGCAGGCCTACTACCAACGGTGCGCAGCTCCGGTCTCACAGCGCGACTGGGACGACGCGCATCTGATCAACGCTGCGCTGGAGATCCACGCGCGACTTCACCGCCGACGCACCGAACATCAAGTGGCTCACCGATATCACCGAACATCCCACAGGTGAAGGAAGCTGTACCTGTGTGCGGTCAAGGACTGCTATTCCAACAAGATCGTCGGGTATTCGATCGCCTCGCACATGCGGGCCGCACTCGCCGTCAGCGCGTTGCGTAACGCGATCGCGCTGCGCGACCCGCGCAGTGTCGTCGTCCACTCCGACCGCGGCGCCCAGTTCCGATCGGCGGCCTACCGGCGCCTGCTCTGCGCGCTCACGGGCTGACCGGGTCGATGGGCCGGGTCGGCGCGTGTGGTGACAACGCCGCCATGGACATTCTTTTCCTTGCTGCAAAAGAACGTTCTCGACACGCGTCGCTGGCGCGCCCGGGACGAACTGCGGCTGGCGATCGTGTCCTGGATCGAGACGAAGTACCACCGCAAACGCCGGCAACGAGGGCTGGGCAAGCTCACCCCAGTCGAGTTTGAGACCATCTACACCGCCGCAACAGCGGCCGGAAAACAGTCAGCCCAGGTGTCAACCGAAGTCTGGGCAGACCCCCGACGAGCGCTGCGTCCCCGGTGACGGCCTCCCACAGCGTGTACGAGGAGGGCTGAGCCACAAAAGATCTTGTAACGCGCACCGTCAGAGGTGGACACTGGAGCAAGCGGTCCTACCCCACCGACCGCGCACAAGACCCGCCAGCAGGACGTCTCCCCCTCGACTTGCCGGCGGGCTGTGTTTTCATCGCACGCTACTGGGAGGCCTTAGTGAAGGCCCGTAATGCCAGGCCTGAGCCCGGCGACGCTGAGGGCATGTCTGACCAGGTGCAGCGGAAACCCGGTGAATCGAACGCCCAATGGCTGAATCGGCTTGAAGCCCTCCTGGCCGTCCACCTCGACCAGGTAACTGGCATGAGCTCAAGCGCTGACGACGAAGAAGAGAGAATCCGGGCCACCATTGCCGCCCTGAAACGCGATGAGGCACCGACGAACCCCTGACGGCATATGCGCGGGTCTGCTGAGCTGGTCTTTTCCGGGCCGGAGGCGCCGCGAGGGGCGGCGGCTGGGCAACCTGCTGTCGCTGCTCGCCGGCGTGGCGATTTTCGCGTTCGCACCCCTGCTGCTGATGCTGGGCAAAGGTGCGCTGCCGCGGGTGCTGGAAGTCGTCATCATCAGCGTGGCCTTCGCCGTCGGGTACCTCGGCCTGGCGTTCGCGACGTTCGTGCTGTGCTCGGTGGGCTACGGGCTGCTGCGCCCGCCGCACGGCGCGGACTTCCTGGTGGTGCACGGCTCGCGGCTCATCCGCGGCGCCGTGCCACCGCTGCTCGCCAGCCGTCTCGACCGGGCGCGGGCGCTGTACGCCGCGAGCGCCGCGCGCGGGAGGGCACCCGCGGACATCGCCTCCGGCGGCCAGGTCGCCGACGAGCCCCGGCCGGAAGCCGTCGGATGGCCGACTACCTCGTCGACCATGGCCTGCCGCGCGACGAGATCGTGCTGGAAGACCGCTCCACCACCACGCGCGAAAACCTCGGGTACAGCCGGGAAATCATGAGACCCGCAAACCGGACTACCGGTGTCTCCTGATCACCAACAACTTCCACTCCTTCCGCACGGCGATGCTCGCCCGCCGCCTGAAGGTCAACGGCCAGGTCGTCGGCCCCGCACCGCCTAGTACTACGTGCCGAGCGCCGCGATCCGCGAGTTCGCCGGCATCCTGCGCGACTACCGCGTCCCTGAACACCGCCCTCCTCGCGCTCGTCGCAGCGGCCTACCCGGTGTCGCTGCTGTTCTGAGTCCGCCAGAGGACGGACGGGCCTGCATGCGCAGGCGAAAGCCCCGCTGATGACGTTCGGGCACGTTCCGGTGGCCTCCGGCGGGCAATCGCCGTGATTAACTTCACCTCTTGACGGGCGATTCGCCCCGAAGAGCCACAGTCGAGTCAGTTCGTCGCACACCGTCCACACCGGACTCGTGGCTGGAGCAGACCCGATGTCGTCCCGACGTGTCTTCCTCGCGGTGGCCGTTCTCGTGCTGTCGCTGTTCGCCGTGTCCCCGGCCGTGGCGGCGACCGGATGCCACGACGTCGAAGTGCCGGGCGGTCTGCCCGGCGGCGTCGTGCACGGCACGCTGTGCGCGCCCGAGGGCGCCGAGACCGTTCTGGTGCTCACGCCCGGCGCCACGTACAACTCCACGTATTGGGACTTCCCATACCAGCCCGACACGTACTCCTTCACCCGCGCCATGAACCGCGCCGGTTACGCGACGATGAACATCGACCTCCTGGGCACCGGCCGTAGCAGCAAGAATCCGCCGCTGCTGCTCACATCGGCCGTCCAGGCCGCGGCGGTGCACGACGTGATCCGGCACGTGCGCGGCGAGTTCGGCCGGGTCGTGCTCGCCGGCCACTCGCTCGGTTCGGCGATCGACGTGCTGGAAGCCGCGACCTACCACGACGTCGACGCCCTGCTCGTGACCGGCGAGGAGCACCGCGTGAACCTCGCCGACACGGCGACGCTCTTCGGCACCGACCTCGTGCCCGCGCCCCTCGACCCCGGGTTCACGCGGACCGGCTACGGACTCACCGAGCTGACCACCGCCACCGGCCGCCGCTACGAAGCCTTCCACGCGCCCGGCGAAGCCGACCCCGCCGTGGTCGCGATGGACGAACAGACCAAGGACGCGTTCGCACTGGCCGAAGCACCCGATGCCATCGGCATCGCGATCCTCACCACCTACTCGGGCCGCATCACCGTGCCGGTCCTCATCGCCATGGGCGAGCGTGACAAGTACTTCTGCGGATACCTCGCCGCCACCTGCAGCGAACCCGGCATCCTGGCCGAGGAAGGCCCGTACTACCGCGGCGCGAAGTCGCTCGACGCGTACGTGCTGCCGACCTCCGGCCACGACCTGAACCTGAACCCCCGCACGGCGCAGCTGCACGCCGCCGTGACGAGCTGGCTCGGGCGCGTGCTGCCGGGCTGAGCCACAGGGCTGGCGGGTCGAGCCACAGCGGTGCCGGGTCGAGTCACAGGAGCGCGAACCGGTCCCAGCAACCGTTCCGCCTGCGCGATTTCCGCGCTGAGCGGATGGTCCTCGGCGAGGTGGGGCAGCGCGCCGTCGGCGAGGCGGAACGCTTCGCCGACGCGGTCTGTCCGGCAAAGCGAGCCCGGACAGCCGCAGCGCGCGCAGCACGCCGAGCAGGGCAGCAGGCCGACGGCGAGCGTCGCCAGTCCCACGGCCAGCAGGGTCACGACGAGCGCGTTCTTGCGGCCGAGGCGGTCGCCGACGTGGCCGAAGATCGCGCCGCCGAGCGGGCAGGCGATGAACCCGGCGGCGAACGTGGCGAACGACAGCAGGGACCCCGTGAGCGAGCTTGGCGACGGGAAGAACAAGTGCGGGAAGATCAGGGCCGCCGCGGTGCCGTAAAGGAAGAAGTCGTACCACTCCACGACCGTGCCGAACGAAGCGGAGATGGTCGCCCGCCGGGTCAGGTGGGAACTGCTCTCGTCACGCACGCCCCGAAAGGTTCACCGTGGCGATCACAGCCAGGAGGACCGTTACCGACTGGCCGACCACCCAGGTCAGTGGCAAGGTCCAACCGACCCCTACGACGGGTTCGCGATCACCGACCTCACGGTGCAATCACCCGGGGCAAACCGACAACGACGACGCATGATCAAGCAGCTCGACCAGCCGCGCACGCCACGATGCCGACGGCAGTGCCGCAGACCAGAGCGAGCAGCAAGACCACAGCAGTGCGCATGCTCAGACTGGGGCGTCTTCGTCAACGTGGTGAAGGTGGCTGGCCGGTTTGCGACAGGCGTGGGCTTCGCCCCAGGTGAGCGGTGCCAGACGGTCGGGCTGCGCCGTCTCCCGGATCACCTCGCGCAGTTTGTCGAGAACTCCACGGGTCCGGTGAGGACACTTGCGCTTGTCGACACCAAGGCCCATTTCAGTGCGCGGCCAATCGACGAGTCCCCGCGCAGTGTGTGCGCGAGCAGCACCGTCATTCGTCGTCCTCGTCGCCTGGACTGGAGTCGCCGACTCGTTCGACACTGAGCCGGATCGCGTCGTAGGTGCGGTCGTGCGGGTGGGCTTGATCGGCCGATGCCGTCAGGCGGTAGAGGCCTGAGCCCGAAGGAAGGGTGTAGGGGCCGTGTGCTCCGCGGGTGATTTCGCTGATGACGAATGTCGGCGGAGGGCACGTCGATGGTGACGGTGCCCAGCAGCTCTTGGTCGGCAGGAGCCGTGGTGGCGAGGTGGAGGGTGAGGGTTGTCGTTGCTTCGTGAAAACTGACCCCCAGGAGTCTTCCGAAAGTTGACCCCTCTGAGGTAGGAGGGTGCTGAACGTGGAGGACTGGGCGGAGAT
>NZ_JBFAAJ010000047.1:0-37715 GCF_040639695.1 Amycolatopsis sp. NPDC023774
CGGGTCATGCCCCGATGCCAGCGTCAGCCTGGCAGCAACCCGACCCAGCCGGATCACCGGTCAAAGAATCACAGTTCCGATGTTCCTCAAACGCCCTTCCCTACGCACCACCCCGCCACGCCGCACTCGGCGCCGATGGCGCGCGCAAGCCGGGCGCCGAGTCCGGGATCGTCACCGGCAACGCGGCCACGGACGCCAGCGCGCGGGGATGGCTGGTCGGGCACTTCACCCCGCGCAAAAGCGGTCGGCACGCCGACGAGGTCGAGGTGAAGTGGGCCAGCCGCCCCGCCGGAGAGAAGCGGGACGCGTGGAGCCCGGCGACGGCCGCGCGCACGCTCACGATCCTCGTTGCCGGCGGCGCGTTCCGCGTCGAGGTCGGCGAGGAGAGCGTGGTGCTGCGCGAGCCCGGGGACTACGTCCTGTTCGGGCCCGCGCAGGCGCACCGGTGGCACGCGCTGGGCGCGGCCACCATGCTCACCGTCCGCTGGCCATCGGGCCTGGGACGGTCATAACGGGGCTGTGGGCCGCCGACCCCTCGATGGGATGCGCGGCAGTCTGACCGACCTCCGCGTGGCCGCCCGCGCCCGAGAGCCCACATCACCTCCCAAGGGCCTATTCCGTCGGAGACGACGTCGACGAGCCGAGTGCCGCCGCGGCCACTGGCGAGCTGATCGTGGCCGAGGACGCGGCACCGGCGTGGGCGCGCACGGTTATCGACATCGCAGCGGTGTGGCTGCACACCGCCTACACCTCGGCGAACACGGAGAAATCCCACGCCAACGCGCTCGGGATCCCGCGCACGGACCAGCGGCTCTGGCGCGTGGTTCGGTCGGAACCGAGGGAGCAACTAGACAAGTTCGAGCCCGCCGTCGATCGTGATCACCTGACCGGTGAGAGCGGCACTGGCTGGGTCTGCCATGCGGATGACCCATTCCGCGACGTCGCTCGCCTCACCCAGTCGACCAGTCGGAATCCGCTCGAGTTCGTACGCGAACATGGCGTCAACGGCTTCTTTGGAGAGACCTGCAGCGGCGAGGACGTCGGTTTTGGTTGGCCCGGGGGCGATCGCGTTCACCCGCACCCCCTCGGCCGCGAGTTCGAGAGCCCAACTGCGTGTCAGATGCTCCAGTGCGCTCTTGGAAGCAGCGTAGTGCGCGCCCCCGGGCATGGGGCGATGACCGTACGTGCTCGAGAGGTTGACTATGGAGCCCGAGGTGGCGCGTAGATGCGGCAGAGCCGCATGCGCGAGCATGCTCGGCGCTGTCACGTTGACGTCGAACAGATCGGCGATCGCCGGACGGTTCACCTCGGCCAGAGGCATCACCGCCGTGACACCGGCGTTGTTCACGAGGACGTCCAGTCGACCCCACCGGTCCACCGCAGTGGCAACGATCACGTCGGCCGCGCCTTCATCGCGAATGTCGATTGCCAGAGTCGCGATGAGCGAATGTTCGCGTGCCGTCTCCTCCAGCGCCTCTCGTCGCCGGCCCACCCCGAGCACATTCGCACCCAACTCGGCCAAACGAACGGTCACCGCACGGCCTATGCCAGACCCGGCTCCGGTCACGATCGCGACGCGCCCTGAGAAGGGCATGGCAGCAGTTTCGGTCATCGCTATCCTTTGTTCGAATGTTCGCGTTACATCAAACAACGTATCAGACACCTCGAACTGTGGGTGTCCCGACGCAGCCCGCCTGGGTGCAGGGCGGCGCGGTGCAACTGGAACTGCTGACCGGGAACTACGACCCACACAGCAGGGGGCTCCCCATGCTCTTCGCCGTGCTCGCCGTCGCCGCCCAGCTCGACCGCGACCACATCCGTGAGAAGACCTTCGAAGGTCAAGAAGCCGCCGCCGCACGCGGCAACAGGGCCGAAGTGGGCCGTGCTTACCTAATCCCCGATTCGCCCGGGTGACCGCACTTGGGCCCCGCCGGCCTCGATCTCACACCCAGGTGTGCCGTATAGACGTCAGATGAACGGTTCAGTGCACGGATGAGTGATTACTTCACGCCAGACAAGACTGTGGCTCTCGTCCACCGGCCGCGGACCAGCGATCGATGACGGCCTTCTCGCCTCACGCGCTCGCCACAACGCCGCGCTTCTGAACTCGACGCTGCGCACAAGATCATCCGACTCTCCTGTGCCGGACCGCACCTGTACACCCGGGGCGCCCGGACGTCGAGTGATCCGCCCCACTACTACCGCGGCTCGTCTACGAAGCGATCACACCTACATCAGGGTTGTTGTCGCAGTCACGTGAGTCCTCATCGCCGGATGCGGCGAGGGTCACCGGGTTGGGCTCTGCAACCGCGGCAGCCAATATTGCCGGAAAGACCGAGGGGAAGCGCTCAGAAAGCTCCGCCGTGCGGAGCCGGACGAAGCAACGCGTCCCCTCTTGGCGAGTCCAGGTAATGCCCGATTCACGTAAGACGCGGAGATGATGACTCAGCGTGGACTTGCTGAGCGGTACCTGGAACTCACCCCAGCCGCGCTCACTGCCGTCGGCCAGGAGCGCCACCAATCCGATACGGACCGGATCACTCAAGGCTCCCAGCACGTGAGGGAGGGAGATAGCATCGACGGTCGGGTGGACAGCGTTCCTCATCCCGCCATCCTAACCCCTCTTGTTCGCCAATCACCGAACATGTCTCACGGGCAGACGTGGAAAAGTCGACGGTTCAGGACCCAGCGGCGGGCTGCAGCCCCCTCACGGCGACCAACGCCGACGCGACCGCGCGGCGCACGTCGGCGTTGCGCCGTCAGGCTGCACGCTGCCACATAGTCAGGATGAACATCAGCTATTTTCGTCGTAACACTGCCGCGCTCGTTCGATGCGCCCAGTATTGAGCTCCGCCCAGTGCTTGACGGATAGTAGGAGTTCGAACAGCTCGCTACCGAGATCGGTTAGTTCGTAGTAGACCGTAGGCGGGACTGTCGGCGTTGCGGTCCTGACGACCATCCCGTCGCGTTCCAATGCTCGGAGGGTTTGCGTGAGCATCTTCTGACTGACACCCGGGATCGTGCGGGCAATCTGTCCGTGGCGCATCACGCCGCGCGCTCCAAGTGTTCCCAGGGTCACACCGACCCAGCGATTGCTGATAAATGTGAGCAAGGAAACTGCGGGGCAATCCTTGAAAAGGTCAGCAAAACGTTTGCTCGGGTTATCACGCGACTGTTCAGCGGTGATTTGACTCATCGTTCCCTCTCAGACTACGGTGCCACGAACTTTGAAGTGCCTACTTCCCCATGGAAGGCCGCGGCTCATATCTTGGTTGGTGAAGCCTGTTTTCGGTAAAAGCTGAGCAAGGAGTAACAATGTCTATGCGCGCTGCGGTGGTTAGGTTCGTCGGCGGACCCGACAACGTGGAGGTTGTCGATGTAGCCATCCCTGACCCCGGTCTTGCCCAGGTGCGGATCAAGGTCCAGGCAGCCGCGCTCAATCCGGTCGATGCTGGTGTCTGGAGTGGCGTGTTCGGACCTCCTCAAGCCGGTGACCGGCTGGGACTCGGCTGGGATGTCGCCGGCACGATCGACGCGACGGGTCCGATGTCGCCCATTGGACTGGGCACGCCGGTGATCGCCATGGTGCAAGGCCCCGTGACGGCCGTCGGGGCACAGGCCGAGTACGTAGTCGTTCCCGCAAACGCCGTAGCGCCCGCACCCGCCGGTATCAGTGCTGCGCTGGCGTCCACTATTCCGCTAAACGGACTCACCGCTGCTCAATCCTTGGAGCTCCTTGCGCCCCGTGCGGGCGGAATCGTCATGGTCACCGGCGCGGCCGGCGCGGTGGGCGGATACGCCGTTGAGCTTGCCAAGAATCTTGGCCTCAAGGTCGTCGCACTCGCCGGAGCCGGTGATGAGGACTTCGTGACCTCCACATTGGGCGCTGACTGGTTCGTGCCGCGATCCGACGATCCCGTGTCTACTGTCCGACAGTTGTTCCCAGACGGTGTCGACGGCGTTCTCGATGCAGCTCTACTCGCAAACGACATCATGGGCGTCGTCCGCGACGGTGGTTCGTATGTAACCGTCGATCCACGAGAGGACGCCACGCCCCGGCCACAGCGCGGAATCACTATTCGCACAACTCTCGCTGTCCCCGACGGATCGCGTCTGACCACGCTCTCCGACCTCGTTGCAGCAGGGCGGCTGACTCCGCGCGTCGCCGAGATCTATCCGTTGTCGCACGCCTCGCAAGCCCATCGTCGTCTTGCCCAGGGCGGACTGCGCGGTCGAATCGTGCTTACTCCCTGAAACCGATGTAGACAGTCGGTGGTGTGTGTCGCTGCGGACGGACGAAGCCAGTAGCGCACGTGACGATCCGACGGGTGCACGAGACACCCCTTTGTGGACCGGGCCGGCTCTTGCTCGAGGACCTCTCGGTGCCGGAGGTGCCGCCCGATCCGGCTAGTGACTAGCCGGCGAGTCGCCGAATCGAGCTGAGGAGGCCATCGATCTCCTCGGTCGTGGTGGCGAATGAGGTGACGAACCGCGTCGTGCCCGGTTCCCAGCGGTCGTGGTAGAAGGTGTACCCCCGTGCGAGCAGCCCGTTGATGAGCTGCGGCGGCAGTTGACAAAAGACGATGTTGGCTTGAGGTGTTCCGAGTACGCCGACGCCAGGGGTGTGGTTGAGACCCTGTGCAAGTCGAGACGCCATCATGTTGGCGTGTCGTGCGTTGCGTAGCCACAGATCGTCCTCGAGGTAGGCAACGATCTGAGCTGCTTGGAACCGCATCTTGGATGCGAGCTGACCAGCTCGTTTGTGACGGTAGGCGGCTTCGTCGGCGCTGGTTTGGTCGAACATGACGATGACGTCAGCGGTCATCGCGCCGTTCTTCGTAGCCCCGAGTGAGAGGGCGTCGACTCCGGCTCTCCACGTCATCTCCGCGGGTGTGCAGCCGAGGCTGACCACGGCATTGGCGAACCGTGCACCATCCATGTGCACCCTCATGTCGGCAGCCCTGGCGATCCGAGTGAGCTCGTGGATCTCGTCGAGCGTGTACACGCTGCCACTCTCGGTGGCCTGCGTGATGCTCAACGTCGCGGGTTGGACCGAGTGCACGTCCCCGACCTTGCGATTTACGGCCTTGCGCAGCTGGGTGGGGTCGATCTTTGCGTCGTTGCCGGACATCGGCACGAGTTTGGCGCCGGCGGTGAAGAACTCTGGTGCACCGCATTCATCGTTGTTGATGTGGCTGTCACTGTGGCACAGCACGCTTCCCCACGGCGGCGTCAGGGTGGCCAGGCACAGGGCATTGGCTGCGGAGCCAGTGGAGACGAGCAGGACGTCGACTTCTCGCTCGAAGATCCGACTGAGCTTGTGCTTGACGGCAACAGTCGAGTCATCCGCGCCGTACGGTGGGGCGGACCCGCCAGCCGCGGCGGCGACTGCCTCGATGATCGTGGGGGAGGCGCCGGCGATGTTGTCGCTGGTGAAGCTGATCGCGGGAGCCGCGGTTGTAGTGCTCAGACTCACGATGGTTCCTTGCTCTAGCTGACAACGGGTGAGGCGATGACGACCGTGATATCGGCCGCGTCCGCATCGGTGCGGTACACGTGCGCGGCGTCCCCGGCGAAGGCGAGAAGGTCGCCTGGCGCGAGGGCGTGCGGGGCGTCGGTAGGGCCGGCCATGACGTGGCCAGTAGCGACGAGGAGGTGCTCGACAGTGCCCGTTGCGTGCGGCACGCCGCTCAGGTCGGTGCGCGGAGGCATTCGAAGCCGCCAGATCTCCAGGCTGTGGCCGCTGCTGACTCGACGAAGCAGCTCGCGGGTGACCGCGTCTGGCTCGGACGGAGTGCCTGGTCTGAAAATCGGACCTGGATCGGTGTCGCGCGCCAGCAGGTCGGTGATCGGGATGCGCAGCGCCACCGCGATGGCATCGAGTGTGTCGATCGTGGGGTTTCCCCTGCCGGCTTCAAGTCCGGACAGTGTCGCCTTGCTCAGGCCGGCACGCCTCGCGAGCTCGGCGGCGCTCATCCCTCGCTGTTGACGTCGCTGGTTGATTTTCGCTCCGACCGCAACAGCCATGCTGCTCGTCGGCGGCCGGTCGCGGGGCCCGGCGGTCAACGTCGGGGCCCGTGTGAGGCTGTGTAGGCGACCCGGATGCGCCCCTTCTTAACCTTGAGGCCCGTGATAGCGACCTCAGCCAGGTCGCCAAGACTGCGCACGTGCGTCCCGCCACATGGAGCGGAGTGCAAGGCCCCCAGGTGCACGACCCGTCGACCGTCGTCATCCGTTTCGGAAGAAACCAGGAGATCGTCCTGGATCGCAGTCCTCACCACGGCCAATAGGTCAGCGGCCAAACTTTCCCTGCCCTGCGGATCAGCCAGCCGGGCGTCCGGATTCGAGGTGGTGAACTCGATACGCGCTTGGCCAGGGAAGTGATTGTTCCCGGCGAGCGACCACCCCTGAGCGCGGCCAGCGGCTTCAATGAGATGGCCCGCTGTGTGCAGCGCGGCGTGCGCCAGCCGCATGGCCGCATCGACGCGGACTTGAGCCTCTTGCCCCTCGAAGAAAGCAGGCAACTGGCCACCTTCGGGCGCAACAGCCACGACAAGTCCGGTCTCGACGGACCGGACCGGAACGACCTCGTAGTCATCCAGCCAGCCATGGTCGGCCGGCTGACCTCCACCCTGCGGATGGAACAGGTTGCGCTCGACCGCCACCCAACGCGCGCCAAGCCGCTCCCCGACGGCGAGGACACGCGTCTTGGCGTCAACAAGGTAGGTGTCGTCGAGGTAGGCATCCAGCTGACGTGCACCATGCAACAGTTGAGAAGAATGAACCATACGTTCATTATAGTGAACAACCGGGTTGCGGGCCTCGTGCCTGTCGTGACCCTTAACACTGCGTGCGGACGCCAGGACGCGAGACGTTGTGGCGTCACTGCTGCAGTCCCTGGTGGGGCGCCCTCCGGCGGACGACGGCGCCAGAACGCGGCGGCCCTGAGGCGCGGCACTGGGCCTTGCCCGGGCCGAAATTCGGTGAGCTACCCCTCGAGGATGTCGGCGGTCCGGGCCCAGACAGCCGGGTTCCGGTCCTACGACAGCACCGGGGAGCCAGCGACCGCATCGGAACTCGCGCGAACGGCCCACGGCGGTCGGCTCGAGGTGCGCGACGAATAATCTCCGTTGGCGATGGACGACGGCAGGCGGCCTTTCGTTGCCAGCGTGACACGGTCTGGCCGGATGCGGGCTCAGCTCCCCGACGTTCTGGTGGGCGCCGCCACGGGTGGCGAGGCAATGCAGCGGCATCGCCGGCCGCTTCGGCGTGCTGGCGGTAGCCGGCGGCGGTGTCGCGCAGGCTGGCCGCGGCGCGTGCCCAAGTCTTGGTGGTGACCGGGCTGGCTCCCTCGGCGGTGGCGAGCTGGGCGAATTTCGCCGCAGTGTCGGCGGCGAGGGCGGCGCCGGTGCGCCAGTCGGCCGCGGGCACCGCAGTGCCGGCGGCGACGCGGGCTTCGAACCGGGCTGCTCGAGTTGCCGCGCTACGGCCGTTACCAGCACACCTACGCCGAGCTGCTCGCCGCGCACGACGAGCTGATCGCTCGATCAAGGACCGGGTCACCGTCGTGCACCTGGGCGCCACGCTGGAGGCGGAGACCCGCGCGCTGTACCGGGGGCTGGCCGAGTCCACGACACCGCTGGGGGAGGCGGACCTGCAGCTGCTGGCGCAGCTCGCCGAGGTCTGCACCGAGGCGGAGCTCGCCGCGGTGCCGGTGCGGGAGAACCGTGCCGTGCTCAACGCCGTGCCGCTTGGCCGCGGGCCGGCCGCTGGTCGCCGTCGACACGGTGGTCGACGTGCTGCGCGCCGCGTGCCAGGCCAGCGGCGGCGACGTGACGCTGGCAGAGCCGACCCGGTTCCGCAGCTTCACCAACCGTGAGCGGCGGATCCTGCTCGCCGCGCTCGACCACGTCGTCGACGGCCAGGACGCCAAGCTCGGTGACGTCACCCGGTTCGCCCGGCGGTTCAAGCGGCTGGGGGAGCGGCTGCACCCGCACGAGTACCCGCAGTTCCCGAACGCGGGTGACGTGTTCGCCGTCGCCCGCGGCGACCGGGCAGCACGGACGCTGGCCGGGCGGGCGGAAGCTGCGTTCGCAGCGGGCGATGTGGCAGGCGCGGCGGCGATCCTGACCGTGGCCCCGGGCATGCTCGTGCGGTCGCTGGACCGGCTGCTACGGCAGGCCAGCACGGCCGAGCAGGACGGTGTTCTCGCTGCGCTGGAGAAGGTGATCGGCTCGGTGCCCGGCGCGTGCTGTGCTCGGTGCGCGAGCACCTGGCCAACCGCGCCGCGCCCGAGACGGCGCGGGTGTTCGCCACCCGCGGCCGCCGCGCGTGGGTCACCGTTGGGCGAGCCTGGTGCGGGTGGCGGTGCTGCACCACGTGACCTGGTCGGTGAACTCGCTGTGCCACCTGATCGGGGACCGGCCCTACGCCGCGCGCGACAAGTCGGCGAACTTCTGGCCGCTGGCCATCGCGTCCATGGGCGAGTCGTGGCACAACTCCCACCACGCCGACCCGACCGGCGCCCGTCACTGGGTTCGCCGCGGCCAGCTGGACATCTCCGCCCGGATCATCTGGCTGTTCGAGAAGGCCGGGTGGGCCACCGACGTCCGCTGGCCCAAACCCGAACGCCTGGCCCGCAAGCTCAACCCCGGCTACACCCCCGCGCCTCGCGGGTTCGGCAAACTCGAGCGCGGCCTGCTCGCTGAAACACCCGCCCGCAAACACCGCAGCCTTACCCGGTCGAACGGCCGTTAACAATCACGACCGGCGGCGGTAGCATGGCGGCCGCGCTCCCGCGACGCAGACACCGGATCGCTCGCCGTCATCGCCGCTTTGTCTACCGCGTGGACGAGGTCGAGCGGATCAGCTACCCCCTCGGCGGCGGCTGGGCGATCACCCACCGCAACCTCGTGCTGAGACGCCACCTCGTGCGGCTGAAATGATTCGACGCCATCCCGGCGCACACACACCAACGGTGTCGAGGAGGCGAGTTGCCCAGCGCCGGCATGGCAGCCGCGAATGACGGCGCTGGTTGCCGGGTAGGGCAGCACGATCGCTGTGTGTGCGACCGATGGGAGCGCCCGGCACCAACAGGACCGAGCGCACATCGGTTGTTTACCGCATCTGTTCGGGAATCGTGTCCATGGTGTGCAGTAGTTGCACAGCGAGGGCCTGACAGGCGGTGTCTGACAATTTCGTGTTCTCTTTCAGAACATCTCGCACCAGTTTGACGCGCAGGTCGTACCGGGACGCAAAGGCGACTTCCGTGGTCATGATGTTTCCTTCTCAGGTTCGTCGCGCCCGCCGACGCAGACGCATCGGCGGTTGAACCCACCCGCCACGGTGGCCGTGCAGTAACGGCGTGCGATCGAATCGTGCGTGTGTTGGGCATGCTGGCAGGCCGCGCACGCAACTGAGGCCGTGCCGCCGGTCTCTGTGACGGCACCAGCCGGTTTCGCGTTCGCCCCGGCTGTCATGACGGTGGAAACCCACGCCCGGCCTGTTGCCACTGGGCCCGGTGTCATCGGCGGGCGCGGCGTCCGGACGGGTCGCGTGCCCACGTGCTCGCCGTGCCGGGGCGCCGTTGCGGGCCGCGTGCTGTCCCGCCGTCGGTTGGCGGTGTCGGGGTGTAGACGGGCTGGCGGAACAGGCTCCCGTACCGGTCGTCCGGGGAGGTGGTAAGCGCTCCGGGCCGGGGTTGCTCGGCGATGGGGTGGCTGAAGATCGAATTGTCCAGTGTGGACGTACTGATCAGAGGATCCTTTCGTGGGTGCTGCCCGGTGGGCGGGGTGGTTCAGGAGTGCAGTGGCGCGCCGCTGTTGGTGTGCTGGTGCCCGGCGGCGGCCAGCAGATGTGTGCTGTCGCTGGTGTTGTCCGGGTCCGCGGCGGTCGTGAGGGCGTCCTGTGCGGCGTCAGGGTCGGTTTCCGCGGCAATGACCAGCAGGGTCGTTCGGTGCTGGTCCCAGCCGATCACCGTCAAGGTGGCGGATGGCTGCGACCGGAATCCCTCGAGCCGGATGCCGCTCTCACCGAAGGTGACGCCGCGGGGTGGATCCGGCCAGTCGCCGAGGTGGTAGCTGACCCGGTCGATGCGTCCCAGCCGAGCGGCCAGCGCCGCGAGCAGCACGGGCAGTTCGGCGGCCAGATCGCGGGACCGAGGCCACCACGCACCGTCGACGTGTCCGGTGGCGGGTGCCGCCGGTTTGAGCCGTAGACGGGGCTCGGTGACCGGTTGGGTGGAGAGTGTGGTGTTCGGGCCCGACAGCATGTCGGTGCTCCCGTCTCCGACCGCTGATTGCCGGCCGGACTGGCGCCGAGGACGGCGCAGGCTTAATCACTCGCGCACGAAATGCTCTCGGTCAACACCGAGCGTACACGACGACTGCGCTGAGTGTGTGAAGAGTGTGACGCATTCCGGGGTACTGGCCGTTGGCGCCGACGTGTTCGCCGTTGAGGACGAGGTCGGCCAGGGCGAGTTCCCAGTCTGCGGTAGCTGCGGCATGTCGGAAGCACCAGCCGGGCGGTTGGGTTTGCCACAACGGGTGCTGCTGCGGTCCACCTCCCGCGGAGGGGCCGACCGCAGTCCTCTACTCCACGAGGTGCGGGTACTCCGCCGCGCGGTCCTGGAAGGCCAGGACGGCGGGATTCCGGACGACACCGTCGCGGATCTCGATGGCGCGGCGGACAGTTTCGTCACCGTCCCATGCGGACGGTCCGCCGAGCACCGTCCCCAGGAACGGGAGCAGGGCCTCGCTGATCTCCCATGTGGCCGAGTTCCACAGGTAGGGCGGGCTGTGATCGACGGCGTAGTACGTGATGCCGTCGCCGACCACGAACGACGGGTCGGCGAACGTGGTGGTCCGCGCCCAGCTGAAGCCCATGCCTTCGTCGCAGGAGACGTCGACGATGGGGCTGCCGGGCGCGAACGCGGCGAGGTCGCCTTCGTGGAGGAAGGTCAACGGCGCGGCGGTGTCCTGCAGGCTCCTGACCTCACCTGCCCGGGCGACGTGGAAAGTGAAAACGAGAACGCGACGTGATCACGGGCGCGTGCTCCCGATGCTGACGCAGCGGTCACCGTGCTGCACAGCAGCGGGCCGTCGAGGGCTGGCCGAGGACAGCCGCAGGTTTCATACCGCCTGCCGCGGGGCGACCGACGGGAGGTGAAGATGTCGGCACTGCGCGTGCCGGCGGTGGCAAGGAGGATGGAGTGATGCAGCCTTCCGAGCACACAGAGCCCGTCAGCGCGACACCAGTGGCTGACGTCGCCCTTCGACATACCGGCGAGGACGTGGTCATCGCCGCTCGCGGTGAGTTCGACGCGTTGACCAGCCCCCAGCTGCAGGAAAGCGTGCATCACGCCCTCGCCGAGAGGCCCGCCGTGCTCGTGCTGGACCTGACCGGGACTGTGTTCTTCTCCTCGGTCGCCATCGGCGTCCTGGTCGACGCCGTCCTCACCGCCGGCGAGCACACCGCCGTCCGGCTGATCGTGCCCCGCCCGATCCGGCGTACCCTGCAGGTCTTGGGCGTGGACCGCTACTTCGACTATCACGACACCACCCAGGACGCCCTGACCAGCCGCCCGCAGTGAGCACGCCGGGCCGGGGGCAGCGCGCATACCCGCGCGAAAGCCGGGTACGCCTCCGCATGTCCCAGACCACCGCGCATGACCGCTGAGCAGCGGAGAACCAGGAGCACCCCGCACGATGTGCTCGCCGAGCAATCCCCATGACGACCCCGCGCCCGCGTTGCACCTGCGCCAGCCGGCCCGCCTGGACGATGCCTCCACGCTCCGCTACGCCCTCGCCGACTGGGCCCGCGCCCAAGACCTGCCGCCTGAACTGATCAGCGACCTCGAGCTCGCGGCCTACGAAGCACTCGTCAACGCCGCCGAACACGCCTACCCCGACGGCACCACCGGCACGCTCGACCTGCACGCCCACCACGACAACCACACCGTCACCGTCATCGTCACCGACCACGGCCAGTGGCGCCCCCAGCGCGCGCCCGATCCCCGCCGCGGCCGTGGACTGCCCCTGATCCACCTGCTGTCCCACCACGCCGAGATCACCCCCACCGAGCAGGGAACCGTGATCACCATGGCCTGGCAGCTGACCCGTGACCACTCCAGCAGCTAAGCGTCCACCCGCTCTTCACCCAGCCGTGCCTCGACCACGGGCCTGGCCGCTGGTTCGAGGTCGCGGATCTCCGGGTGCACCACTTCTTCCTCCGCTGTCTCGTGCACCGCCAGGAGCCGTACGAGGCTGCGGAACGCCTTCCGCCGCTGGTCGTCTTCCGCCGTTTCCAACTGGGTGAACAGCTCGCGGATCTCCCGGTGCTGCCGCTACAGCAACTCGATGACGTCCTCGTTTGTTCTCCACCATGAATCTCCTCCTTGCCGCCTGAAGGCTTTCCCCTGCGCGCCGGTCACTGCCGCCGACACCCGTGGGAACCACGAGTTGCGTGGTTTCTATTGGGTGGCGGTCGGCGTGGGGGCTGTGCGTCCTTCGTGACCGGTGAGCAGGCCGAGGGCGGTCATGCCGATGCCGAGGCCGAGGTGGAGCCAGTTGTCCGCGTTGTTGAACGGGACGAAGTTGGCGTCGCTGCCGTGGTCGATGAGCAGGCCGTAGAGCCACAGCACGAGGTAGACGACTCCTCCGATGAGCAGGTACATCCGGGCCGCGCGTGAGGTGCGGGCGCAGGCCAGGCCGACGACGCCGAAGAGCAGGTGCACGATGTTGTGCAGGGTGGAGACCATGAACACGCCGAAAAGCATGGCCATCGAGCCGTGGCCGGCGAAGCCCATCTGGCTGTAGTCGGTGGTGACGCCGGGGATGAATCCGAGGATGCCGACCAGCAGGAAAACGACGGCGACGATAATCGCGGCGAGCTGGGCGGACGAGCGTCCGGTGGAAGTGGGTGAAGGTGTGCGTGTCGACATGGTTTTCTCCTCCGTGTGAGGAATGTGCTCTGAATGGGGCCGGCGGCCACCACGCTGAACGGGCGGAGTACCCAGCGGCACGGCGTCGTCGATGGTGTGCTCCCTTGCCCGGGGTGGTCGCCCTTCGGTTGTGGGTGATTCGGTCGATCTTGCGGTGGTAGCGCATCCCGGCCAGTCCGCCGGGGATGGCCCCGATGAGTGCGGCGGCCAGGGCGACGAGCGCGGTGATGATGCCGACGACGGTCAGGGTGCATTCGTTGATCGGGAGCCGGGGCGCCCGCGCCGTCTGGGGCTGGTCAGGGAGGTACCCGTCGTTTGTTGTCTGCATGTCCGAGAATCTTGGTGAGATTCACAGGCTGGATGGCTTGTGCTGCGCGCTGCGTACGACGAAACCGGCCGAACCCACGTCACGCCGTACGAACTGCGCATACCCGGATTATTCGGCACCAAACTCACGGGTCACCACGAGCAGAAGACTGCGATTTACAGGATACCAGCGTCATCGGCGAACTTATTTCGTGAACCGGTTCCAATAGAAATATGGGCAAGATCAAAGAAGGAAGTATGTACCGTTCAGCGCGCGTAGCAAGCCGCGGACATCAACCAGTGACAACGGTGGCGGCAGACGAATTGCGGCGAAGATGTGTCTCGTCTCCGCCGTCGGGTAATCGGCAGCAAAGTCAGGCCCGTCACTACGAGCAAGTAGACGATTGACATATTCTCCGGTTTTCGCTTTCTAGGCCGGAAAACTACGATACCGCCGATCAGAAGATCGACAAGGTCCGGCCAGCGGGTCGCCGTCAACACCGGCCTTTTCGGCACGGGCGAGACGTTCTGTCTATCTAGGGTCTGCGATCCCCGGCGACGACGACCTCCAGAGGTCGTATGACAGGGACCTCGCCGAGGGCGCGCCTCAGGTCGACCCGGCGGCAACCACCCCGACCCGGGTGAGGAAAGTCGTCTCGGTCAACACTGCCGTCTGAGCGCTGACGTGGTGTGCCTGCGGAGGCGAAGTTCGATCGGGGGCGCGGTGTTAGGGGTGGACGTGGCCCTTGCCCTTGCCCTTGTCCTTGGGATTCCCCTTGGCTTTATCGGCTGGATTGGCAGCCTTGTCACTGCGGTTGGCTGCGAGGGCGCCAGGGCCGGGCAGTGAGGCTGGGCCTGGCGGGGCTGGTGGCGGTCCGGCGAGCGCCGTTGCAGGTGGCTTTGCGGGCGTTGCCGGTGAAGGGGTGGGGATGATCTGCACAGGCGTCGCCGAGGGGATCGGGACGGTCATCGTGGGTTCTTCGGCGGCGGGAGTTGAAGCAGGGCGGGGCGCGTCGGGACTCGTGATCGCTACGGCAACCATGGCTGCGGTGGCCGCGGTGGCCGCGGTGGCCGCGGCTGCGAGGCCGCTCAAGGCGATCAGGGTTCGTCGGCGCCGCGCGGAACCCCGGCACCCGGGCCCGGCCAGTGACCGAGGTGCTGGTGTGCGTGGTCGTGGGCTGGCGCAGCATCTGCAATGCTTCGTGTGCTGTGGGGCGGTGCTCTGGTTCGCGGGCGGTCATGCGTGTGAGGGTGTGTGCGAGGGGGCCGGGCAGCCCGTCGGGGATGTGCGGAGACCGGTGCAGCCGCGCGAGCGCCGATTCGGTCATCGTGCCGGGGTACTCCCGCTCCGCGGTCAAGCATTCGAGCAGGATGAGGCCGAGTGCGTAGACGTCGGCGGCCGGTCCGGCCGGTTCGCCGGTGATCTGCTCCGGTGCGAGGTAGGCGGGCGTGCCGGTCACAAAACCGGTGCCGGTGATGTGGGTCGAGTCGAGATCATGGGCGATGCCGAAATCGCCGATCAGCGGGCCGTCGGCGCCAAGCAGGATATTGGCGGGCTTGAGGTCCCGGTGCACGACGCGCCGGGTGTGCAGGTGTGCCAGCCAGCGACTCGGCGAGCCGGACCCCCAGCTCGGACACTTCTGCGGCCGGCAAGGGCCCGGCAAGCAGGCGCTCAGCGAGGTTCCCGCCGTCCACCAGCTGCATCACCAGAAACGGCCTGCTGTGATCGGTCCCGCTGTCCAACTCGGCCACCACCCCGGGGTGGTCGATACCGGCCTGGATGGTCTTCTTCCGGAGCCGCCGTACCTGGTCCACGGCGACGACGTCCCGGTCGTACACCTTGAGTGCGACCGGGTGGCCGAGCCTTCGATCGAACGCCCGGTAGACCCGCGCGGTACCTCCGCTGCCGATCAGGTGCTCGACCTCGTAGCGTCCGACGGTCAAGGCCAGAGGCTTGTCTGGGTCATCCCGGGGCACAACGTCGCCACCGAGGGCGAACCGAGGAGCGGTGACGCCGTCGCTCGCTCGTCCGTCATCGGCAGCCACCCCCATGTTGTCGGTGACCCACCAAGTATCCAGCGGCACAGTCCGCTAAACGACAATCAGGGAAGTGGCGGCACCAGCGCCTGGAGCGAGTTCCGTGGTCCATGGCCGGCTGCCCGGCGAGCCGGATGGGCTCGAGGCTGGGGTCGAACGCGAGGGACCGGGGCGGGACGGTCGGCGTGAGCGGGCCGCGGGCGGGGTATCCGGGGCCGGTGAACGACGACGCCACGGAAGTCGTGACCATCACCCCGTACGAAAAGGGGCCGTTGCTGGTCCGCGGTCCCTTCGAACTCCGCTCACCGGACGGCGAGCTCATCGACCCCGGCCGAAACACCGTAGCGCTGTGCCGATGCGGACTCTCGGCGCTCAAACCGTTCTGCGACGGCACCACAAGGTCCGCGGCTTCCGCGCGTCCGCCGGCGGGCGCTGACCCCGACGCCGGGCGCAGGTACGAGCGTCCCTCGTCCCAGCGGGCGAGCAGCATCCGGCCGACTTCCGCCTCCACCGCCAGCGCGCACGCCGCACCGAAGAGGACGTCGCCGACGGCCGACGGGTTCTCGCGGGCGAACGTGCCGCACAGGTCGTGGGCGGCGATCTGCTCGTGCACGGCGTCGGCCTCGACGTGCTCGTCGTAGAACCGCCTCGCGGCGGCATCGCCGCCCAGCCGCCGCAATCCGTTGGCGTGGCGGCGGTTCGGCACCGACGACGTCATCTCGAACGCGGCCAGGTGCCCGAGCGCCGCGCCCAGCCAGCGG
Organism: Amycolatopsis sp. NPDC023774; assembly: GCF_040639695.1. NCBI lineage: Bacteria > Bacillati > Actinomycetota > Actinomycetes > Pseudonocardiales > Pseudonocardiaceae > Amycolatopsis > Amycolatopsis sp. NPDC023774. The sequence goes on from NZ_JBFAAJ010000047.1 coordinate 16,045, forward strand.
CGGTGAAACCCGAACAGGGACATGAGGTTGCTGACCGCCAGCCTCACCGCCGGGACGCGGTCGACGTAGTGGCCGTAGCCGTCGTCCAGCCCCAGCGAGCGCATGGTGACCCGGAAGAGCTCCGAGTGCATCCGACGACCTCGTAGTGCAAATAGGTCGGCTCTCACCTCGGGCGCTGCCCGAGAACAGCTCACGATCAGCGGCACTCACACGACGTGGCGGCCCTCCAACGACAACCGGGTCGCGATGGCCTTGGTCGGCGACGCCACCGGATCGACCTACACGGTCCGCACGTTCCACCGCAGCACGGCCTGGGAGCCGACCGAGTGAACCGGCACGAGCAGCACGCTTTTCGGCTGCACAGGTAGGGATGGACAGCACGTCGTGGTATCCGGCCCGCAGCCGATGCTCGTGGACCTGCACAGCGGCAAGCGAATCCCTATCCCTGGTCTCGAGTCTGGCGGGGACTGCGCGTTTGCACGTGAGACAGCCGTGGTCGCGCAGTACGGGCTGCGGGGTTCGACGTACCACTCCGTCCTCGTGACCGTGGGTACGAGCGGGAACGTGCTGTGGCATCAGGAGTATGACCGTGAAGTGCGCATCCGCGCGGACCTCGGGGGAACGGGTTTTCTCGCCCTGCCACCGGGCAAGATGGAAGAGCGCAGCACTCGAGGCGACCTGCTCCAATCGGTGGATGACGTGGCGGACGCACGCTATGACGAAAGTGGCGCGATCGTGCTCGTCACCGGGTTGGGAGAGGTGCGGTGGATGCCGAGCCGGAGCCGGACCCACACGGGGTGACTCCTTCCGAACAGGCCGCGGTGGCGGGACGTCGTCGGCGATGATCACCCATTCTGCCCGTACCCGGCGCAGACCGGTGATCACGCCGGCGATCTTCCCGTTGGCGCACCGAAGATCCGGGCCGGGCGGCACGTGCGTGACCCAGCGGCTCCACGCCCGGAGGTGCCGCTCGAACTACGGGCCGGCCGAGCTGTCGACGACCACCACCACCTCTGCGCGGGTGCTTAGCCGGCGCAGGTAACCGGGTGAGCTCGGTCAGGTCTGTGTCGCGCTCGTGCCTGAGCGGGAGCACGTAACCGCAGGCGGCTGTCGTCACGGTGTCGGATAACCCGCCGAGCTGCCGCTACACCTCAGCACGGTCACTTCGTCCGGGTGCGGGGGAGCCCGCGCCGGCGGGTGTGCCCGCGGGAACCGCTTCCGGACGACCCTCGTCCCGCCCGCGTGTTTCGCACGCTCACCGGGGGATACCCGTCAGCCCAGGACCCGCCGGCTGCTCATCGGCGTCCGGCACCCACAGCGCAACCACGGAAAGGCGCCGACCATGGCCGAATCGACCCCGCCCCTTTGCCCCGAGCAACAGGTCTCACCCGGCACTCCGGAGGTCCCCGATCACTGAGGACGTCACGGCGCGAGTGGTGTCGATGCTGTACCGGGAGTGGTTCGCGGCGCAGCCGTTGTCCTATCAGGACCAGGTGCTGCCGCCGTCGGTGCGGGCCCGGGTCAGCGTCGAGGCCGCGGTCGGACAAGGGTGGCGCGACGTCGTCGGCGACGCCGGCCGCATCGTCGGCATCGAGCACTTCGGCCTCGCCCTGGTGGCGAGCAGCAGGCGGCCGCGCCCACCCGCGGCGGACTGCCGACCGTCCGGCCTGATCGGGCCGCACATCCACACTTTCCAGCACGGAGGTGCCATGACCGCCACACACCCGAACGACCCGCTCGCCGAGCTCACCGCGGCGGGGGTGTCCGTCTGGCTCGACGACCTGTCCCGTGAGCTGCTCGCCGGTGGAGAGCTGGAGTCGCTGATCGCGGACAAGCACGTCGTCGGGATCACCACCAACCCGACGATCTTCGCGTCCGCGCTGGCACACGGCGATCGCTATGACGAGCAGCTGCGTGAGCTCGCGGCGAACGGGTCCAGCCTCGACGACACGATCTTTGCCATCACCACCGCCGATGTCCATCACGCGTGCCGGGTCCTGCGCCGCGTCTACGACGAGAGCGACGGCGTGGACGGCCGCGTGTCCATCGAAGTCGATCCCCGCCTGGCGGGCGACACCGCGGCGACGGTCGCGCAGGCCCGGGCGCTGGCGGACGCGGTGAACGAGCCGAACCTGCTCGTCAAGATCCCCGCCACCACTGAAGGGCTGGCCGCGATCACCGCCGTCATCGGCGACGGCATCAGCGTCAACGTGACCTTGATCTTCTCCCTGGACCGCTACCGCGAAGTGATCGACGCCTACCTCACCGGCCTGGAGAAGGCCGACCTCGCCGGGCGCGATCTGTCGGAGATCCATTCGGTTGCGTCGTTCTTCGTCTCCCGGGTGGACTCCGAGATCGACTCGCGCCTCGACGCCATCGGGACCCCGCAGGCGACCGCAGCCAAGGGCGGGGCCGCGGTCGCCAACGCGCGGCTGGCCTACGAGCTTCACGAGCAGACCCTCGCGGGCGAGCGCTGGCAGCGGCTCACGACCGGCGGGGCACGTCCGCAGCGGCCGCTGTGGGCGTCGACCGGGGTCAAGAACGCCGACTACCCGGACACGATGTACGTGTCCGAGCTCGTCGCGCCGGGAAGCGTGAACACGATGCCGGGCAGCACCTTGGCCGCCTTCGCCGACCACGGCTCGGTGCCGGCGGACTCCATCCGCGGCACCTACGCCGCCGCCCGCGCGCATCTCGACGCCCTCGAGAAACTCGGCATCAGCTACCAGGACGTCACCGACGTACTCGAACGAAAAGGCGTGACCAAATTCGTCAACAGCTGGGACGAGCTGGGCCGGACCGTCTCCGACGAACTCCCGGCCAGTACCAGGTGACCGCGCGCCGTCCTCCACCCACAGTAGACACCCTCCATGACGAGGGAGAAACGGAGACCGCGATGATCAGAATAAGCCGCATCCTTGGGATGCTGACCGCCGCCTACGGCGCCGCGGTGGTGGTCCGACCCTCTGTGCTGACCGGACCGCTACACCTGTCCGACGGCCCGGTGTCGCGTCCGGTGCGCCTTCTGGCTATGGCCATGGGTGCCCGTGACCTGGCGATCGGGACCGCGATGGCGGCCGCCCCGGCCGGGCGGCCGACGACGGTCGCCGTCGCCACACGGGTCGCCGTCGACGTGTCGGACGCCGTCGTCTTCGGCACCGGCCTGCGCGAGCGCGACACGAAGCTCAAGGCCGTCGCGGCGGCCCTCGCTTGGGGTGCGCTGTGCGGCGCGTCGTTGCTCGGCAACCGCAATTCGCGGCAGGCCCGCCAGGTCACCCGCACCACCGAAGGGAAGCCCGTTTCGACCAGCACCATCACCGAATCTGTCGACGTGAAGGTCACCGTGCCCGCCGCTTACAACCAGTGGACGCAGTTCGAGTCGTTCCCGCGGTTCATGGACGGCGTGGAGGAGATCCGCCAGCTGGACGCGACCCACACCCACTGGAAGATCAGCGTCGCCGGGATGACCAAGGAGTTCGACGCGACCATCACCGAGCAGAACCCCGACGAGCGGGTCGCCTGGAGGTCGGACTCCGGCCCCACCCATGCCGGGGTGATCACCTTCCACCGGATCGACGACGAGACCACGCGGGTGACCGCGCAGATGGACATCGACCCGGACGGGTTCGTCGAGAACGTCGCGGACAAGCTCGGCATCCTCGACCGCAAGGTCAAGGGCGACATGGAGCGGTTCAAGACGTTCATCGAGAACCGCGACGGCCGCGAGACCGGAGCCTGGCGCGGTCACGTCGACCGCCCCGCACAGCACTGACCACCGGGTGCCGCGGGCTGCTCACCGGTCGCGTTCCAGCCAGGGGACAGGCGGTCGAGCGGGGTGAGCCGCCCGCGGTTGGGGACCGAGCGGATCGGGTGGCCCGCGACGCCCCAACTCGTCAGGAGCGCGTTCGCGGCGGTCCAGCCGGTGGCCGCGGCCGTTCCATCAGCGCGACCGGGAGATCGATCCGGATGCCGTCGCCGGCCAGCACCAGTCCCGGGGTGGTCGTGGTAACGGTGGGGCGGTCCGCGAAGGCGCCGATGCCGAACAGGAGACAGTCCTCCCGCCACAGCGTGATCTCGCCGCGTCGGCGAACGGGCCGACCGCGGACAGTCGGTGAGTCACGATCGGCTGCTGGTCGTCCGGAACTACCCGCGAGGTGAGACAAGGCGGTCAGGCAGGGCGGGGCCGATCGGCGACCACCACTACCGTGAGCTCGCCCGAAAGGTGCGCTCGGCGGGTCTTCTGCGCCGGCGGTACGGCTACTACGCGGTCAAGATCGGGCTCACCCTCCTCGCCTTCGCTGGCGGGTGCGTCGCGTTTGTCGTGGTAGGCGACTCCTGGTGGCAGCTCGGAATCGCCGTGTTCTTTGCCGTGATGTACGCACAGCTCGCGTTTCTCGGCCACGACGCCGGGCACCGGCAGATCTTTCACGGGCGCGACGCCAATGACCGGCTCGGCCGGGCCCTCGGTGGCCTCATCGGCATCAGTTACGGCTGGTGGATGGGCAAGCACAATCGCCACCACGCGCAGCCCAACCACGAGGACGCCGACCCCGACCTCGACATTTTCCTGCTCGCCTTCACCCGAAGCCAGACCCGCGACCGGCGCGCACTCGTCCGCTGGACCGCCAAGCACCAGGCGGCGCTGCGCTCGCCGCTGCAGCCGGGACCGCATTCGGCTTGGCCACCGCCCCTGGTGACGCAGGGCAGGCCGCCGGCCAGGCGAACCAAGCTGCGCAGGACCGGCCGTCGTGCAGACCGCCACCGTCGTCTCCGCGCTCGTGGTGCTGGTCACTCTCCTGATCGGCTACTACTGCGGCGGGTACGTCGCCGGACGGATGTCCCGGTTTAACCGGGTCAAGCAAGGCCTCGCGGTGTGGCTGTGGTCGATCCTGGCCGCGGTCGGCGGCAGTCGGTTCAGCATCTTGGCTCGGCTCAACGGACCGCCCAGGCTCCCGATCAACGAAGGGACCCTGACCGTCGTCAGGATCATCACCGCGCTGGTGGCCTTCGCCGCCGCGCTCGTCGGGGCCATCCTGGGCGGGCTGGCCGCGATGCGCTACCACCGCAAGATCGACCGCCTCAGCTCCGAGCGATAACGATGAAGTCTGAGATAGACAGGGTACCGCCATTGTCGGCGAACTTATTTCGCGACACTGTGCCGATCATATTCAGACAGGCCCGAACAGAGACGTCTGTGCAGCTCACGCGCCTTTCATCGGAACTCCGCAGATCGTCGTCCACGCCGCAGCGGCGGACGGCAGCAAAAATCTCCGCGAACAGGTGTCGCGTCTGTGGAACCGGGTAATCGGCGAAGAACGCCAGCCCCATCATTGCGAGGAAGTAACAAAATGACAGCGCCCCATTCCCAGAACATCGCTTCTTGGGCCGGAAAAACCATTCACGACACGGCCGGTCAGAAGATCGGCAAGGTCGGCCAGTTGTGGGCCGACGACGCCAGTGGCGCCCCTTCATGGGTCACCGTCAACACCGGCCTGTTCGGCACGAGCGAGACGTTCTTGCCCGTCCAGGGCGTGCAACCGCGCGGTGACGACCTTCAGACGTCCTACGACAGGGACCTCGTCAAGGACGCACCCCACGTCGACCCCTCAGGCGACCACCTCGACCCAGGCGAGATAAGCCGGCTCTACCAGCACTACGGTCTCGGCACCGGACAAGGCCAGGTCGGGCGGACCGGCACGATGGGCGACACGGCGGCCGACGTCGGGCACGACATCTCCGGCCCCACCACCGACGACGCGATGACGGTTTCGGAGGAACGGCTGCGGGTGGGCACACAGCAAGTGCAGACCGGCCGGGCGGCGCTGCGCAAGTACGTCGTCACCGAGACTCAGCAGGTCTCGGTCCCGGTGACGCACGAAGAGGTCCGCGTCGAGCGCGAACCCATCACCGAGGCCAACGTCGGCGCCGCTCTCGACGGCCCGGCCATCTCCGATGAAGAGCACGAGATGACCCTGCACGCCGAGCGGCCGGTCGTGGATACCGAGGCCGTGCCGGTCGAACGGGTGCGCCTGGCTAAGGAAGAGGTCACCGAGATCGAGACGGTCTCCGGTGAGGTGCGCAAGGAACGCATCGACACCGACGACCTGCCCGAGAACCGTCCGCGCCGTTAAGCAACGCGCTCACCTCGGTCAGCAGACGTCACCGGCCGCCCCAGCGATGCCAGATCCGGATCGCCCGCCCGGCCCGCTCCTCGCGGACGCAGAGCAGCGCAGACGGAGACACAGATCCTGCTGAGCTTGGGACAAGCTCAGCAGGACCTGCGAAAACAAGTGGGCCGTCAAGCGCTCGAACCCTGGACCCAGAGATTACAAGTCCTCTGGCTAAGTGTGTCGACGTGTAGCATTGAATGCCGCCATCGGCCGGTTCGTGCGGGTCACGGGCCTTGAATCGCGGGTTCGCTGCTGCGTTGAATTCTTGCGTCGCCGCGTGTCGGGCAATGGGCCGCAGCGGAGCCCGGTCGGAGTCAGGCTGCGACTGGGTGCTGTCTATTGTGGATGGACCGGTCAAGTCGGCGACGGCTCGGCCTGGTGATGAGGGCGCAGCCCGCCACCGGGTGCGGCTTGCTGGGATCGCTGGACCTCTACCGCGACACGACCGGCCCGCTCACCCGGGAGCAGCTGGCCGGTGCGCTGATCCTGAGCGACCTCGCCACCGAGGGGGGTGGCCGATCTGGACGGACACGGCAGTGACGATGTGAGCTGGCTGGCCGATTCGCACGAGAAGGTGCGCCAGGTCGCGAGCATGGTGAGCGTCCAGCTGGGATCGGCAGTTGACGTGGCGCTGATGCGATTGCGTGGCTACGCCTTCGCCCACGCCATTGCCGCGGGCCGACGTCGCCCGCCAGGTCGTGGAGCGGTCGCTGCGCTTCACCGATACCGAAGACGGGCAATAGTGTGCAGTGAGGGAAAGGCCGACATGATCAGTAACGCCCGCGACCAACAACTCGCGAACGCCTTCGCGTCCCTTGCCGACACGCTGGTCGCCGACTTTGACGGGCTCGACTTCCTGGACATGCTCACCGAGCGGGCCGCGCAATTGCTCAAGGTGGACGCCGCCGGGGTCATCCTGTCGGATCAACGAGGGGGATGGCGACCGACGGCCGGGTCATCCGAACAGGCTGAGCTGATCGAGGTACTCGCCGCGCAAACCCGCCAGGGGCCATGCCTGGACTGCGTCGAGAGCGGGGAGCCGGTGGCCAGTGCGGACCTGGTGGCCGAGACCGGCCGGTGGCCCCAATTCGCGCGGGCGGCGGTGAATGCGGGGTTCCGCGCGGTGTACGCGGTGCCGATGCGGTTGCGCGAGGACGTCATCGGCGCGTTGACCCTGCTCGGTGCCGCCCCGGGGCCCATCGACGAGGCCAGCGTCGCCCGGGGGCAGGCCTTGGCCGACGTCGCCACCATCGGGATTCTGCAGCAGCGCGCCATCCGCCACGACGAGGTCGTGTCCGAGCAGTTGCAGGCCACCCTGCACTACCGCACCGTCGTCGAACAGGCCAAAGGCGTTCTCGCGGAGGCCGGCGGACTCGACATGCCACCAGGCGTACCTCGCGATGCGCGGCTACGCCCACGCGCACCGGCGACGTTTGTCCGACGTCGCGGGCGACATCGCCACCACGGAACTCGATCTCCACGAACTGCTGACCGACACCACCGACGTGTCGCGGTCGTGACTTGGGGAAGGGCGGGGGAATCACGCTCATGACAAACACCACTGAATGGCCGGAGACAGTGCTGCACGACCGGCTACGGCGGGTCTCTCGCACGTTCGTCAGCCTCGCCGACACCCTTGTCGCCGATTTCGACATTGCCGACTTCCTGCACCTGCTAACGGAACATTGCGTCGATTTGCTCGGGGTGTCCGCAGCCGGAGTGATCCTGCTCAACGCCGATGGCAACCTGCAGGTGGCGGCTTCCCCTTCCCAGCGGGCCGAGCTGCTGGAGCTGTTCGCCGTGCAGGCCGACGACGGCCCCGGCGTCGACTGTGTGCGCAGCGGATCGCCGATGTCCTGCATGGACCTGCTGGCCGAGACGCAGCGCTGGCCGAAGTTCACCGCGGCAGCGGCAGAGTGCGGCTTCCGCGCAGCACAGGCCCTGCCGATGCGGTTGCGCGATCAGGTCGTCGGGGCCCTGACCCTGCTCAACACCGAACCCGGCGGCGCGGACTGCGAGGACGTCGAGCTTGGGCAGGCGCTGGCCGACGTCGCCACCATCGGCATTCTGCAGCAACGGACCATCGCCCGCGGCGACCAGCTCACCGACCAGCTGCAGACCGCGCTCAACAGCCGCGTAGTGATCGAACAAGCAAAAGGGGCACTCGCCCAGCACGGCAGGGTCTCGATGGACGAAGCGTTCACGCGGCTGCGCGGATACGCCCGCTCCCATCACTTGCGCTTGACCGACCTCGCCCGCGCCGTCGGCAACGGCACCGTCAACCTGACCGTGATCTTGGCACACCCGCGTTCGTAACTAAGCCCACGACCTCGGACCGACGCGTTACTCGGTTGCTCCCCATTCCGTCCTCGCGAGCCGTCATGTCCCGCGGCCGGATGCGATCCGCTCCGGCTCCGACCGCGGCATCGACGGTTGTTGAGTCACCAGGCTGGGAGAAGGAAGGGCGTCCGCGCGCGGGATGCGGTGGGATCAGGGCGGACGAGTAGGACAGAGCTGCGGATTTCGAGGCCACGGTGGCATAGCCGGAGGAGGCGCTGGCGTCGCAGCCGGTGATCGAGCAGGCCAAGGGCATGCTGATGCTGCTGCGCAACTGCTCGGCCGACGAGGCGTTCGACGCGCTGCGCAAGGCTTCCTAGCACGCCAGCGTCAAGCGGCACGACGTCGCAACCGTTTTCGTGGCCGTCGACAGCCAAGCCGAGCCGACACTCTTCGAACCCACCACGGTGCGGTGCGTGCTGGCCGAGATCCGCCGCTCCCTCCTCGGCCGGGCATTCGAGGTGCACGGCGCATCACCCGAGTAGAGGCGTCCGCGCTGCTCATAGCGTTGTCGATGTTCGAGTGTCGGCAGGCGTCCACGTCCTCGATACCGGTCCTGCCCGAACCGCGCTTGATGCCGATCAAGTCCTAGTCGTGCTCTTGTGCACTGAACTCCTTGAACCTTTTTGTCCTTACCGTGAAAGGAAGAAACCCGTTTGCCATGATCTCGTGTTTCGCACACAAGGATGCGGGTAGCTGAGTTGGATGATGAAGCCACATTCCTGTTCGCCTTGTTTTCGGGCGCGGCGTGAGGGTCATGCGTGGGGATCTCGCTACCGCAAGAGTCAGGAGGAGCGGCAATGAAGGCAGGAACACCGATGGCGCTCGGGGTCGCAGCCGGTTATCTACTGGGGCGGACGACGAAGGGGCGCCTCGCGTTGATGATCGCGGCCGCCGGGGCGACCGGCAAGGCCGGGGTGTCACCGGCGAAGCTCGTCCAAAGTGGTCTCGAGCAGCTGGGTTCGTCCGCGGAAATCGGCCAGCTGACGTCGCTGGCGCGTGACGAGTTGCTCGCCGCGGCGAAGTCCGCGGCGGTGACGGCGGCCAGCGGGAAGATCGAATCGCTGAGCGAACGCCTCCAGGACGGTAGCGCGCTCACCCGCGGCAAGAAGTCCAAAGCCGACGAGGAGCACGACGGCGAGGACGAAGTCCAGGAAGAGCCGGAAGGCGAAGCCGAAGCCGTCGACGAGGACGAAGCCGAAGCCCAGGAAGAGCCGGAGCCCGAGAAGCCCCAGCGTCGGCGTGCGGCGAGCCGCCACCCGAGCGATGACGACAATGACACCGGCAACGGTGGCGAACAGCCGCCGCAGCGGCGTTCGTCGAGCCGGCGATCCGCGTCGTCCGATGACGGCAAAAGTTCCGGCAGTGCACGCACCGCCACCAAGCGCGCGCCCGCCCGACGGGCAAGGAGGTAAACGCAGTGGTCACCGAAACGTTGAAGAAGGCCACCGACAAGGCGACGGACACAGCCGGCAACACGGCCGGCACGGCCACCAGCACCGCGTCGAAGGCGACCGGCGGGGACACGAGTGAGCTGACCGACTCCCTGCGCGGGCTGGGCCAAGCGGCGATGACCCGAGCAACGGGTGCGCTGACGAACAAAATGTCGTCGACGGCCGGGCGACTGTCCGACTTCGCCGGTGGCGGGGGCGGTGGCCTGCTCGCAGCCGTGACCGGCAGCAAGGGCAGCGTCAAGGGCCAGGCGATGAAGGGCGCCCTCAAGGGCGGCCTGTCCGGCATCGCACAGAAGGCGAAGAACGCCTTCGGCGGCGGCGGTGGGGGTGGGGGTGGCGGCAAAGGCGCCAAGATCAAGCTCACCAACATCGTCGAAGAAATCGACATCGGCGCGCCGATCAACCTCGTGTACGACCAGTGGACCCGGTTCACCGACTTCCCGGCCTTCATGAAGAAGGTCAACAACGTCGAGCAGGTCAGCGAGGAGAAGACCGAGTGGAAGGCGCAGGTCTTCTGGTCGCACCGCACCTGGGAGGCGACCATCCTGGAGCAGGTGCCCTACGAGCGGATCGTGTGGCGCTCCAAGGCGGCGAAGGGCCATGTCGACGGTGCGGTGACGTTCCACGAGCTCACGCCCAACCTCACCAAAGTCGTGCTGGTGCTCGCGTACCACCCGCAGGGCCTGTTCGAGCGCACCGGCAACATCTGGCGGGCCCAGGGCCGCCGGGCGCGGCTGGAGCTCAAGCACTTCCGCCGCCACGTGATGACGGAGGACCTGCTGCACCCCGACGACGTCGAGGGGTGGCACGGCGAGATCCACGACGGCCAGGTCGTCGAGCGGCAGGACGAGGACACCGACCGCGACGACAGCGCGGACACCGAGGCTGAGCAGGACGAAGAGTCCGCCGACACTGGTTCCGAAGAGGACGAGGCCGCCGAGTCCGAGGACGAGCCCGACGAGGAAGAAGAGTCCGAAGAGGAGCCGGAGGAAGAGGAGCCGGAAGAGACCGAAGATACCGACGAGGCGGCCGAGGAAGAGCGGTCTCGCCGCGGCCGCGCCCGTGCGGGCGCCGGCAGAAGTTGAGGGAGCAAGCGATGACGACAGCCGTCTGGCGAGGGCGGTGGCCTCGACCGGCCGAGTTCAAGCAGCCTCGCCGGCATGATCGACACGATCCTCGACAAGGGCCCCGTGATCGACGCCTACGTCCGGGTGTCCCTCGTGGGCATCGAGCTGCTGACCATCGACGCCCGGATCGGGGTGGCGGGGGTCGACACGTACCTGCGGTTCGCGGAAGCGGTCAACCGGCTGGACATCTCCGGTACCGAGGAAAAGGGCCTACCTGACCTATTGGAGGACGTGACCTCCGGCGGCGCGAAGGCCAAGACGCGGGGCCCTTGGGGCAGCCGGGACAAGCTGCGCGACATCCTCGGCGAAGACGAGGAAGAACCCGTGGGCCGCGGCCGGAAGCGACGGTGAAGCCAGTGACCGCCGAAATCGACACCGGGACGGAGACCGGGCCCGAGACAGCGATCTACGTCTACGGCATCCTGCCCGGCGACGTCGAGATCGACGACGATGCGCGCGGAGTAGGGGATCCACCTGCGGAGGTGACCACAGTGCACGGTGGCCCGATCGCCGCAATGGGTTACGTCGGTCGAGCCGCACGAAGACGGCTGGGTCGTGGAGGTCGAGGTGACCGAGGAGCATCGCACCCCTCGTCGGCCGACATCCTGGCGCGTGGGGAGAAACCGGTTGCGACGGGGGGCACGACGCCGGGAACGGCGACGAACAGGTCTGCTGGCCAGGGCGACCGCGCCGGACTCGTCGTCCGGTAAGGAATATCGGCAAGCGAAAAGACTCCACGATATTGCCCCGTTCACCGTGGACAGATGCCTCAGGCTGGTCCAGGTGGCCGATGGTGTCGGCTTCTCGGGCAAATGCATGATTTCTGCCCGGGTTCCGGAAGTTCGGGGCCGGATTCCCGCGAGTTTGGTGTCGCGTAACCCGGGTATGCCCAGGTCATAGGCGCGGCCAGACTTTAGCCAGCCGCGTGCGCGGCCCGCCCATGGCCCGGTCAACCTGTGGCGTCGCCCGAAGGATGTGATGGCATGACCACAGCGGACGACGGCACCACCGATCAACTCGCGGACCGCCCAGCAGACTGACATCACAAGAGTCGCACAGGCTTCATCCACACCCCGGACCTCGGTGTTCCGCTTCGACGCGACGACCGAGCCGGGGTTTTTCAGTTCCAGAGAAGGTACTCCTCCCGTGAATTAAAAACATCTCGAACAGTTATCAGACGAAACCCAGGGCCGAAACGACGCAGCGAATTCTAGACGCGCCCACCATCGTAATCGAAACCTATCCACGAAAGGACAAGATCGATGAACGCAGGCTTCAACATCCTGCAAAGCTTGCAGAGCGCATTCACGACGTTCGTAAGCTACCTGCCCCAGGTGATCGGCGCGCTTCTCGTGCTGCTGATCGGCTTCATCATCGCCAAACTGCTCGACAAGGCCATCACCAAAGGCCTGCAGAAGGCGAAGGTCGACGACAAGCTGAAGACCGGCGGCGGCGCCAACTACGTGGAGAAGTTCTCCCCGCAGGGAAGCCCCTCCAAGCTTGTCGGCCTGGTCGTGTTCTGGGTGATCATGCTGTTCGTCATCTCCTCGGCCATCGGCACGCTGGGAATTCCGCCGTTGACCGCGTTCATGAACCAAGTGCTGAGCTACCTGCCCAACGTCCTCGCTGCACTGCTGATCTTCATCGTCGCGGCCGCCGTCGCCGGCGCGATCGGCGCGCTGGTGCACCGCACCATGGGCGACACGCCAACGGGGCAGGTCGTTCGCACCCTCGTCCCGGCGATGATCATGGGGATCGCCGTATTCATGATCCTGACCCAGCTGGGAATCTCGCCGGTGATCGTCACGATCACCTATGTCGCGCTGGTCGGCGCGGCGGCGCTGGCCGCGGCGCTGGCATTCGGCATCGGCGGCCGCGACGCCGCCGCACGCCTGGTCAACTCCGGTTACCGGAAGGCCCGGGAACAGAACGAGCAATTCAGGTCCGACCTGGCGATCGGCAAACAGCGCTCCGCCAAGGACGCCGCCGACGCCAAGCACAAGGCCGAGCAGAAGGTAGGGGGCCAGGAGCGCAGTGCACGAGCCGCGCAGCCGCCGCCTGCCTAAACCCACCCTGAGGCCACCACCGAGGGCGCTCATCGAGCCTGACACCGGGCGGACCCGTGTCGCCATCCGGGCACATCACCGCGGCGACACGGGTCGCTCGGTTGGCTGGGTTGAGAACCCTCAGGCGTTCTCAGCCTGAAGTCGGGCACGTTGTCACCCTCATTGCCCCAGCGGCCGGTTCGCACTGTTCGACATCCTCCAGCCGCACGGCGACCCGTTTTAGAACTCGAGGACGGCAAGAGCCTTCACTTTCAGGACCGCCAGGATCTTCGTTTGGTGGCCTTGGTTTCGGCTGGGCCGGGGACGGCAACACCGGTGGCAACACCGGCGCCACGTCGCCACTTTCGAAAGTTGAACCATGGCCGTCCACACCCCTGCAGATAGGTCCAATATGGACATGACAGACAGCAATATCGCACTCAGCGCATCAGTGTGCCGCACAGGTCACACGCCAGATGGTCGAGCATTTGGCGTATCGATGTGTATAAGGCCAGGGTTGTTCTGTCAGGCTCAGCAACCAGGTGTCTACGCGCTCGCTGCGGGCGGCAGGTAGGACCCACGTTGGCGCGCGGGGTGAACCACCGAAGCTCGAGCAACATCACGTAAACCGTGTGGCGTATGAAATTGTGACGTTCGTATGACCGACCGAGATGACCCGTTTAGACGGCAGCGCGCGGGCTATCCGGCGGTAACAGCCCAGGACCTCGGCGACTGACCCCCGTTTCCGAGGAGCGTTCGATGACACAAATCTCCACCCGCCCGCGCAACGCCGCGCGAAAATCCGCGGAACCGATGCTCTCGAGAGAAAAGACCCGAGCCGAGAACTCACTGATCAAGGTTTTCGTCGTCGTGCCGATGCTGGCGCTGGTGGCGGCGGTGCCGTTCGCGTGGGGCTGGGGCCTGGGCTGGGTCGACCTCGCGCTGGCCGCCGGGTTCTACGTCCTCACCTGCCTCGGCGTGACAATCGGGTTCCACCGCTATTTCACCCACGGCGCGTTCAAAGCCCGCCGCGGGCTACGGATCGCGCTCGCCGTCGCCGGCAGCATGGCCATGCAAGGCCCCGTGATCACATGGGTCGCCGACCACCGCCGCCACCACGCCTTCGCCGACCGCGAAGGCGATCCGCATTCCCCGTGGCGCTACGGCACTTCCGCCGCCGCGCTCGCGAAGGGATTCTGGTTCGCGCACATGGGCTGGCTGTTCGACCGGCAGAAGACCAACGCCCAGCGCTTCGCCCCTGATCTGCTCGCTGACCGCGACATCGTCCGCGTCGACCGCTGGTTCCCCGCGTTGACCGTCGTCACGCTCCTCGCGCCCGCCCTCATCGGCGGTCTCGCCACGATGTCCTGGTGGGGCGCGGTGACCGCGTTCTTCTGGGCGAGCCTGGTGCGGGTGGCGGTGCTGCACCACGTGACCTGGTCGGTGAACTCGCTGTGCCACCTGATCGGGGACCGGCCCTACGCCGCGCGTGACAAGTCGGCGAACTTCTGGCCGTTGGCCATCGCGTCCATGGGCGAGTCGTGGCACAACTCCCACCACGCCGATCCGACCGGCGCCCGTCACGGGGTTCGCCGCGGCCAGGTGGACATCTCGGCCCGGATCATCTGGCTGTTCGAGAAGGCCGGGTGGGCCACCGATGTCCGCTGGCCGAAACCCGAACGCCTGGCCCGCAAGCTCAACCCCGGATACACGTCGGCCCCCCGCGGTCTCGGCAGGCTCGAGCGCGGGCTGCTCGACCACCCCGCGTCCCGCAGATGACCGCACGGTGCGGCGGTCCCCGCAGGTAGCGTCCGACGGTGGTTCGCCGCCGAAGCTGGCCGGCCGTTCGTCAGTATCGACGGGTCCGGCGATCCGCAGGGCAGAGGATCGCCACCGGCGCCGGAATGCCAGAAGAGCGATGTCGTCCTGCGCCTCCGGCCCGAAGCGTTCGAGCAGCTGGTCGCATAGTTCGTCGAGGTCGGCGTCGTGGGTCATGGCCGCGGCGAGGGTGGCCATGCCTTCATCGATGATGTCGCCGCGGCGCGCGATGAGCCCGTCCGTGACCAACAGCACGAGCGTGCCGGGGCGAGGTTGAACCGGCTGCCTCCGGCCGGTCGAGTCCGACGCCCAGCAGTAGACACGAGCAGGTGCACCAGGCTGCGGGCATCGTGACGGTCCAGCTGGGATCGACGGTTGACGTGGCGTTGATGCCGCTGCGTGGCTACGCCTAGCGGCTGAGGAACAGCGAGGCAGCGCGTTGGAGTGGACCCGCTGTTTGTCGTGTTCAGCGAGGGTGCTCATCGGGTACCTCCTGTAGATGACCGTGTGCGAGGTGCGGGAGGCCGGTGGGGTGGATGGCGGATGGTGGATGCGCACCGAAAAGATGGCCCGGCGGCTGTTCGCGCTGATCGTCGGGCGAAGGGGGGTTCGCGCGGTTGCCGTTTCAGGGGCACCGCACGCAGGGCAACCGGGTCGCGCACGAAGGCTGTCTGCTGAGGCCCAAGCCGCCGGTGCGCCACGCCTACATCGGATAACCGGACCCGGTGGACACCGGGTCCGGTTATCCGGTCATCCGATTCGGCTACCGCGAACTTTCCGAGAACATTCCCTACCAGATCCGGCCCGGTGCCAGTGCGGCGAGATCCGCGACTGCGGATTTCAAGCCCGCACCAGCGGTCCAAGCCAATAAACCCGCGTCCGCCACCTCTTCGATGCTTTTCCCGCTGAAGTGCACCTGTTGGGTCGACACCATCCTCGTCAGCGCGGCATCGCGTCCGGCACGCACGCTTGCCGCCCGGAATATGACCCGGACGACCGGGCCGATGAAAGGTCGGATGCCCCATGAACAGCGATGAAACCGAGTCCCAGCACGGTGTGCGGACTGCCGCGGAGGTACGCGCGGCGGTGCCCTATGGGCTACGTGTCGGGGCTGCCGTCTTCGGTCGCCTGCTGATCGTCGCCGGGGGCCTGGCGTTGATCGGGTACGTCGCGGTCAAGCTGGCCACGGTGCTGGTACCGGTCGCGGTGGCACTGCTGCTCGCCGCGCTGCTCGCACCGACTGTCTCCTGGCTGGCCCGGAAGAAAGTCCCCCGCGGGGTAGCCACCGCGGTGGTGCTGATCGGTGGTCTGGCCTTGGTGGGCGGGGTGGTCACCTTCGTGGTCATCACGGTCACCGCGGGCATGCCCGAGCTGATCGACCAGATCCTGCGCACCGTGGGCGAGTTGCGTACCTGGTTACGCACCGGGCCGCTGCACGTGAGCCAGGGTCAGATCGACGGGATGCTGAACCAGCTGACCACCACACTGAGCGAGAACCAGTCGGCCATCGCCTCCGGCGCGCTGTCCACCGCCGTTACAGTCGGCGAGCTGGTCACCGAGTTCCTGCTGATGGTGTTCTGCTTGATCTTCTTCCTGGCCCACGGCGGGAGGATCTGGTCGTTCCTGCTCGGCGCCGTCCCCGTCCGGGTGCGGCATCGGGTGGACCTGGCCGGGCGTGCCGGGTTCACCACCCTGGCCGGCTACATTCGCGGCACCGCAGCCGTGGCCGTCGTGGACGCCGTCGGTGTCGGTGTCGGCCTGCTCATCGTCGGTGTGCCGCTGGCCGCGCCCCTGGCCGCGCTGGTGTTCCTCGGCGCATTCATCCCGGTGGTCGGCTCCGTGGTCGCCGGCGCGGTCGCGGTGCTCGTGGCGCTGGTGACCGGCGGGGTCGTCCCGGCCATCATCGTGCTCGCCATCGTAATCGGCGTGATGCAACTGGAAAGCCACGTCCTGCAACCGTTCCTGCTCGGCCGCGTCGTACGCCTGCACCCCCTGGCCGTGGTCCTCGCCCTGGCCACCGGGCTCGTCACCGCCGGCATCATCGGCGCCCTGCTCGCCGTCCCCCTGCTCGCCGTGCTCAGCTCCGCCCTGCGCAACCTCGCCAACCCGCCGCCACAAGCCGATACCCCAACCGCGACGACCGACAGGCAGCCCGAAGAAGCGGGTGACCACCGGGCCGACGTGCCGGTCGAGCACGGCGGGGACCTCGGGTGAAAAGTTCGGCATGGAGGGGCTGGGTGATCTGCCGCGGCCGGGCCGGGCACCGCGGATCGATGAGATTGCGGTGCTGGCGGAAACCTTGGCAGACAGAGGCAACCCACCGGCGGAACTGGGCGTGACCCTCTGGTCGAGCAGGCTACTGGCGTCCCGGCTGGGGATCTCGTTCGCGACGGTCGCCCGTATCTGGCGCCGGTGGAACATCCAGCCGCACCGGGTGGAAACCTTCAAGTTTTCCACCGATCCCCAGCTTGAGCCCAAGATCCGCGACGCTGTCGGCCTGTACCTGAATCCGCCGGCGAACGCCGTGGTGGTCAGTGTCGACGAGAAATCCCAGATCCAAGCTCTGGACCGCACCCAGCTCACGTAGCCGCTGCGCCCAGGACTGCCCGAGCGGCAGACCGACGACTACGTTCGCCACGGCACCACCACGTTGTTCGCCGCGTTGGAGGTCGCCACCGGCAAGATCACGGCTGACGCCTGCTATCCGCGTCACAGCAACGTCGAGTTCCTCGCGTTCCTGAAGAAGGTCGCCAAGGCCCATCCGCAGGTGAAGCTGCACGTCGTAGCTGATAACTACGCCACTCACAAGCATCCCGACGTGCGGGCCTGGCTGGATAAAAACAAGCGGATAACCCTGCATTTCACACCGACCAGCTGCTCCTGGCTCAACATGGTGGAGATCTTCTTCGGGATCATCATCCGCCAAGCCATTCGTCGCGGCACATTCACCAGCGTCGACGACCTCGAAGAGACCATTCGCGACTTCATCGACGCCTATAACCACCGCGCCAAGCCCTTCTCCTGGACCAAGAACGCCGACGACCTCATCACCAAAATCAACCGTAAACAGAAATCAGACACGCGACACTAGATGTAGTGAGAGATCAACCGTTGACGTATTAGGAGACGTCTGTGGTTTATTCCGACAGCCTCGCGTCCGTGAGCTTGAGCAGCGTGCTCGGCGGGATCGCGCGCACCCTGCGGGCCGAGCCGGACGTCGAGACGACCCTCGCGGCGATCGTGAAGTCCGCGGTGGATCACGTGGCCGGCGCCGAGTACGCCGGGATCTCCCTGGCCGAGAACGGCCGGATTCACACCGTGGCGCCCACCTCCGAGGTCGTGGCCACGGTCGATGAGATCCAGAACCGCACCGGCCAGGGGCCGTGTCTCGACGCGATCGCCCAGCGTGAGGTCTTCCGCACCGGCAAGCTGTTGGACAAGCGACGCTGGCCGGCTTTCGCGCCCGAAGCCGCGGAGACGGGTATCCGTTCGATGCTGGCCTACCGGCTGTTCATCACCGGGACCACCCTCGGTGCCCTGAACCTCTGCTCTTCCCAGGTCGACGCGTTCAGTGATCGCACTGAGCAGGCCGGGCTCGTGTTCGCAAGCCACGCCGCGATCGCGCTCGTGAGCGCTCAGACCGAAGCGCAGCTGCACCTCGCGATCGAATCCCGTGACGTGATCGGCATGGCCAAGGGCATTCTCATGGAGCGCCACGACCTCGACGCCGTCCGGGCGTTCCGGATGCTCGTCGAGTCGTCCCAGACCACCAACATGAAGTTGCACAGGTCGCCACCTGGCTCGTCGACCACCGCCGCGAGCTGTGACTGGTTGCCACAGTTGTAGCAACACTCGTCAGTGGGCACCAGTGATCTAGGTAGGGTCGGTTAAGCAGCCAGCTGACCCCCACCGTGGCCCATTACCGGGCAGCTCGTGGCTCCAATGCAGGTAAGCGGCGTCAGTCGGCAGGGGTCAAGATCGGATCCCGACAATATCTCCGACACCGCAGCCTCCCTCTTGCGCCACAGTCGAAGGGATGCGCCCTGCCGGTGCCACCCCAGCGGATTGCGGAAGATGCTGTGGAGCGCGGGACCCGGGCGTCGGCGGTGTGGCGGGCGTGCAGCGGGGGTCCTGGCGGCACGCCCTGTGCCGGCAGGTTATTTGGTGGAGCGGAGTTCGGTGTTCTGTCGCTGGGATTCGTGCAGCTGGTCCTCGAGGGAGATGATGCGGCAGGCGGCGTCGACAGCCGTGCCTTGATCGACTAGTTTCCGTACGCGTGCGGCGATGCGCAGCTGGTGACGGGAGTAGCGGCGATGTCCGCCGGCCGAGCGCTGCGGCTTGATCAGGCCGGCCTCATCCAGGCTGCGCAGGAAGTTCTGGGTGGCGCCGAGCATGTCCGCGGCCCGGCCCATCGTGTAAGCGGGGTACTGGTCGTCGTCGAACTTGTCGGCCCCGCCCGAACCGGGGACGGGGGGTCTCGTGTTGGTCAGGAATCATTCCACCTCCACATCGCAAGGGACCCCGGATGCCGTGCACGGCATCCGGGGTCCCAGGGGTTTGGGTTTCACCATTGTCAACCGACTGTGAGGTCGGCTTCCTGTATCCGCGGTGTCCGTCCGAGAACCGGACGGTGCGGAGATCGCTTATTCGTAACCGAGAACCACCTTCCAATCCGATGGGACTGCGGTACCCGCGCGGCACGACTGCCCAGCCGCTGCGGGCGATCCAATGATGTGCCCTTTCCCTTCTTTCCTGTGTTTTCCTCTTGCTGTGCACCACTTCGTGTACTGCGACTGCTGCGAGCGTCACCGGCTGGAACCCTTCCATTGATCGGCCCCAGCACGCGTCACGCCACTGGTCACTGCCCGGAGCCCCGTCGGAAATCGGCTCCGGCCACCTGACCGTTCCTGCACTACCTGACTTGCCACTGCATTTCCCACAACTGCATTACTTCTCCGGGATCGGTCTTACTGCTGGCGTCTTCACGGCCCGATCCCGGGGTACTTCACCGGCCACCAGCCGAAACCTGTTCCCTGATTGGCTTCGTCCTGCCTGACCGTTCTGTCTCACCTCGCGGGTAGTTCGTCATCTCCCGCGCCTGCTCGACCTTGTCTCTCTCGGTATGAGCAGAAGATTACACACAGCTGAGATTGAATGTCTACCTCCGTCGCCATAGATTTGTTGAAGTCCGGGCGGGCCGACCGCCGGACCCCGGAGAACCGCAGGTCAGCGCGCAGCGCACGCGAACCACGACACTCTCATTCCACCGTCCCCCGAATGCGCGCTGGAGGACGCGGGCTCGTGGCCGTGCCGAGCTTCCGCTACCGCGTCGAGTACGTCGGTCCCGCCCCGACACCGTCGGCGTTCAATCGCAACCGCCTTGTCACGTGACCTGATCACCGGCTTCTTCGTGCGCATCGTCCTGCGCCTCTGCGACGCGGTGTGACACTCGCAGCAGCCGGATCGACGTGACCAGGCCAATGCCGCCGACGATGTTGCCCAGCGACGACCAGGCCAGCGCGAGGGCCCAGTCGCCCCACGAGTAGCGCGCCACGCCACCCAGCAGGCCGGCGAACATGAGGATCGAGTCGAGTACCGAGTGGAACAACTGCGCCCCGACGAGAAGGAACGACATGGCGACCGCGGCGACGATCTTGACCCCCAAACCATTGGTCGAGTGCTGCATCCGGGTCATGAGCGTGATCACCGCGCCGGCCAGCACGGCCAGCAGCAACGAGCGCCAAGACGTGCCCAACGTGGCGTAATGAAGACCGTTCGCGGCCGCGGTGGCACGAAGGTCGGGCAGCGCGACAACGATCATGCCGGCCATCACGAAACCCCCGGCCAGATTCGCGGCAAGGGTGACCAGCCACAGCCGGAGCAACCGTGGCCAGGTACCCGTTCCGGACGCCAACGCGGTGACTGGGACGAGGAAGTTCTCGGTGAACAACTCGCTGCGTGCGAGCAGCAGCGCGATGAACCCGATCGTGAACGCGGCGGAGGCCAGCAGCGGCTGCCCGGTTTCGTGCTCGACGACCAGGTACGCCAACACCCCCACTGCGACGTCGACGCCGCCGAGCAGGCCGGTCGCCGCCAGCGGCAGTAACGGACGTCCAAGCCGGTCGCGACCTTCGGCGACGATCCGGTCGAACGCTTCCTCGAGCTCCGGCTCGTCCCGGCTCCCGGCCGGAGAACGCAGGGGTAAGCTTCCGTGCTCGTCGCTCGAATCGCCTTGCATCTCATCTCCAACGTGCTATCCCCTGGCACACGAACCGGTACCGGCACTGAGCGCCTACCCCCGCAGGCCGGAACTACTCGCCGGTCCGGGCATTCCGGCCGAACTGCCGGCAATGGTGATCACCCCCGCCACTCCACGCGGTGCGTGGTCATTCCTCGTCGGCCGGGATGTTGTGGCCGAGCTGGTTGGCGAGAATGTGCGGTTGTTCCAGCTGGCGGGCGATGCCGCCCAGGGCAGGAAAGCTACGTTTACAGCGACCCGGCGTGGAGAGATGACACGAACACGCGACTGACTGTGTGTTTGCCACCGCCGTCGGCGGGTATGGCCGGGACACGGGTCGCGACCCCGATAAGCGTGCGTCGCACGGCGGCGCGCGGGGGCGCTGCTGGTCAAGCAGCGGCCGGCAGCGCCCGTCTTCGCCGCAGCCGAGCAGGCCGAGTTCGGGTCGCCCCGAGGATGCGCCACGGGTGCGGCTGCGGACG
>NZ_JBFAAJ010000048.1:0-35752 GCF_040639695.1 Amycolatopsis sp. NPDC023774
GCGCCACCCATCATGCCCTGGCGCCACCAGTTCTCGATCATGGCTTCCGACGGCTCGACCCCGGGCCGGTTGAAGCCGTAGAACGGCCCCGAAGCGACGGCCCGGTAGAACTCCGAACGGTTCGCCAGCAGCTGCGCCTGCATGTCGTCGAACACGCTCTTGGGCAAGCCGTCGGGATTGGCGTCCGTCTGCACCATCAGCGGCGGCACGGCGCTGAGCAGCGCCGCCTTGGCGACCCGCGACTCGCCGTGGCGGGCGAGGTAGCGCACGACTTCGCCGCCGCCGGTGGAGTGTCCGATGTGGATGGCGTCGTGCAGGTCGAGGTGTTCGGTCACCGCGGCCAGGTCGTCGGCGTAGTGGTCCAGGTCGTGCCCGTCGGCCACCTGCGCCGACCGGCCGTGGCCACGACGGTCGTGGGCGATGACGCGGAAGCCGTGCTGCAGGAAGAACAGCATGTGGGTGTCCCAGTCATCCGATGACAGGGGCCAGCCATGGCTGAACACGATCGGCTGCCCGGTGCCCCAGTCCTTGTAGAAAATCTCGACGCCGTCGTTGGTGGTGATCATCGGCATGGGTGCGTTTCTCCGCTTCCTCGGGGTGCGACGGCTCCCCCGTCGGGGCCTGTCACAGTCGATGATCACGTTGCCCTGCCGGCCGGGGGCCGGGCAAGGTCGCGCGAACCAACTCGCCCGGATTAGGGCCAGAAGTACCTGAAATTACGGGTGGCACGGTGATCTCACCGATCACCACCCATCCATCCCGACGAAGTGGATCAGCATCATGAGCCACGTCAGACCCGGGCGGGGCCGTCAGGGAGCAGAACTTGCGAGGGCTGTAAACGACGGTCCAGCACGGGGCACGTCACGCCCACGGGCGACCCGGTGGCCTATACCTACGCTGGCGGGATTCGGCCGCGGTCGCACGCAGTACCTGACGGCGGGGCCTGAGGTCGTCGACGCCGAGACCGACCCCACGGTCGCGTAGTCGTTCACCAGTCGGCGGTTGCCGCACGTGCACTGCAGGCGGCTCGACCTCGACGCGAACGACGTGCAGCCTCGCTCGCCGATGTGAACAGCCCGCTGCAAGTCGGTGCCGGCAGAAGGAATACAGCCCTCGGCGAACGGGCAAAATGTCCGGGACCCTCACCCCTCCTGAGCGTCGATCTTGCTCTGACCCGAGCATCCGGCGGTGGCCTCGACGGCAACCAGGTCCGGCTTCTCGCCGCCATGGCTGCGCTGAGGGCTGGCCCTGACCGGCCGATCGACTAGCACTGATCGCGCAGAAGAACGCGACCGGAACCGCCTGTAGATCAGCAGGCTCGACCGGTCGGACTGCAGTCGACCGGTCGAGCCTGCCGCGGTTCCGCCTGTGCCGGGCCGTCGCTGTCCAGCCCGACTACGCCCGACCGGTTGAGGGCTCGACCGGTCGGCCCGTTGCCGGTCGGGGTGGACCGGTCGGATGGTCGGATCGCCGGTCGGGACCGGTCGGGGCCGCGGAATCCCCGACCGGGAGCGTGGCCTTACTCGTGTCCGGCGGGTCGTGACGTTACGGCTTGCTGAGCGCGGCCGCGAAGATCGGCGCAGCCTTTCGCAGCAGCTCACGCGCTGTATCCGGGTGGTGGGGGTAGTGGCTCGTGCTGATCGAGGTTACCCGATCACCGTGAGCCAGAAGCAGAACGCACTCACCAGCTCCGGGAAGGCCCTCCGCGCCGTCGCAGAACCCGTACTGCGCCTCGGCCACCTTCGGCAGCGAAAACTCCTCGACGATGCCGAACGCTGTGTTCTCAGGGGTCGCCGACGGGCAGGGAAGGGCTTTCCTGACGTCCTCGATCACCTGCGCCCCGCTGATGCCCTCGTAGCGGCCCACGCGCTGCTCGGCCGACAGGAAAGAGGGGTCCTCGTACGTCGGACCGCCATCGGACCAGGACACCCGCTCACCAGCGCGGACATGGGAGTCCCACGTCCGCAGCTGACGGCCGCACACGGTAACCAGCTGCATCGGCGCCGCGCTGATCACCCACGGCACCGGCTGGCCCGACTGGGCAAGCCCCAACGGTTTCAGGACGTCTTCGGCCGGCGCGTACTCAGCCAGGTCCTCAAGCGCCAACGGCGCCGACGACGTCGGCGCCGGGCGGGTGCTCACGGGGGCGGAGGAACCGGCCCCGCTCTCGACGATGTGTCCTCGCGAAGTGGAACAAGCGGACAGCAACAGAACAAGACCGGCCAGAAGGACTTTGCGCATGATCTCCTCGTTTCGCGAGGAAGATCGCCACGTCCACCCGCTCCGTTACGCGCCCGCCTCTGCGGAAAATCCCGACGCCGCGGCGCAGCGCGGTCGGTAGCGGAGGCCGTGGGCGCGGACCGGCCCTCGCGGATCCGGACCATTCCACAGGCGTCGGTGCATGCCATGTGCAGTCGTGCGCTTGCGTGCGGGACTGCGCAACAAAAATTATTTCGTAGCCAACCAGGTGCAGCAGAAACCCGGCGAGTCGAACGCCCAATGGCTGAATCGGCTTGAAGCCCTCCTGATCGTCCACATGGACCGGGTCACCGGCGCGGGCTCAGGCGCTGACGATGAAGAAGAGAGAATCCGGGCCGCCATTGCCGCACTGAAACGCGGTGAGGCACCGACGAACCCCTGACCTGGGGTTCAGGACCTGGTGGTGAAGGGTTTCGCCCTCACCGCGGTGAGCCGGTGTCGGTACCGGCCGAGTTCGTATGCCGAGTCCGCGCGTGCTTCGACCACGACGCCGGGTTCGACCGGCCAGTAGGCGAAGTCGTCGCCGCCGGGCAGGCCAGGCCACGACCCCCGAGGCCCGGACGAGGTCGCCGGGTGCGAGGCGGAGCCTGCCCGCGAGCGACGCCAGCGCCGGTCGGGTCAGCGTCGTGGAGAGCGCGACCGCCCGTACCTGTCCGCGCCGGTCGGTCTGGCCGAGGACCAGCGCCGTGGGTCGGGTGGGGGAGCCGGTCACGCCGAGGACCAGGGCGTCGACGTCGTCGACGTGGCGGACCTTCACCCAGCCCGCGCGGCCGCCGCGCAGCGGATACCGGCTGCCCAGCGGTTTCGCGAGGGCACCCTCGACGCCGACGGCGGCCTGCTCGGCGCTGATCCACTCGCGTGCCAGCTCGACGTCGAGCGTGGAGCGCATCAGCTGCACGCCGGCGTTGCCCGCGCCGATCACCGCTTCCAGCCGTTCCCGCCGGCGCGCGTACGGCAACGCCCGCACGTCATGCCCGCGGGCGCCGAGCAGGTCGAACGCCACGAACACCACCGTGACGCCCTCGGCGCGGCGCCGCACCGGCCCGTAGCCCAGGGCCGCGAAGTCCAGGCGCCCGTCGCGGTAGGCGACGATCTCGCCGTCGAGCACCACCCGCCCGAGCGCGGCCGCTGCCTCGAGGATCCCGGGGAACCGATCGGCCAGGCTGCTGCCGGTGCGGGACTGGACCGCCCAGGCGGGCACGTGGATCAAGCACCGCCAGCCGTCGAGCTTGGGTTCGTACCCGTGGCCGGCCTCGGGCAGCACGGCGGCCGGCTCGGCGACAGCGAGCCGCAACGGCAGTGACGGCACGGGCACCTGCCCATCGTCAACCCCGCTGACCAGCAGCGCAGCCGCACACCCCCGGCGCTTGGCTCGCACCATGTTCGAGGCTCAGCGACCGTGTATCGCAGACCCCCCGCAGCCCAAGCACAAGACAGCAAGAGAACGTCGCGACACCGGACGGTGCCGCCGGTGTGAGCGGGCGGCGATGCGGCGGCAGGTGCCTGGACGGCAGTCAGGCGCAGTCAGTCGCCGGCGGCGCCGTCGGGTCTTCGACGTCGCTGCTGAGCGGGGCGTCGGAGCTGGTGGGCGGCGGTCGGAATGCTGTCCTTGACCGTCACCGGGATGCCATCGAGGTCGCTCAGCGGTGCACCCGCTCCCACCGGCGCGCTGAGTCCTCAGCCTGCGCCCGCGGCGGAGCCGGCCAGCTTGGGGGTCACGGTCGCTTCCGTCCGGGGCAACACGGTGGGTTCGGTGACGTCCACCTTCCCAGCCGTGCGGGCCGACGGGGTGCAGATCGTCGCGCTGGAGTCGAACGACCACGCGTACTCGCGGCTGGTGGAACTGGAGGCTTACTCCAGCTGGGGCGTCAGAACGCCAGCCCGATCACGACCGAAGCGACTACGGCCAGCAGGAGCCCCACCAGGCCGTATCGGAACGGCGTGCGGCACCAGGGAGTGTTGATGTCCAACGCGATCCGCCCGGACCCGGCGAGCAGGATCGCGAGGGCGAGCACGGCCAGCGTCAGCTCGAACTCGTACCCCTTGCCGCTGCCCTCGAAGAAGCCGCCGCCGAGCTTGGAAACGACCACGCTGAGGCCCACGCCGAGCAGACCCGCGGCCGCGAGGGGAGTGAAGAGACCGAGCGCCAGCAGCACACCACCGCCCACTTCGGTGAGACCCGTGATCCACGAGAGCAGACCGAGTCCGCGGGTGAAACCGTAGCCCTGCAACACTTTCGCGAAGCTGTCGAGCCCCGGCCCGCCGAAGAGGCCGAAGACCTTGACGAGCCCGTGCGCGCCCATCGTCGCGGCGACGATCAAGCGCAGCAGCAGGAGCGCGACGTCGGTGCCGATCTGTTCCCGGCGAATCGGCGAAGTGCTGCCGGACAAGGAAATCCGGTCGGAATCGGTCATTTGCCCGTCCTGAGAGTGGTTCCTGCGTTCAGTGATCACCGTAGCGTGATCACAGCTGCCGGATTCGCATCAACCGGGCGGCGGACGCCGTGGCCAGCGCCATCAGGGCCGCGTCCGTGACCAAGGTCTCCCGCAGGCTCACCGCGCCGAGCAGCCCGCCGGCGAAGGCGCCCAGCGGTTGCATGCCACACGAGGAAGCGTCACGTTGCTCGCCGCCGGGGGCTGTCGCCGCCGCGGCGGGGAGCGGCTGCACGGCCGTCGCGGTGGCGCGCGAGAGCAACTCAGGGGCGATGAGGGCTTGGCGCAGCGTCTGCCGGTTCACGCCGCACAGCGCCGGCCTGGCGCGGCGGGCGGCGCCGAAGGCGCGCGCGAAGTCTGATCACACTCTGAGTCGCTGCCGCAGCGGTGCCCTCTCCTGGGCTGCCCCAGCACGGTGGGCCACGCACCCAAGATTGGTCCTCGTTCAGCGGAAGTCGCGGCTGCTGCTGGCGAGGCTTTTGAGGTCGAGCGGGATGACCTGGTCGGCGACGAGGGACACGGTGCCGTGTCCGACCTGGGCGATGCCACGCACAAGCAGCGCCGGGCTGTTCAGCCACACCTGCCGCGCCCTGCGCCACATCCCGATCGACATGATCACGTTGCACATGCCGGTTTCGTCCTCGAGGTTGAGGAAGGTGATCCCGCCCGCGGTGGCGGGGCGCTGTTTGTGGGTGACGGCGCCGCCGATGCGGATGCGGGTGCCGTCGGGGACGTCGAGGAGCCGGCCGGCGGGGATGGCGCCGAGCTCATCGAGGTGGGTGCGGAGGAATTCGATGGGGTGGCGGTAGGCGGTGATGCCGGTGGCCCACAGGTCGGCCGACGCGAGCTCGAAGGTGGTCATGCCGGGCAGGGCGGGGGCGTCGTGCCCGATGGCCAGGCCCGGGAGGTGCTCGGCGCGGGTGGTGGCGGCGGCGCCGGCGGCCCAGAGCGCGGCGCGACGGTCTGGCCCGAGGCCGGTGAAGGTGCCGGCGGTGGCGAGGGCTTCCAAGGCGGGCCGGTCGAGCTGCACCCGCTCGGTCACCTGGCCGATCGACGCGTAGGGCAGGGGCGAGCAGCTTGTGTTCGTGTTCCCACGTTTCTTCGCCGCGGCGGCGGGCGGGACCGGTCGCAGCTCCGCCCGGGGGCCAGGCGCTCGCGCTCGGCGTCGACTGCTTCCTCGACCTGGCCTGCGCGACGCTGCGCTCGGGCGACGTGTGGGTGCCCGGGTAACACCGCTACGCCGACCCGACCACGTTCCTGCTCCCCCCGCAGCGGTGGACGTGGGCGGGCGGACGGTGTCGGTCCAGCCGGACACGCAGATCGTGCTGTGGATGTTGGACTGGGTGACAGCCGAGTAGTAGATGCCGGGCGTGTAGCTCGAATCGGGCAGCGGCAGGCGGGCGGTGGAACAGATCGCAGCAAGGGCGACACCGTCGGTGATGACGACACCGTCCCGGCGAGGGCTACAGCAGCGAAGATCGCGGTGACCGACCGCACGACGACACGCATGGGAACCTCCGGAAACTGTCCCCGGACCGGGTCGCCGAGGGCTGTGAACATCGCACCCACCGCACGTTGGACTCAACGGGTAAAGGAAGGTGCGACCGATCGGGCGAGCCGAACGGAGGGTGCGGCCAGGCCAAAACGTCAATTCCGTGTGAGCGCCGTGCGCCACTGGTCGGGCACCGGCCCTGTGTAGTCGATGCGGGTCGCGCCGAGGAACGTCGCGAGCTCGGTGATGGCGTGGCTGACCCCCTTTGCGGCGTTCGCCGGAGCGCTGGGTTCGGAGTAGACGCCCTCGATCTCGAGCACGCCCTTGCGCCGGTTCAACCGCGGCGCGACGCGGCCGATCAGGCGGTCGCAGTGGAGGATCGGGAGCACGTAGTAGCCGTACTGGCGGTTGGCCTTCGGCACGTACATCTCCGTGCGGAAGGCGAAGTCCCACAGGCGTTCCGTACGGGCGCGGTCGCAGATGAGGTTGTCGAACGGCGACAGCAGAGTGGTGCGGGGGCTCCAGTCGCCCGGCGGTGTGCGGTCGGCGTGGAGGTACCAGGGCGTGGGGTCGTCCTCCAGGGTGACCTTGGTGGCGCGCCCGTCGGCGACGAGCTTCGCGAGCGCCGCGGTGAGGCCGGGGTAGCGCTCGCGGACGAAGTGCTGCTCGATGTCTTGCTCGCGGGCGATGCCGAGGGCGCGCAACGCGTGGTCCGCGCTTGCTTCGACGACTTCCTCGTCGGGCAGCGGCGTGCGGTCCAGGCCGGCCGGCAAGCAGCGGGAAGCCAAGTCCCACAAGCGTTTTCCGCCTCTGCGCGCCGCGACCATGATCTCGCCGCGGAACCAGAGGACGTCGAGCATGCGCTCGACGTTCCGGCCGGTCGTCCAGCCGCCCGACACCCACGGGACGACGGCCCTGTCTTCGAACTCGGCCGCCGGGAGAGGGCCGGCTTCGCGGAGCCGTTCGAGGATGTGGTTGTGCAGCTCGGTGTTGCCACGGAGAAACTCGGCGACGCGGCGGCCGTACGCGGATTTGCCGCGCGGGTAGACGCGCATCAGCGCTTGGTGCAGCGGGTAGTCCTCGGTGAGCACGATGGAGGCGGCGTGGGCCCAATACTCGAAGAGGCTGCGGTCCTCCCACATCCGCTTGTCGAGCTCTCCGCGGTCGTAGTTTCCGAGGCGGCTGCGCAACACGAGGTGATGGCTGTTGGCCACGACGGCGATCGGATCCAGCTGGAGACAGCGAAGGGTGGTGAGGGCTTCGTCCATGGTTCGTGCCCCGCGTCCGTCGAGGTGCTGACTGCTGATCGCCCAACGGCGGGCGTCCCGGATGCTGACCTTCACGGGAACGACCGTAGCGCTTCCGAGGTCGCTCGGGCCGCCGGTTCGCTGCGGATGGCCGAGGTTGTCCACAACTCGGCTGTGCTGTGGACAACCTCGGCTTGGGCGGCGGTTTTGTCGGTGGTGCTCGGTAGAATGGGCTTGGGTACATGGTTGCAGGGTGGGCACGGTCTCTGTTGATCATGTGAGTGTCTAAGTGCGTGTTTCACTTGGATCTTGGTTGACCTCCGGGCAAGATCGTGAAATGCGCGATGAACTGGACCCGGACGCGCTGCACTGCGGCACCGCCTGCCGACGTGGGGGCCGTCTTTGCCGACTGGGAGTCCCACAGGAACTTGATGAAAGTGGTCCATACCTCCGACCCGAAGGCCAGCTGCCACCGCGAGTTGTCGTCCGCCGGCATCAGGTCACGCTGGTAGACCACCACTGAATCGGGGCGCTGCCTGAAGTGGTTCAGCAGGGCTTAGATTCGGGCGGTATTCGGCACGGTCGGATCGATAACCGTCGCGAGGTCGTCGTCGCGCTCGCTCATGAGCAGCAACATACCGCTAAGCGGTTGCGCCGCGACTTTGACGAGTACCCACCGTAATAAGGGAACCGGGTGTCATTCGCGCACCCTGGGTTTCTCGCACGTGCAGACTTCGCGTCTGATGCAAACACGATCCGGCCGTCGAGGCGGCTGGACAGCCGGCCGGGTGTCGGCGCCGGGCCACACGCCACAGCTGACCAACCCGGGTCGATCCTGCTCGGCAGCCAGGTGACCTGCACTTTTCGGGCGTGGTTGGTCCATCGGAGTTACGCTCGCGGGCAGGCCTTTCGCGGCGTCGTGGCGCACGCGCGTGACGCGGCCCACCGGCAGGTGCGGGGGAGAAATCCCTGCCGGCGGGTCCGCCGCGCACCATGCCACCGCGCCGTGTGTCCACGATTGTCGTCTCAGGGCGGGGCACTGGCGCCGTGGTGTAACAAGATCTTTTGTGGGTGGGCTCGCCTCCAGCGCGGCTCTCGCCGTGCAGCTCAGTCCATCCGTTCTTCCCAGACGAATCCGTCTGAGTCGGTGAAGGCGCCTGCATCGCTGCAGATCAGGAGCCCGTGCGACCCGGTGCGGTCCGGTGAAACGCCGGCGGTCTTGGCGAGCGCGCCAAGTTTGTTGAGCGTCAGCTTGACGGGACCGGTGTCGAACTCGACGTATTTGCTTCCGTAGCTTTTGGCCAGGGTCAGGCCGCGGCCGAGATAGAAGTGCTTGCTTGCGGCCACATTCGTGACGCCAAGTTGGAGCACGATCGCATCGATCTGGCGAGTGGCAGGACCGGTGTCCTTCTTCGACGAGGACGCGACCGTCCAGACCGTGCCGTCCGGGGCCTGGACGACACCGCCGTATCCCCACAGCGACTTCGCCGCCGGCTTGAGCACTTTTGCGCCGGCATCGAGGGCGCTGTCGATGAGGCTGTTAGCGGTGGCAGGCTGGGACACGACAAGGGACATGGTGAACCCGCGGAAGCCGCTCGTCGGCGACTGCGAGGCCCGTACCCGCACCCTGTCGCCCACCCCGAAGGCGGCGGTGTAGAAGGCCTCAGCCACCGTGGTGTCGACGACCTCGATGGTGACGAATTCGATGGCTCCCATGTCGGTCATGCTAATCGGAATCGGGTGATCCTTGCTTTTCGAATCCTGATCACCTATCGCGCCCCCGTAGCTGTGCTGTTCGGGCACGTTGGTGATGCGGCGACACGGTTGTGATGATCTTGATATAGGTGAGGACCTCGGGTGTCGGTGTGGATCACCACGAATTTGCACCGACTCCCAGAGGTCCTCATGGTTCACCGTGACGCCCCGTTGACGCCGACCGGCAGGCTGAGGCTTGCCCGGTGCGTCGTTGAGCAGGGTTGGCCGCCGCGGGGCTGAGCGATTCCAGGTCTCACACACGACGGCGTCGCGTTGGGCCGCGCGCTACCGCACGAGTGGGCCGGCGGGAGTGGTCGACCGCTCCCGGCGTGGTCATCGGGGGCGCGTACGGAGGTGAACGTCCCTCTGAGTGTTGGTCAGGTCGTGACGGGCGGCGGTGTTGCCGGCTGATCGGGACGCGGCGCCAATGAGGCCGCCGGCGCAGACCCAGCAGATCCAGACCGCGGCCAGCAGCCGCCACAACGGTTCCAGGCGGGTGAGCGGGAGCAGGACGATCGACCCCAGCGACACCGCCAGCAGCGGGGCGATCACCAGCCCCGCGCGCCAGGCCGGCCGGGGCCCCAGCCTAGCGCCGGCCGCGCCCCTGGACACTGACCAGATCAGCAGGGCCAGCCCGGCCAGGTGCAGCGCGCCGCCGGTGCTTGTCGGCGGCTCGGTCACCGCGATCGCCGTCAGCATGAGTCTGGTGCTGTTGCACCTGGCGCCCGCACCGACGGGACACGGCGCGGCAGCCCCCGCCCCGACCGTCCGGACGCCAACCGCACCCGCGTCCTCTACCGCCGACGCACGGGACGTGGCCCTCCGGCAGATGATCGCGCAGGTACAGACATCGGTCGCGGCGTCGGCAGGAGTGCGCGACATTCCAGCGAATCTGACGCCGCCGCTCGGCCGGGCGAAAACCGACAAGGCGAACGTGTTCCTCAACGGCTGCGTGCGCTCGTGGCGCGACCTCGGACAACCCCCGTGCCGGTCCGGCGATCCACACTCAAGCACCACCGTCGCTCTGGTCGGCGACTCACACGCAGCCATGTGGAGCCCGGCGATGGAAGCGCTGGCCGAACAACGGCACTGGCGGCTGGAAACCCTCAGCAAGGTCACCTGCCCATTGCTGGACCTGCCTCTCACCAGCCCGTACCTAGGCCGGGAATACGCCGAATGCGAGCAGTGGCGGGGTCAGGTCCTCACCCGGCTGCGCGCCGAGCACCCACGCCTGATCGTCCTCGGCACGTCCCGGCGTTACGGAGCCGACTTCGGTTTCACCGTCTACAGTCGGCCCTGGCTCGACAGCCTCGCCCGGACAGTGGCACAGCTCCGGTCCACCGGCGCCGCCGTCCTGGTCCTCGGACCA
Organism: Amycolatopsis sp. NPDC023774; assembly: GCF_040639695.1. Taxonomy (NCBI): domain Bacteria; kingdom Bacillati; phylum Actinomycetota; class Actinomycetes; order Pseudonocardiales; family Pseudonocardiaceae; genus Amycolatopsis; species Amycolatopsis sp. NPDC023774. The sequence continues at coordinate 10,555 of NZ_JBFAAJ010000048.1, forward strand.
GTCCCAGACCCCCACTCCACCGTGCCGACCTGCCTGTCCTCCCACCTCGACGACGCCACCGCCTGCTCACCGCCCGAACCCGTCGCGGTGAACACCGCCGGCATCGCCACAGAAGCCGCGGCCACCACGGCCCACGGAGGCGACTACGCCGACCTCACCAAGCTCTTCTGCACCACCGAACACTGCCCGGTCATCGTCGGCAACATCCTCGTGTACCGCGACGACAACCACCTCACGACCACCTACGCCCGAACACTCACGCCCCTCATCGGAGCACTCGCCGACCACGCGCTCACACACAGCTGACCTAGTGTTCGGAAAGCCGTCTCCGCCCGCCTCGGGCTCGGCGACGCGTTCTACCCCACGGCAGCCGATCGTGCCCGGGATGGGCCTGTGCTGATTACCGGATTGTTCACAACCGAGGTGTCGGCGGCGACGTTCGTTTCGATGGTCGGCTCTCGGAGCCTGTGGCCTCCATATTCCCAGTTCAGCAGCCGGCTCAGCCAGACCCGCCCGATCTTCGGCGACTACTACGGGGACTCCTTCCTGTGCCTGCGGGTCGAAGTCGGCCACGTTTAGGTCTGGTTTCGGGGGTTACGTCGGCGGCTCGCGGGCCTCATGGCCCGTGCCGAGTGATCATCGGGAAAGGGGAGTGGACGACCATGGTGAACATACGGAAGGCGGCAGCGCTCGCCGGTGCGGTCACGCTGGCGGCCATGCTGGCAGTCCCAGCGCGGGCGGTCGCTGACGAGCAAGTTTCCTCGCAGGACACGACGTTCATGGTGCAGAACGCGCAGACCGACCTGGCCGAGATCAGCCTTGGCCAGATCGCCGTCCAGCGCGCCACCAGCTCCGACGCGCGGAACCTGGCGCAGGAGACAATGGCAGATCACCAGCAGGCCCTGGGCAAGCTGCAAACGCTGGCGAGCCAGAACGGCGTCGCCTTGCCGGACACTCCCAGCGCCGAGCAGCACAGCATGGCCGCAGCCGTGACCAGTGAGTCCGGATCGGCCTTCGACGTCGCCTACCTGCGCGCCCAGGTCACCGGCCACACCACGTCGATCTCGCAGGCGGAGACCGAGCTGTCCAGCGGTCGCGACGCAGCCGTCGTCGCCTTCGCCCGCGACTACCTGCCCGTCGCGCAGAAACATCTCGCACACGCACAGTCCGCCCTGCAAGCCATGGGCTTGGCGCCAAGTGGGGTGAACACCGGCTCCGGAGGTGCCGCCGCTGCCCAGGACGCGCCCGTGGGCTGGTACGCGGCGATCGCAGCCGGTGGTCTCGTCCTCGCCGCGGCGGCCGCGTTGACGCTGTTGCCAAGCCGCCGCGGGCAGGCATCCCAGCCACGATGACGCTGGCTCGAACCTGGCTCCCGTGCGCCGGGCTGGCCGTGGGTATCGCTCTGCTCAGCGGGGGTGTGGCAGGCGTCCTCACCGTGCCGTCGCCACGAGACGTCGGCACGGTCCCGGAAGCCCGCACACACAGCGCGCCACTGACGACGGTGCGGGCCGCCGCACCAGCGCAGGAACCGCCGCCCGCAGCGGCGTTCGCCCCGGCCCAGGCGCCGCTGCGGGTGCGCATTCCGACGCTGAGCGTGAATGCGCCCGTTGTTCCCGTCGACACCGCGCCCGACAACACCCTCACCGTGCCCGAAGACCCGGCGACGGTGGGATGGTGGAGCGCGGGCGCGTGGCCCGGTGACCGACACGGCACGGTGGTGCTCGCCGGCCACGTCGATACGGACGAGGCCGGTGCGGGTGCCCTGTTCCGGCTCAACGACCTCCGGCCCGGCGATGTCGTCGCCCTTCAGACCGCGCAGGGCACCCTGTCCTATCGGGTCCGAGCGCTGCGCCACTACCCGAAGCGCACGTTGCCGGCCGAAACGTTCGACCACTCCGGTGCCCCACGCCTGGTGCTGATCACCTGTGGCGGCAGATTCGACGTCCGCAATAGGGAATACACCGACAACGTCGTCGCCTACGCGACATCGCCCTGACCTGATCTTGACGCCGCTCGGCGCGGATGGCCGTGCACTCAGGGCGCGCCTGCGGCAAATGCCCGCCTCACGGGCCATGCTGACCAACGCGCTTTCCGCAATGCGGCGGACGGTCGCCGACAGGCGACCGCCGACGGTCAGGGGCTGATCGGTGGTGCTGAAGTCCGCGGACTCGTCTATCCCGTGCGGCGCAGCGGCGCGCGCTGGGCCAGCCAGCGACGACGCATCGCCGCGACGCTCAGGGGCGCCGGGAGAGCTTCGGCCTCGACGTCGCGGCGCCACGCGTCCAGCAGCTGCGTCAGCCTGTCGTCGATCCGAACTTCGCGCACACTATCCACGTCGCTGACCACCACGTTCCGGGCGACGTCGACGAACCAGCCACGAGCTCTTGCGCGGTTTGGCCACACAGATCAAGGTGCTCGCCGCGATCCTCGCCGTCGCCCCGAGTACCGCCGAGATCCCGATCATGATGACCGTGCTCGCCCACAAGACCGCCCGCGCCCGCCCGCTGCTCGATACCCGCGAGCCGCGCGTCTCCCTGCTGCTCGACCAGGCCCAGCAACAGGCGGTGGTAATGCGCGATGACGCCGCCCGTTCCGATCTCGTCGCCGCGCACGGCTATCTCCTCGTCGTGCTGCGTCACCTCGGTGACAGTCCAGGCCCAGACGGGCGAGCACGAGAACTATTCGACGTTTGAGGAACTCTGATCAGCGGGTTCCCGCCCGCGCGGCGGGCCCGTGATCGTCGGCGGTGCGGGCACAATCCAGGTGGTGATCAGGGACATTTACATCGCGCTGCCGGAACCTGACGGCAGTTATCGAGAGCCGCCGTCGTTTGAGCTGGGTGTTTCGGTCGTAGGGGGTGTGGCCTATCTGGAACGCATGGAGCTGAGCGGGGACAAGGACCCGCAGCGCCGGCAGACGGGGCCCGCGATGACAGTCCCGGCGCAGGCGCTGCTGCGGGCGTTGCAGGCTGCCATCGCCGACGACGAATCATCCGCCGAGTTCCTTCGCGAGCAGGAGCAGACCCATCCCGGCACGTGAGTAAGCCGCCGGCGACACCGGTCCGTGGGTTGCGCGCACCGGGTTGTCACTGGCGGTGTGAAGATGCACCGAAGCCGGACTCGCCGGGCCGGCCATCCGCGTGATGCCAGCGCGACCGCTGGCCACGACATCTGACCCGCAAAAACCGCGAAGACCAGCCTGCCCCGGTAACGCACGTCGCGCCGGGGCCCCGCCTCGCGCTTCACCGTCGTGAAAGGCGCTGGCTGATCTGCACCGGGTCGGTGTACGGGAACAGGGTGTTCAAGCCGAGGCCTTGGGCGAGGTTGCCGAGCAGCTTCTCGACGACGGTGGGAGTGTCGTTGATCAGGTCGTCGCTTGGACGTGGGGCGCTCTGGCGGAGGCGTCCATAGCGTGCGTCGACAACAGGCCCTTCAGCCCGGTCATGTGAACGCCGACGTTCCATCGTCCGAAGTAGCCGGCGTTGTCAGCGAGTGTGATTCCGGCAAGTTGGAGCACCTGGTGGGTCAGCTCCATCGCGTAGTTCGGCGAAATGCAGAAGTCATCGCGTGGCTCCGGCACATCGCGCATGTCCCAGACGCGTGTACCCGGGACGCTCACGACTTGGACGGCGCCATGATCGTCCACCAGCAGGTACAGCAGCCCCTCTTCGAATCGTTCCCCAACCTCTTCACGGTTCGGGACGACGTAGGTGGCCAGGGCGATGCCGTCGGGATGCGGGACACGGTGTTCGAGGCTTGCCAGAGAAGGCCACCACTTGGCCGGGAACGTCTCGACCTTCCGGATCCAGGCCGGGCTGGATTGCTGTGCCAGCACCTCGGTGACCGTCGACGTCGGAGGTTTCGCGGGCCGGAGGTAGAGGTAGAGGTGGCCGAAGCGCGTGTCCTGCCCCCGCACCGGATCGAAGGTCTCAGGCATGGCCAACAGGTGGTCGAGGAAGGTCTCGCGCTGGTGATGTCGTTGCGCCCAGAGTCTCTGCGCCTCGGCGTCGGTCAGCGGGCGTTTCCCGGTGGCGCTGCGTCCCCAGTACTTCTCGTCGGCCATGTGCGGTGCGTCGGCCGAGGCCGGCACCACGACCAACAGCACCTCCTGCGCGGGGTCGGCTGGATTCGAGATCGGGATCAAGTCCACGTTCAGCGGTGGGGTCACGCGTGTCGTCGCGACCCGGGCGACGCGATCACGTAGCGCCTTGACGTCGTCGGCGATGCCCACCACGCCGCTCGCGTCCTCGAGTTTGTCGCGCGCACCGGCCAGCAGCACGCCGCCTTCGACGCTGAGTGGCCAGGTCGCGTGCCAACTCCAGGTTGGCTTGGTCGCCCTTGGGGATGTCCTCCTTGAGCTCGACCCATTGCGTCTCGAGCAGCGCGCCGGCATCGGCGGTCGCGCCGAGATCCTCCCAGGAACTGATCTGCAAGCGGCCCCGTCCGGGGCCTGTGTAGAAGCTGGATTGCGAAGTCACACACCACAGTCGCGTCGGAGACGCCACACGTTGCAACCTGGCACGGCGGCCGACGGTGGAGAATCCCTGTCTCGACCAACGCAACTCATGGTCAGCCCCCGGCCCTCGCCGGCATCGCGGGGTAGCCGGGCCGCGGCTGCCATTTATGAGAACGTCGCAACGCGTGGTGTTCGCCGCGTGTGATCGGGGGGCCTACGGCAGGCGGGGGTCGACGAACGTGTTCTGGAGCAGCAACGCCGCCGCACCGATGGCGCCTGCCTGCTCGCTGAGGGCGCCGGGGACGACGGAGGGGGTGCGGCCGCGGGTGAGAGCGTTGGTGAGGAGGTCCCGGACCGGGTCCGCAAGGAGCGCGCCGCCCGCCGAGGCGACGTTGCCGGAGAGGACAACGAGGTCCGGGGCGGCCAGCACGACCGCGTTGTGGATGGCTTCGGCGAGCGCGGCGCCGACCTCGCCGACCACCGCCCGTGCGGTGGGGTCTCCGGCTTCGGCCGCGGTGAAGACCTCGGCCACGCGCCACCTGCGGCCCGGCGTCCGTGCGTTGGCCAACGCCTCGATCCCGGCGGCGCCGGCGACCTCGTCGAGTGGCACCCGCGGCCGCCCCGGCAGGTGCACGAGGGTGGCGCCGAAGCGGCCGGCGGCGCCGTCATCGCCCCGGTACAGCTCGCCGTCGGAGATGAGCCCGGCTCCCACGCCGTCCTGCAGGACGACGCACAGCATGTTGCGCCTTCCGCGGCCGGCGCCGAAGCGGTGCTCTCCCACCGAGACGGCCTTCGCGTAGTTCTCGATCTCCGCTGCGAGGCCGTAGTGCTGTGCGATCAGGCTCCGCAGTGGCACGGCGGGCCAGTCCGCGTGCGGCCGCAGTGCCCGGTCTTCGCTGTCGAGGACGAGTGCCGCGACGCCCAGGCCGATGCCCTGCACACGGTCGCGCCGTGGCGCCGGGAGCACCAGGTCGATCAGCCGCCGGGTCTGGGCCACGGTCGCGTCCGGGCCGTCGAGCAGCTCGGACGGTTCGCTCGCCTCGTCGACGACGGTGGCGTCGAGATCGGTGAGCACCGCCGAGGCCGTGTGGGTGCCGAGGCTGACGCCGATCGCGAAGCGTCCGCTGGGGTCGAACTCATACAGGCGCGATGGTCGCCCGCCGGTCGCCGGTCCGCTGCCGGCCGCCCGCACGAAGCCATCGGCCAAGAGCTGCTCGACGATCGCCATCACCGTGGGCAGGCTCAGGCCGGACCGGCGCGCCAATTCGGTGCGCGACATCGTCCGGTGTGCCCGCAGTAGGCCCAGCACCACCGCGGTGTTGTGCGCGCGCACCGGGTTCGGCTCGCTCATCTCGCCCACGGGCCGCCTTCGTCATCCACGAGCGCGCCGTAGCGCGGCTGCCGCGGCCACGGCGGCACCGGCAGCGGTCCCTTCAGCAGCGGATCGCCGCTTTCCTGCTGCCACGACTCGAGGTGGCGGGCGAGCCGCGCCCGGACCTCGGCGTACTGCGGTTCCGCGGCGACGTTGTGTTGTTCCCACGGGTCGTCGCGCAGGTCATAGAGCTCGTCATCGGGCCGGTGCGCCAGGTGCGCGTCGCCGTAGCCGTACCGAGTCGGGCTCGCCTCGAGGTCACCCGGCAGCGGCAGCAGCGGACGAGGCTCGAAGTTGCGGATGTACTTGAACTTTGTGTCACGCACCGCGCGTAGCGGGTCGTAGATATCGTGGAAGTTCTTCTCCGTGAACACGTGCTCGCGCGCCGGTGCCGGGTCACCGCCGCGCAACCACTCCGCGTGGCTCACGCCCTGCACCTCGGGCGGCACCGGAAGACCAAGCGCGTCGAGCACGGTGGGCACGAAGTCGACATGGCTGAACAGGCGGTCGGTGGCCCCGCGCGGCGACGACCAGGCGGTCGGTGGCCGCATGATCAGCGCCACGCCGGTGCCCGGGTCGTACAAAGTGGATTTGGCGCGGGGGAACGCCACTCCGTGGTCGGTGGTGAACACGACCCAGGTGTCGGCGGTCAGGCGCAGCTCGTCCAGAGCAGATAAAAGTCGGCCGACGGCGGCGTCGGCCGCGCGGATCGAGCCCTGGAACGAGGCCAGGTCGTCGCGGGTCCACTCGTTGTCCGGCAGGAATGGCGGCACCTCGACCCCTGCCGGGTCGTCGGGCGCGTAGCGGTCGGTGGGGTAGGGGCGGTGTACCTCCTCGAAACCGACGCTGAGGAAGAACGGCCGGTCGTCCAGCGCCGCGCGGGCGAGCCACGCCGTCGCCGCGTCCGTGACGCCGTCGCAGTACTCGCGTTCGAGGTAGGTGGTGCGCAGCGCGAAGAATTCCTGGTAGCCCAGCGTCGACGGTTCGCTGCTCTCGTGCTGCATGCCCGCGAGCGCGGTGCGGTAGCCGGCGTCGCCGAGCAGCGCCGGGAGGGTCCGCACGCCGGCGCGGTACTCCCAGCCGAGATGCGCGAGGCCGAGCAGGCCGTTGTCGTGCGGGTACCGACCGGTGAAGAGCGAGCCGCGGGCCGGCGAGCACAGGGGAGCGGTGGCGAACGCGTTGTCGAAGCGCAGTCCATGCTCCGCCAATCGGTCCACGTTCGGGCTCGGCACACCGGGGTGGCCGTAGGTACCGAGGTGGCGGCCCAGGTCGTGCCAGTGCACCAGCAGGATGTTCGGCCGAGAGGGGCCGGTCATGCGCTCTCCTCGATCATCGGTCGGGTCAGGCTACCGGCGAAGTGGCAGGCGGCGAACCGGCCAGGCTCGTGCTCGCTGAGTTCCGGGCGCCGGTCACGGCAGATCCCGCGGTCGTCGCGCACGACCGGGCCGATGGGGCACCGGTTCGCGAACGGGCAGCCGGTGCCGCGCGCGGGCTGCCCGTTCGCCTCACCCCGCAGCAGCAGCTCCTCGGGGCGCCGGTCGGCCGACGGGTCCGGGGACGGTGCGGCGGATAGCAGGGTGACGGTGTAGGGGTGCAGCGGTCGGGCGGTGAGCGCGCCGGCCGGTCCCAGTTCCATCAACGACCCCGAGTACAGCACCGCGATCCGGTGGCTGACCTGCCGGACCACCGCGAGGTCGTGCGAGATGAACAGCATCGTCAGCCCGAGACGCTCCCGCAGTTCGACGAGCAGGTCCAAGATCCGCGCCTGCACCGAGACGTCCAGCGACGACACGGGTTCATCGCAGATCAGCAGGTCCGGCTCCGTCGCCAGCGCGCGGGCGATGCCGATGCGCTGGCGCTGTCCCCCGGAAAACTCGGCTGGCCGTCGGCGGGAGACCTCGGGATCCAGTCCTACTTCGCGCAGCAGCTCGACAACGCGGTCGGCTCGTGCGCGCCGGTCCCGGAGACCGTGGGCGCGCAACGGTTCTTCAAGCGCGGTGCCGATGCGCATCCGCGGGTGCAGTGACGCGTACGGGTCCTGGAACACGAGCTGGATCGCCCGGCGCAGCTCCGCCGAACGCTTCGTCGTCAGCTCTTCGCCGCGGAACCGGAGCGCACCCGCGGTGGCGGCGTGCGCTCCCGCGACGGCCCGCGCCAGCGTCGATTTCCCGCTGCCGGACTCGCCGACGATGCCCAGAGTCTCGCCCGGTCGGACGCTCAGGCTCACGTCGTCGAGCACCGTGAACCGCTGTCCATGGCGGCCGCGGTAGGTCTTGCTCAGGCCGGAGACTTCCAACAGTGGCTCTGTTGACCTGTCCATACCGGACAGTTTCGGCAGCGGTGTGTCCAGGCGGGGCACCGCCGCGAGCAAGCCCTGGGTATACGGGTGCTGCGGCCGCAGCAGCACGTCCTCGACCGCACCGTGTTCCACGACCCGCCCAGTGCGCATCACCACGACCCGCTCGCATGTCGCGGCGACCACCCCGATGTCGTGGGTGATCAGCACCACCGCGGTGTCCAGCTCGCGCGCCACCCGCTTCAGCAGCGCGAGCACCCCGACGGCGGTGGTCGCGTCGAGGGCGGTGGTCGGTTCGTCCGCGAAGAGCACCGCGGGTTCGGCGGCGAGCGCGAGCGCGATCATCACCCGTTGCCGCTGCCCGCCGGACAACCGGTGCGGCCGCTCCCGCAGCCGCCGCTCGGGGTCAGGGATGCCCACCAGCTCGAGCAGTTCCGTCGCCCTCGTCCGCCGCTCCGCCGCCGAACCCTTGCCGTGCGCACGCAGCGCTTCGTCGAGGTGCCGGCCGATCGAGAGCATGGGGTTGAGCGAGGACATCGGGTCCTGGAACACCAGTCCGATCTCCCCGCCACGCAAATCACGCAGCTCGTTCTCGCTCAGCGCCGCGATGTCCGTGCCGCGCAGGAGCACCGCCCCGCCGGTCACGCGCCCGGTCGCCGGCAGCATCCGCAGCGCGGCGAGGGCGACGCTGGACTTGCCGGAGCCCGACTCGCCGATGATGCCGAGGACTTCGCCGGGCCGCACCGCGAAGTCGACCCCGTCGACGGCCGTGCGGGCGCCGAACTCGATCCGCAGGTCGCGAACCTCAAGCACCGCGTCGCTCATGCCTGGCTCCCGCCTCGTCGTGCCGCGTTGTTGAGCGCGTCGCCGAGCACGGTGAACCCGAGCACCAGCGCGGTGATGGCGACCAGCGGCCCGACGACGAAACTCGGCCGCACGGTCAGGTACTGCACGGATTCCTGCAGGATGTTACCCAGTGACGGGTCCGGTGGGCGCACGCCGATGCCGACGAAGCTCATGCCGCCTTCGAGGAACACGGCCGTCGAGAGCGACAGCACCAGCTGCACCACCAGCGCGTCCAGCGCAGTGGGCAGAAGGTGCCGCAACAGCACCCGCCACGGACCCACACCCGACAACCGGGCGGCCACGGCGTAGTCGCGATCCCGTTGTGCCAGCAGGCCGGCGCGCACGACGCGGCAGCAGATCGGCGCCTGCGATAGCACGATCGCCACCGTGATCGACACCATCCCCGTCCCGAGCACGGCGGCCACCGCGACGGCCAGGATCAGCGAGGGGAAGGCCAGCAGGACGTCGAAGACCCGTTGCGCCACCACGTCGGCCGCCGCCCAGCGGGCCGAGAGCACCGCGGCGAGCACGCCGAGCAGTCCGGCCACGGCTACCCCGGCGACGCCCACGACCAGGTCGACCTGGATACCGTGCAGGACCCGGGAAAGCAGGTCGCGCCCGAGCTCGTCGGTGCCGAGCCAGTGCGCGCCGCTCGGCCCGGTGAGCAGCCGCGCCGTCTGGGCGCGTGGGTCCTCGGGGGACAGCAGGCCGGCAAAGGCCCCAGCCAGTCCGAGTACCACGACCACGCCGAGCGCCACCCGGGCGCGAGCCGAACGCAGCACCCCCGTGCGGCGCTGTGCGGGGACCGCCACGGCGACCACGGTCATGATCGGCCTCCCAGCCTGGTGCGCTGATCGAGCCCGGCCTGACCGAGGTCGGTCAGCAACTGCAAGACCAAGAACGCTGTGACGGCGATCAGGAGCAGGTCCTGCACGAGCAGGTAGTCGTGGTTGGTGATGGCCTGGATCAGCAGCTGGCCGACGCCGGGCCACGCGAACAGCGCTTCGACGATCGCGGAGCCGGCGAGCAGGTTGCCCAGCTGGATGCCTGCGACGGTGAGCACCGGCGGCAAGGCGTTCGGCAGCGCGTGCACCGTGATCAGTCGCGCCCGCCGCACGCCCAGTGCGGTCGCGGTGCGGGTGAAGTCCTCGGTGAACGCCTGGTCGAGCCCGTCTGCGAGGAACCGGCCGAGCACCGCCGACACCGGCAGCGCCAGGCACAGCGCCGGCAGCACGAGGTACTGCCAGCCCAGTTCCGGGTCCTGCAGCGGGGAGATGCGACCGCCGACCGGGAACACCGGCAACAGCACCCCGAAGACCACGATCAGCGCGGTGCCCGACACGTACGGCGGCACAGCCAGGGCGAACGTCATCACCGAGCGCGCGGCGCCTCGCACGAACGCCCGGCGACTCGTGGCGCCCAGCACGCCGAGTGCGAACGCGAGCAGCGCGGCGAGGACGGCGGCGGCCACGGTGAGCTCCACGGTCGCCCCCAGCCCCCGGGCGATGAGCTGCCCGATCGGCTGGTCGAGTACCGCCGATCGCTGCAGGTCGCCGGTCAGCAGGCCGTGCAGCCAGCGCCAGTACTGCTCCGGCAGCGGCCGGTCGAGGCCGAGGTCGCGGGTGATGGCCTGGATCGTAGCGGGGGTGGCGTTGGAGCCGGCGATGGCCGTCACGGTGCTGCCGGGCACCAGGCGGGTCAGGCCGAAGATGGCCACGGAGGCGAGGAACAGGGTCAGCAGCATCGACGGTGTGCGCCGCAGCGCGTAGCGGAGCATCGGTTTCACCCCAGCCGGGCCTGGTCGAGGACGAGGAAGTCGAACATGGTCCAGGCCAGTCCGTGCAACTGCGTGGTCGCCGTCATGGTCGCGCCCGTGTTGACCATCGAGATCACGAACTGCTGGTCCAGCAGGATCCGCGACAGCTCGTCGTACGCCTGCCGTGCCGCGGTTCCGGTGGTGGTCCAGGCCTGGACGGCGGCGGCGCCGTAGGCCGGGTCGGTGAACCCGGAGGTGTTCTTGGTGTAGCGGAACGGGGCGGCACCAGTGACCAGCGAAGCAGGGTTCAGCTGGGCGAACCCGTGCGAGTTGAGCCACAGCGCGGGTAGCTTGCCCGACGAGAGCCGCGTGCCGAAGTCGTTGCCCAGCAAGGGGAGGAGCTCGATGTCAACGCCCAACTCGCCGAGGTCGTACTGGATCAGCTGGGCCATGTAGCCCGTGGCGGGCAGCGACGAGTTGTACGCCAGCTGCAGCCCGATACCCCGGCCGCCTGCCGCTGCCAGGAGTTCGCGTGCCCGGGCGGGGTCGTGGGCGTAGTGGGCGGCCAGGTCGGCACGATAGGCGGGTGAGCTCGTCGGCCACGGAAGGCTGGTGACCGTGCCCGCGCCGCGGAACACGACGTCGCGGATGCGGGCCCGGTCGATGCCGTAGGCCAGTGCCTGCCGGAACTCCGCCCGGTCGAGCGGCGGGACCCGCAGGTTGCAGCCGAGGTACCACGCGTTGTCGGACGTGTCGGTGAAGGTGGTGGCGAACCGGTCGTCCCCGGCAAGACCCAGCAGGTCGACAGGGCTCAGCCCGGGCACGAGGTGGCTCTGGCCGGTGCGCAACGACGCCACGAGGGACTGAAGCTGCGGGATGGTGCGGACCTGCACCCCGGACAGGTGCGGCAGACCGGCTTTCCAATACCGCGGGTTGCGGGTGAACTCGACCGACTCGCCGGGCGTCCACTTCGCGAAGCGGAACGGCCCGGTGCCCACCATCTGCTTGCCACTGGCCAAGTCCGCCAAGGTCTCCCGGTCGACGATCGGCATCAGCTCGAATAGGTCGAACAGGTTCCCGGCCGGCTTGCTCAGCCGCAGCGCGATTCGGTGCGCGCCCTGAGTTCTCAGGTCCGTGACGAGCGCCGCGGTGGTGGCCAGCTGCGACGATCGCGACGGGTCTTGGATGGCGTGGATCGACGCGACGACATCTTCGGCGGTGAACGGCCGCCCCGTGTGGAATGTGACGTCCTCGCGCAACTGCAACGTGAGGGTGCGCCCGGCGTCGGACCATTCCCAGGCCGTCGCCAACGCTGGGCGCGGCTGCAGCGTGCGGTGGTCGTACTCGGTGAGCGGGTCGAAGACCAGACGGGTAAGCGCGAAGTCGTTGGGGTTCTGGCTGAGCATGCTTTTGGGGGCAATGTCGGCCAGCTGCGCTATCCGGAGCACGCCCGTCCCGCCCGCGTCGGCCGAGCCGGTCGCCGCCCACCGGCACCCGCTCGTCGCGAGCGCCGCCCCTGTGCCGAGCGCCGCGGACAACACGCGGCGCCGGTTCACGAACTTTCGTTGCACGGGAAGGGTCACGCCACCCCTTTCTTAGGAGGGTTAAGTTACGGCCCGCTACGGGTGAAGGCAAGGGGTCCGGCAAAGCGGATTACAAAAAGGGTCGGTGGGCCACACGGTGTGGTCCACCGACCTTTGGCGGTGGTTCAGAGCGAGAGCGAGCTGAGCTCGACTGTTAGAAGCCAGGCCGCCAGCGACCGCAGCACCGTCACCGGCGCGAGGGTCGCCAGGTACTGCTCCCACACGGACCCGACGGGCTCGCGCTCAGCCACCTGCTCGATGCCGCGCCAGGTCAGGGTCGGGATAGGCACCAGGCTTCAAGATCGCAGACAAGGAGAAGTACCGCTCGACCGTGACACGCAGCACCGGCCACTGCCGAAAAGATCTTCATCGCCGCAGGTCATCTCAATCGACGATGGACACGTGCCCGTGCCGGAATTGCCACTGCGGTTCGTTGTCGCCGAGCCATGGTGCTGCCCGCTGGGGCGGGCCGGCGTCAGGGCCGGTGCCCGCGGTGGGGTGTCCTTCCGGCGCGCCAGGCCGTCCATACGCTCCCGGCCCCAGATCCGAGGGCAGTGGCGGCACCGGTGATCCCGCGCGCCCACGGGTCCGTCCATCGCAGGGCGACGGCGCGCCCGACGACTGCGACGTACGCCACGACGGCGGTCGCCAGCAGCGCGAGGACCACACGCAGCACGTGTTTCCGCTTGGGGCGTGGCGAGAGCCTCGGCGGGTGTTCGTCCGTCGTCGGAGGGTTCGCCGGGTCCGGGTCAGGCCGTCGTGGTAGCTGGCGCATGCGGGGTCTAGCTGGCCGGACGGTGGGGGGCGAGGTGCCAGGTCATGGTGACGACGGTGCCTTGGTTGGTCGGGGTGACCTTGGCGTGGTCGGGCAGCAGGCGAATCAGCGGCAGGCCGCGGCCGCGCAGCGGTTGGGGTGCAGGCGGGGGCTGCCAGTGGCCGCGGTCGGTCACGGTGACGCGCACGGTGTGGCCGTCGTGGTGGGCGTGCAGGTGGAGTGTGCCGGCCGTGCCGTCGGAGTAGGCGTGCTCGGCCGCGTTGACCAGCGCTTCGTAGACCGCAAGCTGGAGGTCGGCGATCAGTGTGTCCGGCAGGTCGCAGGCCTGAGCCCAGGTGGCGAGGGCGTGGCGGAGTATGGGTGCGTCCTGGAGGCGGGCCGGATGGCGCAGATGCAATGCCGGCGCCGAGACAACGGCCGCGTCGCACGCCGAGCCCGTTGCGCGGCGATTCGTGGGTCTTCGCTGGTCAGCGATCTTGTGATGGTGCATGCCGTGTGTGTACCCACTGGCGGCGCGGATTTTGCATTTCGCGCGAACCGCAGTCGTTGCGCCCGTCGACGGTGACGCGGTCGTGTGCCCGAACTCAAATCAGAAGTCGCGTGACGCCGCGGCGAGGGACTTGAGGTCGAGTGGGACGTGACTTGGTCGGCAACGAGTGAGATGGTGCCCTGCCCGCCTGGGGTCATGCCGCGCACGAGGAGCGCCGGACTCGGCCACACCTGGGGGTGCCCACAGCGCCGCAATGTTGTAGGCGGCGAAGGCCGCGTATGGCTGTTCGGGCCCAGCCCTTCCGCGTACGCCGCCCCACCGCCCGTGGAGGCGGTCCCGCCGGGCGATGCTTGCCCGGCAGGGCCCCGCACGCCGGTGGGGCGGCGTACGCGTGTTGGACCGGGGCCCGTGTCGCTGCCATGCCCCCACCTGGTGTGTCCGCCGCGGGCGGCGGGCGGGGCCGCGGCCCGTCCCACTGGGATCATCCCGCTGATGCGGCGGGTCCCCCGGCTTCGGCGCTGCGCCGGCCCACCAGGAACCACAGCAGCGGCCCGAGGAACGGCGCGCAGAACGCGAACACGACACAGACAAGTCTCATGCCGCCGGTCAGGGGGCTACCCAGGATGCTGACAAGCGCGGCCACGAAAAAGATCACGGGATCAGGCACAGCGCCCCGATTCCCACGGCCACGGCGACGTGCGCCATCGGTTGCGGCCAGTGCGGTGGGCAAGTTCATCGGTACCTCTCTCGGGTTCTTCTCGGTCCGCGGCAGACCTCCACGCGATCACCACCTGGACCAAGACACGGTCAGACACGTTTTCAAGATGGTCGTGTGGTCGCGGCCAGCTCAGGGGGCTGCGGCCATGGCCCAGCACCGCACAACTACGGTCGGCGTCCCCCGGGCGAGTGGTCATGGCCGGGAGATACCCCACCGCCGCGAGCCCCAACCGGGTGACCCTCCACAAGGCCCGCCCAGGGCCAGCGGCTGACTCGACTGGCCATGTCAACGGACGGAATCTGTTACGCGTGGAGCCCGCAGCTGGCAGGCTCGGCTCTAGCGGAGCGGCGGTCAGGAACAAAAACCACCGAGCAACCAGGAATGGTGGGGGAGAAGACGCACGAGTGGCTCGCGACAGGTACATGCGGCCGACGCGGGAGTTCCCGCCGACGGAGAACGAGTCCGTACACGGTCTTAACCAGTGCTGCAGCCGGCAACGCCAGCGCAGCAAGTCCGTGCGGTGCCGAGCACACAGGAGCTGGCTCGACCGTCCCCTCAAGATGGTTGGTTCCGCCGTGCGATAACGTAGCGTATCCAAGCCAAGATCGCGCCTACGGTGACGTAGACGGCAAGATACTGGGCTGCATTGAACCAGTTCGGGCTGACGATGAACAAGATCCACAGCACGACAGCAATGAGTGTTTGGACCGTGGGTAATACAAGATCTGGCCTGGTTCTTCGATGTTTCTCGTCGCTCACGCAACGTTCCCCTCTGCTGGCTGACCTCCGACTGCTTGGCCGGAGACCGATCCACCGAAGGTACGGGCGGGAATGGAGATCAGCATCGCGGCCCACAGCGGCCAACCGACGGCACTGCCCCAATCCGAGCGCAGGGTTGCCGACTGGTACTCGCCGAAAATCGGGCGGATATGGCTGACCAGCGGTGATCAGCCGCTGGTCGTGCGCTGCTCGGCGATGACGGTGCGGACGGTGCGAACGATCGTTTCCGAGACTCCCTCAACCGGGGGCTCGACGCCGGATCAATCATGGCGGACAGCCGTCACCGCTGCGGTTTCTCAATTCCATGGTTCCCGGTTCGGGTCTTCGCCGAGCAGTCGCGCAGCCCTCTCGGCGCTGGGGTGTCTCGACGAGGTGCCCTTGCGCGCCGGTTATGCCAGGCGGTCCAGGACTTGATCCGGGGCGAAGCGCTGGACGTCGAGTACGAGACCCGGCGTGATCTCACCACCGAGGACTACCTTCTGATGGCCCGGCTCAAAACCGGGTCCCTGATGGGTGCAGCGTGCGCGCTGGGCGCCGCCGCTGCCGGCGCGTGCCCCGAGGTCGTCGCCCGGATGGATCGCTTCGGCCGTTCCCTCGGCCCGGCCTTCCAGATCGCCGATGACCTGCTCGGGGTCTGTGGTGCTTGACGCTTGTCACCAACGCAGTCGTCGCGTGGACGACGGAGTACTACGGCCTGGCCGTGGAGTCGATGCGCACCGCGGGACGGCGCATCGACGACGAAATCCTGGCCCACATCTCCCCGGCCCACAGCGAGAACATCAACTTCTTCGGCTACATCGACCTCGACATCGAAGGCGAGCTCGCTCAGCTCGGCCCGACCGGCTACCGGCCGCTACGTGTGCGCGACACTTTGTTTTGACCTGACGGCGCGAGCAGGAACGCGGCACTCGTCAACGTGCCTCGATACGATCGGCGTGGCGGTCATTGGCCGAGCGCCACGCCTTCACCATGAGCTCGCCGCCGTGGCCTTCGCTCTCTTCGATGATCAGCTCGCTGCCGGGCCAGGCACGGTGCAGCAACCAGGGGAAGACCGCCGGGCCGCTGACGTCGCGCCGACCGTGGATGAGGGTGGCCGGGATGCCATGCAGGCGATCCATTCGATGCAGAATCGGAGGATTCAGGAACGCGTCGTTGGCCCAGTAGTGCGTGACGAGCGTGGCGAAAACACGGAGATCATCGCTCCAGTCGGTGCGTGGCGGGACATGGCCAGAGCCGATCGAGATGTGGTGGTCTTCCCAGTCCATCCACGCTCGGGCCGTCGCATCACGAACCTCGGGGTCGGCGTCGGTCATCAAACGGGCGTATGCCTCGACGAGACGGCCCTCGTGTCGGCGATAACCGATGCCCGCCTGCTCGGCATGCGTCGCCAGCCGGTCCCACGCTTCGGGGTAAACAGCCCCGACTGTCTCGGTGATCCAGTCCACCTGAAACCGGTCGGTCGTGGTGACTGCCATGAGAACAACGCCCAGCACCCTTTCCGGATGATCCTGGGCGTAGGCAAGGGCGAGCGTAGAACCCCACGACACACCGTTGAGTAGCCACGCGCCGACGTGAAGGTGCTCCCTGACACGTTCGATGTCGGCAACAAGATCGGACGTGGTGTTGTCTTCCAGCCGGTAGCCGGCCGTCGTGGCAAGCGGGCTCGAACGTCCGCAGCCTCGCTGGTCCAGACCGATGATGCGGAACCGCTCCGGATCGAGTTTGTTCCGGTATTTGCCGGTGCCGAGCCCCCCGCCCGGGCCTCCGTGCAAGTACAGAGCAGGGATCCCGTCAGGGTTCCCCGACTCCTCCCAGTAGATCTCATGCCCGCCACCAACCGGAAGAAGCCCGGAGGACCGCACCTTCACGTCATCGATCACGAGCGACGACACTAGCCGGGACGACCGGCCCGCGACGCGCTCGGCCCGATCTGCGTGCGGGTGTTCGAGGAGAGGCGGTCCGGGAAGCTGAAGATCGACGAGAGGCCGGGGCTGCAGGCCGCACTCGACTACATGCGCCCCGGGGACATGCTCACCGTGCAGGAGGCCGATCGCCTCGGCCGCAACCTGCTGGAGGCCCTGATCGTGCTCGACGACCTGTTCTCTCGCGGTATCGCGGTCAGGATCCTCGAAGGCATCGCCGCCGGCGAGCACACTGAACGCAACCTCCTCCTGGACATGGCGCTGGCGTTGGCCGAGGACCGCCGCCGCGACATCGTCCGCAAACCCGCAACGGCTTGGACGCCGCACGAGCACCCGGCCATCCACACTGTCCTCGCCGACCACCACGCGACCAGCGACTGATCACTGCTGGTCAGGCATATGCGCCTGATTTTCGGCGAGTACTACGGGGACCCCAAGAGCATCTACGCCGACGACAGCTGGCAGCAGCAGGCCAGGTACAAGCCCAACTCCGCCCTTGGCATCCAAGCGTTCCGGTGGGCCAAAACCGTCGACGACGTCCACGCCGTGCTCGGCAACCCACGCGCCGACGAACTCGGCACGGTGCCGCTGCTCAACTCGTGGGCACGAAGTACCCGCGCCGCGTCTACCTTCCGGACGCTGTGCTTCAGGTCCTGATCGACCAGGATGGCGAAGTTGCCGTCCCCACCGACCGCTGACGTCTCCTTCTGACTCCGCGCCGCAGGGGGCCGCGGAGTCGGGGGGTCTGCCGCCCGAAATGGTCAAGCGCCGTTGTGTGCGGGGAGTGGTGTGGACCGGTACCGTCCGGGAGAGCCGTACCTCCAACGCTTCCGGTTGATCCTGCATCGTCAGTCGTGGCAAGACGAGGCGACTTGGCACATCGTCGAGGCTAGCTCTCCACGCGACGCGGCCAAGCCGTTCCCGCGCGGCAGCGTCGACCGCGTTGAGCGGTGCGGCGGCGCCCGACCGGCCACGTTCCGGGT
This sequence comes from Amycolatopsis sp. NPDC023774, assembly GCF_040639695.1. Classification (NCBI taxonomy): domain Bacteria; kingdom Bacillati; phylum Actinomycetota; class Actinomycetes; order Pseudonocardiales; family Pseudonocardiaceae; genus Amycolatopsis; species Amycolatopsis sp. NPDC023774. The sequence continues at coordinate 28,531 of NZ_JBFAAJ010000048.1, forward strand.
GGAACCCGAACTGCGCCGGCCGTTCCGGACACGCGCGCCGTGGCGAGCCGCCAGCTGGGTCGGCAAGCGGCGCAGGCGCGGTGTCATATCGGCGTGACGGTGGGCGATCAGCAAAGACGCGAAGTGATCACCGAAGCGAATGTGATTCTCTTCCGGGACGACTTCGGCGATTCGCCGAGGTGGCCCCCGACGTCGTCAGGCAAGCGGGATTGCCGCGACATCTCGACTCGCTGACCTTGCAGTGGCCGGGCAACGCGAACCGTGAGGAAAAACAACGGCTGCTGCGGTTCGTCGCCACCGCTGCCGGGGAAGGCCGGACGCGGACCGCCGTGTACCTGGGTAAGGACGAAGCTGAAGCAGGCGTCGACGGCCTGTCGACGTTCCTGGCGGCGGTCGACGGCGATTCCTGGTGGCTCGGAGACGTTGCTGTGGAGTTCAAAGCCGGAGGAACAACCCAGATGATCTGGTTCCCCGGCAGCGATGGTGTGTTCCTGCACATCGGGGCAGCTGCGAACCTGCTGGACTTCACCGTGATTCCCGCGATCCACGAGATCGCCATCGTCCTCGGCTGGCAGTTGACTGTGCAATGACGAACGGCCGCCCGCTCCGCAGTGCGCGCTTGCGTGTGCCCTGAATTCGGCACGTGCCCGCGCCGAGTGTTCATGCCGGGCCCAGCGTGTGGAGCGCTGCGGCGAGCGCTTCGGCTGTCCACGTGCTGGCTGCGCCGGGTCGTTCGGCCTGATACGCGGCGGCCTGGTACAGGTCCCAGCCGTGGGCCTCGCAAAGCCCGCCGGCGAGCATCCGCAGGTAGGGGAGGGACGGCGGGTTGTACTCGACCGCACCGGTCGACCAGGGGGTGGTGAACGTCAGGACTGGGTGCCCGTCCAGGTCGGCGATGTGGAAGACGGTTTCGTAGCGGCCGGGGCGGAGTTCGACGCGGCTGGCCGCGACGATCGCGGCGATGTCCAGCTCGGTGCCGCCAGGGTTGCGGTACATCTCCTGCTCGGCGACGTCGCCGAACTGTTCGCCGGTTACCAGGTAGACGCGGGCCGCGGCCGTGCCGAACAGCCTCGGGTCATAGAAGGCGCGGCCGCCGCCCCACACCGGAGATTCCGTCGCGAAGTAAATCCCGCCCGGAAGCTCGTGGCCCCGCGTTGCCGGGGCGGCCGCCGGTCGCGGCACCCGGGGTAGACGCGGGCGGCGCCCGGCGGGATGCCGCGCGCGATGTAGCAGTTGAAGCGGGCCGCGTACATGTTCGACCCGTACGTCGCGTACCAGAAAAGGTCGCCGTCAGGGCTGGCCACGCTGCTCACGCCTGCCCGCGCTGGCGGGCGTACTCGGCCTGTCCTTCGCTGTAACCCGTGCGCCACGCAGCCGCCATCGGCGACAGCGCCCGGCGATGCTCATCGAGCGCGGGGTCGCGGTTCCAGACCAGCACATGCACAGCCCACGGGTTCGGTGTCGGAGGGTCGAGGTGGGACCCGGCGGTGAAGCCCTGTTCCCGTGCTGATTGGAGATTCACCGCGCACCTCGGATTTCTTCACGGAAATGCCTTCGTACCGGGCGGTGCGCCAACACCGTGTGCCCCGGCCGGGGGCCTCCACTCAAGGGCCACATCAACCCGGCTCGCTCACAGGAGAACCGGTTGCCAGGGTGATCGGCGGGCCTTGGAGCCGTCCAGAAATCGTGTCCAACTACGACTGCGAAGCGTGTCCAACTACGGGTGTGACGAGGTGCGTCGAACAGCCTGTCGATCACCGCAGCCACCCGTCGCCTCCAGTTCTCTCCTGACGGTCGATACCGTCCAGCAGACGTTCCCGGAACCGTATAGGTCAGGCGTCCGTGCTGGTCCCACCACTGCTTCAGCTCATCCGAGGCCCACTTGCGAGCAGCGGATTCCTGATAGTCCCACAAGTCCCACGGCACGACCCCGCGGCGCTGCGCGTCGACGGCGAGCAGGACACCGCAGGTCGCGGCCTCGGCCAGGTAGATCTGCCGGCGCAGCTCGTCACAGTAGGCGGCGCGGGCGAGGTCCTCGAAACGGCTGCCCTGGTAGCCGTCGGCGCGGAGCCGTGCCACGGCGTCGTCACGCCGGACCTGTGCCGGGTCGAGCTCAAACGCCACGGCGTACGCATCGAGGAAGGACGCGTCACGCAGCGTCGGCTGGTGGCCTACATTGCGGAGGCGACGCGGCGGGCCGCGCGGGCGCGATCCGCACCCGCGACCATTTATGTGACACGGGTAAACCGCGGCGCGGCTGGCGCTCGTGGCCTCAGGTTGTCCGCCGTCTCGCCCCCGCGTGTCGGCGCGTTGTGCGCAGCACCGGTTCCGTTCCGCTCGTCATTCCACCGGAACGTAGTCACCTTCACCGACCCGCGCGGAGGCGAGATCAGCGTGCGTGGATGCACCGCTCGCGAATCGACCTTGGATGACGCGGACGTAGGAACCTTCCCGTGGAAAGACGAGCACGAACTTCTTCCCCTCATTTCCGCGCAGGACAGCTCCTTTCCTCAAGTTGTCAAGAAATTCAATGATATCGCGTTCAATCTCGTCTGAAAATTCCCGGTTGTCGTCCTTCGATATATCGTACAAGTCGGTGTCGATGTCGTAGGTAGCACGTTTGCCAGTCACCGGATCCCGCGTCTCGAATTCCAATCCCAGCCAGCGGTGCGGCTCAACGGTCACAATGGCTCGCCAATTCAACCCGCTCAGTTGCCACCTCGACAGGGCGCCGACCTCGGCGTTCGCCGCCGTCACTGCCCACCTGGTGGTCGCCTGGAGCTCTTCGAGGAACTCGAGGAGCAGGCGACCTGCTCCGGATGTCATCCAATCACCACTTCTTCTGCAATGCTTAGTCGAAGACTTGACCGCGAACCGCGGCATCCTGATCGCCGTCCAGCCAGCGCAGCTCGAACTCCTCGCCGTACCAGTCAAGTCTGGCGGCTCGGGGAACTGGCCGAGGGCGACTCGGCCGTCGACCATCAGCTGTTCAAGCTCCTCGGCGGTGGTGGGGTCTTCCTCCGCGCAGCCGCCGACGGGCGCGAAGGTGTCGCCGGCGCGGAAAGAGGCGAGGATGCGCTCGAAGTTGGTGAGAGTGCCGAACTCGAGTTGAGGACTCCGCCGGCGCCCCATCGGACGAACCCCAACTTCGGTGGTCTGGGAAACGAATTCGGTCGACATCTCGCGCTCTCGAATTCTCGTTGGTTTGTTGATTTCTTATACCTTTATCCTAATGAAATAGGCGTACGAAAGCCATTGTTTTGACTTTCGCGCGCCTATTGTTTGTGTGATACCTGTCTATTTGTTTCGCCCGGAATGCCAATCACCCCGCCCGGTGGATCCCGGACGGGGTGATCAGTGAGGGTGGTGCAGGTCAGCCGCGCTTGGCGTGACGCCCGTAGGCCACGGCTGCGGCGCCGGCGGCGAGCAGCCCCGCGGCACTCCCGAGCAGCCACGGGAACTCGTCCCCGACGCCGCTGGTCTGGGCCAGCCGCGTGTAGGTCACCGGCCGGGCGGACGCGAGGCCGGCGTTTCCGCCGCCCTGACCGGCCGTGGTCGACGCGTCTGCGTGTCGGCCCGTGGGCGCGGACGTTGACACCGTGGCGACCGTGTGGGCGGCCGACTGCCCCGCCGACACCGGGTAGGCCGCCGGGTCTGACTGCCCCCCGCCGCCGGGCTGGCCACCGTCGCCGGGGGCGACCGGGCACACCACACCCGACAACGCGGCCTTCGCCGTGGCGAGTGCCGCCGTGCGGTCGGACACCGTGGACCGAAGCGTCATCACCTGCTTGTATGCGTCGGCACCGGCGGCCTTGTCCGCCGCAACCTTGGCAAGCGTCGCCTGGTACTGCGGGTAGAGCTTCTGCCCGATCGCGGTGTCCGCGTCGATGGCGCGCTGCGCGTCCCGCAACGCATCGGCCGCGGCGCCCCGCTTCGCAGTGGCTTTGTCCATCGTGTCCTGCGCGTCGGTCACCGCGTCGAGCAGCGCCTGGTCCTTGTCGATGTGGCCCTGCTGCACGGCCTGCGACGCCGGGCCGTAGTGCTCCATGTCGGCCTGCGCGGTGGCGAGGGTGGCTCGAGCGGCGTCGGCGGCGGCGTGCGCGGCCTCCATGGCAGCGGTATCACCTGCGTCCTTGGCCTTGCGGTACAGCTTCTGCTGCTTCTCGATCTCATCCTTCGCCGCTTCGGCCCGCTGGCTCGCGGCGGCGTACTTGGTCTTGAACGCGGCGATGTAGCCCTGGCGGAGTGCGATGTCGTCGGCGGCACCCGCTGAGGCCTTCTGCGCATCCCGCAGGGCCGAGGCGGCAGCCCCACGCTCGGCGGTGGCCTGGTCCAGGGCGGCCCGGAGGCCGGGCAGCGCCTGCTGGTGGGCGATCTTGTCCACGCTCGCGGCCCGGATCTGGGCGGCGAGGTTGTCCGCGATCGTCTGCTGGGCGTTCTTGTCGGCGTTCAACCCGCGCACGGTGGCTTCGGCCTGGTCAAGCTGCGACTGCGCGTCCGTCAGCGCGGCCTGGGCCTGGTCGACGACGGTCTGGGCGTCTGTCTGGGCCGAGCAGCTCGCTGGGGTGGTGGGCTCTTCGGTCGTCGCTGCGTTGGCGACCCCGGCACCGCCCATGAGAACGGCGGCGGCCGCCACGGGAATTGCGATCTTGCGCATAGGTGTAGTTGCTCCTAGTCAAGGGACGAACTCGTCAGGGACAGCCAATTACTGTCCGACACTGATCCACTCCACTGAGCGGACGTGTTTCGTTCTCACCCCAGTGCAGGCCCCCGGAAATGGGTTACTGCGCGTTTACAGATCGAGCCAGAGTGGGGAAGTGTTACGCCGACATTTGGACGAAAAACAGCGGCCAATTGCTGGTACCTGACACAGGCGGGCGAAAGACCCTGTTCCGGCTTTCGCCCGCCTGCTTTCGTGAGCCAGACGCCTACCTGTTTCCGCAGGTCAACGTCGTCGCGTGGGGCAGGTGTTGGCGAACCCGAAGAACACGAACCCCGCCGGTTTCCCGCGCCCGTCGGCCACCTGCAGCGCACCGCACTTCTCGCTGAAGAGGTCGCCGATCCTCGGCAACGCCGAGCGCTTGGGGTCGATGAGGTTGTACAGCTGGCTGCGGCTCAGCTGGGCTTGTTGCGCCAGATACTTCTTCTGTAGTCCTGACGCCGTGGCGGCGTGCCGGAGCGCCTCAGCCAGCGCGCTGTTCGTCGCGATCGTGAGCATCGCCGGAGGCAACGGACGGGAAGGTGGCGACCATGTGCGCGTCTCCGGTCTCGCTCGCAGGAGCTCGGCGTTCTCGACGCGGAGGACCATCAGATCCCCCAGGGAAGCCGCACACAGGCGCAGCACCCGGGTGAGGGGAAGGTCTGGAGCAGTCCCTGTCCGGCGAGAACCTCTTGCAGTGGTCGGGCATGAGGTGGACCTGGGCTCCGTCGGGTAGGTCGTGGATGGTGGAGGCGAGGGGGCCGCGGGCGCGCATGCAGGTGACGGCGTGCTTGCCGGCGAGGCTGGCGTCGTCGTAGCCGCCGCCCGTGGTGAACAGGTGCAGCGGGATGAGGCGTTGGTTGTGGTCGAGGGGGCCGTGGCGGTCTTGCCAGGTGCCGGCGAAGGCGTGGGCGCGGCGGACGTCGGGGTCGGCGAGTAGCCCCGGCGGCCCAGTCGTCGAGGCTGGTGCCGATCGGGGTGCGGTCGGCGGTTTCGGGGTCGAAGGTGACGATGCCGCGGTCTCCGGTGATGGCGAACTGGCGGCCGAATAGGTCCCCTGCGCGAAGCAGAACAACCCGTCGGCATGCCCGGCGTAGGTGTCCCTTCCACGTGGCGGGCTTGTTCCAGTGTTGCAGTTCGGGCCCGAGGCCGGTCGGTCCGGCGTGGAAGAGCGGTGCTCAACAGTTTGGCCAGTTCGCCGAGACGGCCGTTGGTGTTGTCGAGGTCGAGATCGATGCACGGGCCGAGTGGCCCGCGGGCCGCGTTGAGCAGCTGCGCGAGGGGGCTGGTGCCCGTGCTGGTCATGGTCGTCAGTCCGCCAGGATGGTCACGCGCTGGTCGTTGTCCAGGCCGGAGATCTGGTTGGCGATGGACCGCCCGGCTCCGCGGTTGTGGCCTGGGTCGATGTACTTCACGGACGATCCGTCGCCGCCTTCCTGGAGCACAGCGGGAGGGTATTCGTCGCGATCGTAACCGGACCGGGTCTGCGGGGCCTGTTTCATCGACTCCGCACGGCGATCTTCCACGCCGTCGCGGTCGATGGTCACCTCGGACGATTGCGTGCGGGGGAAGGACTCGTCGCCCCGCCACGACGTCCCCTCGCCGGCCGCTACCGCGACCGACCCCTACGGCATTGTGAATGGCAACGTCCAGATCGAAATCGGCACCTACGGCAATCTGGACGTGACACCCTGGCTCGACCCCACGAGCCGGTTCTCCAACATTCGCTTCGACAGCGCCGGCGCGGTGGCCGGCAAGGCTCAAGGCGCTGTCTTCACCGAAGCCAAGGTCGTCATCCCCTTCAGCCTGAGCTCGCCGACCTACCCTCAGAGCTCACGCCACTACAACGACGCGATCAACCAGCCGATCCTCACCTTCCCAGCGGCCCCAAGAACGTTCCCGGGATACCGCTCCACTGCACCGAACCCTCAACTCCGCCACCCAGACCGCCAACAACAATGCTGCGCGGGCAACCTGCGCCGCCGTCTGGGGCCCCTACGACGGCAACCTGCTCAACTGCGACGAATACCCCTTCGCCAGCACCCAGGAAGGAGCAGGACCGGGCAACGGGAACTACTCGGCACGCCTTATCGACGCCGGCGACAACCAAGCAGCCGGTCGCTGGCTCGACAGCAACTACACCCTCAACCGGATCATCGACGGCGATCCCTACTACATCGCCATCACCCCCTAACCCACACGGGCCCACAGCCGTGGTTGCAGACGTCGCACGCCCGCAACCACGGCACAATTACATCCATGACACCACTGCCCGCAGCGCTCGAGGTCCACCCCGACCACGGAATGATCGGCATCTACGGCAGCCAACTCGACGTCTTCGACGACCCCGCATTCACCGATCCCCAGGCCGTCCTCGTGGCGATCGACTACGCCGCGTACCTACGCACCAACACCACCACCGATACCCTTGTCAACGCTTCGGGAACCTTGACCCCGGGTGGTCTCGGGAAAATTGACCCCGTGCGCGGTGTTGTCGTCTAGTTCTGGTCGGTGTTCTGCTGC
>NZ_JBFAAJ010000049.1:0-33640 GCF_040639695.1 Amycolatopsis sp. NPDC023774
TCACCCACAAACAACGCCCCGCCACCGCCGGCGGGATCACCTTCCTCAACCTCGAGGACGAAACCGGCATGTGCAACGTGATCGTGTCGATCGGGCTGTGGCGCCGCGACCGCCAAATATGGCTGTCCAGCCCAGCGCTGCTCGTGCGCGGCATCGCCCAAGTCGGGCACGGCACCGTGTCTCTTGTGGCCGACCAGGTCACCCCGCTCGACCTCAAGAGCCTCGCCGCCAGCAGCCGCGACTTCCGGTGAGCACCCGGAGAAGGGGCCGATCCTAAATTGTCGTGGCATGCGAAGAAGACAACTCGTTTAGCCCAGCGACAGCGCTTGTATATCTCAGTTTACTTTTCGGTGGCGCCACATCAACGGTGCAAATGGAGGGGGATCCATGCCGATCAGAACGCTTGCTGTTGTCAGTACGGCAACACTGCTCTTCACCACGCTCTTCACCGGGTCCGCATTCGCGGCCGACATTTCGGCCGGTGCTCCAGGCGAGGAAGTCGACGCAGTGCCGACCACAGGCCCGGAGGTCCCCGGTCCCGTCAACGAGCCCAGCACGGCCGCGGCTGCGGCCCTGCCGTTCACCTACAGCTTCAACATTTGCTGCTCGCTTAACTCGCGCCAGTTCACCCTGCGGGCCGCGAGTCGCGTGGGCAGGCCCCGTGAGCCTGCGCGGCACCGGAAGCGACGATCCGAACTGGAAGGGCAAGATCGTCAAGGTGCTGATGTGGGACGAGGATGGCATCGACGGCCAGAAGGGGCCTACGGTCAACTACACGCTCGACGGCACGTACTACAAGTACTGCTGGACTGGCCTCACCGTGACCCACCCGCACCACTTCGAGATCCAGAAGCCGTGGGGGCCCTCCCAGCTGCAGGGCAACGGCTCGGCCACCCAGAGCTAACTAACTAACTAGGACCTCGTTCTCGCGGGGGTGCCTCCGGACCCGGCCGACACCCCGCGCTCGGCCCTGGCACAGTTCGAGCGCGTCTGCCCGCCACTCGTTCGGCGCCGGCACCTATTACAGCTGGAAGATTGACTTGGACCGTTGGTACGTCGCGAGTCCGTCGGGGCCCAGTTCGCGGCCGATGCCGCTGTGCTTGACACCGCCGAAGGGTGCCCCGAGGTCGGGCAGATAGCCGTTGATTCCGACGCTGCCGGTGCGGATTCGGCGGGCGACGGACAGACCACGTTGGGGGTCGGCCGTCCACACGCTGCCTGCGAGGCCGTAATCGGAGTCGTTGGCGAGTATGATCGCCTGCTCCTCGCTGTCGTAGGGGGTGACGGTGATGACCGGGCCGAAGACGTCCTCTCGCGCGACGTACCAGCTGTTATCAACGTCCGCCAGGACGGTGGGCTGCAGGAACCAGCCATCGTCCAGCCCCGCGGGCCGCACGCCTCCGGCCACGAGCCGGGCGCCGTCGTCGATGCCCTTCTCAATCGCGGATTCGACCCGGTTGCGGTGGCGTTCGGAAACCAGGGGTCCGATTTGCGTGGCGGGGTCGAGTGCTTCCCCAACAGCGAGGGAGTTGGCGAACGCGGCAAGGGTGCTGACGACTTCGTCGTAGCGGGTCCGTGGCGCTAGCACCCGGTTGGAGAGGAAGCAGGTCTGGCCGTTGTTGATTAGCATCGCCCCGAACAGCGCTTCGCCCACCCGGCTGAGGTCGAGGTCGGCGTCGTCCAGGATGACCGCAGCGGACCGGCCGCCGAGTTCGAGCACGACCGGGCGGATCAATGGGCCGCACAGTTCTGCGATCTGCCGTCCGATGGCGGTGGAACCAGTGAAAGCCACCATGTCAACTCCGCGGTGGCCGACGAGGTAGGCGCTCACGTCGGCTCCGGCAGGCACCACGTTGAGCACCCCGCGCGGCAGTTCTGCCTCGACGGCTGCCTCGGCCACCGCCGCGGTGTCCAGCACCGTCTCGGGCGACGGTTTCAGGACGACGGTGCACCCGGCGGCGAGCGCGGGTGCGTACTTCTGCGCAGCGAGGGCCTGGGGGAAGTTCCAGGGGGCGATGGCGGCCACCACACCCGCAGGCTCGCGCCGCACGTGGGTGGTGCCACCAAGCAGACCGGGCCGACTGGACTCCATTGGCCCCACTGTGACCAGCCCCGCGTAATAACGCAGCATGGCGGCCGGGAAGCGCCCTTCGATCTGGCTGGACACCGAGATCGGCATGCCGTTCTGCTCACTGACGGTGCGCGCGATCTGGTCGCTGCGCTTCTCCAGAGCGTCGGCGAACCGCTCCAGAGCGGCGGCGCGTTCGTGCGGCGGCCATGCGGACCAGCCGGCTGGGTCGTCGAACGCGGCGCGGGCTGCGGTGACTGCTCGATCGACGTCGGATCGATCGGCTGACACCGTGGTGCCCAGCAACCGCCCGGTGCTCGATGAATGGACGGAGATCGTCGCGGTACTCGCCGACGCCGTCCATTCGCCACCGATGAACAGGGATTCATTGGTCGTCATTGCCCACTCTCCCAAAGAACGGTCAGTGGCGATCAGGGTGCGTGGCGTGTAGACCCGGCTCTACCCTCTGGTCCACTGGACGGGATGCCGTTCTCGTTCGCGGACCGCTGGGTGATCGACCCGAGCGGTCCATTGCGCGGACCGTCGTGCTGATGCAGGTGGCGTTGCGCCCGACCATGTCTGCATGGCACTCAGCGAAGAGGAAATCCGGCAGCTTGCGAGCGAGCTGTGGGACGCGGAGCGGCGTTCGGCTCCGATCAGTCCCATCAGCCGCAGGTACCCCCACGCCGACATCGACGACGCGTACCTCGTGCAGCAGGAGGGGATCAGGCTCCGGTGCGCGGACGAGGGCGACGCCGTGCGGGGACACAAGGTCGGGCTCACTGCACGCGTGATGCAGCAACAGATCGGCGTTGACCGTCCCGATTTCGGTCATCTGCTCGCGTCGATGTTTCACCCAGAGGGGGAGCCGCTGCCGATCGGCTCGTTGATCGCACCCCGAGTGGAACCGGAGCTAGCCTTCGTGCTCGACGCGCCCTTGGAGGGCCCGGGTGTGACGGTGGCCGACGTACTCGCAGCCACGGCGTTTGTAATGCCCGCCCTGGAGATCATCGACTCCCGGATCGAGGACTGGCAGATCGGCATCGTGGACACGGTGGCGGACAACGCTTCCTCTGCCCGGGTTGTCCTGGGTGGGAAGCGGACCCCGATCGACGCACTCGACCCGCGGTTGATCGGCGTGGTGCTGCGGCGCAACGGCGAAATCGTGGAGACCGGTGCAAGCGGCGCAGTGCTCGGAAATCCGGCACAGGCCGTCGCCTGGCTGGCGAACGTCGTGGCGAACAACGGCGTGGTGCTCCGCCCTGGCGACGTGATCATGCCCGGAACCTGCACGCGCGCGGTCGAGCTGAAGCCGGGCGACACCGTTCGAGCCGACTTCGAACACCTCGGCCACGTCGGCGTCTCCTTCAGCGCTGCCCGCGACGGGGAGGTGGCCGCATGACCGGCGTTCGCACCTGGGCGGGCCGGCTCGACGACGCCGCCACCTCGCAGGCCACGGTCGCGCCCCTGACCACGGACGGCCTGGCAGACCTCCGCACCGCCTACGAGGTGCAGGACGCGCTCGTGCGCCTGCGCCTGGACCGCGGCGAACGGCTCGTCGGCGGCAAACTCGGCCTCACCAGCCGCGCGAAGCAGATCGCGATGGGCGTGGACAAGCCGCTCTACGGCCTGGTCACCAGCGGCATGAGCCGCGCTTCGGGCTCGCGCCTGTCGATCAAGGACCTGATCCACCCGCGGGTCGAGCCGGAGATCGCGTTCGTGCTCGGCGAGCCGCTGGAAGGCCCGACGTGACGGTCTCCGACGTCCTCGCCGCCACGCGCTACCTCTGCGCCGCGCTCGACGTGATCGACAGCCGGTACGAGGGCTTCTCCTTCCGCCACCTCGACGCGATCGCCGACAACGCATCCTCGGCCGCTTTTGCCCTGGGCGACGACTTGGTCGCGCCCCACGGCGATCTCGCGTTGACAGGCTGCGTGCTCGAGGTCGACGGGCAGGTCGTCGAGTCGGCCGCCGGTGCCGCGGTGATGGGGCACCCGGCCGCCGCCGTCGCGTTCATGGCCAACCAGCTCGCCCTCGCCGGCAAACGCCTGGAGGCCGGCTGGGTCGTGCTCTCGGGCGGGCTCACCGCGCCCGTTTCGCTGAAAGCCGGATCGACCGTGACCGCGACGCTCAACGGGCTCGGCAGCGTCACCCTCGGCGCAGAGTAAGGGAAAGGGACACCATGCCGTTCATCCAGATCAACCTCGGGTCCGGTCGCACGCCCGAGCAGAAAGACCAGCTGATCCGCGCCGTGTCCACGGCGGCGGCCGAGGCGATCTCCGTGCCGGAGACGTCGGTGCGCGTGTGGGTCGTGGAAGTTCCCGCGACGGAGGTCCTCGTCGGCGGGGTCACGCTCGCCGAGCGGCAGGCCGCGAAACCGGCGGGCCCGGCATGACGCACTTCGTGCTGGTGCACGGCGGCTGGCACGGCGCGTGGTGCTGGGAGGCCGAGATCTCCGCGCTGGCGGCGCTCGGCCACTCGGCCACGGCGGTGGAGCTGCCGTCCGACGATATGCGCGCGGGCGCCCGCCAGTACGCCGCCACGATCGCCGCTGCTGTATGCGGCCCTGGCGACGTCGTGGTCGGCCACTCGCTGGCCGGGCTGGCGATTCCGCTGGTCCCGCAGCGGACGGAGGTCGCCGCGCTCGTCTTCCTGGCCTCGCTGCTGCCCGAGCCGGGACGGTCGTGGCGGGACCAGTTGACGCTCAGCCGCCCGATGGCGGACTGGTTCTACGACAACGGGTTAGCGAAGCAGGAACGCGACGAGCAAGGGCGCACGGTGTGGCCGGCGTCGGTCGCGGCCGAGCTGTTCTTCCACGACTGTCCACCTGCGACAGCCACCGCGGCCGCGTCCCGGCTGCGACCCCAATCCCCGGCGCCGATCACGGAAGTCACGCCCCTGCAGGCGTTTCCCGAGCTGCCGATGCACTACGTCGGCTGCCGCGCCGACCGCGCCGTCTCCGGGGAGTGGGCCGAACGCACGGCCAAGGAGCGGCTCGGCGCCGACGTGACGTGGCTCGGCACCTCCCACAGCCCGTTCCTGTCCGCTCCCGGCGAGCTGGCCAACCTGCTCGTCACCCTCGCTTCGAGATCGGAGGCCCGATGACCGCCGCCGTCACCACACCCGACCTGCACCACCGCGTCGAGCAGTTCCTGTACCACGAAGCCGCCCTGCTCGACGAGTGGCGGCTCGACGAGTGGTTCGCGTTGATGCACCCGCAGATCGAGTACCGCATTCCGTCGCCGGGCTCCGATCACCTCGACCCGCGCTTCACGCTGCAGGTGATCCACGACGACCACACCCGCCTCGGCGGGCGCGTGACCCGGCTGAAGAGCAAGCACGCCCACGCCGAAAGCCCGCATTCGCGCACGCGCCGGCTGGTCACCAACGTCCGGGCCGCACCGCTCGGCGACACGGTGGTGGCGCACGCCAACTTCCACGTGATGCGCACTCGGCTGGGCCAGCTCGACCACTTCCTCGGCACCTACCGGCACGTGCTCGTCGAGGACGGCGCCGCGTTCCTCGTCCGCGAACGCGTCGCGACGCTGGACCACGGCATCGTCGAGGCCGGCGGCACCGTGTCGATCATCCTGTGACGGGAGCGTGACCGTGCTAGACCTGCACACCCACGTGGTGCCCCCGGAAACGCCGTTCGGCACCTCGTCCGACCCGCGCTGGGCCCGGCTCGACACCGCTACCGGGGTCGTCTCCGTGTCCGGCAAGCCGTTCCGGACGGTGCACCGCGTCGCCTGGGACCTCGATGCCCGCCGCGCGGCCGCGGAAGCCGTCGGCGGCACAGGACAGCTGCTGTCGGCCATGCCCGAGCTGCTCGCGCCGTGGGCGTCGCCGAGCGAAGGGCTCGCGTACGCGCGGGCCTTCAACGCGTGGCTCGCCGAGGCAGTGCGGCACCACGCCGGGTTCTTCACCGGCCTGGGCGTGGTTCCGCTGCAGGATCCCGCTGCCGCGGCCGGCCTGCTTACCGAGATTGCCGACGCGGGCCTGCTCGGCGTCGAGGTGCCCTCGAACCCGCCGACGGCACCCCTGCACGCGCCGGCATGGGCCGGGTTCCTCGACGAGGCCGAGCGGCTGGGCCTGCTCGTGTTCGTGCACGCGGCCGGGGGAGCGGCGGTCGCCGACTACCCGCACCCGATGGCCGCCAACGGGGTGGTGTTCCCCGCGAGCATCGGCACCGCGCTCGGCGGCCTGATCGTCACGGGCGCGCTGGCCGCCCGGTCCGGGCTGCGGCTACTGGCCAGCCACGGCGGGGGCGCTCTGATCACCGAGCTGCCGCGGATCGACTACCTGCGCGAGATCACGCCCGCGCTGCGGGAGCTGATGCCCGAGTCCGCTGTGGACTCTGCACGCCGCCTGTGGTTCGACCCGCTGCTGTTCGACGCCGGCCTCGTGCGCCACCTCGCCGAGACCGTCGGACCGGACCGGATCGTGCTGGGCACGGACCACCCGTTCATGCCGACGGACCCGCTCGGGTTCCTCGGCGACCCGGCGCTGCCCGCGGGGTTCGCGAAGGCCGTGCGCGAGACGAACCCCGAGGCCCTGCTCGCAGCGCTCACCCGACCGAACTCCCGGCAAAGGAGCTGGAGATGACCTCCGAACTGATCGCACCCCCGTCCACCCCGCTGGTCGACGACCGCCCCGCCGACGGGCTCTTCCGCGTCGACCGGGCCGCGCTCGTCGACGAGGGCGTGCTCGCGCAGGAGCGCCGCGCCATCTTCGACAAGTGCTGGCTCTACGTCGGCCATGTCTCGGAAGTCCCGACGAACGGCGACTTCCGCGCCCGCACAGTGGCGGGTCGTCCGCTCGTGCTGTGGCGCGGCAGCGACGGCGAGGTGCGTGTGTTCCTCAACGCGTGCCGGCACCGCGGCGCCCAGCTGTGCCGCGTGCCCGAAGGCAACGCGCGCGGGATGTCGTGCTTCTACCACGCGTGGACCTATGCCAACGACGGCCGCCTGACCGCGTTGCCCGACGTCGAGGGCTACGGCCCCGACTTCGACCGGTCCCGCTTCAGCCTGAACGCCCCGCCGCGGGTCGAGGAGTACCGCGGTTTCGTCTTCTGCTGCTTCGACCCCGACGCCGTCACGTTGCCCGAGTACCTCGGCGAAGCCCGCGACTACCTCGACCTGGTGGCCGACCAGTCGCCGGACATGGAGGTGGTCGAGGGCGTGCACGAGTACTCGATGGAGGCGAACTGGAAGCTGTTCGTGGAGAACAGCCTCGACGGTTACCACCTGATCCCGTTGCACCGCACGTACTTCGACTACCTGAAGTCCACCGAGGACTCCTATCTCGACCCGCGCAAGGCGACCGAAGCGAAGGACCTGGGCAACGGTCACGCGGTGATCACCGTGGAGGGTCCGTGGGCCCGGCCCGTCGCCCGGTGGACGCCGGCGATGGGGGAGGAGAACCGCGAGTACGTCGAGGGGCAGCGGGCGCGGCTCGAAGAGCAGTTCGGTGCGGACCGCGCGCGCCGGATCGCGACGACCGACCGCAACCTGCTGATCTTCCCCAACCTCGTGATCAACGACATCATGGGCATCGTCGTGCGCACGATCACGCCGACCGCGGCCGGGCGCACGCTGGTGGCGCAGTGGACGATGGCTACGAAGGGCGAGCCGGAGTCAGTGCGGGCGCGGCGGCTGGACTCGTATGTGACGTTCCAGGGGCCGGGCGGGCTGGCGACGCCGGACGACATGGAGGCCTGCGAGTCCTGTCAGGAGGGGTTCGCCGTCGCGACGGAGTCGCCGTGGTCGGACATCTCGCGGGGGATCCACAAGGAAGCCACCGGTGGGCCGTTCGTCGCGTCCGACGAGGTGCAGCAGCGGGCGTTCTGGCGCCGGTGGCGAGACCTGCTGGGTACCCCGTAGTCGGCGCCGCACCGACGGTCGACCCCCCGAACAAACCCGGCCTGACGGCCGAGAACGGATATCGTGGCCGGATGCGCATCAGTGCCGAGGAGACGGAGCAGCACCGGTCGGTGGGGGACCGGATGCTGCTCATCCTCGACACCGTCGCGACCTCCCCCGGCGAGGTCGGGCTCAGTGAGCTCGCGCGCCGGACGGGCCTGAAGAAGGCGACCGTGCACCGGCTGGCACTGGACCTCGTGGCGCACCGGATGCTCGAACGCGGCACGTACGGCTACCGGCTCGGGCTGCACCTGTTCGAGCTGGGCCAGCACGTGCCGGCTTCACGGCGGCTGCGGGCGACCGCGCTGCCGTTCATGGCCGACCTGCTGACGGCGACGGGTGAGGTCGTGCAGTTGGGCGTGCTCGACGACACCGACATCGTGTACGTCGAGAAGCTCACCGGCCAGCACAGCGCCACCGTGCCCTCGGCCGTGGGCGCGCGGTTACCCGCGTACTGCACCGGCCTGGGCAAGGCGATCCTCGCGTTCAGCGACGACTCCGCGGTGGAGCGCGTGACGTCCGCGCCCATGCCGGCGCGGACCGGCACGACGATCACCGACCCGAAGCACTTCCTGCGCGAGCTGGCGAAGATCCACGATTCCGGCATCGCCTACGACCGCGAAGAGGGCACGCGCGGCATCGCCTGCGTCGCGGCGCCGATCGTGGTGGAGAGCTACGTCGGGCGCGACGGCCACCGCGCCGTCGCCGGGCTTTCGGTGACAGGGCCCGCGAACCGCCTGCAGCCGGCGCGGCTCGGGGCGGCGGTGCGGACCGCCGCCCTGAGCATCAGTCGGCTCCTGGGCTACCCCCTGCACTGACCGGCGGGGTTCACGCGTCGGTTTCGCCCGCGGGCCTGCCGACGCTCACAGTGGTGGCGCCGTCGAAGCGGGCCGTGATGGTACTGCCCGGCCGCAGCGGCACCGCGGAGGTGAGGCCGCCGGTGATGATCAACTCGTCTTTCTTCAAGCCACTTCCGCGCGCCGCGAGCTGCGCGGCCAGCCACGCCACGCCGTGCAGCGGATGGCCGGCGGCCGCCGCGGAGGTCGCGGTCGCGACGAGGGCGTTGTCTTCTTGGAGCTCGACGGTGACGCGGTGGGCCTGCAGCGGTTCGACGTCGAGCAGCGGTCCCAGCACGACACCGGCGGCCGAGGAGCCGTCGGCGGTGTTCTGCTCGGCGGTGAACCGGTAGTCGCGCCAGATCGAGTCGACGACCTCGAGGCACACGCGCACCTCGGCGATCGCGTCGGCGACTTCGTGCAGCGCGAGCCCCGGCCCGGCCAGGTCGCGGCTCAGGATCACGCCGATCTCCGGCTCGACGCGCGGGTGCAGGAAGCCGGTGGCTTGCGCGCCGTCGCGCAGCACCATGTCGTCGAGCAGCGGACCGTAGTTCGGCGCCGTGACGCCCATCTGCCGGCGCATTGCCGCGGACGTGTAGCCGAGCTTGTAGCCGACGGCGCAGCGTCCTTCGGCCAGGCGCAGGCGCGTGAGGTCGTCCTGGATCTCGTACGCGTTCTCCAGCGACAGCGCGGTCGCTTCCGTCGCCGCGTCGAGGAGGGTGCGCCCGGTGCGGGCTCGGTGCAGTACCTGCGCGACGGGATTTTCGATCGTGTCAGTCACTTCTTCATCGTCACGGCTGACGGTCGCCGATGAGTCCCACCGGTCCACTCGCCGGTCCGAGGCGTGGTCGCGGGTCCCGCCTGTTCCGAGACTGGACGTCACCACCCACTCGACGACGAGGAGGAACCATGGCCGAAGTACTGGGTCTCGGGGTCACCCACTACCCGCCGCTGAGCGGCACCGACGACAACCTGACGCGGGTGTTCCGCGGCGCGCTCGCGGACCCGAAGCTGCCTGCCGAACTGCGCGACCCGGCGTCGTGGCCCGAGCGGGCCCGCCGGGAATGGGCCGAGGACGAAGGCGTCGCCGCCGGCAAGGCGCACCGCGCGGCGCTGCGGGAGGGGTTCCGCCGCACGCGCGCCGCGCTGGACGAGTTCCAGCCGGACGTCGTGCTGATCTGGGGCGACGACCAGTACGAGAACTTCCGTGAGGACCTCGTGCCGCCGTACGCCGTGCAGATCTACGACGACCTCACCGTGCACCCGTGGCGCCACGCCGACGAGTCGTCGAACATGAAGGGCAAGCCCAACGTCTGGGGTGAGGGCGAGAACACCGAGCGCCTCATCCGTGGACACAAGCCTTTCGCTCGGCACCTGGTGGAGGGGCTGCTCGCGCGCCACATCGACGTGCCGTACTCCTACGAGCCGCTGCACCACCCGGGTCTCGCGCACGCGTTCCTCAACACGGTGCTGTACCTCGATTACGACCGCGAGGGTTTCGACTACCCGGTGGTCACGTTCCCGCTGAACTGCTACGGACGCAAGGTGATCAGCTTCCAGGGCAACATCAGCCCGCTCGGCGTGGAGCGCGAGCTCGACCCACCGTCGCCTTCGCCGGCGCGGATCATGGACGTCGGCGCGGCCGTCGCGCGGATCTGCGCGGACAGCCCGTACCGGGTCGCGCTCGTCGCGAGCTCCAGCTGGTCGCACAGCTTCCTCGTGGACTCGACGATGCGGCTGTTCCCCGATTCCGCGGCCGACGAGAAGATGTACGACGCGCTCGTCGCCGCCGACTATTCGGTGTGGGAGAACACGACACTCGCCGACGCGGAGAAGGCCGGCCAGCAGGAGCTGCTGAACTGGTGGGCGCTGCTCGGCGCGATGCGCGAGCTGGGCCGCGGGCCGAGCTGGACGAGCTTCGTGGCGTCGAACATCTTCGTGTCCAACAAGGTCTTCGCGGTCTACGACGCGGAGCAGCCGTGACGCGCTGCGACGTCGCGGTCGTCGGCGCCGGCCCCGCAGGGCTGTTCGCCGCGGTGTACGCGGGGATGCGCGGGCTGTCGGTGGCGGTCGTCGACGCGCTGCCCGAGCCCGGCGGGCAGATCACCGCGCTGTACCCGGAAAAGCTCATCCGTGACGTCGCCGGATTCCCTGCGGTGAAGGGCCGTGACCTCGTGCGGGGACTGGTGGAGCAGCTCGACCAGTTCTCGCCGAGGATGCTGCTCGGGCACCGGGCGACGGCGCTCGACGACCTCGCGGACGGCGGGCTGCGGCTGGGCTTCGACGACGGTACCGCGCTGGAGGCCGGCGCCGTCGTGGTCACGGGCGGGATCGGCACCTTTTCGCCGCGCAAGCTGCCGTGCGGTGAGGAGTTCCTGGGTCGCGGGCTCACCTATTTCGTCCGCGACCCGGCCGAGCTCGCCGGCCGCCGTGTGCTCGTGGTCGGCGGCGGCGATTCGGCGCTCGACTGGGCCGAGACGTTGCAGCACACTGCCGACGTCACGCTCGTGCACCGCCGCGACACGTTCCGCGCGCACCAGCACACCGTCGGCCAGGTGCTGTCCGGGCCGGCGACCGTGCTGACCAACGCGACCGTCGACCGGCTCCACGGCGAGAACCGGGTTACCCGCGCGGTCCTGCGCGACACGGTGAGCGGCGAGACGACCGAGGTGGCGTGCGACCACGTCGTGGCGGCGCTGGGCTTCGTCGCGAACCCGGGCCCACTGCTGCAATGGGGCCTGGCCACACACGATCGCAAGATCGTGGTCGACGCAGCCCTGCGCACGTCGCGGCTCGGCGTCTTCGCGGCCGGTGACATCTGCACCTACGACGGCCGCGTCCCGCTCATCGCGGTCGGCTTCGGCGAGGCGGCCACCGCCGTGAACCACGCGGCCGTCCACCTCGACCCGGCCGCCTCCACCTTCCCTGGGCACTCCACCGACGGCCCGGCGCCCGCCGCCCGGCCCCTGCGAGTCCCCGCCTGACCCGAGAGGAAACCCGGCCATGGCCTACGTCATCACCGACGCCTGCGTCGATATCCTCGACCGCGCGTGCACCGAGGAATGCCCGGTCGACTGCATCTACGAGGGCGACCGCAAGATGTACATCAACCCCGTCGAGTGCATCGACTGCGGCGCTTGCGAACAGGCGTGCCCGACGGGCGCGGCGCTCGCGGACCGCATGCTCACGGGCACCGACGCCGAGTGGAACACGGCCGACAACGCCGGGTTCTTCACCGAGGCGCTGCCCGGCCGCGACGCCCCGCTCGGCACTCCGGGCGGTGCCACCCACCTGGGCCCGGTGGGTGTGGACACCGAAACCGTCGCCGCGCTGCCTCGTACCTGATTCGGAGAGAACTGTGACAACCCTGGAAAACCGGCCGGTCGCCGGAGTCGATCCGTGGACCGGTGCGGCGCTGGTGCCGAGCGCGGTGGAGAACAGCGTGGCCGAAGTGCGCGCGATCGTGACAGAGGCGGCCGCGGCGGCGCCGGAGCTGGAGGCGCTGGGCCGGCGAGGCCGGGCGAACCTGCTGCGTGCGCTGGCCCGGGCGCTGGAAGCCGCCCGTGAGCGGATCATCGCCGTGGCCGACGCCGAGACCGCGCTCGGTGCGGCGCGGCTCGGCGGGGAGCTGACCCGCACGTGCTACCAATTCGAGTTCTTCGCCGACGTCGTGGCGGACGGCGGCTACGTCGAGGCGACCCTCGACCCGGCCGGGCCGACGCCGATGGGGCCGCGGCCGGACCTGCGGCGCATGCTGGTGCCGATCGGGCCCGTGGCCGTGTTCGGGGCGAGCAACTTCCCGCTGGCGTTCTCGGTGCCCGGCGGGGACACGGCGTCGGCGCTGGCGGCGGGGAACCCCGTGGTGGTGAAGGCGCACGGATCGCACCCCGGGACGTCGCGGCTCGTCCACGAGGTCCTACGTGAAGCGCTGGTCGCGGCTGGTGCGCCCGCTGGGACGCTCGGACTGGTCTTCGGCCGGGCGGCGGCGGAGACCCTCGTGACCGATCCCGCGATCAAGGCGGTCGGATTCACGGGCTCGCTGTCCGGCGGCAGGGCGCTGCTGGATCTCATCCACGGCCGCCCGGAGCCTATCCCGTTCTACGGTGAGCTCTCCAGCCTCAACCCCCTGGTCGTGACCGCTGCCGCCGCGCGGGAGCGGGGCGCGGAGATCGGGGCGGGGCTCGTCGCGTCCGTGACCGGGTCCGCGGGCCAGCTGTGCACGAAACCCGGTCTGGCCCTGGTGCCGGCCGGCGCCGAGGGCGACGCCGTGGTCGCCGCCGCGGCCGAAGCGCTCGGCACCGCGGAAGTGGTGCCGTTGCTCAACCGGCGGATCCACGAGGCCTACCTCGGCGACACCGCCGAGCTCGTTCGCGCTAGCGGGGTGTCCGAAGTGGCCAGTGGGCCGAACCCGGGATCGGACGGGTATCGGGTGGCTCCGCTTCTGGCCACAGTGGACGCCGCCGACATCCCCGCCGAGGCGTTCGCGGAGTACTTCGGTCCCGCCGCCGTGATCGTGCGGTACCGCTCTCAGGCCGAGCTGCTCGCCGTCCTCGACCAGGCGCCCGCCTCACTCACCGCGACGCTGCACCTCGGTGCGGACGAAACACCGAAGGACCTGGTCACCGAGCTCGGCCGGCGCGTCGGCCGTCTGGTGTTCAACGGCTTCCCGACGGGTGTGGCCGTGAGCTGGGCTCAGCACCACGGCGGCCCGTGGCCGGCGACCAACAGTCTCCACACCTCCGTCGGCGCCACGGCGATCCGCCGGTTCCTGCGCCCGCTCGCCTGGCAGAACGCCCCGGCGCACCTGCTGCCCGACGAGCTCACGGACGAGCCCGCGGCACCCCTGCCGCGCCGGATCGATGGGCGGCTCCAGACTCGGCGGTGACGACCGGGGCACTCCTTGATTCTCCCATCACATCCGAGTCGCACGAAAGCCATTCCTCAGAAGCCTCGGCCCGGAACGGTTCCCGGAAGCGGGGGAACCATTCCGGGCTAGCGCTCCTGGCGGCGGGCGCCTTTGCGCTCGCGGGCCAGGAAGTCGGTGCAGTCGACAGCGAATCGCGGCTTGTTCACCCGTCGCAACGGGCGATGCCATCGCATTGACCCGAGCTCGATCCGCGGCGGCCCGCGGCCACACGGTACGGCAGGTCCAGGCCGCGAAGCTCCGGCAGTGACGTGGTGTGGGCGGCCCAGTCGACCGCGCAGTCCAGTGGCACCGCCATGCCGGCCACGCCGCTATCGCAGCCGGTCCTGCTTCTGAGCCGGCCTCCAGCAGCAGGACGGTCGTGCCCGCATTCTCGCTGAGCGTCGCGGCGACGACCGGTACGGCCGTGCCTGCACTGGTCACGAGGGCGCAGGCAGCGAACGAGCCAAGCCCGAGTCCGCACCGGCATTACCGACGACGGCATCACGAAGTGCCGTTGCAGTACTAATCCGAGGGAAAGCGACCGAGCGACCGCGGCGTTGCGCGACGGGACGCCGCGGTCGCGGTCGACGGCTTTGGCTGGGGCTGCTGTCGCCGCTGAACTGCGATGACCCTGCGCGATTTGGGCTGCCGAACCCGCCATGCGGGCGCTGCGCCTCCAACATGCATGCGAGCCAGACGCCGGGGGTTGTGGCTGCGCTGCTGGTCAGCGGGGTTGACGATGGACAGGTGCCCGTGCCGTCACTGCCGTTGCGGCTCGCTGTCGCCGAGCCGTCCGCCGTGCTGCCCGAGACCGGCCACGGATATGAACCCAAGCTCGACGGCTGGCGCTGCCTCATCCACGTACCCGCCGGAGCAGTCCAGTCCCGCACCGGCAGCAGCCTGGCCGACCGGTTCCCCGGGATCCTCAAGGCAGCGGCCACGCTCGGCCGGGTGGTGCTCGACGGCGAGATCGTCGCCTACCGCGACGGGCGACTGGACTTCGCGACGCTGAGCTACGGGCCGGTCCGGCGCCGCGCCGAGGGCGTCACGGTGGTGTTCGTGGCGTTCGACCTGCTCGGCGCCCGTGGACGGGACCTGCGGACGTTGCCGTACGCGCGCCGTCGGGAACGGCTCGAAGCCGTCATCGGCGCGGACAACGCCGACGTGCAGCTGATGCGCTCGACCCGCGACGTCGAGCTGGCACGCGGGTGGATCAGCGCCGAGCAGGCCGCCGTCGGCGTCGAAGGAGCCCTCGCGAAGCCGCTGGGCAGCCGGTATCCGCCGCGCGGTGGCCGCGCGGGCTGGGTGAAAGTCCGCCACTTCGACGACGTCGACGCCCTGGTGCTGGGCGTGACCGGCTCCCCCACCCGGCCGACGGCGCTGGTCCTTGGCCAGACCGACCGGCGCGGACGGGTGCGAGCGGTCGGGCTCTCCACGACGCTGTCCCGGCTGGCGCTCGCGTCGCTCGCGGGCAGGCTCCGCCTCGCGCCCGGCGGCCCCGTCCGAGCCTCGGGGGTCGTGGCCGGCCTGCCCGGCAACGAGGACTTCACCTACTGGCCGGTCGAACCCGGCGTGGTGGTCGAAGCACGCGCGGACTCGGCATACGAACTCGGCCGGTACCGACATCGACTGACAGTGATGAGAGCGAAACCCTTCACCACCAGGTCATGAAGGCCAACA
Source organism: Amycolatopsis sp. NPDC023774 (assembly GCF_040639695.1). Lineage (NCBI taxonomy): Bacteria > Bacillati > Actinomycetota > Actinomycetes > Pseudonocardiales > Pseudonocardiaceae > Amycolatopsis > Amycolatopsis sp. NPDC023774. The sequence continues at coordinate 15,412 of NZ_JBFAAJ010000049.1, forward strand.
CCGTAGACTGACTCGGCACGCGGCCACCCGCGCCGCATGCCGCTATTCGACCGCACCCGCACCCGTAGCGCGTCCCCGGCGACCCGAACTCGGCCGTCGACCGCGCTGCGAAGGCGGGGCGTTGCCGGCCGCTGCTTGACCGGCAACGCCCCCGCGCGCCGCCGAGCGACGCGCGCTTGTCGGGTCGCAGCCCGTGTCCCCGGCCTACCCACCGCCGGACGTGACAAACACACGGTCCATTGCGAGTTTGTGCCATCTCTCCACCACGGGCGTTCCTCCGGGTGGGCGGACCGTGCAGTAACGCACGCCAGACTGGAAAGGCTGCACCATGAGCTACCACGACGAGCAGCGTGCGAGCGGCCGACCTGCCGGTCTCGACGGCTCCCCCGGCGGTGAGCTGGAGCAGCTGCGGGCCCGGGTGGCCGAGCTGGAGGCCCAGCTCCGCTCCGTCCACCTCGATCGGATGCACCTGCTCGCGGCGCTCGCGGCCGACCCGGGCCTGAACCCGCGGTTGAAAACCGACCCCACAGGGCTGCCCGGCTACAAAACGGTGCTGTACCTCACCGACCCCGACGCCGACCCCGGCGAGAGGCAGATCTCGTTCCCCATCGCCGACTCCGACCTCACCCTGGTCGAGCACGTGCCGTGGGCTACCGAGGGGGACCCGCACGCGGCGTGGGACGGCACCGGCAGAAACTTCGTGCTCGCCAGGCTGCGGAACCTCGCGCAGCATCGCGCCGACGCCGCTCGCGCGATGGTGCGTCGGTTAGGACCATCGGATCCCGCCATGTTTGCGATGCCGCAATGAAAACCATGATCGCATGCACAGGTGCATGGATGTGGTTTCTTGAAGCTTCTCCTGAGCTTGATGGCCACGCGATCGCGAATGCCGTCTCGGAGCATCACCATAAAATCTTTGACGCTTCGGCCGAGATGGCGAAGCAGGTCCGCGACGATCTCATGCTTGAGATCTAACTAGATTGCTGGGTGGTTACGATCATTCGTCCGGACTTCTTGGGCTTCTGCTCACGCCGTCACCTTGCGTCAGCCGGATCGCCCTGCCACAAGAACCTGTCATTCTCAATGACGTTTCTCAGCGTCGGAAAAGCCCGCGACCGTACTCGGCGCGGACGGTAATGACGAGCCTCCGGGCCCGCGCGGACCCTGCTCCGATCCGGACACGCAAGGTGTCCGCCCAGATCGGCTTCTGATGAGCCGCCCGGTGTGCAGCGTCCTCTCGCCTAGGGGCAATACCAGTGACTTAAGTGATCTTGGCTGGTAGGTTGATCGTCCAGGAGGTTCCTGGATGCCACGGCCTGGTCAGGTCAAGCCGGAGACGGATGCGCGGTTGTCCGATCGGATCGCGATCGGTCTGCTGACCGGGACGTTTCCGCCGGAACTGGTTGATCGGGTCATTGTGCAGACCGGGAAGACCGGGGAACGGAACCGTTTGTTGCCGCCGCGGGTGGTGGTGTATTTCGTGCTGGCGATCGCCCGATCTGGCGCATCGTCAGGTTTGTCCGCCAGTACGTCGCGACCAGCAGTACACGATCCGCCAGTACGTCGCGACCAGCAGTACACGATCGGCCAGGTCAAGGCGCCACTGCCGACCAGGACGGCCATCAGCGATCTCATCACCGCCCCGCTTCGCGACCAGCCGCACCAGCTTGCGGAACTGACCCGGCTCCAGCCCGGTGAACGGGGCGATCCACTCGGGCCGCGACGCTGTGATCACCTGCACCACACCATGATCAACCAACACCCCCAACCGACCCACACCGGGTTACGAGACATCGCTTAGCCACCCCGCCCGGCCCGGCCAGTCCCGTTCACGAACTGTCCGGACGCATCACGAAGCGACAACGGCCCATGGCTGACGCGGCACCTACCCTCAACCGGTTGCTCGCCGCGTCCTCTGCGTAAGGGAAGACCCGCTGCGTGAGCCGTCCCGGTGTCCGTTTCGCGAAGGGCGGGTTTCGCTTTTCGGCCGAAGCCTGCGCGACGAGGACAGCGGCCCCCTGGGCGTCGCCTACGATGGCGAGTGCCTGCTTCGGCCGATGACCAGCGGGTATCGATCTCCCGGAGAGGTGCCGGCCGGCGAGCAGCAGTCGACGACCAGCGCAAAGGAGCGCGCCGATGGACCACACAGCGGCGAGGACCGATCCTGCCCCGCGAGTCGAAGGTGACGACTCGGGGCCTTGGACCTTGCGCCAGCTGTGCCGGGCGACTCGGTTCGAGGTCTTCCGCGAGAATCTGAACAGCGTCTTCTACCCCGCGAAGGTCGAAGTCCGGGAACGCGCCGCCCCGGTGCTCCCGAGCTCCCACCTCAGCGCGGCGGAGCTACGGCACCTGACCGTCGGCTACGTCTGCTTCGGAACCGAAACCAGCGTCGACCCGGGGGCGCTGGGCGCCTACCACGTCAACATCCCCACCTTCGGGGCCGTCGAATCGCACTGCGGTCCACGCGAGATGATCGCGACACCGGGGCACGCCGCGGTGTTCACCCCGTCGGAACACACGTACCTCCCGCGCTGGGGAGCCGACGCCGAACAGATCTGCGTCAAGATCTCCACCCGGGCTCTCGAAGCGGAGCTGGAGGGCCTCCTCGGTCGCCCGGTGGGCACCTCCGTAGGATTCGATCTCGATTTCTCCCTCACCTCGGGCGCCGGGCGAAGCTGGTTGTCCACCGTCAAGTTGCTGCTGTCCGAACTGGCCGATCCGGAAAGCCTGGTCCACCGCTCGGAGCGGCACCGCGAGCACCTCGAGTCCATGGTCGTCGACGGCCTGGTGCTCGCCCACCTCCACAGCTACTCGGCCGAGCTGTACGAACCGCGGCCACCGGCCCGTCCTCGCACGATCAAGCGAGTGCTGGACGCCCTCGACGCGGAGCCGGAGCGGTCTTGGTCGCTCGCAGACCTGGCACGCCACGCCGGCGTCAGCGGCCGGCGAGTGCAGCAGGGCTTCCAGGAACACCTCGGCATGACCCCGATGACCTACCTGCGGCGAGTCCGCCTCGAGCGCGCACGGCAGGACCTGCGGGAGAGCTCGGGTTCCGTGAGCGACGTCGCCAATCGCTGGGGGTTCTCGAACCTCGGGCGTTTCTCCCGCGCCTACCGCGAGCAGTTCGGCGAAACACCGTCGGCCACGCTACGGAACGCGCAGTAGACCAGGCCGCTGTTCCGTTACCGGCAAGCGTTTCGCGATCCGTCCTGCGCCGTCGCGATCAGGGCACGCCGCGACCGACAGCTGTCCTACGGTCGACGCGCGCGGGTGCCCGAAACCCGCCGAACGGAAGGGAATGACGATGGTGGTGGAGCAGGCCTACTTGCGGATCACCGGCGGACGCGAGAGCGACTTCGAAGAGGCGTTCCGCGCAGCCAGGCCCCTGCTCGCGCAAGCGCAGGGCTGCACGAGCGTAGAGCTCTTCCGCGACGCGGAGCATCGCTCGACGTATCTGCTCCGCGTCGGCTGGGAGCGGCTCGAGGACCACCTGGTGGCTTTTCCGGCGAGTGACGCGGGCAAACGGTTCGCCGAACACGTTGCGGGCTTCTTCGCCGACGAGCCCGAGGTCCGCCACTTCGAGAGCACCGACCGTTCTGCTGGGGGCGCGGTCTGATGGACTTCTCCTGGGAGACGGCGACTTTTGCCGTGATCGACAGCTTTCGCGACACTCCCGACCACCGGTTGCGGGAGATCATGGAGAGCGCGGTGCGGCACCTGCACGACTTCGTGCGCGAGGTGAAGCCGACTATGGCGGAGTGGAACGCCGCCGTCGAATTCGTCACCGCGCTGGGGAAAACTTGTACCGAAACCCGGCAAGAGGTCATCCTGTTCTCGGACGTGCTCGGGGTTTCGATGATGGTGGAGACGCTCAACGGCCAGCAGGAAGGAACCGAAAGCACGGTCCTCGGGCCGTTTCATCTGACCGAGTCGCCCGCTCGTGCGCTGGGCGACTCGATCGACCTGATGAACGGCCCCCATCCGTGTGTGGTGTCCGGTCATGTTTTCGGCAGCGACGGCATTCCACTGGCCGGCGCCGAGATCGACGTCTGGCAGTGCAACGAGGAGGGGTTCTACGACGTCCAGCAACCGGACGTGCAGCCCGCCGGGAACGGGCGGGGCCTCTTCCACACGGACGCCGAAGGGCGGTACTGGTTCCGTTCGGTGGTCCCGAGCCACTACCCGATTCCGACCGACGGTCCGGTGGGTGCGCTGCTGGAGAAGGCCAACCGTCATCCGTTCCGGCCTGCGCACGTCCACTTCATCGTCCGGGCCGAAGGCCACGAAGAAGTCACCACGCACGCGTTCGTCAGGAACAGCCCCTACGTCGAGTCCGATGCCGTGTTCGCGGTGAAACGCAGTCTGCTCACCGATTTCGCGGTGCAGTGCGACGCAGCGACCGCGAGGCGGTTCGGTGTGGCCGCGCCCTTCACCCACGCCAAGGTCGACTTCGTGCTGCAGAAGAAGCCGTGAGCGCGCCCGGTTTCACCTACGAGGCGCTGCCCGTGCGTGTCGTGTTCGGTGCGGGCCGGGTCGCCGAGCTGCCGACCGAGGCGGATCGGCTCGGCCTTGACCGGCTCGTCGTCCTCGGCACGCCCGGACGTGCCGAGGACGTGCAGCTGGTGTCCACGCTCCTGGGGCACCGTGTCGCCGGACACTTCGAAGACGCACGCACGCATGTCCCGGCCTCAGTGGTGCAGGCGGCGTGCGAAAAAGTCGGCAGGCTCGGTGCGGACGGTTGCGTCGCGATCGGCGGTGGCTCCGTCATCGGGCTGGGCAAGGTGGTCGCCCGACAGACCGGACTGCCCGTGATCGCGGTCCCGACCACGTACTCGGGCTCGGAGATGACCCCGATCTGGGGAATCACCGAAGACGGACGAAAACGCACCGGACGAGACCTCAGGGTTCTGCCCCGCAGCGTCGTCTACGACCCTGAGCTGACTGTCCGGTTGCCGCCGCGAGTAACGGGACTCAGCGGCCTCAACGCAATCGCACACGCGATGGAAGCCTTGTACGCCCCGGACGCGTCGCCGGTCACGTCACTGATGGCCGAGGAGGGCATCCGAGCCCTCGCCGCGGCGCTGCCGGTACTGGCCGACGAGCCGAGCGATCTCCCCGCACGCACGCTGGCGCTTCGCGGCTCCTGGCTGTGCGGTCTCTGCCTGGGCCAGACCACGATGTCGCTGCACCACAAGCTGTGCCACATCCTCGGCGGCACCTTCGACCTGCCGCACGCGGAAACCCACAGCATCCTGATGCCATACGTGGCCGCGTTCAACCTCCCGGCCGCGCCTGCGGCCAACGAGGCGATGTCCCGAGCCCTCGGCGTGGCGGCGCCCGCGGTCGAACTGGCGCACCTCGGCGCCCGCACCGGCGCCGCCCCGTCACTGGGCGAGCTGGGAATCGCTGAGAGCGACATCGACGAAGTGGTGCGACAGGTCTTCTCGCAGCCGTACGCGAACCCACGCCGGCTCCGGCCGGACGAGGTCCACGGCCTCCTTCTCGCAGCGCTGAGGGGCACACCGCCACAGTCGCCCGGATGAGGTTCGCTGCACGGGCTTCGAACACAAAAGTGCTGGGCACCGCATTCACGGTGCCCAGCACTTCTTTCGCAGCAGGACGCCACCTTCCCGCATTGCCTTCGTCGCCTGCGGGCGTTCCACACGCCAGTGGCGACACTGAGCGGTCCCGATGCCTCGGGAGCCACTCGGCGCCGCCACATCCAAGCGTCAAGCCACGCGAGAGCGCCGGCTCAGCTCGTGCCACGCACGGTCGTGGTAGACGAGCGCTCCTCGTGCCTGCGTCGTGGCCGAGAGGTCGGCTTGGAGAGCGTGCGCCACGACGACGGTGGAGCTTCCCGCCGCCACGGTGCTCACCACGCGCGCCCTGATCCACACGGGAACTCCGCGGTAGTGCGGCTCGCCGGTGGGCAGGCGGCCCCAGGGGACGGTGCCATCGAAGCGGTCCACTCCGCTGGTGGCAGCCAGTTTCGCGAGGCCGAGGTGCTCCGCGGCCAGCAGGTGGATGACCACCGTCTTCGCCCGCAGGATCGAGGGCGTGCTGGAGGACAGGGCCGACGCCGAGAACATGATCAGGGGCGGGTCGGCACTCACCGATGCGACGGAGCTCGACGTCATCGCGACCGGCCCGTCACCCGCGTCCGCGGTGATGACGGCGACCCCGGCCGGATGGTTGCGGAATGCCGCTTTCAGCTCCTCGACCGACACCCCGGTCGACGGCGGCTCGCCGGGACCGGTGCGCGCGGCCCCGTCCGGCTGCACAGTTCGTGCGTCCATGGCGATCTCCTGAAAGGTGGGTTGCGGCGTCAGATGTCCATCGTGAGCGCGTCTTCGGTGCCCAGCAGGACCCGCCCGTAGACCTCTTTGCCGACCTCGGGGGTGACGTAGGCGTGCCGGGCGCCGATGGCCGCGTCGCGCCAGATCCGGTTCAGCACGTTGACGTCGGCGAACGAGCCGGCGCCGTTGGCCGTCATCAGCGTGTCGATCCCCGAGTTCACCAGCTCCGCGACGACGCCCGTGTCGTTGCGGATCCGGGCGCGGGTCTCGACGTCGGGCAGCCGACGGTCGGCGGCCCAGGCGTCGATCTCGTCGGCGGCGGACCTCGCGAGAAGGTGGGCGAGGTTGATGTTCGTCGCCGCCTTCGCCACGCCGAGCTGGTGCGCGGGCGAGTTCCGTGCCTCCCGGTGCACGGTGTAGGCGACCGGCTTGCCCCCGAGCTTGTTGCGCGTGATCTCCAGCGCGTGCCGGGCGAGGCCCAGCTGCGGCGAGATGAGAACCAGTGCGGCGACCGCGATGAAGGCCATGTTGGAGTTCTGCTCTTCGGCCTGGTACGGGGTCAGGTACCGCGCCTGCTGCATGTCCGCGAACGGCTGGATCCGGTGATCGGGGACGAAGTGGTCTTCCACGACGATCGTGTCGCTGCCGGAGCCCTGCATGCCCGCGACGTACCAGGTCGGCTCGATGGTCCACGCTTCCTTCGGCACGAGCGCCAGCGCCCGCGGGTCCTGGCCGGGATCGACCGACAACGCGATCCCGAGCGCCGCCCAGTCGGCCGCGAACGAGCCCGAGGAGTAGGGCCACCGTCCACTGAGGAGGTAGCCACCGTCGACGCGTTCGGCCTTCGAACCCGGGGTGAAGATCCCCGAGACCTTCGCGTTCGGGTTCTCGCCGAAGACATCGAGCTGCGCCTGGAGCGAGAAGGTCGTGGCGAACCAGGTGCACACGTTCAGCAACGACGCGGCCCAGGCCGTCGAGCCGTCACCGCGGCCGATCTCCGACAGGACCTCCATCGTGGTCCGCATTCCGACGCCGTGGCCACCAAAGCGCTTCGGGACGAACAGCTTGAACAACTCCGCGTCCTCCAGGGCCTTCATCACCTGCGGCACCACGGCCCGGTTGGCGGACGACTCCGCGGCGTGCTCCCGGATCATTGGCACGAGCTCGCTTGCCCGCCCGACGAGTTCACGCCCGAGGTCGGCTGCGGTTGCTGAGGACTCAGCGGCATTGCTGGTGAGTGTCATGGCTTTCCTCTATCCGTTCGGCACGGTGACCACGGTGTCACCACCGGTCCACCGTGGACCGGGTCATGACGACGAAGTTAGGAGCACCAACGAACCCGGCCCAGCCGCTCCACGTACCCACCGGCCGGAATGCGCAACGAGACCGAGGCCTTGGGGCGTCACAAGATTGCGCGAGGCTGACGACCGAAAGTGCGCAGGCGAAGCGCCCTGGTATCGGTCGTGATCGATACCAGGGCGCAAACGAATGTACGAGGCAACAGGGATGCCGCAGCCCCGACTCGCCCGCAATCGACGGTCAGCTTGCGCCGAACGACTGGACGGGCTCGTAGACCGGCCACCCCGCCTGTGGTCCCGCCTGGCTCAACAACTCCGCCGGATCGTCGACCGGCGGATAGATCCACTGTTCGTTGATCGTGTGCTTGAGGTCCTTCGCGATGTGCTCGGTCATCTGCACATCACGGTCCCAGCCCGAGGTCACCACCGCACCCGCCGGCCCCAAGGAAAGACAGGTGACGTACGGGACCGGCTCGAACCGCACCAGCTCCTCGCCGAGCAGATCGGCAGCCACGTTGTGCCCGGCGAACTTCCCCTGCGGGAGCGCGTGCTGGCAGCTCTGCATCACAACCCGCCCTTCCGAAGGCGAAACTGCCGCCGCGGTGTCCCCCGCGGCGTACACGTCACGAAGTCCACGCACGCGCAGGTACTCATCGACATCGAGACGGCCGAGTCGATCCTTCTCCCCCGGGATGAACGAGGTGAGCGGGCTGGCGGTCATCCCCGCGGTCCACACCACCGTGGCCGCCGGCACAACTGTTCCGTCGGACAGCCGAACCTCGTCCGGTCCAACCTCCTCGACGCTGACCCCCAGCCGCACCTCGACACCGAGTTCCGTCAGCGCCTTCTGAATCGCCGGGCGGGGCCCCTCCCCGAGTTCCGGGCCGATCGCGTCCAGCCGCTCCACAAGCACGACCCGGACCTGATCGGCTGGCGCCAGGTCCTGCAGTCGGCCAACGAGCTCGGTGGCGATCTCCAGCCCGGTGAAACCCGCGCCGACCACCACCGCGGTGAACCGACCCGCCTCACCCGCGCGTTCCGGGAGGCGACGCACATGAGCATCCAGCGTGGCCGCGCCGGCCAGCGTGTCGATGTCAAAGAGGTGCTCGGCACCCGGCAAACCGGGCCGGACAACCTGACTGCCCGACGCGAGCACCAGCCGGTCGTAGCCCAGCTTGGTGGTGGTGCCGTCGCGACGAACCGCCGTGACCACCCGCCCGTCGGTGTCGATATCGGTCACAGTGCCGGCAACCCGACGGACGCCGATCGGCCCGAGCACCCGGTCCAGCGGCACTCGCATGCGGTCCGGATCAGCTTCGTAGAGCCGCGGCCGGATGACCATGTCGTCACCAGCGCTGATCACCGTGACACGCAACTCTTCTTCAGCCAACCCCCGCTCCCGGCGCAACTTGGCCGCGCTCGCCGCGCTCCACACCCCCGCGAACCCGCCACCCACAATCAGGATATTTTCCATCCAGATTCACCTTCCGCGTGTCACGATCACCGCACTGCACGAGGCCCGCCGTCAACCCAAACCACTGCAGGGACTCAGATGAGCCGCCCGTGGGCCATGACGTCCGCAGCGGACTCTATAAATCTGGATATTAACTGTCAAGATCATGAACCTCGCGGCTCGCCGCTGGCGCAGCACCCGTCAACCGTAGTTGTGCGTGCCAGCCACCCGATCCAACTCGGCACCGTTGGGGGTCCAGCGGTCCGCGGCTTGACGGAGATAGTGCTCCCATCTGCTGCTCGGCCGTCGGCAGTCGACGCGGCCGCTGGACGCGAGACCGAGTGCAGGCTGACGATCTCGGCAGTCTTGTGACTCGGCCCGTCGCCGAGACCGCGCTCACCCAGGTCTCGGCGTGCGGAGGCCGCCTCGGAGCCAGTCTCGGTGATCGCCCTGCGCTTCAGCGCGCCGTTGAACAACTCGACCGCCAGCAGTAGCACCAGCGGAGGGCAGGCAACCACCGTCACCTCCAGCAACGCTCAACATCGGCGCCGAGCCGATGTTGAGCCAGAGAGACAGGCAGATGCCGAACACGAACGCCAACCATGCGACCCACCCGCCCTGTGCTCGACCGACCCCGTGTGCTCTCCACAGCTCGACCGTCGCGATCGTCAGCAAGCCGTCGACGAGGAGAGGCCAGATCGAGGCAGTCACCGTGTCTGCACTGAATCGGCAGAGCAAGGTCTTGAGCAAGCCACTCGACCGCACGCCTCACGACCGCACCACCCCGAGCCGCCAGGCGACGGTACGGCAACGTCAGGTGGCTGGGTGAGCGACGATCGGGTCGCTGGCGCGGACGTGGCCGCGGCGGCGTGCCCGGCGGTGAGCGTAAACAAGCCGGTGAGGACGACGACCGCTGATCTGTACATTGGTTATGCGAACTTCGTCGTGACGGACTGGAGCGAGTGACTGGGTCCCATTTGGTGGTCCACCAACTACGTGATTGCTGGTTGGTGTTGGCCGAGCCAGTGGGCTCGGAACGCTTCCGGGGTCAGCCCGCCCAGGGACCCATGAGGTCGGTAGGTGTTGTACTCGATGCGCCAGTCTTCCGCCAGTACCTGCGCCTCCAGCAGGGTATAGAACTGTTCGGTGGACAGGAACTCGTCCCGGAACCGGCCGTTGAACGACTCACAATGCCCGTTCTGCCAGGGTGATCCCGGATCGATGTAGGCGGTGGCGGTGCCGGAGAACCGCGCCCAGTCCCGCAGGGCGTGCGCGGTCAACTCGGGTCCGTTGTCCATCCGCACGTGCTCCGGCCGTCGCCCGAGCATGCTGATCACCTCCTCCAGCAGGGCGACCGTGGCGTCCGCGGTCCACGACCGGGCCGCCCGAGTGACGAGTGCTTCCCGGGTGAACTCGTCAATGACGTTGAGAAACCGAATCTGCCGGCCGTCGGCGGTGCGCGTCGGTCTGGTAGTCCAACGCCCACACCTGATCCGGCCGGGTCACCGGCTCCCGGCCTCCCCGCCCTGGACCGAGACGACGCTTCTTACGCACCCGAGGCGGCCGTTTCAATCCTTCGTCGGCCCACAACCGACGGATGCGTTTGGTGTTGACCCTCCACCCATCCCGACACAGGATTGCATGCGCCTTACGCCAGCCCCACCGCGGATCCGCCCCGCGAGATCTCCCGCAACCGAGCCCGCAACGCGCGTTCCACCCCGACCCGGTTCTGCACCTGCTTGCGCTGGGTGGACCGGCGCTGACCCGCGACCCCAGAGGCCCGGCGCTCACTCACCCCGAACATCGCCCGCAGCCGCTCCACAGCGCGGCAGCGACGCTCGGGGGTCAGAAGTTTCCCCGGCTCAACTTCTTGAGCATGTCGATGTCCAGGGCCTGCTCGGCGACCATCTTCTTCAGCCGGGCGTTCTCGGCTTCCAACTCCTTCGACCGTTTGGCGTCGTTGGCCTTCATCCCGCCGTACTGGTTGCGCCATCGATACCAGGTCGCCTCCGTGAACTCCAGGTGCTTGCACACCTCGGGCAATTCCGGGCCCTGCCCGAGCAGCCGCTCACCTTCCCGCAGCTTGCCGATGATCTGGTCGGGGGTGTGCCGCCGTCGCTGTCCCATCGGTCCTGTGTCCTCCTCGTACCCCATTCGGGGGCATCGCACTCCCACAGCCGATGGACCACTTCACAGGACCCCAGTCAGATCGACGCCGAGCTGGTCATTGCCAAGCGTACGGTGGAGACTCATCGGACACGCATCGGCGAGAAACTGAGCAAGACACGCAGGATCACCGCCCAGGAGATGACGACGTTCGTCGCGAACAACCTACCGACGTGGCCCCCGCAGTGGAGGCGAGGGCAGGCTCGCACGCAACCTTCGGCGGAGGATCCGCCGGCACCGGAGGTGGACTCCGGCGCGTCCCTGCGCCGTGGTGATTACCGCGGCGTAGGGAGCCCACCCCGTCCAGGACTGTCCCAGTTGCACCACTGCGGGCGGAAGCCGAGACGCGTCCGTCTCAGGAGCAGGGGCTGGCACGTCGTGGGCCTGGTTACCGGCGTCCCGCTGCCCGCTGGGAAAAGTCCGTGACCGGCCGCTGCACGTTGTGATCAGTCTTCGTGTCGGGGCGTCGCGCCCCACCCGCTGGCAGCCAGGTCCAGTGCGCGTTGGATCTTGTCTTCGAACGCCCACAGCTCACGCACGGCCCGATTCACCGCGGCGAGCTGCTCGCGTCGGTCGGTGACGTAGCGCTCGACGCGGTTGGCGTGGTCAAGGATTTGGTCGCACTGCCGCTGAGCTTGCTCGATCGCGGCCGGACGGCCGTCGTCTCGCGCGCGTTTCAAATTTCCCAAGCCAACCAGCCAGCCGCGCTCGATCGGTCGCCATGACCCCGTGATGGGTGGTTACCACGCTCTCGGCGCGGAAGACGGCGACCATCGCGTTGACGCGAGCGCGCATATTGTCGGATTCGTCCATCATGTGGTCGATCTCGCGGATGCCAGTGCGGCCGGGTGTGACCATCGCGTGTTCTCCGTGAAGGAACCGGGGGTGCAGCCGGGTAATCACGCCGATACTAGACGGCCCGGCCGCCGTTGAGGTACCTCTCGAAACGTGGCGGGCCAAGTGCTCGGCGAGGCGGTCAGCTACCGCCAGCACGGCCCCGGTAGCTGCGGCGCGGGCGAAGCCGATGTCTCGCAGAGGCGGTCGGCGGCCAGTTCGGGCAGCGGCGACCCACCCATGGCCAGCAAACCGCCGTACCGAACCGGCGGTCACCGCACTACAGGGGTTCGTTGCTGCGAACCCACGCCCAACTCGCATGTAGAGAGCCGCTGACGTGGGCGGATGCGCGGAAAACCCGGCAGGGAGAGATGGCCGGGCAAGGTGCCTGCATAGCGCGTTCCCGTTGTTACTGCAAGAGTTCCCGAAAGCTATATGGCTGATTGTCTAGTGCTTCGTGCCCGCGTGCTTGTCGCATGGTCCCGAAATTTCCTGATTTCTTCTGCGGTAGCATCCCTGCGCCAAGATGGTCACGCTGCGGTAGGTGTCCGGGGGCAATGCGGCGGTGTTTTGCCGGTTGCTGCCAGCACTTTGCCGAGTCATGGTCAGGAAGGACCTGATGTCTGATCAGCATGTACCTGGCGGTGGTGAGCCCGCCCCGACGAGCCCCGAGGTGACGGGCCCGATACGTGCGATCGGTCAGCCCGTGCCCGCCGCCGCTGTTGCAGCGGTGGTGTGTGCCGGTGCTGCGCTTGCCATTTCGGCGGTGATCGCCGCGCGTGTGAGCTGGGGCCTCTGGCTGTGCCTTGCAGTGGTCGCGGTCGTCGTCGTGGTTGCCCTGGTCTACCTCAGCCGGAACCGGTCGGCAATCGCGTCAGCGCAGCGGGCTGCGGTGCCAGGCGATGCACAACCTTGGGGCCCGCCGGCGACGCATCAGGATGCCGCTCCGCCCGTCCTGTTCACGCACGCCCCTCGTCCGGAGCAGGTCCTCGGGAAGCTCTCAGGCCGGCTTCTGACGCTGGTCGGACGCATGATCGCTCACCTCGACAGCCTCGAACACGAGACGGAGGATCCCGATCAGCTGGCCGGGCTGTTCAAGCTCGACCACATGACGACCCAGCTGCGGCGCCAGGTCGAAAACATCGAAGTGATGCGCGGCGAAGGTGGACTCCTCAGTCGCGAGGAATCACCGCTTCCCGTCCGGGAAGTCCTGATGTCCGCGTGCAGTGAGATCGAAGACTACCGACAGGTCGACGTGCTTCCCAGCCCGGACGTCCAGGTCCACGGACGCGCAGTCGCCGAAGTCATCCACCTCCTCGCGGAACTGGTGGAAAACGCCACGCAGTTCCAGAATCCGACGGCGCCGCCGGTCGAGGTTCGCGCATTCGAGGTACGAGCAGGATTGTGCATCCAGATCCGGGACCGAGGCGTGGGAATTCCGGACAACGAGCGGGATGACTACAACCACTTGCTCGCGCCTTCCACCGCTATCGACCTCGGCAAAATCTTGACCAACGACCAAATCGGTTTGGCCGTGGTGAAAGGGCTGTCGCAGCGCTTCGGTATCGCCGTCCAACTCAACAAGAACATCTTCGGCGGCACTGACGCTGACGTAGTGCTGCCGCACGACCTCATCCTCGCGCCGCTCACCGACCGTCCAGTCCCGGTGGCCACCTCGGCGCAACCACCCCGTCCCCACCCTCGTCCGCGGCCGCAGTCCGGCGTTGGCAGCACCGACTCAGTCCTTCCTCAACGCCGTCCATCCGCCGCCGATCACCGCCAGCTCGAGATGCCGGCCGCGGCGACCGTTACTGCTGCCCCGGATCGACCGGCCGACAACTTGCCGGTTCGCGATCCCGGCGTGTCGCCGCAGCAGGGGGACCGCGGCTTGCCGCCCCTGCCTCGGCGTGGCACATCGGCGAGTCACCTCCCGCCGCAACTTCGCACTCCCTCGTCGCAACCGCCTGTCTACACCGGCCACAGCCCGAGTCTTCTCGCGGACGCCCGTGCCGGTCTGGCTGAGGGCATCGCCGGCGGCGACCTGGACACGGACAACCAGGGCTTCGCGGGCACGGTGCCCGAGGCCAATTCCGCTCGATCGCAAGGAGACGGTTCGTGGAACACAACGCAATGAGCTTCCTGCTCGAGCGTCTCGTAAAGAAGGTTCCCGGTACACACAGCGCGCTCCTGCTGTCCACGGACGGCCTTCGCGAAAGCTGGTACGGAATCGGCGACGACGACGCGGATCATCTCGCGGCCATCGCCAGCGGCGTGTGTTCGATGGCGCAGGCTGTCGGCACCGGATTCAGCCCGGTGCCCGAGGACGGGTTGCGTCAGATGATCGTCGAGCTCCAGGGTCTCGTCATGTTCGTCACCGCGCCCGCCGAGCGAACTGTGCTGGCAGTCCTGGCGAACCCCCAGGTCGACGCCAAAGCCGTCTCCTACGAAATGGGTCGTCTCTCGACCCAGCTGCGCCAGCAGCTCGCCACTCCCGCACGGGACGACGGGCCGGCCCAGATGGGAACCCGGTGAGGCGTGCAGAACAGCGGTGAACACCAGGTACCCCAGACCAGCCACCGCGCCCGCCCATACATGCTCACCGGCGGGCGCACTGTTCCCGCGGTGGAGCTCGGCCTGGAATCGCGGGTGGCCACCACCGGCAACGTCGCCCCGGAGAAACTGAACCTGGAACACGCCAAGGCGTGGCAACTGTGTCAATACCCGACCGCTGTTGTCGAGATCGCCGGCAAACTTGGCCGGCCGGTCGCCGTCACCAAGATCCTGCTCGCCGACCTGATCAAGGCTGGGGCCGCCACCACGCTCGCCGCCAACCTGATCGAACCTTCGTCGTCTTATGACTTGCTGGAAAGGGTGCTGCGTGAACTCAAGAAGCTTTGACGTTCTCCCATCGCAGATGAAGATCCTCATCGCCGGCGGGTTCGGTGCGGGCAAGACCACGTTCGTCCGCTCCATCAGCGAGATCAAGCCTCTCTCGACCGAAGAGACCCTGACCGTCGCCAGCGTCCCCGTCGACAGCCTCGACGGGATCCCCGACAAGAAGACGACGACCGTCGCCATGGACTTCGGCCGCCGCACGATCGCGGCGGACCTGAGGCTTCTACTGTTCGGGACCCCGGGGCAGGATCGCTTCTGGTTCATGTGGGACGAGCTGTCCCGCGGGGCGTTCGGCGCCATCGTACTCGTGGACACCCGCCGCATCACGGACAGTTTCGGTGCGATCGAGTTCTTCGAATCGCGCGGGATCCGCTTCCTCGTAGCCGTCAATCAGTTCCAGGGCGCGCCGGTATACCCCGAAAGCGACGTGCGCACCGCGCTCGCGTTGCGAGAGCACGTCCCGCTTATCCGCTGCGACGCCCGCACCTTCCAGTCCACCAAGGCGGTTCTGATCCTCCTGGTGGAGCACATCGTCAATACACGACGGGAAGAAGACGCGGCCCGTGTCGCCGCGCCTCTGCCGTCCGGATCTGGAGCTCGTTATGACGTATAACCCGACCAACGTCCGCCGCCTCGCACCGCAACCCGACCCCGGCGTTCAGGCTCGGATGGACCGTTTGCGTGAGCTAGGTATCGGCACCCTCCCGGATCCGGAATTCGATGCCATCGCCGCCAAGGCTGCACAACTGGCCAGCACGCCTTATGCGATGGTCAACTTCCTCAGCGACCGGCAGCAGTACTTCGCGGGTCTGCACGTCCCGCCCAGCCACCAGCACAGCGCGGCGCTGCAGACGTCTCCCTCAACCGCGCATCCGCCGGTGGACCGGACCATGGACCTGGATCACGGCTGGTGCCCCTACGTGGTCACCCGGAAAAAGGCGCTACCGCTCAACGACGTCCTCGAATACCCCCGGTGGAAGGGCAACCCGGTCATCACCAAGCTGGGTATCCGCTCCTACCTCGGAGCTCCGCTGATCGAGCGGAGAGAGACCGAGTTCGGCGAGAGCGCCGTCGTGCTGGGCACGGTCTGCGTCATCGATACGGAGAAGCACTCGTGGGGCCAGTCTGGGGTGGATTTGATCAAAGGACTGGCTGAGGAACTGGTGACGCTGATTCACCAGCGTGAACGACAGGGTGCTCGGCCGGCGCGCTAAGCGCCCGCTCCCGAGCGGCGGTGCTTGCGCGAAGTTCGCCAGAAAACCGCTGTGACCACTCCGGCCTCGCTTCCCCCAGCGACACCTCTGCCAGCCGCACACGCTGAATGTCGGAGGTGCCCGCTGGGGGCTCGATGTGCACTACGTCGCGGTAGAGGCGTGAGACCTCATGCGCGGACACCAGCCCGTAGGCGGCGTGGATCTCCATGGCCAGGTCCACAGAGCGTTTGGACAGCTTCACGTTCTCGAGCTTGGCGTTCATCAGTTCCGCATCGCAGGCCAGCCCTCGGTCGAGCGAGTCCGCGGCGTGGTAGGCCAAGATCCGCGCGGTCATCAGGTTCGACTGCATCTCGGCGATCTTGTTCCGGATCGTTTCTTTCATGCTCAGCGGGTTGCCGTAGCGCTGTACCTCGCTGGTGTACTGGTTGGTGGTCTCCACCGCTGCCTGATGGATGCCAAGCGAGACCGCGGTGAGGTTGGGCCGGCCGTAGAGGACGCTGGAGGAAAACGCCACGGCGAGCCCGTCACCTTCGGCCCCGATCCGGTTCTCGATCGGGACACGGCAGTCATCGAAGCGGATCTCGCCGAAGCTGAAACCGTGCAGGCCCAACATCTCCGGATGCGGCGCGAGGGTGCAGCCCGGGCGGGTGGCCTCGACCAGGAATGCGGTGAGGCCCCGGGAGCCTTCTCCGGTCCGGACGATGACGCCGTGCAGGTCCCCGACGTGCGAGTTCCCCACCCAGACCTTGCTCCCGTTGAGAACGTACTCGTCACCCTCGCGGCGCGCGGTCGTCGCGATCGCCCCGACCTGGCCTCCGGAGCCTTTCTCCGTGGTTGCGATCGTGGGAAGGCACTCTCCGGCCGCGATCGCCGGCAACCACCGGCGTTTCTGCTCGTCAGTACCCCAATGAAGGATCTTGGCCGTCCCGAGCTGAGAGGCCTGCACCATCGCGCCCATTGCGCCGCTGATCCGCGCAAGCTCTTCAATAATGATGGTTTTGGCGAGATGTCCGAGTCCCATGCCCCCGTATTCGGGCGGAACCGTCACACCGATCCAGCCCTGCCGGGCGATCAACCGCGACAGGGCGACGTCGACTCTGCGCAGGGACTCCATTTGTGGTATGCGAGGAGAAACATGCAGTTCAGCCCACTGGCGGACCTCAGCTCGTAACTGATCATGCTCGGATGACGTGAAGTAGAGACCCCTCTGGGATGGATGGTTCACGTACTCTCCCCTGGTGGGCTGGCGCACGTTCGGTGAGGCCCCCGTTCGTACGTCTCGTCGATCGACTGTGGCACAACGATCGGCTACACGGTACCGCCTACCCGGTGCATCACATTCCGTACTGTCACAGCGGATGCACGCGGTAGCCGGTACCCGCGAAGGCGGCCAGATCTTATACAGCGAGCCCAGGAGCCAGCCACACGCGACCACAAACCCCGTTGACCCACGAGTATCGGACTGCCGCTCCGCTGCCTCGTTCGTCGCGAAAGGGCTGGTCAGTTTGGCTCTCCTGTGTCCGGCAAGCCAAGGGGCGCAGCTGAGCCGCGTGCCGGAGGAATGGTGCAGGTTCTGCTCGACGGGTGGGCACACGCGACCCCGCACCACAGCCCTTCCCGGTCGACAGCTCGAGTTTTCGTCCCCCCACGCGATCAGTGCTCGGACGTCCCCGGGCGACCCGTTGTCACCCGCTAGAGTGGCGGTATGGGAGCGCAGCAGCGGTGGGGCCGACGGCGGGCGGATACGACAGCCGCTCGGACCTGAAACCGACGCCACGCGGCCTCGGCCTTGTGTTGCTGCTGGCTACGATGCCGAGATGATCGATCTGCTGGGCGAACGGCCTGCCGATGCCTCGCGCGTCGGCCCGGCGGGCTCCCATCGTCGACGGCAACGACATGTTGACAGCACTGCAGTGAGCCCCACGGGCAGCCGATCCCGAACGGACGCGAGGCCGCGGCCAACGTCGGGCGACCGGCGCTAGTGGTCTGTGTTTGAAGTGGTCTGACGGTTGACCTTCTTGAGGATCTCGTCGGCGGTTTTGGTCCAGATGAAGGGGTGGCAGCGTTCGTTCC
>NZ_JBFAAJ010000050.1:0-31609 GCF_040639695.1 Amycolatopsis sp. NPDC023774
GCGGCGTTGCTGCAGGACGTGGTGCAGGTCCGGGGCGTGGGCGGCGAGCGCGGTGATGGTTTCGTGCAGGTAGCGGTAGGCGGTGGCCACGCTGATCTGGTGGTCGATGGCCACGCGATGGACCGGGGTGGCATCACGGAACCACCGCAGGGCCACGTCCGCGGTGATGATCGTCTCGTCGGTCCCTGTGCCGACGAAGTCCGCGTGAACCACCCGGCGGTCGTGAACGTGCCCCCTGTTGAGGTGGTCTTGTCCTTGGTTCGACCGATGAGGGGGAAAAGTGAAACTGAAACGCACATGGCTTGCCCTGCCGGCCGTGGTCGTGGCCGCGGTGTTCTCGATCACCGGTGTCGCGACCGCATCGTCGGCGAGTCAGAGTCCAGGAAGCACGGACTACTACCTGTCTCTCGGGGACTCTCTGTCGGTCGGTTTCCAGCCTGACGCCCACGGCGTGGGCAGGCCGACCGATCACGGCTTCGATCACGATCTGCTCCCCGGTCTGCGACTTGTCAGCCTGCTGCACGGTCGGAACCTGAACCTGGCCGAACTCGGTTGTCCTAGCGAGACGACAACCACGATGATCAACGGTGGGATCTGCACCTACCCCCACGCCCGGTCGCAGCTGGATGCCGCGATCACGTTCCTGACCCAGCACCGCGGCCACGTTCCGCTGGTCACGATCAGCATCGGCGCGAGCGACGTGGAGGACTGCGGGTCTGCCACGGGCATCGACGCCGCCTGCTTGCAACGAGGACTGGCGGACATCCAGACCAACCTGACCACGATCGTCACCGCGCTCAAAAAGGCCGACCCGGGTACGAACACCCGGTTCATCGGCCTGAACGAATACGACCCGTTTTTGGCGGCGTTCCTCCAGGGCGCCGCGGGACAACAGCTTGCGATGCAGTCGGTCACGGTGGTCGACCAGCTCAACAAACTACTCGCGGCCGCCTACGGCCAAGCCGGCTTCCGGGTCGCCGACGTGGCATCCGCCTACCGGATCGACGACTTCGCCGACCAGACAACGCTGCCCGGCCACGGCCAGGTTCCGGTGAATGTCGCCAACCTCTGCAAGTTGACCTTCGAGTGTGATCCGGCTCCGGTCGGACCGAACATCCACCCTCGCGACTCCGGCTACCTGACGATGGCGGGCGCCGTAGCCGCGAAGCTCTGAGCGAGACGATGGAAACGAACGCGGCGGCGGGGTCGAGGGCGCCCTCGACCCCGCCAGTAGTTGTCCGACGCGGGTTACGGGTGCCGGCACGAAATGCCGTCCCAGAACGGGCCCAGGCCGCGCCGCTGCTGCCTCGGCGGAGGCGGGGGCATCCAGCCACCAACCCACCCTCCGGCGCGTGTTCTACCGTCTGATCGCCACAAACGGTGGGCCCAGCCCTTCCACGTACGCCGCCCCACCGCCCGTGGAGGCGGTCCCGCCGGGCGACGCTTGCCCCGCAAGCCCCCGCACGCCGGTGGGGCGGCGTACGCGTGTTGGACCGGGCCCGTGTCGCTGCCATGCCCCCACCGGGTGTGGCCACCGCGGGCGGCGGGCGGGGCCGCGGCCCGGCCCACTGGGATCATCCCGCTGATGCGGCGGGCCCCCCGGCTTCGGCGCTGCGCCGGCCCACCAGGAACCACAGCAGCGGCCCGAGAATCGGCGCGCAGAACGCGAACACGATCCAGACGAGTCTCATGCCGCCGGTCAGCGGGCTACCCAGGATGCTGACAAGCGCGGCCACGAAAAAGATCACGGTGATCAGGCACAGTGCCACGATTCCCACGGCCACGGCGACGTGCGCGCCATCGGTTGCGGCCAGTGCGGTGGGCAAGTTCATCGGTACCTCTCTCGGGTTCTTCTCGGTCCGCGGCAGACCTCCACGCGATCACCACCTGGACCAAGACACGGTCAGACACGTTTTCAAGATGGTCGTGTGGTCGCGGCCAGCTCAGGGGGGCTGCGGCCATGGCCCAGCACCGCACAACTACGGTCGGCGTCCCCCGGGCGAGTGATCATGGCCGGGAGATACCCCACCGCCGCGAGCCCCAACCTGGTGACTGTCCACGAGGCCCGCCCAGGGGCGGTGGCGCGAGATGTCCGGGACCCCAGTAAGCACGTCGGTGACGAACTGCTCGGCGACGTCGCGCAGCTTGAGGTTGGGGTGCTGGGATTGCTGGTCAGCCGCTCGAACGTGTCGGCGGTGATGCGGTGCAGTGCCATGGGGGTGCCTTTGGCCTGGTCAATGACTGGGCGGGAAGGACAGAGCCCGACAGTTGCTGATCGAGATGGTGCCAGCAGCACTCGGCGGTGGAGTTCGACGACGCCATCGCGGTGGTGTCGCTGGGCTGAACGGCCCGCCTCGTTGCGTACGTAGTTTCTCGGTAAGACTCCCGATGTGTGGACCGCCAGCAAGAAGCAACGCTTCAGGGGTACGAAGCGAAACCGACACGGAGGTCCCCGATGGCGATCGACTGCCCTCGCCAGCCGTGCCCGGTCTGCTTCCGGTCCACCGTCCTCATCAGTCACTGGTGGGGCCGGCAGTGGACGCACGTGGGTACCTGGCGCCCCGGCTGCGCGCCGGCCGGACCCGACCGGGAAACACCGCGTTCCCCCGCACCGGACACCAGACCACCAGCACGGGATCTGGCCGCCTGAAAGAAACTCTCCGCCACCGCGGAAAGAGATGCTCACTCTCCCGCCGACCGACGAGTGAGCCGCTCCACCGAACCCCGTACCGCGCGCCTCCTCCACGGTACGGGGTTCGGTGTGTCAGTGCGAGGTCGCAGCGCGGGAGTCTCACGGCGGCGGGGGCCGGATCCGTTCAGCCCGGTTCCCGGCCCGCAAGTCACGCGGACCTGTTCTTCCAGCTCGTGTCATCCCGCTGTGAGCGGGACGGCTGCGACACAGGTAGGGGTCGCCGTAGCATCCGCAGAAAATCGCCACGACGAGCACGAAGGCGGCAACTCGCACATGCCGGTCCTCTCGGGGTATCGGCGCATGCTGCTGGGCTACCAAGCCGTTGTGGCCGACCGTAAAGCCTGCGAAGGCGACAGCGCCTTCGGCACCTGCCGCTTCGAGATCGCCGGCCTGCAGAAGATCCTCGACGCGGCCTGGCGGCCGGGGACCCGGCTGGCGGATCCGGAAAATGCTCCTTCGGACGCCGAAGGAGCACGAGCACTAATCCACTTCGACGACGCATCTCGGGACCTGATGCCGTCTCGTCGTAGTTGACCCGGGGCGGAACGGCGTCCCGGGTCGTTGGCCGGCAGCTCAGGACTCGATTGCGCGGCAGGACTGTCGGAAGACGTGGTATTGCTGCGGCGTCGCAGCCGTCCCAACGGCTTCGAGGCTCGGCCGGTTTTCCGGCCGGGCCTTCTTTATTCCTGGGGAACTACTCGTCGTGGTCATCAGGGGCGCGTACGGAAGTGAATGTCCCTCTAAGTGTTGGTCAGGTCGAGGCGGGCGGCGGTGTTGCCGGCTGATCGGGACGGGCGGCGCCAATGAGGCCGCCGGCGCAGACCCAGCAGATCCAGACCGCGGCCAGCAGCCGCCACAATGGTTCCAGGCGGGTGAGCGGGACCAGGACGATCGACCCCAGCGACACCGCCAGCAGCGGGGCGATCACCAGTCCCGCGCGCCAGGGCAACCGGGGCCCCAGCCCGGCGCCGGCCGCGCCCCTGGACACTGACCAGATCAGCAGGGCCAGCCCGGCCAGGTGCAGCGCGCCGCCGGTGCTCAGGATCAGCCGCCCGAACACCCGCACAATGCTGTCGTCCGCGTCCGCACCGAGGATCACCATCAGCACCGACAGCAGCGCCGACACGGCCAGCGAGGCTGCCGCGAGCCCATATCCGACCCGGCAGGCACGCCGGTGGGCCGGACTGATCCGGGCGGCGAGCCCGGCGCCGAACCGAGCCAGGCCGACAGCCGCGACCAGCTGCAACGCCGATGCCACGAGCACCGACGCCCGGCTGTCCGTGTAGTACTCCCGCAGTTCACTTGGCGAGGCCCCGGGAAGGTAGAGCGAGACCCTTGCCAGCGCTGCACCAGCGACGAGACTGCCGACGAAGCAGGTCACGAAGACCACACCGCCCAGCCGCCAACCCTGCCGTAATTGTCCGACCTCGACCACGGTCGTGCCCCCATCCTCGGCGTGCCGGCGCATTCGACGGCCTGGTCGCCGAGAGTGGCGCAAAGCCGCTGGGTGCGGCATCCGCCACGCGTCGACACCCGCGCATACGTACAGGGGCGTAGCAACCTGCGCGGACCGCGCAGGCCCGGGCAAGGCCGCAGCCCAGCGCGGTGTCGTCCCGAAGCGCACCTCACGGGTTCGCCGAATGGCTGCCGCTGCCGTCGGTGGGAGAACCGCGGTACTGCGAGCACGTGCTCGACGCGGCCGCGCTGCTCACGTCGTAGGGCGGCCGCCGAGACCGACGCTCAGCCTTCCTAGTTCGTCGTCGCGGCACTCGGTGCATCCTCGTCGAACCCGGCCCGGGCGGCCTTGTGCAGGTCGGCCGCGTACTTCTTCCCTGCGGCTGTTCAACCAGGGCACCCGGCGCACGCCCAGTGCTGTCGTCGCGCGCCCTCAGGAGGCGGCTTGGACGAGTTCCACGATGGTGCCGTCCGGGTCGCTCATATACAGAAAGGTCATCCCCTTGGCCGGGCCCTCCTGCCTGACCCGCGGCGTCCCATGGCTGCGCCATCCAGCTGCAGCGCAATCCCGCAGCACGGCCTCGATGTCGTCCACGAACAACGCAACGTGCATCGAACCGACATCAAAGGGACGTGGCCGCAAATGCTGCCGATCGGCCGGCTGCGTGTACTCCAACAGCTCGATCTGGCCTCCGCCACCGGGAACCTCGAGAATGGCGAACGACATGGCGCCTCCACGGACGCCGGTGATCTCTTCGAGCGCCTCGCCGGCCACGTCGTCGCGCAGCACGACCTTGAGCCCGAGGACGTCCCTCCAAAACGACAGCGACCTTTCGAGGTCGACGACCGTGATTCCCGTGTGCGCGGTACCAAGGACCTGAAATGACATGAGTACTCCGAGCGACTTCGACTTCCTGGGACACCTCCACCGTGTCACAAGTCGATCACCGAGGACCTATCGAGCCGTCAAGCTCACCTGTGACATTGCCGCCCGATCGACCCACCTTGGCCTTTGTAGCCAACATCGCGCACGCAAGCGCACGCCGCGAAGAGGAGGTCGCAGAGCTCAAGGTTCGATCGCCGGCCGCAGTCCCTTTCCGGCGTACTCGGTTCCCGCCCCTAGGACCCGCCGAAAGGTCGCGTTGTTCGTCTTCGGCTGCACCGAGCAGCGCTCCTGCGCGCTCAACGCCCGCACCGAATACGGCCAGCGCATCGTTGCCCGACGCCTACGACCGCACGCGGGACTGAGGCATGGGGTTCATCAAGAAGTTCGGGCTCTGGACCGAGGAGCAGCAGGAAGCGGCGAGAGCCGTCCTGGCGCGGGTCGGCGCGGAGGGCCTGCGGACGATTCGCGTGTCCTTTGTGGATCAGCACGGGATCCTGTGCCACTGCGTGATCGCCATGGTGGAGCTCAGCGGGCTCGCCAACCAGCTCGCCGCGCTGAGCCTGCTCCTGGTGGGGAAGACGCTCGTGGTGAACCACGTGCGCAACCACTTCCCGCTCGACACCGCGGACTCGTACCTGCTGATCGCCGGCGGCATCGGCGTCACGCCACTCGTGCCGATGGCGCGCGAGCTCGCCGCACGCGGCGCCGACTGGTCGGCGGTCTACTGCGGCCACGGCGCGCACACCATGGCGTTTCGCGAGGAGCTCACACGCGTCGGCGGCGACCGCGTGTCCTTTGTGGACACCACGGTCGCGCCGCGGCCGGACCTCAAGGAGCTGATCGGTGCGCTGGCGCCGGGCGCGGTGGTGTACTGCTGCGGCCCGGCCGGCCTGCTCGACGCCGTCACGGAGATCTGCGAGGCCGCGGGCGTGCGCTGCGAGACCGAGCACTTCAGCGCCGCCACGCCCGACCCCGACGCCGCCCCGGGTGACGAGGTGGAGCTGGAGCTGCGCGAATCCGGCATCACCGTGGTCGCCGACGCGGACACGACGCTGCTGCAGGCCATCCGCGACGCCGGGCTCGACCTCGAGTCCGACTGCGAAGAGGGCTATTGCGGTACGTGCGAGACGCGCGTGCTCGAAGGCACACCCGACCACCGCGACGTCGTGCTCTCGAAGGCCGAGCGCGCGGCCGGCAAGACGTTCTTCCCGTGCGTGAGCCGCGCCTGCGGCCGCAAGCTCGTGCTGGACCTCTAGTGGGGACCCCGATGGCGAACCGCGCCCTGATCCTCGTACACGACCCCGCGCCCGGCCGCCGCCACCGCGTGCCCGGGGCGATCGGGCCGGCACTGTCCACTCGCGACATAAAACACGAGGTCGTGTCGCTCGTGGCCGAGGACGCCCCGGACCCCGCCGGCTACGACCTGCTCGTGGTGATGGGGTCCAGCGAGTCGGCAGCCGATGACACGGTGCCGTGGCTAGCGAAGGAGCTCGCCTTCGTGCGCGCCGCCCATGAGCGCGGTGTGCCGACGCTCGGGGTCTGCTTCGGCGGGCAGCTGCTCGCGCGGATCCTCGGCGGGAGCGTGGGGCGCGCGGCGCTGCCCGAGTTCGGGTTCACCGCCGTCGAGACCGACGACGCGGAACTCGTGCCGGCCGGGCCGTGGCTGCAGTTCCACTCCGACGCGTTCGTACCGCCACCGGGCACGGAGCTGGCGCGCAACGCCAGCGGCTCACAGGCCTTCGCGACCGGCAAGGTGCTGGGCCTGCAGTTCCACCCCGAGATGACGGCGGACACCTTCGCGAGCTGGCGCGAGCGCTGGACCTCCGCCGGCTGGGCGCCGGGGTCCGAAGTGGACGTCGAGCGGCTGCGGGCCGACATCGCGGCCGGTGAGGTGCGTGGTCTCGAGTTGTGCGACCAGCTCGTCGGTGCCTTCTGCGCCGCTACCCTCGTGGGATGATCATGACTTCCGCCTACGTCAACGGGCACTTCCTCACGTTGGACAGCGAAACGCCGGTGGCGTCGGCCGTGGCGATCCGCGACGGCCGGTTCACCGCCGTCGGTGATGACGCCGCCGTGCTCGCCCACGCCGGGCCGGACGCCGAGGTCGTCGACCTCGGCGGAGCGACCGTGATCCCGGGCTTCAACGACAGCCACTGCCACATCGAGTTCGCCGGGCAAGCCGGCCTCGTGGTCGACCTGGCGGGCGTGGGCACGGTGGCCGAGGCGCTGGCCGCGATCCGGGACTTCGCCGCCGGGCAGCCGGCGGGTGAGTGGGTGACCGGCAGCGGCTGGCACCCACCGTCGCAGCTGGTCGAGGCGCGCTACCTCACCCGCGCCGAGCTCGACGAAGCCGCGCCGCGCAACCCGGTGTTCTTGCCGACCGTCGGCCACGTGGCCATGACGAACTCCGCCGGGCTCGAGCGCGCGGGCATCGACGAGAACACGCCCGAGCCGTCCGGCGGCACGATCGAACGCGACTCGGCCGGTCGGGCGACGGGTGTGCTCTACGAACACGCCATCGACCTCGTCACCGCCGTGAAACCCGGCTGGACGACCGAGGAGCTGGAGCAGCAGTTCGCCGCCGGATTGGCGCAGGCCAACAGCTTCGGCATCACGAGCGTGCTGCAACCCTACCTGCACTCGCGCGGGATCCGCGCCCTGCAACGGCTCTGGCTCGACGGCCGGCTGACGGCGCGCGTCGGCGTGCTGTGGGCGCCCGATCCGTCCGTGTCCCTCGGCGAGTGGCGGCGCACGGTCGAGGCGACCGGCGTGTCGTCCTGGTTCGGCGACGAGTGGCTCAAGCTCGCCGGGATCAAGCTGATCTCCGACGGCGGCATGACCCTGCGCACCGCGCTGATGCGCGACGCGTATCCCGGTGACGGGCACGACCACGGCATGGCCACGATGTCGGCTGAGCACCTGGCGGATCTGGTGGTGGCCGCGCACGAGCGCGACTGGCGCCTCGGCGTGCACTGCGTCGGCGACCAGGCCGTGGACCGCGTGCTCGACGCGTTCGAAGCGGCCGACCGCGTGCGCCCGATCGCGGGCCGGCGCTTCGCGCTGATCCACGGCAGCCTCGGACGGCGCGAGCAGTTCGAACGCGCGCGCGCTCGGTGTGCGGCTGGAGCTGCAGCCGGTGTTTCTGCTTCCTCTACGTGGTGGGGATCGGTTCACCTCTCGAAGACGACCCGGCCGCCGACGACGGTCCGGACCACCTCCAAGTCCTTGATGCGGTCCGCGTCGACCCCCAGGTAGTCGTCGGACAGCACGGCGAAAAGCCATGGCAACGACGCCTACGCCTTCTCCGACCGACTCCGGCCCGGCCACGAGAGAGTCCGCTCCCGCCCGCTCCCGCTGGGTCGCGCCCCTGTGCTGGGCGGCCGTCGCACTCGAAGGGTTCGACCTCGTCGTGCTCGGGGTGGTGCTCGGGGTGGTGCTCCCGACGCGGTTGCGCAATCCCACGTGGGGCCTGACCCCGGGCACGGCAGCCGTCATCTCGTCCACCGGGCTGGTGGGGGTCATGGTCGACGCGCTCGCCATCGGGCCGCTGACCGACCGCTTCGGCCGCCGCCGCATGCTCCTGGGCACGGTCGTGGCGTTCTCGCTGCTGACGCTGGCGTGCGCGTTCGCGACCGGGCCGCTCGTGTTCGGCGTGCTGCGGTTCGTCGCTGGGCTGCCGCTCGGCGGAGTGCTCCCGGTGGCGCTCGCGATGGTCAACGACGTCGCACGATCGGCCAAGAGCGGGCGCGCCACGACCACGCTCATGACCGGCTACCACGTGGGCGCGGTGCTGACCGCGTTGTTCGGCATCGTGGTGATCCCCGCGCTCGGCTGGCAGGCCATGTTCGTGCTCGGCGCGCTGCCCGCACTGGTTTTGGTTCCGCTGATCGCCGCGCGGCTCCCGGAGTCGATGCCGGAAACGTCCGATGCGGACGGACGGCAGAACCCGGTCGCCGTCCTGTTCCGCAAGGGCAGGGTCGGCGTGACGATCGCCTTCTGGATCACGTCGTTCATGGGGCTGCTGCTCGTTTACGGTCTCAACACCTGGCTTCCGGAGATCATGCGAGCCGCCGGGTACCAGCTCGGTACGTCGCTGGCGCTGCTGCTCACGCTGAACGCCGGTGCCGTCGTGGGCATGCTGATCGCGGGTCGGGTCGCGGACCGCGTCGGCATCCGCGCCGCGACCATCGCATGGTTCGTGGCCGCGGCGGTGTTCCTCGCGTTGCTGAGCGTAAAGCTCCCGGGTGTCGGGGTATTCGTGAGCGTGCTGCCGGCCGGCATGTTCGTCTTCAGTACGCAAGTGCTCGTGTACGTCTACATCAGCCGCCGCTACCCGGCTGCCGCCCGGGCCACGGCGCTCGGCACGTTGAGTGGCGTAGGCCGGCTCGGCGCGATCACCGGGCCCCTGATGGGCGGGGCACTGCTGGGCGCCGGGGTGGCCTACCCGTGGGGCTTCTTCGCCTTCGCCGTGGTGTCGGGACTGGGCGCGATCTGCGTTTCCCTGGTCGGCCGGGCGAGCGCGAACAGGGACGGATAGGCATCCACAACTAGCTGATCTCGACTTTTCGCTCCTCGCCTGTCTTCTGGCGAGGAGCGAAGAAGTTCAATGCGCAACAATTATCTATTCCGAGCACCCATTCGAGTGAGGTTCGATCACCGCACCTATGTTCGCTCAGTGGTCAATATTCTTTCATATTTGCTCGGAATTTCGTCGAAAAATTCGGTCAATTCGAACTGTGCCGACATGGCACCGATGGACAGGGCCGATCGTACTTCCGGGAATGCCCGATGTTCACGCTTCGAAGTGGATCACGCGATATCCGTGACTGTGGCGGGTTACGCTCACCAGGCCTTCAGACCCGCTTGCCGAAGAGGCTGCCGGGATGCGGAAGGACGCCACCAAGAGGAGAGCGAAGCACCCGACAGATCGGATCACTGTTGCCGCATCAGGTTTTCCCGTCTATCCACCACCATCGCCGCGCCCTTGCTTCACCACTTCCGCCACGACGCCGAAAAGGCCGGGACTGCGGGGCCCCACCATGCGGCTAGTGGTCGCCATCACCGGGGCCACCGGATCAGTACTGGGCGTACGGCTTTTGGAAGTCCTGAAGACTTTGGATGTCGAGACACACCTGATCCTCAGTGATTGGGCGCGCGCCAACTTGAAGCTGGAAACGACATACTCCGTTAACGATGTTCGGGCACTGGCCACACACGCCTACAGTGCGCGGGACCTCGCCGCGGCCGTCTCCAGTGGCTCGTTCCTCACCGACGGCATGGTGGTGTGCCCCTGCAGCATGAAGACCCTGGCCGCGATCCGAATGGGATTCAGCGACAACCTCATCACCCGTGCCGCCGACGTCACGTTGAAAGAACGCCGGCGCCTCGTGCTCGTGGCACGCGAAGCACCGCTCAGCGAGATACACCTGGAGAACATGCACTACCTCGCACGCGCAGGCGCCGTCATCTTCCCGCCGACCGTCGCCTACTACGCCCAGCCGCGCTCGGTCGATGACGTGACCGACTACATCGTCGGGCGCGTGATCGACCAACTCGGAATCCCACACGCGACGATCAACCGCTGGAAGTCACCCGAGTCGTCGCAAGGCGACGAACACGATGATCGTCCTGCGGGCAAGAACGGAACCGCGCGCACGTTGACAGCGGCTCAACGAAGCTCCCAGCAGATGGCCAGCGGTGACAACTCGATCATGAAGGAGTAGCAGTGAGCACCAGCACCGATCGTGCAGAGGACCTCCGGCAGCAGGGTGACGACACCGGCCCTGACTTGCGCAGTTGGCTGGCCACCCTCCAGGGTGCGGGCCAACTGGCGCGCATCGGCGCCGAGGTTGATTGGAATGAGGAGATCGGCGCCATCACCCGCGCCAACCTCGCACTGCAGGGCCCTGGACTGCTGTTCGAGAACATCACCGGCCACAAGGACACGGTCTGCACCAAGTTCTTGACCTCGGCGCTCGGCAACCGCCGCCAAGTGCAGCTGATGCTCGACCTGCCTGAGGGAACTTCGGACGCGGCCATCGTCCAGCACCTGCGTGAGCGCTTCCAGAACCCCATCAAACCGCGCGTCGTCAAGAGCGGACCGGTTCAGGAGAACGTCATCGAAGGCGATGACATCGACCTCGAGCAATTCCCCGTGCCCAAGTGGCACGCCGCCGATGGCGGCCGCTACATCGACACGTTCTGCGGCGTGGTGACTGAAGACAAGTTCACCGGCCTGGAGAACGTCGGCGTGTACCGTGGGCAAATCGTCGACCGCGACAAGATCGCCAAACTTCTTGTGCCCAGCCAGGGTTATGGCGTGCACTTCGAGGAGTACAAGCCCGAACCGATGCCCGTGGCCATCGTGTACGGCTGGCACGACGTGCTGCCGTTCTGTGCCGGCAGCCCTTTCCCCAAGAACGTGTGCGAGTACGACATGATGGGTGCCCTGCTCGGGCGCCCGGTCGACCTGGTGCACTGCGAGACCGTGCCGCTGCGCGTGCCCGCCAGCGCCGAGATCGTGGTCGAAGGGTACATCGACCCCGACCCCAAGACCTGGATCATGGAGGGCCCCTTCGCCGAATACCCGGGATTCGTCGGAGCGGCCGCGCCCGCACCCGTCGTCAAGGTCACCCGCATCATGTACCGCAACGATCCGGTGATGCGCGGGACCCTGGAAGGAATCCGGCCCGGACTGACCAACGAAGACAGCATCACCAACTTCGCCCGATCGGCCATCACCTGGAACATCCTCGAGGACATCGGCATCGGCGGAATCAAGGACGTGTGGATGACCGAAGTTTCCAACGGGCAGAACACCAACGTCCAGATTCAGAAGCGCTACCGCGGCCACGCACAACAGGTCGCCTCGGCGTTGTGGGGACTGGGTTCGGCGGTGTGGTTCCACAAGAACGTCATGGTAGTCGAAGAAGACATCGACATTCACGATCCGGTGGCTCTGGACTGGGCGCTGTCCTACCGCGTCAACGCCGGCCTGGGAGACGTCGCTTTCTTCGGTCCGGGTATGGGTTCGGCTCTCGATCCGTCGACACCGCCAGAGAAGAACGACGGCAACAAGTACGGCACCGGGCAGTGGACGCGCATGCTCATCGACGCCACCCGAAACTGGGAGATCGACCCACAGCCCCAATGGGGTGGCCGCCGCTTCCCGCCCACCGACACGATCGAGCCGGAACTGGAGTCGCGGATCGCGTCCCGTTGGCAGGAGTACGGAATCGGAGTTCCCTACCTCGACGACGAGGGACGCGAACGACTCACACTGAACGAGCTCAGCAAGCGCATGCCCGAAGTGTGATCCAAGACGAACGTCACTTTCGCCGCGTGATCGCACGACCCGTACTGAGGTAACCGCACGGTGGTCCCGGCCCGCTCGGGGAAGGCGAAAGCGGGCCGGGACCGGCGCGCGACGAAGAATGGAGTGAGTTCGATGGTGGACATTCACGTCAGCGTTGCACTGCCGGCCTCGGCCGAGTCGGCCGGACACATCGCGACAGCCGAGCAGCTGGGCTACCGAAGCGCCTACGTCTATGACACGCCGTTCGAAGGCAGTGACGTATGGCTGGCGCTGCACGACGCCGCGAAGGCGACCACACGCATCAGGTTGGGTCCCGCCGTGCTGATTCCGACCTTGCGCCACCCGATGGTCAATGCCGCTCAAACGGTCTCGCTGCACCGCGAGGCACCGGGACGCGTCGTGACCTCCTTTGGCACCGGCTTCTCCAGCCGCGCCGCGACCGGGCAGCCACCGATTCCGTGGTCCTACCTGGAGGAGTACATCGGCGTTTATTCGGCGCTGCTCGCCGGTGAGTCCGCCGAATGGGAAGGAGCGCCAATCCAACTCATGCTGACCTCCACCCAGCACGTAACCCTGCCGCTCGACATCCCCCTGCTCGTCGCGGCCATCGGGCCGAAAGGGGCGAGTGTTGCCAAGCGCCTCGGTGCCGACGGGATCGTCTCGATGTTCCAGACCATCCCCCAGCAACGCGACTTCACCGAATCGGTCGTCGCCGCCCCCGGCACCGTTCTCGACGACGGCGAAGCACTGGACAGCGAACGGGTGCGATTGGCCGCCGGTCCCACCTGGGCGGGCGTGTTCCACTTCACCTACACCGCCCAGGGAGCCGACGCGGTCCGCGCCATTCCCGGCGGACCGGCCTGGCTCGAGGTCATCGAGAGCTATCCGCCTCATGAGCGGCACTTGCACATCCACCGCGGCCATATGGTGGAGATGACCGACGCCGACCTCGCCGCGTGGGACGCCGGCGGCTATGTGACTTTGGCCTCGACATTGACCGGCTGTGCCGACGTTGTGCGCCAAAAGGTGGCCGACCTGGCGAGCGCCGGTGCTACCGAGGTCATGTTCGAGCCATCCGGACCGGACATCAGCCGTGAACTCGCAAAGTTCATCGACGCCGTTCGCGGCTAACCCACCGGGTCGGGGCGCCGTGCCGGATTGGCTCCCGGCGGATTTCCCCGGCCCGCCCGCCGCACCCGGTAAGCAAGCGCTGCTCGCGCTCGCCCGCCGCTGAGTAAACGTGTTGTGGGCCCTCATCCGAGACCAACGGTGCTACCAAGCCACACCAAGTCACTGCGGCGGCTTGACAACCTCATTCGGAATCCGCTTCGACACCCCGTGACTCGGGCAAGGCCAGCGGGAACCTGCGACGCCCGCGGCGATACAGTCGCGCCTGGCTGCGAGTGTCTGCCTGTCGTGCTTCGCAAGCCTCCGACTATGCACAGCCTCGAAGTCCTACTGCGACAAAAAACGTCGTGGTTGACAAGCAGGCCCAGCAACAACGACGCGCCTCCGGAGTTCACGATCGCCCACGTGACCTCATTGACGGCGCCAGGAAGTCGCTGATCAGTTCCATTAACACGGTTTCGTCGTTGAGCACACGGCGCGACAGCAGCCGCTTTCTGTCGCTTTCGATCACCACGCAGTGGTGGTGTTCCTTGCCCACGTCCACGCCGTCCCACAGCTGGGGAATCGGCATCTCCTCTCAGTCGGTGGCTCGTGCTTCCCACAGGTGACCACGCTGGCGCTTCGCTACACATCGATTTCGTCGCACATCCCCATTGGCGACCGGGTCACCAGCGGGGCTCGGGCGGCCAATCTCCTTAAGAGCTTGTCTCATGTGGTGAGTTTGCGGAGTTTCTTGTGGCAAGTGAGGCTGGCTCCGAGGATGAGGAAGGCGAGGAAGTGCTCGGCTTTGCGTTCGTAGCGCAGCGTCAGGCGTCGGTATCCGGTGAACCAGGACATGGTCCGCTCGATCACCCAGCGATGCTTGCCGAGCTTGTCCTTGGATTCGACGCCTTTGCGGGCGATGCGGACCTTCATGCCGCGGTCGTGGACCCAGCACCGCAAGCCGGGCTGGTCGTAGGCCTTGTCGGCGAGCAGCTTGGCCGGCTTGCGCCGACGGGGACCGCGGCGGGATTTGATCGCCGGGATCGCCATGACCAGTGGTTTGAGCGCATGGGAGTCGTTCGTATTCGCGGCGGAGACCGCGACTGCGAGCGGAAGCCCGGCGCGGTCGGACAGGGCGTGGATCTTCGAGCCGGGCTTGCCGCGGTCCACCGGGCTGGGGCCGGTCATAGATCCCCCCTTTTCGCTTGCACGCAGGCACCATCCACGATCGCGCGGCTCCAGTCGATGAGGCCCTGGCTGCCGAGTTCATCCAAGAGCGCGTGGTGCAACTGCCGCCACAGCCCGGCCTTGGTCCACTGGCCGAAGCGGCGGTGTGCAGTCTGGAACGGCGGCATGATCATGCCGGAGACTACGCGCGAGGCCGAGGCGGCCTGGTTCGCGAAGCTCGAGACGAACCGGGCCAGTCGATGACCGCGCACCACAGGGGGAGTGCCGAACGCCCATGAGACGGGCGAGTTCGGGCGGCCGGTCCAGCGCCGAACCCATTCCCGGCCGAAGAAGGCGACGTCCCCCAGGCCGCCGGGGTTCACGCGATAGGACAGTGCCCAGTCCAGCGCAACCGGATCGTGGGATGTCGGCGTTTTCTTCGACCACTGTGACGTTCTTGTGGACCCACACCGACCTGCCGGTCCCCCACAACGCCGAGGCGATCTGCTGCGCGTGGCCGCGGTAATCCTTGTGGGTCTGCACCATGATGTTATGTCCAGTGGAGACCTCGGTCGTCCAGAGGTCGGCGATGCCGCCGACGCCAAGGTCCTCAAGGGTGTTCCACGTGGTGGTCGACCGGGCGAAGTTGGTAATGCTGTCCTCATTGAACAGTCCGGGCCGGAGTCTTTCCCGGGTCCCGCGCATGACCGGGTCGGTGCGGTTGATGATGCGGGTGACCTTGACGGCGGGTTGCGGCCCGGCATCGCCGAGGAATCCCGGATTTTCGGCGAAGGGGCCCTCCATCATGAAGCTCGAGGCGGCGAGGTCGATCCGCCCTCCGACCACTATTTCTGTGCTGGCCGACACGTGCAGCGGCACCGTCTCACACGCCACCAGGTCGATCGAGTTCGCGGTGGGCGGGCAGGTGACGGCCTATCCGGCTGGAGCCCCGCAAATCACCGACGCGCTGCAGTACCTGTGCCGCAGCCTGCTGCGCCGGGGTGCCGTGCGATTGCCGACCCGGCCACTGGCCAGGAAATCCACCAGGTCGGCGACCTCATCGAGCCGCGTGAACCGCCCAGTCACGGAATCCGCCGCCGCTCTTGCCGCGACGTTGCCAGGCTCGGCGCCCACCGCGCCGCCGACCGTCTCCGCGACCCCGCCCTTGCCGAGCCACAGATCGGTGGCAACCGGCGGCCAGCATGCACGGAGGCCGGCTCACCAGTCAATGTCGCCGGTGACCATTCTTTTCTCCTTTCGTGCCGCCTGAGTTTCGCCAACGGATTCACCACGGGCGCCCGATCGCGGCACGACCGAGCTTGCGGTGGCCTAGCCCGCGCGCCCATCCCCTAGGGCGCGCGGGCCGTCCCCGGCCACACGCGTCCACCCCCGTAGACGCGCGTCCCCCCGGGGGCTTGGTTCAGGCGGTTCCGAACGCGGTGCGGAGCATTGCGGTCGCCTGGGCCACGGCCGCTCGACACGCGAGGGTGTCGCTCAGCGCGTTGAGCATCATGAAGTCGTGCACCATCCCGTTGTAGCGGACGGTCGTGACGGGTACTCCCGCGGCTCGCAGCTTCGCCGCGTACGACTCGCCCTCGTCGCGCAGCACATCGACCTCGTCGACGAGGAGGAACGCGGGCGGAAGGCCGGTGAGCTGGTCATTGGTGGCGCGGCTCGGCGACGCCGTGATCTCCGCTCGCCGAGCGGGATCGGGCGTGTACTGGTCCCAGAACCACTCCATCGCCTTGGCCGACAGGTAGTAGCCGGCCGCGAACTCCTGGTAGGAGCGGGTGTCCATCGCGGCATCGGTGACCGGGTAGTACAGCGACTGGTGGACGAAGCGGACATCACCGCGGTCCTTGGCCATCAGCGTGAGCGCCGCGGTCATGTTCCCGCCGGCCGAGTCACCGGCCACCGCCATGCGCGAGACGTCGAGCCCATTCGCCGCGCCGTTGGCCGTAAGCCACTGCGCGGTCGCATAGCCCTGCTCGATCGCGACCGGGTAGCGCGCCTCCGGTGACGGCGTGTACTCCACGAAGGCAACCGCGGCGCGGGAACCGGTGGCGATCTCCCGCACCAGCCGGTCGTGGGTGAACGCGTTGCCGAGCACCCAGCCACCGCCGTGCATGTACAGCACGACGGGCAGCGCCCCGGTGACCCCCTGGGGCCGGACCAGACGCACCCGCACGTCGCCGACCGCAGCGGGCACGATGATCCACTGCTCGTCGACGGGCAGCTTGTCGACGGGCCCGGATTGCAGGTCGACCAGCACCTTGCGCCCCGCATCCGGACCCAGCTCGTAAAGAAACGGCGGCGCCGACGTCGCGTCGACGATGGCCTGGGCGGCGGGCTCCAGGACGACCGCGGGTCGAACGGTGGTCATGCGGGTTCTCCTTTACTTCGGCAGGATCGGGTTCCGCCCCCGTCGCCGGTGATCGGATCAGAGCATGGCACCGCCGCCCCACCGGTGGCACCTGTCGATACCCCGGGTGTGGTACCCGGGCGAGCGCGCCGGTGCGCACCACGGGTTTCGCGTCACCGGGGAGATATGCGGGTCCGCCCGGAGCCGGGTTTTGGCCCACTTGACTCAGAAAACCGGCGCAACCGGGGCGAGGAGAACAGAGCCTCCGCTCCGGCCGCTGAAGACACACGTAAGCAGGTGTTGGCCCATGACTATGGTTTCACTGGCTTTGCACGCCCGGGACGTCCCCATCCTCACCGACGCCGCCACCGAGTCGGACCTCGCCTACGGGCACCTCGCGGACTGCGACCCGATCATGCGGTTGCTCGTCGGCGAGTTCGGGCATCCGGATCCCTTCGGGAAGTGCGAGGAGGCGGGAATGGGTGACCACTTCGCGGCGTTGGTCCGCTACGCCAGCTCTCTTCCTCCACAGGTCTCGTCGACTTCGACCCTGTATGTGCGGATTCGCCGCGCGACGCAAGGATTTCCTTCGGCGGTCAAGGTCGCCGCTCTCGGGGCGGGACGCCTCGCCGCGCTCGGTCTGCCCTACGAGGAAGCCGATCGGCTTGTGCGCCTCGCACGGGCCCAACTGGACTGCCGCGTCGATTTGAACACGCTGTCCGGCAGGAACGACAGGCAGGTTCGTGCCCTCCTTGCCGATTACGGGATCTCGCAGCGGGTGGCGGAACTGTTCCTGATCCGCCGCCTCAACCGGCCGGACGTGCTTCCGGTCGACGACCGCGTGATCGCCGAGGTCATCGGGCATACCTGGTTGCGCAGTAGCGCGCCCGGCGCCGGGCTGGTGAACCACCTCGGACTGCGGTGGGCGCCGTTCCGCACCTACGCGGCCGCGCTGCTCTGGACGTTGTCGCGAGCGGAGGCCCGCACGCGAGACCTGATCGTGCAGCGGGGAAGGGGCGTCCTGTGATTGCGGCGACCAGCGGTGAGCTGCCAAGCCGGTCCCGGTCACCCCACCGCGAGACGCCGATTCCCTTGGTCACCCGGTGGTCTGAGGTGGGCGCGTGCACTGGGTGCCGCCGGGCGACCGAGCAGACCCTGTTCTACCGCGATGCGTCAGCGACGCGGTTCACCGCGAAGTGCACCCGGTGCGACACTTGGAACTTCCTGATCGCCGCGTGGGGCTGGACGAGCGAGCACGTGGTCCCGATATCGAAGGCCTTGCGGCCGGGGCGATGAGCACGGGTTCAGTCGCGGGCGAGCGCGTTCCGCAGCCGGCGCCGGGAGCTGACGCCGAGCTTGGCGAAGATCTTACTCAGGTGCCACGCCACCGTGCGCGGGCTGATCACCAGCTGCTCGGCGATTTCGCGATTGGTGTGCCCCTCGGCGGCGAGCCGCGCAATGTGCCTTTCGTGCGCCGTGAGCGACCCGGGCACACCCGCAGGCTCACCCGTCGCGAGCAATTCGCGACGCGCGCGATCGGTGAAACCGTCGGCGCGAATCCGGGTGAACAGCTCCAGTGCCGCGCTCAGCTGCGCACGCGCGTCGGTGCGGTGGTTCGCCCGGCGCAGCCATTCGCCGTGGATCAGCCTGGTGCGCGCGAGCCACAGCCTTTCGCCGCTGTGCTCGAGGTGTGC
Source organism: Amycolatopsis sp. NPDC023774 (assembly GCF_040639695.1). Taxonomy (NCBI): domain Bacteria; kingdom Bacillati; phylum Actinomycetota; class Actinomycetes; order Pseudonocardiales; family Pseudonocardiaceae; genus Amycolatopsis; species Amycolatopsis sp. NPDC023774. The sequence goes on from NZ_JBFAAJ010000050.1 coordinate 18,682, forward strand.
GATGGCCTCCCGGTACAACGCGCCCGCGGCCGGTCCGGTGCTCAGCAGGGCACGGGACCGGGCGGTGAGACCGAGCGCCAACGTGGTGCCGCTCGCGCCGGTCCGTTCAACGAGCCGGTCGAACGCGTCTGCGGCGATCTCGTGCTCACCGCAGCGTGCCGCGGCCTCGACCACTTCGGCCAGCGCGGCGCCGTGGGTGCCGAGATCGTCCTCGAACTCCGCCGCTAGCCGGGCGGCGGCCAACGCGGCTGGGTACTGCCCGAGGCTGTTGTGCAACAGGGCCGCCGAGTAGCGGACGACCCGCAGCGCCTGGGCCTCCCCGGACGCCGTCGCGCGCCCGGCGCCTTCGCGAACCAGCTCGAGTGCCAGCGCCTCGTCACCGCGATAGGCCGCGAGGAACGGTTCGATGTACCGCCGGGGCGGGGCGCCCGTCGCACTCGTGATGGCATCGGCCTCCTCGAGAGCGGCCGCCGCCTCGTCGATCCGGCCCCTCGCCGCCTCGACGCGTGCGTGGTAGGACAGCGCGCGGGGCAGCAAGGCCAGCATGCCCTCCGCACGCAGCACCTCAACCTGGCGCCCGGCCAGGCACTCGTTGCTCTCGGCGTCGAAGAGATCCCGCGCGATGTGCGCGCACAGCCAGAACAGGCGGAGGTCGCCAGTCCCGCCCGCGTCCTCCTTGCGGAACTCGCGCACGGCGTCGCGCAGCAACGGGACGGCCGTCCGGTAGCCCTCAGTGAACCGAGCCACCAAGGCGTCCAGCACCAGATCCAGTGCTCGCGGAGTCTGTGGCGCGGGTGGCGCAGCTTTCGCGGCACGGGCCGTCAAACGCGCCGGACTGTCCTCGCCGGCGCATGGGTGCCCAGTGAAGATCGCGCACATCAACGCTTCGAGGTAGGTCTCTCGTGCCAGGGCCGGATCGAGGTACGCAAGGTGCCCCGCGGCCGCCAGCAGCAACGGCAGTGCCCCCGCGCCTCGCTCGTCCAGCGCGATCTTCGCGCACATCCGCTCGACCCGCGCTCGCTGCAGCTCGTCCATCGGTGCGGCGCGGGCGAGAATCATCAGCTTCGCGGCGTCAGCGGGCGCGCTCGCGTCCAGCTTCGCCTGTGCCGCGGCGAGTATCCGGTCGACCCTGCTCCCCGGCTCCGGCGTCAGTTCCACCGCGCAGGACAGGAAGGCCGCGGCCGCGCCGACACCTCCGCGAGCGCGGGCGAGCTCGGCGGCACACGCCAATTCGGCCGCCAGCGCTTCGTCCGGCGCGCCGGCCGCGTGCGCGAGGTGCCACACGCGCTGCTCGTCGTCGCCGTGGCGGCCGAAGGCGGTGGCCAGCGCGTGGTGCGCCTGTCTGCGTTCGGACAGTGGCGCGCAGCCGTACGCCGCCGAGCGGATGAGCGGATGCCGGAACCGCACTCGCTCCCCGATGGTGACCAAGTCCGGTACCGCGTCGGGATCGAACCCGACGCCGAGGCAGTCGGCGGCCTGCCGCAGCAGCGCCCCGTCGCCGGTGGAATCGGCTGCCGCGACCAGGAGCAATGTCCGCGCCGACGGCGGAAGCTGCCGGATGCGGCACACGAAGCTGCGCTCGATCCGGTCGACCACAGGGCGCACCTCGGCCGGCCCGAACCCGCCCGCCAGTTCGGCCGGCGAATGCCCGCGGTGGTACGTCAGCAACAGCGAAGGATTTCCCCGGGCCTCGGCGACGATGCGGTCCCGCACCCGCTCGTCGAGCCGCCCCGGCAGCACGACCGCGAGCAGCGCTCTGACGTCCTCATCACCGAGCCCGTCCAGGCGCAGTTCCGGAAGGCCCGCCAGCTCGCCCGAAGCGGCCGGTTCGCACACCGTGAAGACGAGGGCGACCGGGGTGGCCGGACACTGCCGCGCGACGAACGCCAGTGCCTGCAGGGACGCGCGATCCACCCAGTGCGCGTCGTCGACGACGCAGACCAGTGGCTGGTCTGCGGCGGATTCGCGCAGCAACGTCCCGATGGCCCTCGCGACCAGGAGGTGATCCGGTGCCGTGCCGCCCGCGATGCCGAACGCGACCTGCAGCGCTGCTTGTTGCTGACCCGGCAGGGCCGCGATCCGGTCCAGCAGCCCGGCGCACAGCTGGTGCAGCCCGGCGTAGGCGAACTCTGTCTCGGACTCGGCGCCGCGGAACTCGGCCACCCGCACGGCGCCGGCGGTGGCTAGCGCGGCGGTCACCAGCGCGGTTTTGCCGATCCCAGCCTCACCACGGATGACGAGCGCGCCGCCGCGGCCTTCCCGGGCGCCGGCCAGTAAACCGGCCAGCACCCGCAGGTCGCGCTCCCGGCCGCGCAGCCGGGGCGCGAGCTGCCCTCTCATCTCGTGCACTACCGGTCACTCGGGCCAGTCGTTGTTCTTGATGATGGAGACGAAGTCCTCCCGCACAAGGCCCGGCTCGAAATAGGCGAGCACGTCGTCGTTCATGGTTCCGAACGTTGTGCCCTGCCGGTCCTTCATCCGGTTGTGGAACGCCTTGAGGATCCGATTCTTGAAGTCGGGCCGGGGATGCGCTGCCAGTACCTGCTGGATCTCGTCGGGCGTGAGCTGCTCGAGGTGGAAACCGAGCGCGTCGGTCTCCACGCCGACTGTGACCAGCGCGGTTTCCGGGGCGAGGCGGTCGGGCACCCCGGGTGTGGTGTGAAGCGCGATCCCCAGCCAGACCTTGCGCGCGTCCGCGGCGGGGTACCCGTGGGAGAGCAGGAAATCGTGTGCGACGTCCGCGCCGTCGAGCTCGAAGCGCTGGCCTGCGGTGCGGTACCGCTCGGGCAGGCCGAGGTCGTGAAACATCGCATTGACGTAGAACAGCTCGGGGTCGGCGACGAGGCCGCGGCGACGGCCCTTCAGTGTCCCCCAGAGGTATACCCTGCGCGAATGGTCGAACAGCAGGTCGTCGGCCGCGGCGCGGTCCAGATCCGTGGCTACGCGCACCAGCGCAGTGTCCGGAATTTCGGCGCCCGCGATGGTCTCGGTCACGGCACACCCCTCAGGGGATGATCGGGTCACTGACCTACTCCAGGGCACACCATGGCCAGGTTTTCCGGAACCGTGGACTCTCCGGGTCCTCACCCCGGGTGCCAGCCTTCGCGTCGAGCGGCCAACGCAGCTCGAAGCCCCCGCCTCGACGTGATCATGAGCTTGCCGAAGATCTTGCCGAGGTGCCATTCGACCGTGCGCGGACTCAGGAACAGCTGCGCGGCGATCTCCTGGTTGGTCTGGCCCTCGGCCGCCAGCTGCGCGATGTAGATTTCCTGCTCGGTCAGCGTGTCCGCGAGTGCCACGGCCGGGGCGCGCACGGCCACTCCCGCGGTGACCAGCTCCCGGCGGGCCCGCTCGGCGAAGCCGTCGGCCCCGACGCGCCGGAAGGTCTGGTGGGCCTGCTTCAGCTGCGCGACGGCCTCGTCGCGGCGGTCTTCGCTGCGCAGCCATTCCCCGTAGATCAGTTGAGCCCTGGCCTGCAGCACGTCGACTGTGCTGCGCCCGAGGTGGTCGATGGCGCTGCGGTACAGCGCGTCGGCCTGCGCCCCCTCGGCGAGCAGGGCACGCGAGCGCGCCGCGACTCCGAGGGCCATTTCAGTTCCGGCCGCGTCGGCGCGCTCGACCAGCTCCAGCATGGCCTCGGTGGCGATCCTGGTCTCCCCGCAGCGGGCGGCGGCCTCCACCCGTTCCAGAAGTCCGTAGCCGTACATGCCGATGTCGTCGTGCTCGACCGCCCAATCCGTGGCGGCCAGCGCCTCCCGATACCGGCCGAAACTGTTGTGGAGCACGGCCGCCGCGTACTGGACGATGGGGATCACCCGGCCCTCGCCCCGGATGGTGGCGCTGTGCAGGCTCGTCCGCACGAGTTTGAGCGCCCGCTCGTCGTTGCCCTGGTACGCGGCGAGAACCGGCTCGATGTACAGCGGTGGCGGGGTGCCGGTGGCCTGGCTGATCGCGTCGGACTCCTGGAGCAACGCTGCGGCCTCGTCGAACCGGCCGGCATGCACGCACACGCCGGCTCGGTAGGCGAGCGCGACCGGCAGCAGCGTCAGCACACCTTGCTCGCGCAGGATCTGCACCTGGCGGGCGGCAAGGTCGTCCCAGGACTGCTGGTCCCACAGGTCGAGCGCGATCCGGCCGACAAGCCCGTACCAGCGCAGGCCGGCGGTCCCAGCGTCGCAGTCCCGCCGGAACTGCTGGACGGCTTGCATGAGCGAAGACGCGGCGGCCGGGTAGCCCTTGGTGAACCGCAGCACGACGCCGTCGAGCAGCAGGTCCACGGCCCGCGGTGGGGTGGGCGGCGGCGGCGCCGACTGCGCGGCGCGCGCCGTCCCGGCCGGGGCGCTGTCCTCCGCCCACACGAGCCGGCCAGCGAACACCGACGCCATCAGTGCTTCGAGGTAGGTCTCGCGGGCGAGCGGCGGATCGAGATAGCGCAGGTGATTCGCGGCTGCAAGCAGCAGTGCGGGCGCATCGCGGCCGCGGTGCACGGCGAACGCGATTCGGGAGCGCACCAGGTCGGTCCGGGCCCGCCGCAGCGGTTCCGGCGGTGCGGCCTGCGCCACGGCGACCAACTCCAGCGCCGAGTCCGGAGCGCCCGCATCCAGCTTGGCCTCAGCCGCGGCCAAGGCCCGGCGCCCCCGCTCCACGGGGTCCGGCGTGAGCTCGGTCGCGTCGGCCAGGAAGGCTGAAGCCGCAGCAACCCCGCCCCGACCTCGTGCGCGGGCGGCCGCATGTTCCAGGTCCGCGGCAATCGATTCATCGGGGCCTGTCGCCGACTGGCCGCGGTGCCAGGCACGATGCTCGTCGTCGACCTGCGGATGGATCGAGTCGGCGAGTGCCGCGTGCACGCGCCGGCGGTCGGACAGGCTCGCCGTGCGGTAGACCGCGGAGCGCACCAGGGGGTGGCGAAACCGCACTCGCCTGCCGATGCTGACCAGGTCCGCGATCTCCGCCGGCGAGGCCGCGTCCACCCCGACGCCGAGGCGTTCGGCGGCCCGCCACAGCAACGCCGCCTCGCCGACCGGGTCGGCGGCCGCTACGAGCAGCAGCAGCCGCGTTTCCGGCGGCAGTTCGGCGAGCTGGCCGACGAAGCTGCGTTCGATGCGGCCCGCCAGCGGCCGGGTGTCGCCGACCAGCCCGTAGCCACCGGCGAGAACGGCCGGCGTCGCCCCTCGCGGCAGTTCCAGCAGCGCCAGCGGGTTGCCGTGCGCTTCGGCGAGGATGCGCTCGCGCACCCGCTCGTCCATCGGGCCGGGCATCGCCGTCACAAGCAGGGTCCGCGAATCACGGTCGTCCAGCCCGGTCAAGACCAGCTCGGGCAGCCGCTCCAGGCCCGTCAGCTCCGGTTTTTCTTCGCCGTCGCGGACGGAGAAGATCATCGCGACGGGGTCCTCTCGCAGCCGGCGCGCCACAATCGACAACGTCTGCACGGACGCGCTGTCGAGCCACTGGGCGTCGTCGACCACGCACACCAGCGGCTGCTTCGCGGCAGCCTCCGCCAACAGGGTCAGCACGGCGAGCCCCACGAGGAACCGGTCCGGCGGTGTGCCGTCCGCCAGGCCGAGCGCGGTGGTCAGCGCCTTCCGTTGCGGACCCGGCAGCCGGACGAGCTCATCGAGGTGCGGCGCGCACACCTGGTGCACGCCGGCGAAGGCCAGCTCCACCTCGGACTCCGCGCCCGAGATGTGAACCACCTGCAGATCCGCGGCCTGTGCGACCGCGTAGCCCAGCAGCGCAGTCTTGCCGACGCCCGCCTCACCGCGCACGACGAGCACGGAACTGCGACCTTTCCGCACCTCGGCGAGCAGCTCGTCCAGCACCCCGAGCTCACGACGCCGACCGAGCAGCGCAGGCATCCACCCTGAGTCGAGCATCACACTTGCCCTTTAAGGGCAAAGCGCACGTCGCACGAAACACCGAGGACAGGGAGCTGCAGACAGACCCGGTCTCCGACCGCACTCATACCAAAACTTCCAGTTTTCCCGTGAACGTTACTACTCGCCCGTTTTCAGATGTCAGATATAGCAGAGTATTCCGCGGCTGCCAACCCAAGCCAAAAGAGCTCAGTTTCGTGTTCATGTCGTCTTTGTCCGAACCGAGCAGATGTGCCGATGCTTGCCAATGACCATCAGGGAGATGCGTGGCACAATCCTTGTGGAAAATGGCACGGATTTCTCTGGCTGTTGCCGAAAGGTGGCTTAGCGCCCGGGCCGGGCGGCTGGGGTCGAGCGCCTGTCAGGTCTAGCTGCATGAGGGCGTGACGTCGGTGACGGCGGTGTGGAGTCGGTCGGCTACCTCGCGGCCGGCTCACTCTGTGCCCGGTTCGGAAGGTGCGCGGCGGCTGCGGTCCTCCAGCAGCGCCAGCATCCCCATCGCGCCCCGGCTGCGGGAATCCACCAGCGCCTCCCGCGGGGCCGCATCGTCCCAGTCGATCTGCGGTTTGGCGGCGTCTGCATAGTCCGAGCTGATCCTCGACCACACTGCCGCACAGCTCATCGGTAAGGGCAAGCCGAAACCGACAATCTGATCGACCGAGCCCGAACGCTTCCCGATCGTGTGCAGCGTTCTCGCGCGGGAGGAGCGTCAGCCCACGGACAATGCGGTGGTCGCTTCGCGTTTCCCGGAGCGTCTGCCCGGATCTCGGTTCACTGGGACGGCGTGCTGCCGCCCGCCTGCGTGCGCTGGCTCGCCGAACCGAGAGCTTCGCCGGTCAGATCTGACCACCGTGGACATTTGTCTCGAATGCGCGGGAACCATGCCCCAAGCGGACTGCCGCCGTATTCCACACTGGAACCGGCTTACTGGGGCGGATGAATGGCTGAGTACGTTGAGGCAGCGTTCGAGCGCGTCGAAGGCTGCCTGCTCGGCCGAAAGGCCGGTGCGTTTCCGTGTGGCGGTCGTGGTGGGGAGCGACAGCGCCAACGACCGGATGCTGCCGTGGGCAGAGACGACAGGCGTCGCGCGGCGGCCAGGGGCGCCAGACGCCGTTCGGGGACTGCGCCGGTTCCCCGGTGTGCGCAGGGCGGTTCGAGATGAACGGTGTCGTGCAGGAAGTCCGGGTCTGCGACGATCACGCGTGTCACCGCACCTCGATGGCCGAGCACTGCGCCCGCGGCGCGTGAGCACCATGTGGTCGTTGATCCTCCAGCGCTCGACGGAGATCCCGGGACAGTTCTACCAGGACGCGGCGTTCACGGTCGGGAAACGCTGGTGGGCAAGGAAGTGTGGTGGGCCGGTCGCGCGGCCAGCCCACCTGGCGCACGGACGCAGTTGAGGAGGGAATGGTCCGCGACGACAAACAGCTGGTTCACCCGGGGCGGCACTGACGCGCGGGAGCCGGCAGGCGCTGCTGGCCGTGCTCATCCGTACACGGCCAGGGCACACACGCACGTCCGGCCGGCCGGTGGATATCCACAGTGGACAAAGCACGGGGAATCTGACCGTTCGCTGGCTGGCGCGGTACAGCGACACGATGGGGGGTACCGACCGACGACGAGGCGAACGCGCACGGTCATCACAGCCGCGTCCCCACTGTTCAGCAGATATTTCGGAGGAAATCCTGGAGATGCCCGGGCGCCCCTGCGGCAGCGGCAGCAAGCTCTCGCAACCCCGCCTCGTCGGCGGCTACATCTACGACTCCACCGTCGCGATGCTCTCTTGGGGCGCCCAGCGCCGCCAGGGGCGCTCCGGGCCCAGTCGAGGGATTTCGACCTCATCCGCTCCGGACTGGAGCCGCCGAGTCGGGGCTGGCGCTCCAGTAGCGATGCTCCCTGGCTGGACCACGGCTCAGCTTCGTGACCATGCTCAAGACACCGACCGGTTCGAAGGACGGCCGGCGAGAATGGGCAAATGGCGTTACGGGCTCGAACTGCAATGGCACGAGTGCGTCGTAGCCGCCGCTGGCGCCCAACGGCGCCGACGACGAGGATCCGGCATGACAGATGAGCTGGATAATGGGAGAGGACCGAATATGTGGAGGGTCAAGACCGCTCACGCCTCCGGTCGATGGGACGGTCCTGGGGCGGCCGCCAGGCGCCGGCGCTTTGATCGGCTTCAGCGGTCGGTGATCAACCCGATCGACAAGCTTGCCTTCGCGCTGCGTATCCCGCCTCCGGGCGACGCCCTGCTGGAGACGATAGGGCGGCGCACTGCGCAACCGCGAATCACGCCGGTGTGCGACGGTACCGATGGCGACACCTTCTGGATCATTGCCCAGCACGGACGCAGCGCCGACTACATTCTCAACATCGAGGCCAATCCGCGTGTCCGGGTCAAGGGCAGCTTGACGCGCACCGGTTGGCGCAGCGGCACCGCGCACATCCTGGACAACGACGATCCTTCGGAACGGGTGCGGATCCTGAGCCGCAGCAATCGCTGGCTCAGCCTGTGCCTCCAGGCCTCGGGATCGGTCGCGACAAACCCGCTGAGCGTACGCGTCGATCTCGATCCCCGACCTTGAGTCCTCGCCGCACACCAAGCACTTCTTCCGCGTCTGCCGCAGTCGCAGCAAGGCCACCGTTGGTGCCGACCACGTTCGACTCCGATGACATCTCCCGGTACTGCTCGCGGCAGACCCGTGCGGTCGTTGCGGCTGCCCGCCTGCGGGGCGCCCGTGGCGACCACCAGCCCGGCCTCGGCGTCGATCGCCACCTGCACGGTGGCCGAGTCCGGCCGGTGATCCGCGGTGCACAACCAAGCAGCGCTCATCGGCTCCGACTGAAGCCTGCCCGACCTGGCCCGGCAGCCTAGCGGTGGCGCGCGATCGGACCTGACCCGATGCGCAATGAGCCGTGCGTGCGCCGTTGTTGCCTGTCGGGCGCAAGCCTGGTCGCACGCCGACTGAAGCAAGCGGCAGCTCGTCGCTTGGCCACGAGGTCGCTTACACCAGAGCTCCCGGTGTCGTCCACGATCAACACCCCGCCCCGCTCGCCGGGATGCTCGATCACATAATCCCGCGCGTCATCGCGGGCACCGTCGATGTCCCAGTTCGCCCAGCGCAGCAACCGCTGCATCCGTCCGGTGACACCTCACCGGCCGGACGAGGTGACCGAGGTCGCCTTGTAGTCGACGGTGAGGTGCGGGCGCTTCGCGACCTCGTCGGTGACGTCGACGACGAACCCGATCAGCTTGCCCGACGGGTCGCCGTAGGCGAAGGCGGCTGGCTGGTCTGGGTGGCTGCGTGCAGCACACCCGGGTCCGCGAGGCCGTACGCGTCGTCGTCACCCGAAGACGGCAGCCGGCGAGCACGAGAGCGCTCGCGGCGAGCGCGACCGCGGTTCGTTTCGGAAACGGGAACATGGGGGAGTCCCACCTTCTTTGTTGGGTCTGAACTGGTCATTCGTAGGATCGGTGGGCCCTGGAGCTCAGGTATGGCTTTCATGGTCACGCCGCTGGTGAACGCTGAAAGGACTTGGCCGCCTGGGCTCCCGTGACGGCACGACCGCTGATGGGGATATGCGACGTGATCGCTGTGTAGGACAGCGCCGGCGTGGTCGTTTGTGGGTGACATGGTGAGCTGAGCGTTGGAGGTGGTCGTGCCCCAGATCTGGGCCGGCGTGGACATCGGCAAGGAACACCACCACTGCGTGGTGATCAACGACAACGGTGAGCGGTTGCTGTCGCGGCGAGTCCAGAACGACGAAACCGAGCTGCTGGCCCTGATGGGCGATGTTCTCGCCATCGACACCGACGCACTGTGGGCGATCGACCTCAACAGTGGCGGTGCCGCGCTGCTGATCGGACTGTTGGTCAAGCATGACCGGCCACTGGTCTACATCACCGGACTGAAAGTCCACCGCGCCGCCGGAACCTACCGGGGCGAAGGAAAAACCGACGCCAAGGACGCCTTCGTCATCGCCGATCAGGCCCGCATCCGCCGCGACCTCGGCCCGCTGCGGGCCGGGGACGAGATCGCCGTCGACCTGCGGACCCTGACCAACGGGCGCGCCGACCTGGTCTGCGACCGCACCCGGGCGATCAACCGGATCCGCCACCAGCTGCTCGAGTACTTCCCCGCCCTGGAACGCAGCCTCGACCTGTCTCGCAAAGGACACCTGCTGCTGCTGACCGGCTACCAGACCCCTGAGGCGATCCGCCGGCTGGGCGAGCAGCGCCTGGCCCACTGGCTGCGCCACCGCAAGGCCCGCAACGCCGACACCGTCGCCCACCTCGCGATCGAAGCCGCCTCCGCGCAGCAAACCACGCTGCCCGGAAAGAAACTCGCCGCGACGATGGTCGAACGGCTGGCCAAGGGGGTGATCGCCCTCAACACCGAAATCGCCGAGACCGACGCGATGATCGAGCAACGATTTCGCCAGCACCGCCACGCCGAGGTGATGCTCACCCTGCCCGGCTTCGGACCCACCCTCGCCGCGGAATTCCTCGCCGCCACCGGCGGCGAGATGACCGCGTTCGGCTCCGCAGACCGTCTCGCCGGCTACGCCGGGCTCGCACCCGTGCCCTGCGACTCCGGCCGCGTCCATGGCAACCTGCGCCGCCCACACCGCTACCACCGCGGCCTGCTGCGATCCTGCTACCTCGCCGCCATGGCCAGCCTGCCCGCTTGCCCCATCTCCAAGGCCTACTACCAGCGCAAACGAGCCGAGGGGAACGACACGAGCAAGCCCTGCTCTGCCTCGCCCGCCGCCGCCTCAACGTCATCTGGGCCATGCTCCGCGACCACTCCAGCTACCACGCCGCACCTGAAGCTGCAGCGCCACGGCTTCACCTACGCCGAGGAAGTCACCTCCTGCCCCGACGCCGGGCTGCTTGACCTCACCGGCGTCGGTCCGACGGTTCTGGCAGAGCTGCGCGCCGCGCTTCCCGGCGTTGAGTAGCAGCGGTACAGCCATTAGCGATTACCCCTAGACCCCCAGGCCCACGGCGGACACTTCATGCCCCAGCCGGGTGGTCTTCGAGTCTCCATACCGCCGATCCTAAGCGGCCGCGCCCGACCGGCGAGCCGGTCACTCGATCAGGGCGCAGTGCCCGGTGATCCGGGTCATACGCCCTCACGTTTGCCCCCTCTGGCGCCTGGCCGATCGGGAAATGGGCGCCCCGGCGACCCCACAATGATCAGGTTGGCCTTCAGAAGGGAAAACGTGACCACCGCTGAAAAAAGCTTTGCGCTGCCCGCCGGCGACGAACCGTTGCCGCAGACCTACGCGCGGCTGCGCGAAGCCGGGCCGGTGGTCCCGGTGCGGCTGCCCGGCGACGTGCCGGTGTGGGCCGTGACCACCCACGCGGCCGTGCAGGAAGTGCTTTCCGGTGACGATTCACGGTTCGGCAAGCACTCGTCGCACTGGCGCGCGCTGCGCGACGGCGAGGTGCCCGAGGGCTGGCCGTTCCTGCCGCTGGTCTACGGCGAGCACATGCTGATGCGCGACGGCGCCGAGCACCGGCGGCTGCGTGCCCTCGTGTCACGCGACTTCACGCCCGGCCGGGTCGAGGCGCTGCGGCCGCGGATCGAGGAGGTCGTGGAGCAGCTCGTGGCGGACATCGCGGCGCGGACCGGGACCGTGGACCTGATCGCCGCGTTCGCCGAGCAGCTGCCGATGGTCGTGATCTGCGAGCTGTTCGGCATTCCCGAGCCCGAGCGCCCGCGGCTGCGCACGTGGACGCAGGCGTTGTTCTCCCACCAAAGCACGCCCGAGGACAACCACCGCGCCGCCACCGAGCTGGTTGGCTACCTGGGCACCCTGATCCAGCGCAAACGCGAGCACCCCGAGGACGACCTCGCCTCGGCGATGGTCCGCGGCACCACCGAAGAACGGCTCGACGACCGGGAGCTCGTCGACAGCCTGTTCCTCATGCTCATCGCCGGCCACGAAACCACGGTGCACCTGCTCGGCCACGCAATCGTGCACCTGCTGGCCGACCCCGCCCAGCTCGACCTCGCGGTGCGCGGCCGACGGTGGCACGACGTGGTCGAGGAAACGCTGCGGCTCACCCCGCCGGTCTACGGCTCGCTCTTCCGCTACGCCCTGGCCGACACCACCGTCGCGGGAACCCCGATCGCCGCCGGTGACGCGCTGCTGCTGTGCCTCGGCGGCGCCGGCACGGACCCTCAGCGCCACGGCCCGGACGCGGCCCGGTTCGACCTCACCCGCACGCAGCGCGGCCATCTCGCCTTCGGCCACGGGCCGCACTTCTGCCTCGGTGCGCCGCTGGCCCGGCTGGAAGCGAACGTGGCTCTGCCGATCTTGTTCGACCGCCTCAGCGCCTGCGGTTGGCGGTGCCGGCGGAGCAGCTGCGGTACAGCCCGTCGTTCCTGACCTACGGCCCGCTGGCGGTGCCGGTGGTGTGGTGAGGCACCAGCGGCAACCCGCGGACCAGTACGCGCCAGGCGCCGTTGCTGTCGACGGGCGGGGGCAGCTGCCATTCGGTCCGCAGCGCGGCCAAGCCGTCAGCGTCGCATCATTCTGCAAGTGGGCGGTGCGCCATGAAGTCCTCGAGGCGAACCCGGTGGACCGGATCGACGCCGGCAAGGTCGCCAAGACCCTGCCCGCCCCGCCGCCGCGAACGACGTGCAGAAGGTGTTCGGTGTGATCTTCACCCGCCGGCCACGCAAGGACGTCGCCCTCGACCGACTGCGCGACCGGGTCTTGCCGGCTTGCTCATCGGTCAAGAACTCCAGCGGCACGGCGGAACCGTAGCGCCAGGCAGGTGACCAGCGGACCCTGAGGCTTAGCGCTAAGGCTGTACCGCTGCTACTCAACCCCGACCTCGTGCGCTACCGGCGGGCCACCGAACGGTTCGTGGGAGCACGGCACGACCTCCGCCACATGCCCACCGTCTTCGGCGACTTCCGGCTCCAGAACGCGCTCACCCGCGATCGTGTGCGGACTTTTCGCGGTGTGCCAGGAGCTGCCAGCAGGTGTCGGCCCGTGTATGTACGCACATCGTGAGCTGAGGCCGGGGACTCTCGGCC